>JABSRN010000050.1 GCA_013214025.1 Polyangiaceae bacterium
ATGAAATTCCTCGAACAGTTTCAGCGACGACCAGCGATCGTGCTGCAGCATCATCGTTTGCTCGTAGCCCCAAGGGCATTCGTCCTTTTTGGCGCTAGCGCCCGCCGGGGACAAAACCAACAATACAAAAGCCGTAACAATTAAGGATCGGAAGAACTCTGGTAGGCGCCGCATAACTCTGAACTCAAGGTGTATTTGTACTGGGCCCGGCTACCACCAAGGCCTCGTGGCCGCAAGGATATGGCCATAACGCTGGGAGTTTCGCCTAGGTTTTCTCCTGCCCATCACCGGGTGCGGACGAAGTGAGTCTGAGACACTACGCCGGCGAAGCTTAACCGAAGGTGAGTTCCGTCCACTGGAGGACTCGGCCTTCCCCGCGGCACGACGTGGAGAGCCGGCGCAGTCCGATATGGGAGAAATAATGAGTGCCAACGGAGGCCCGTCGGGAGCGCACGTCTGCGGCTGTACGCTCCAGCCGGGAGCTGCTGTGGCAGGCGGCGTGGCAGGCGACGTAACTGGCGGCTGAGCGTTGAAGGGCGCCGACTGTAATCGCTACAATGCCGCCACCGACTGGACTCGACGGCGCGCCCTAGGCCCAGTACGACACGGGGGTCATGGACGAATTCTTGGTCGACGGGGACGAGATTGAGCTCGTCCCGGATCCGCCTTGGAATTGGATGGCGGGGCCGGTCAAGCTGCCGGTCCAGGCCATGGCGCCCCACAAGATCAAGGTGGAGGGCAAATCCGTAATCCTGGAGGCCGACATCTTGATGGCCGCCCTCCAAGGCATCGGCCAAGCCTACAGCACCCCAGGGTTTGATGCCCCCGGCACCGTCGTCAAGTTGGATTTGCTCATCACCAAACCAACACTGAGCGAATCGGTAACCACCGACGCGGGGCAAACCATCGCGACCGTAGCCACGGAGGGCACGTTCATCGCCGCAGTGGTCCCGGCAATGAACCCGAGCATCCCTGCGCCGGATCCGGCGATCCCGAAAACGGGCACGTGGAAGATCGCTAGCAAGGCCCAGAGCATTGCGCGATCGGGCGCGCCGAAGGATGACGACAATGATGGGAACGGCGCTGGTGGGTTGGTTGGTGGTCGGGGGGATGGTGAGGGGGATCGTGACGGCGGGCAGTTCTTCTTCGCCGTCGACGTTAAAGACACCACGGGCGAGCCCCTCGCAGGCCAGAAGGTAAAGATCACTACCGCTGACGGACAGCAATTCCTGAAGGTGCTCGATAAGACGGGCTCGGCACGCGTAGACGGCATCCGGAAGGAGGACGGCGTCAAAGTGGAGGTCATCGACTTCGACGCAGATTTGCGCCCACCCGGGTTTGGCGGAGGCGCGCATTTCATCGCTATCGAGGTGGTTGATCCTCAAGGGAACCCACTCACTGGCGGCAAGGTGTCCGTTACCCTGCCCTCCGGCGAACGCTTTCTGCGCAGCCTAGGTCCGGACGGTGCGTTCCGCCTCGATGGCCTGACCGAGGTTGGCGACGCTATCATCAAGCTCGTCCAGGGTGATCTCGTCATCGGCAACCCGCCACCCGACTTGGGCTCGCTGGTGCCGAAGGTGAACCAGATATTCCTCGAGCTGCGGGAGAAAACGGGGCGCCGCCACCATGTCGATACGGAGTACATCATCGACGGCCCCGAGGGGTTCGACGGCAGGACCGACGACGAGGGGCGTATCCGTCACGTCGATGTTCCGGCGGGGGACTACGAGGTCACACTGAAGGTCGTCATTACCCGGGACGAACAGGGCGATCCGGACGAAGTCGATGAGTACAAATTTGCCGCGGTTGTCATCGGGCCGGA
>JABSRN010000051.1 GCA_013214025.1 Polyangiaceae bacterium
AAGCGGAAGACTTGTTACACGGTATCGGCCGGGGGCTGCTAAAGCCTGAGAAGATCGCACTGGTCGTGGCGAGTGCGAAAGCATCAGTGGGGCTGCCGTTGCTGCCCCAGGAGCGAGCGGCATTGATGACGCTCGCCTCCGTGTCACAGCTCGGGCTAACTGATCCGAGTTCAGTTCGGCTGGGG
Source organism: Polyangiaceae bacterium (assembly GCA_013214025.1). Lineage (GTDB taxonomy): Bacteria > Myxococcota_A > Polyangia > Polyangiales > Polyangiaceae > JABSRN01. The sequence continues at coordinate 186 of JABSRN010000051.1, forward strand.
TGATCCAACTCAGTCCGGCTGGGGTGATCCAACTCAGTTCGGCTGGGGTGATCGTCCCCCATTTATCGACATTGCGGCCGCAGTGGCGCTCTCGGGGGCCGATTCGGTCAGGCAGGCTCAGTCCAACAAGCGCGCGGCAGCGCGCAGTTGGGAGGGCCGATGCGAAGGATATCGATGTTTCAGTTGCAAGAGTTGGTGCGTCTTCACCGGATGGGAACCAAGTGTCACGAGGTCGCTCGGCTGCTCGGGATCAGTCCGAACACAGAGCGTTCATATCGCTTGGCGTTGGTGACCGCTGGGTTTCTGAAGGGAGCAACCGCGGAACTTCCGACGGAGGAGGAACTGCAACGCGGAGTGACGGCAGTGATGGGAGACGGTTGTCCCGCTGAGCAAGAATCCACCGTGCAGTTATGGCTAGGCACAATCCATGCGTGGAGTGAGGACAACGCGCAACCGACGGCTATCTACGAACGGCTCAAACGCGAACAGCCGGAGTTTTCCGGAAGCCTCTCTGCTGTGAAGCGCGCTTGTCTCCGCTTCAAACGCCAGCGAGGAGTACAGCCAGAAGACGTAGCGATCCCGGTAGAGACGCTGCCTGGGCACACCGCTCAAGTGGATTTCGGATACGTCGGCAAGCTGTTCGATCCCGTAAAGAAGACTCTGCGGAAAGCTTGGGTGTTCGTGATGATCCTCGGCTACTCGCGGCACGTCTACTGCGAAATCGTGTTCGACCAAAAGATCGACACATGGCTGTCGCTCCACATCAACGCATTCGAGTGGTTTGGAGGTGTTCCGGAGGTAGTCGTTCCGGACAACTTGAAGTCGGCGGTGATTCGCGCCGCGTTCTCGCCGGACGACACCGTGGCATTGAACCGATGCTATCGAGAACTCGCACGGCACTACTGCTTCAAAATCGATCCAGCACCACCGTACTCCCCGGAGAAAAAGGGAAAGGTCGAGTCCTCCGTCAAATACGTGAAGAGGAGCTTCTTTCTGGTCTACGGGACGGAGTTTGATGCCGACGAACTTCAGCGTCGCTTAGCTCTTTGGTGCACTGAAACCGCTGGTCTGCGTATTCACGGCACGACACGGAAGCAGCCACTGGTCGTCTTCAAGGATATCGAGCAGGCGAAACTCCGTGCGCTTCCTGCCGTTCGATTTGAGCCGGTGATCTGGAAGAGCGTCACTGTCCACAGGGATACTCACGTCCACTTTGAGCAGGCGTTGTACTCGGTGCCATGGCGCTGGGTGGGAAAGAAAGCATGGGTGCGCGCCACGCTCAAGAGCGTCCAGATCTACGTTGATAGCACTCGGGTAGCTACGCATCAGCGCGGGCGGTCCGGAGATCGCGTCACGGTCGAAGAACACTTGCCCGAAGGACGGAGGGAACTGCGGCACCGAAGCCGGAGCTACTGGCTCGACCGCGCTGACCGCATCGGCTCCGAGACGGGCAAGTATGTCCGTGAAGTATTCGATTCCGACGACGTTCTCGAGCAGCTGCGGAAAGTGCAACACATCGTGACCTACGTCGAAGGCTTCCCGCCGTACCGGGTCGAGGCAGCCTGCAAGCGAGCGAGTTTCTTCGCCAACTACGAATACCGCGCGCTCAAGCGGATCTTGACTCACGGTTTGGAAACGCAGCCGCTTCCCATCCCGAGCGCTCCACGAGCCAACAATATGAACGAGCCCCCTCGCTATGCGCGAGACATCACACAAATGCTGGAACAACAAATGGAGGAAACATATGAGCCCAATTGACGAATTAGTACCCTTGCTCAAGAAGCTGCGATTGTCGGGATTGCTGGACTCGCTTGAGCTGCGGATCAACCAAGCGGTCGATGAGAAGCTAAGCTATCCGGAATTTCTATTCCGGTTGGTCCAAGACGAGGTGGAGCGTCGCGATTCCAACCAACTAGCGACGCGATTACGGAAGGCGAGCTTTGAGCACAAGAAAACCATTGAGGACTTTGACTTTAACTTCAACGCGAGCATCCCAAAACACAAGGTAGTCGATCTCGCGACATGCAGCTTTGTCCAACGGCGCCGAAACGCTCTGCTCCTGGGGGACACTGGGACGGGAAAGTCCCACATTGCCCAAGCCATCGGGCACCGGGCGTGTGTCATGGGTCTGGACGTGCTCTTTATCAGTGCTCAGAAACTGTTCTCATCACTCAGAGCAGCACGTGCTGACAATAGCTACGACCGACTGATGGCGAAGTACCAGAAGCCAAGTCTAATGATCGTCGACGACGTCGGTCTGCACAATCTGCGCAACGACGAGCCGCTCGATCTTTATGAGATCATCCGCTGTCGTTACGAACACTCCTCACTGCTGATCACATCCAACCGGGCGGCGGATGAATGGCATTCGCTGTTCGGAGACGCATTGATGGCTTCCGCAGCAATGGACCGATTGCTGCACGACGCGACTGTCCTGTCGTTTGAAGGCCAATCCTTCAGAAACCCAACCCGCAAAAAGAAAGTTCGCAAGCGGGCGAACTAACCACTCCAGGATCACCCCAGCCGAACTGTGCTCTGGGCTCAAAGGCGTATTGTCCCAATCCCAGCGCGCACATTTTCGGATCACTTAGGCCGGACTGAGCGGGATCACCGAGGCCGAACCTTGACAGGCAGCTTTTACATTTCGGACGCGGACGTCATCCGCGCTACGGCGAGCATCATTCTTTGTTGCACTCGTGACTGTTCCGCTGCTCTTTCTGGCGATGGGTGCACTCCCCACTCGGCCTGGCTGAATCTCGCGGGGGCTGGGCCATTCCCGCCGCCCATCCGAGCCTCCGCCTAATGAGGGCTTAAGCTGCACCGCGAAGCAGTGACAGCTTCAAGCGGGATTGGGCGGTTCGTGTGTATCGGCCAACCCGCTTCCAATCAGTATTGGTGCCAGCAGGATCCCGCAACGCGGGGTATTCTCTCAATCCAACAGAAAGCTGCTCGTCTTTGCCGTCGGTAGTTCTTTCACTCGTTCAAAGAACTTCGTCTCAGTAATTTCTGTCGGCCATTCGAGGCGAATCGACAGAATAATAACCTTACTATTCTCATCAAGTTCGGGGCGAACAGCACCGAGATTCAACAAGGCTGTCAGATCTCGCACAACAGCAGCATGAGGATTCTTGAGCTTGCCATAGTGGTGAAAGGTCCG
>JABSRN010000052.1 GCA_013214025.1 Polyangiaceae bacterium
ATGACTACATCAACAATTTCTACAACCCCTTGCGTCGCCACTCGACGCTCGGTTACATCAGCCCGGACGAGTTCGAGTTGCGAGCTCAGCTGTCAGCATTGGCAGCATAAACAAACCGTCCACTAAATCAGGTCAACTCCATGCGTCGGCCACGGCTCGTATGCCGGACTGACCGAAGGTCATGCGGTGGGCGGCGTAGCGATCGTCAACTGGGACTCGATCAGCGGACACCTCACGCGTGGGCGGGGCGGAGTTCGGCGGCCTCCTCACTCACCTGCGACGTAAACAACGGCGCGTAGGCTTGGCGGTAGGTGTAGGCGAGGCCGATCGTTAGCACTGTTAGCATGATGCCGGCTCCTGCTCCGGTGGGGCTGAGCACTAGGTGAAAGGCCACGATGTTCACTAGTACAGGAGCAATCAGGGTCAGCGCGAAGGGCACTAGGCGATTGCTGAGCAGGAGGAGCCCCACCGCTAACTCCGTGCTCTTGATGAGCGGGAACATGTAGCTGGTGGCGCCTAAGGCTCCCAAGAACGCTCCTCCTCCATCCGAGAGCTCGGGGGCGGGCAGGAAGTTCAGGAAACCGTTCGCTCCGAACAGAGTGAGTCAGCCGCCCAGCACTAAATGCCACGTAAGCTCTGACTTTTATTATACTTTTTATAACGCTTACTCCTTCGGCCCGGTTATATCTTGGGCCCACCTCGAGTCTGTACCGTTCCCAGCGCTTAACAATATATGATTTTCGCAACATATTGTTCTGATAGTGGAACAATCATTGGACGATGTGATGGTCTTCGCCGCGGTGGTGGACGCCAAGGGCTTCAGCGCTGCGGGTTGCGTATTGCGCCGACCCAAGTCATCCATCAGTCGCAGCGTCAGCCGACTCGAGGCGCGCTTGGACACCCAGCTGCTCGCTCGCACCACCCGAAGCCTCAGCCTCACCGAAGTCGGACGCGCCTATTACGATCGCGCGATACGGGCTCTTGAACAACTCGAAGACGCCGAACGTTTCGCCCTTGAGCGCAGCCACCAACCCGGCGGCACCCTACGCATCACTGCGCCAATCGACTTTGGCGGCGATCTACTCGCCAAAGTACTGACAGACTTTCAAGCGCACTACCCAGACATTCGCCTCGTGATCTCGTTTAGCAATCGCCAGATCGACATGACCGCCGAAGGCTTCGACATCGCGATTCGCGCGGGGCGCCTGCAAGATTCCTCACTCGTCATGAAACGACTCGTCACCAGTCGTGCCCGCCTCTTCGCAAGCCCCGTCTACCTCAAAAAACACGGCACACCCGACACCCCGGAAAGTTTGAAAGCCCACCGCTGTCTCATTTTTGGTCGCTCCGCCAACGCCAGCTGGCAGCTCACCCGTGAGGGCAAACAAGTGGAGGTGCGCTTGCAACGTGCCGTCTGCGCTGACGACTACGGCTTTCTTCACCGGCTGGTTTTACGAGGCGAAGGCATCGCCCGCTTGCCGTGGGTCATCGTCCGAGACTCAGAGGCCCAAGGTCGACTCCAGGCGGTGCTGCCGGATTACTGCGGCGTCGAATCCCACGTCTCTCTGGTCTACCCATCCGCCCACCACTTGCCCGCAAAAACGCGCGCCTTCATCGACTTTGCCGCCGCAGCGCTATCCGACAGCCTGCAACCCGCCGGGGAACTCATGTTGAGGCGCAGCTGAGACTAGCCGGTCCGAAATACAGCGTACCAATACGAGGCACAATCCGTTCTATCTGACCCTCAACTGCCCCACTGAGAAATCTCTTTTCGCTACCC
>JABSRN010000053.1 GCA_013214025.1 Polyangiaceae bacterium
GAGCATCAAAGTCGTCGTCGTTCGCGGCCACAAGCATTTCGCCGAGCTGGAGCTGCTCATCAACACTGAGCCCTCGTGCTGCCTCGTAAAGCTTTTTCACCGCGTCCGTCATCGTCCTTTTGTACTACCACATTCCCGGCTTCTATCCGCACCGCAGACACCATTCTGCGTCAGACACGCCCCACCTTTTTGGCAGTATTTCGATTAAGAGGTCCTAAATCGACTTTGAGAGGTCCGTATAGCGTTTAAACGGCCGACTCCCCTGAGGGCTTTCCGCCCCCAAGGAGTGCGTGGGAGGGCCAGGGGCCCGCGCGCGACTGGCACCGTCACCGCACCGCGTCGTCTACCCCCCGGGCACGCTCCCACAATTTGAAAGCCTCTCCTCTGTCGGGGCCTTTCCGCACCGAGGCGGCTCGTAGGTGTTAGAGACCGACTACTGGTCACACGATCTGCCCCGATCGTGACAAGACTCCGATCGTAGGCGGGCGATTTCGTACGGGCGCACTTTGGTCGCGTTGGGGCGTCTGGGGCGGTGTTCTTGGCCGTTCATCCGGACTCGGCGTAGCTTGAGCGATTCGTCGGCCATGCTTGTCGCCACTCCGACTCCGTTCGCGCTCGATGAGGCCGAGCTTGACCAGCGGTGACTCGCTCTCAAGTCGCTCCAATGCCCGCACTGCAGACAGTTCGGGTTTCTGATTGGGCACGGCTTTCTCCGCGGTTACTCGGAGAGCGGTGACCACCAGATCGTTCGCGGCCGGCGATTCTACTGTTCCAATCGTAATCGCCGTTCCGGCTGCGGACTCACCTTTTCGGTTTTGCTCGCACATCTTCTCCGGCGGTTCGTTGTCGGCACCACCAGCCTGCGCAAGATCGTCGAGGACTCGGCCGCCGGCACGGCACGCAGCGTCGCCTTGGCTAGCACCAACCGCCCACTATCGGGCCGGAGCATCCATCGACTCTGGCGCCGTTTCCGCCACGCTCAACCCCATATCAAGACTCAACTCTGTCGCCACTCCGAGCCGCCAGCGTCGGACTCTTCCTCCGCCGTCGTCCAGTTGCTTGCTCATATGCGCGCCGTCCTCCCCAGTGTCGGATGCGTGTTTTCGGGCTTTCAACTGCGCATGCAGACGCCCCTCCTCGCCTAAAAGCGCTTACCGGAATCCCCTGCCGCGGCCCGCATTGATGTCGTAGCCCACCAGGCCATCGCTCCGCTGCGAACCGACAACACTAGACGTCAATAGTCACGCGCCTGCCGCGTCCGCTACTCACGTTGGCAACGACTCTCCAACAAAAGGAGGCGCTCATGAAACGCGTCAGTCCCTATCTCAAAATGCGCGTGCTCGGCGCCATCGAGTTCGCGCCCGGTAACAGCATCAAAAAACGCATCGAGCACGTTAGCCAACAAGTCTTCGTCGACGAGCACGACCGCGCGCTCCAGTTCACCTGGCGCACCATCCAAACCTGGTACTCACGATACAAAAAGGACGGCATCACCGCCATGAAACCAAAGCTCCGAAGCGACCGCGGGCAGCCCCGCAAGGTCGAGCCCGAGCTGCTACTCGATGCCATCGAGCAAGTGCTCCCGTCCTTCCACGGCAAACCCACCAACAAAACCGCCGTCTACCGCGCCTGCGTTGAGCGCGGCCTCATTCGTCCCGAGCAGGTTGGCCGCACCACCTTCAGCCGCATGGTCAAGCAATTCGAGCTACTCAAGCCAGACAAACAGTCGCAGGACAAACGCCGTCTCGCCTTCGCTAAAGCTCACGCCAACGACATGTGGCAAGCCGACACCATGTACGGACCCTACGTGCAAAACGGCAGCAAACGTACGCAGACCAGACTCATCGCCTTCATCGATGACGCCAGTCGCGTCTGTTGCCACGGCGAGTTCTTCCTCGCTGAAAACACCGACACGCTTATCAAGGCCCTGCGCTGCGGATTTCGGGCCATCGTGATCAGCCTTTTCGGCCATCGTGATCACGGATTACGGCATCATGATCAGCCATTACGGATGGTGATCGGTCGAGCGGTCGGGGGAAGAATGCGGATTCACGAAAGGAATTCGCATGGGAACCCCACGGCTGGAC
>JABSRN010000054.1 GCA_013214025.1 Polyangiaceae bacterium
GCCCAAAAACTCGTCCTCGATATCCTCGATCTTTTCGTTAGCCACCCTCAGTGTTGCTCACGCTCACCGGAATGTTTCAAGAACTTCCGTAGAATCCATAGGCTGGGGGCCCCCGCCGCAAGAATCCGCAGCCGCGAAGCGGCGAGGACGCCGCAGCCGCGAGAGCGGCGAGGGCCTGAAGAAAAACTCCGGTAGAGCCAGAGCGTCGAGCGCGGCTCGTATGCCGGACTGGCCGAAGGCCAGAGGCGGCGCAGGGATCGTCATCCACCGTTCGAACAGCGGACTCACTCGGGCGAAGACTCGCCTTCGGCGAGGCTATCGGCCGAGTGATACAGATTGGCTGAGCTCATGCCCTTGGTCTGCTTTCGGAAAGGCTACGGCGCTCAGGCCTTGGCTGGTGCAGCGTTGGACGCTGGGGGCTAGCGGGGGGCTGAACAAGACTTTGTAGACTCGTCCTTCGGCGTTGATGAAGAGCTTGGTTTGGGTGTCCGCTTGGATGGCGACGCCGCTGTTGCGGGTGTGTCGATCGAAACAGTTGGAGACCACTCCAGCGAAGCGGGCCCGTCCCTGTCGGATCGTGGGAGCGGGCTTGGCGAGAGCGGTCGGGGGGGCAGCGTTTGCGACTGCGCTGGGCGGACTGAAGGTCTTGGTGGAGGGGGCCGGGGTGCGCACGGCAACCGGTGCGGACTTTCGTGCTGTGGGGGCCGACACCGTGTTCTTGGGGGCTTGGCGTCTGCCATTCAGGTCGAACTGCTGCTGCGTGGGGGCATGCAACATGGCGACAGTTTCCGTGCTCTTGGAATCAAGGGGGCCCACGCTGACTACGCCTTTTGTGACGTTGACGTGAAATTCGGTGCCTTGCAGTTCAACGCGAAACACGGTGCCGTGAACGGCGACTCGCGCCTGGCCGGCTTCTACGACGAAGCTTTCCGGTCGGTGAACGGGATGGACCGTGGCTGTCAACGCTCCGTGAAAGAGTCGTAGACGCGTGATGTCGCCGATCTCAATGAGGCTGGCTACACTGTGGGGAGCGAGTTCCCAGCTGGCGATGCCGTCGAGGGCAAAGGTCTTCGCGGAAACCTCAGTTCGGAACTCTTGACCGGCAGACAGTTCGGAGCTTTCAGCGGTAGCTGTTGGTGTCGCCACCGCGGGGGCGGCAATCGCCGGAGCCGTAACCGCCGGAGCCGTAATCGCGGGAGTTTGTGTGGTGGACAGCTGTGTATTGGCGGAATCGTCAGCTGATGTCCCTAACGCCGTCCAACCAAAAATGGCTATCAGAACGCTGGCAGCGATGGCCCACGCTCCCATGGGGATGGTGTTGGGTTCGTCAATCTCGGAAAACCGAGATGTTTCCTGCTGGGCGATCTTGTCGAAGAGCTCACTCTCCACTTTGTTCCAGTCGACCTCGGGGGTCTTCTGATTGCGGATCTCGGTGGCAACGGCGTTCATGATCTTCTCCTCAGGCGACATCGGCTCGGCTCCCTGTGGGGTCAGTGCTTCCGGCAGTCGTTGAGCTATTGTCGTCGTCTGACACCCCGCTATCTTCCGCGGAAGAGTCGACTTCGTCCGGTAGGGCGGACAGGGTGGGGTCAGCCTCGATAAGTTTTTCGAACTCTTTGCGGGCGTAAAAAAGTCGGGTTCGAACCGTCAAAATCGGTGCGCCGACAATTTCGGCGATCTCGTTAGGCTTGCGCCCTTCGAGTTCGTGCAAGACGTAGACGGTGCGTTTCTTTTCGCTGAGTTGGTCTAACAGCAGGTAGAAGCGCTCGGCGCGAATGGCTCGGGCACTGAGTTCGTCGGGCAGAGCGCGGGGATCCTCGGCGGGGTGGATGCCCATGTCTTCGACCAGCACGGGACGGCTACGAGCCGATCGCCGGTGCATGAGCACGACGTTGACGGTGACTCGATAGAGCCAGGTGGAGAATTTCGACCGGCCACCGAAACGACCGATGCTTCGGTGGACCTGGAGGAACACTTCCTGGATCAGATCATCCATCTCGGAGCGGTTCCCGGTCATCCGAAAGATGATTCCTGCCACTCGGTCCTTGTGGGTTCGGAATAGCTCAGCGAAGGCCGCTTGGTCGCCGGCTTGGCAACGCGAGACGAGATCGTCGTTATTCAATGGCTTCCCCTGGATGGAGGCTACCGCGATCGGAGCACGAGTGCCCTTTGACAAAACCTCGCCGCCCGACAGGACGAGGGGCCAGGGATACGCGGGCGCGAGGGCGTGGGGCATAGGGCTGAGATGCCCCGGGCCGCCCCAGCATTCATCGAAGCTAGGATTACCGCCAATGGATTTGGCGAAGCCCTAGAAGAGTGCTTTTAACTCTACGGGATCCTTCTTCTTTTGTTCAAGAAGGCGGTTGACTGCTCGGAGCAAGCGGGTCTTGGCAGCGCCCGTGATGGCTTTGCCTTCGGTCGCGTTGGTTAGCAGACGGTCGGTGACAACACGGCGAGAGCGGGGCTTCTTGGGGACTGCAGCCTCCTCGCCTTCGGCGGGGGGCGGGGCGTCGGCGCCCTTGGAATTGCGCTTGGCGAGCCGAATCGCGCGATCTTCGGGACGAAGACGCTCGATGACGCGGGAAGCGGCGCGGATGCGGCGCGGGTCGATCTTGGATTTGTCGAGAAACTCAGCGAACTTGGTTGCCATGGGAATCAATCTTGGTTTTTGGACCGTTTCGGGGGCGGGAACATAACACGCGTTTTCCAACTGGTATGGGAAAAGCGCACGGGTACGCTAACCTTAGAGAGTGCCTTCGCCTTCCCTTGAAAACGCCGCTCAATTTGTTCAGAAAAAGCTCGGAATTGGCCCCGGGAGCGTCGGAATTGTCCTCGGATCCGGTCTGGGCGCCCTGACCGGGGAGCTGGAGGACCCGGCGTCGGTCAAATATGGGGCGGTGCCCAGAATGCCGACTTCCAGCGTGCCGGGGCACGAGGGTCAAATCTGGCGGGGTCGATTGGGCACGGCTGAGGTCGTGTGTCTCCAGGGCCGCTGTCACCTCTACGAGGGCAGACCGGTCGCGGACGTGGTGTTTGGTGTTGGACTGTTGGCCCGCCTGGGCTGTCGGGCTGTGTTGCTGAGTAACGCAGCCGGTTCACTGAGGCAGGATCTTCCGCCTGGGCGTTTGATGCTGATCACGGACCACATCAATTTGTGCGGGGAGAGCCCGCTACAAGGCCCAGAGGGTTTCGTCGACATGAGCCATGCCTACGATGCTGGGCTTCAGCTGTTGGCCCGGAGTGCCGCCGAGACCGCCTCGTTGGAGTTGGACGCCGGGGTGTACGCCGGGGTTCGGGGGCCCAACTACGAAACACCCGCAGAGATCCGGATGCTCGCGACTCTTGGCGCGGACGCGGTGGGCATGAGCACCGTGTGCGAAGTGATCGCTCTGCGTGCGCTGGGGGTGCCGGTGGGGGCTGTGAGCTGCATCACCAACTTTGCGGCGGGCATCGGCCAGAGTGAACTCTCTCACGAAGAGGTCGAGGAGACCGCCGGGCGGGCATCCCCGCACTTTCATGAACTGTTTCGTCGCTGGGCAGTGGCCATAAGCCGGGAGAAAGTGGCGTCATGACGGAGCTCAGTTCCGAGCAAGAGCAGAAGCTCGTCGACGCGGCGCGAGAGGCTCGAGGGCGTGCCTACGCTCCGTACTCGAAGTTTTTCGTGGGTGCCGCGGTGCTCAGCGCCGATGGGACGATAGTATGTGGCGCTAATGTAGAGAACGCGAGCTTCGGTGCGACCCTGTGCGCGGAACGTGCCGCCATCGCCGCCATGCTCAGTGCAGGGCACCAAAGTCTATTGGCCGTCGCGGTGTACACGGAGGCGGACGTACCGACGACCCCATGCGGGATTTGCCGCCAGGTCATCGCGGAGTTCGGCCCCCGCGCGATCGTCATTTGCGCGACACCGTCTGCCGTCCAAACGTTCACTGCCGACCAACTGCTGCCGGCGGCCTTTGCGCTAAAGCCGTCCAGCTAGAGCCTTTTAGTTCGTGTCAGTTGACGCCGGCCAGAGCGGGGGCCCGGTCGGAACACCCGCAGCGCCGAAGGCGCGAGGACGCCGCAGTTCCGTAGGAGCGAGGACGTCAAGAAATACTCTGCTCGAGCCAGGGGGGACGAGACAGCGAAGCCGTCCGCCCTCACCCCAACGGGCTCATGATTGATCACAAGTAACGCACTCAAATCTGTCCTCCGCCAGCTCGTTGATCTTCGCGGCTCCGGCTAACCAACGCTGCCCTTCTGAGGTCTTGTCATCAAGTCGTTCTCCGACCGAACGCCGACCTTTCCGCCCGGCACGAACGTATTGATTGA
>JABSRN010000055.1 GCA_013214025.1 Polyangiaceae bacterium
ATCGGTGGGAATCGGGATTCCGTCACCATCAAGATCCTTGTTGGGACAACCGTCCTTGGGATCCGGTGCGTTGCCGTCCTCTGCTTCGGTAACACAGGCGTCTGTGTCGTCCGGGATGCCGTCGCCGTCAGTATCCGCTGGGGGCGGGGGCGCCTCCGGCGTTTTCATGGCGACCTTGAGTTCTGCCTTGCAGCCGCTCATTACGGAAGCACCAGCTGTGACAAGTACGAGTGAAAGCAACCAGCTCGATGTTTGCGAAATCCGCATTCTAAAAACCCTCCGTTAATATACGCGCCGCCGAGTGAACGAATTGTCGTTCATGCCCGGAAAGCATCGGCGAAGCTAACACCGACAATGTGGTAGGAAGACAGACATTTCGCACCACTATCGTTAGCCGCGGAAAGATCGAACACCGGTAAAAAAAACGGCGGACCGGTCGTTGAGCATTGTCTGGTGAATCCTCGTGTAATCGCTTCGGACTTGATTAATTATACTGTCCCGGGAGAATTGCCGGTTCACGAGAATGTATCCGGTCTGTCACGGCGCGGCGGCAACTCGACGTCCTGCGGGAGCGACGGGTAGCGCGGATTCGGCCGCTTTGTCGGTGACGCCGGACAAAACCAAACAGCTGCAACTGTTCATGATCCTCGGCTGTGCGTCCATGGCATGGCTGAGATCGGGTCTCGAACTCGACCTCCTAGGTAGTTGCTCATGTGCCTCGTGAAGGGCATTGGGTCGCGTTAAGCCAGGCTTTCAATCTGGTAGTCTCGCGCACAGCTATCTGGTGGTCGCATCGCGAGTTGCGAACTGCGCCGGCGTTATCGAATGTCTGAAGATCCTTTTCGTCTCATCGGCACCGTGCTCGCCGGAGTGTTCCAGGTGCAGAGCGTGATCGGGGAGGGCGGCTTTGCGGTGGTGTATCGAGCACACCACACTGGGTTTCGCGCACCGGTTGCACTCAAATGTTTGAAGATGCCCGAGGGCCTTAGCGAAGAAGCGAAGCTGAAATTTCGTGCGCAATTTCAAGGGGAAGCGGAGATGCTTTTCAAGCTTTCCGCGAGCATCTCCACGGTTGTGCGGCCTCTTCACATCGACTCGGTTGTCGCCCCCAACGGCGCGTTCATGCCCTTCATCGCGCTGGAGTGGTTGGAGGGTGAAAACCTGGACGAGATGTTCGAGCGGCGCAACGCACGCCAGTTACCTCAGCTGAGCCTCGAGGGCGTCGTGCACATGTTGGGTCCTGTGGCGAACGCCCTGGCTCGGGCTCATCGCTTTCCTACCGCCGAGGGGCCGGTAGCCATCGTGCATCGGGACATCAAACCCGAGAACATATTCATGGCGACTGTCGCCGGGGAGCAGGTTGTGAAGATCCTCGACTTTGGTATCGCCAAGGCAAAGAGCGTAGCCAGTCAAGCGATCGGACACGTCAGTCAGTCCCAGGATCTCAACTCCTTTACCCCTGCCTATGGATCCCCCGAACAGTGGGTGCCGAAACGATACGGTCAAACCGGTCCATGGACCGACGTCTGGGGTTTGGCGCTCACGATTGTCGAGCTGTCCATTGGTCGTTCGGTAATGGAGGGCGACCAGGGCGCCATCATGGGCACCGTTTTGGATCCTCAACGCCGACCCTCGCCGCGTACCGAAGGTTTACAAGTCACTGACGCCGTGGAGGCCGTGTTTCTGAAGGGTCTCGCTGTGGATCCGCGGGAGCGTTACTCCGACGTCGGCGTGTTCTGGAGAGATCTGCGCGCCGCTTTGTCTGCGACACCGTCTGGTCAGCCGGGTCCGGTAGCATCTGCTAAGGACTGGGTGGACGCCACCGTTCCGGGTCAAGCACTGCAGGCTCAGGTAAAACCGAGCCAAGTGAGCCAGGCGGCGATGGGCCAACACAACCTGTTGGCCGACGAAGAGGAAACCGCGGGCGGTATCGAGTTGGATGTGCCCGAATCGGATCAAGCCAAGACACGGGGGGCGGCAGGCAACGCGGGTCACGGCAAGCCCGATGTGAGCAACGAAGCCGCCGGGGCTGCGGCGCGCGGAGCGTTTGCTGCGGGCCTGTCTGCCGGTCGGAGTCCGCCCGAGGGGGTGCCGCCACAGAATTACGCCCCGGTGGTTGCTCCTGCCGAGGCACCTCTTGAGCTGAAGAACCCGTCATTCCCGGACCAGTCGCCGCTGCCACATTTTTCGTCTCATCCCGGAGCGAGTGCGGGGACTCGCCCCAGCCCGGCTCTAGAGGCTGACGCGCGACGCGGAACCTACGACAGCGGCTTCGAGCGCGAACGAGGCACCTTCCTCGTCCGCTTCATGGTGCCCATCGCGTGCGTTGTGGGGGGCATCGCGCTGGCGTTGATCGACCAGGCGTATGCACGTTCCGCGGGAGGAAGAACGCTATCGCTCGGTATCATCAAGCTGTCCTGGCTCGCGATTCCGTTGGTTCTCGGCGGAATCAGTCTGGGCATCGTTCGCATCGTGAAGCGCGATTAGCTGTCGTTGACGATAAAAACCTGCGTCGGATACGATCTTGTCGCAAATAGTCGGCCTTGAGCTTAGCTGGAGCCCACACTCGAGAGCCCTCTCGGTCATAGATGGTTTGACAGGTGTCACGTTGTGACACAGAGTCGGATCAGTGTCTGACAACAACGAAGCACCCAAGAGCTCTGCCGGGCGAAAGCCGAAAAAGGAAAAGAAGGAGCGGGTTCTGCACACTCGGATCCCGGCCATCCTTGAACAAGAGCTCAAGAGTGCGGCGGAGGGGCTGCGCATCCCCGTATCGAACCTTGTGCGGACGATTCTCGAAGACGCCGTGAACGTCGCGGATCGCGCCACCGAGAAGGTCGAGGAGAGCCTGAAGTCAGCTGCCAACTCCGTTCACGTGGAGCGGGAGAAGATGCGCCGCGCCATCGCGCATCCCGACGATCTCGCGAGTGTCATTGCCTATCAGGCGGTGAACATGGCGCAAAAACAGATGTGCGCGAAATGTGGCTACGAACTTCCACAAGGTGAAAAAGCGGCCATGGGTATCACGGACAAAGCGGGCCCCAAGGTCTTCGTCTGTTTGCACGCTAGCGGCGAGCCAGGTCAGGAGTCCAATTGCCTGGCCGTCAAAAACCGCGCGGCAGGTGCGGTGGATAAGCCATAGTCTCCCAGACGGGGGAACAAGGAAGCGGTACTGAGGGATAACGTGGGGGAATCGGAAGCAATAGAGGGCGTCTACAAGGTGCTGGTTTGTGACGACGAGGTTCGCCTCGGCATGCTCACGGCTGCACTGTTGTCCGACGCCGGTTACGAGATGACGAGCGTGACCGACGCTCGAAGTGCTCTGGCTGCCTTGGAGGCTGACGCGGAGATTGCTGCCGTGGTGCTCGACGTGAACCTCGGTGGTGACATGAGCGCGATCCAATTCTTGGTAGCGCTGGCGGCTGCGGATTCTCAGGTGAGCATCGTTCTCGCCAGTGGCCTCGCTCGTTGGGAATTGCCCGAAGAGCTGATTGGGCACCCCTTGGTTTCAGGATTTGTCGCCAAGCCGTTCACCGAAGAACAGCTGGTCGGGGGCGTCAAGACGGCCATCGCCAAGGCGCAGGCCTAAAAGCTCCGCGAAGCCCGGCGAAGCTCCATGAGGCGCGGCGACGCGCGGCGAATCTCGGAAGGCTTGCCGCTTGGCGTGCTGCCGGGCCACAATATAGCTGCGCCTTTCAGTAAGCGCGAGCGCCACCGTCCGGATCTACTTCCGACGGCGGCATAGGTGAAGCGTATGGCCAGCAAAAAGAAGTCCCCAAAGAAGCCGAGCGCCAAGAAGCCGAGCGCAAAAAAGGCTGTCGCACAAAAATCATCGAAATCCTCGCGCCAGTCGGCCGGCAAGGCTTCCGCAAGTAGGCCTGGTCTGAAGAAGGCAACCGCCAAGAAGACGACTTCCAAGCAGGCGCCGAGTCAATCGAAACGCTCGGCAAAACGAGCTGGCGGTAAAGAGCGCGCGGTGACCGAGCTAGAACGAGCCGCGGCCATGATCGCCTCCCTGAAGGAGGCCGACGTTTCCCGCGCCAAGATCGGTGGTTTCGACATCGACGGGGTACTGCGAGGCAAATACGTATCCTTAGAAAAGCTGCAGTCCGCGTTGGCCAAGGGTTTCGGATTCTGCGACGTCATCTTCGGCTGGGACGTCGCCGACATGCTTTACGACAACGTCAAGGTGACGGGTTGGGAGACGGGGTACCCGGACGCCCACGCGGTGATCGATCCCAAGACCCTGCGACTGATCCCGTGGGAGCCCGGAGTGGCGGCATTCCTTTGCGACTTTCAGGACGGCTCCGGCAAGGCGCACCCGGCATGCCCGCGCAATCTTTTGAAGAAGGTACAGAGCCGTGCCGAGAACATGGGCTTCACTCCGTGTTTTGGCGCAGAGTTCGAATTCATGTTCTTCAAAGAGACTCCCGATAGTCTCATCGAGAAGGGGCATCGCGGCCTGCAGCCTCTAGATCCTGGCATGTTCGGCTACAGCTGGCTGCGCACGGGTCAAGACGCCGAGCTGATGGACGACATCCTCAGTTCTATGGACGACTTTGCCATCAACATCGAAGGTTTTCACACGGAGACGGGGCCGGGCATCTACGAATGCGCGATTCGATTCAACGACGTGCTGGAAGCCGCCGACCAGGCAGCGCTGTTCAAGACATCGCTCAAACAGATCGCCTATGAGCATGGTTTGGTCGCGAGCTTCATGGCGAAGTTCAGCGTTGACCTGCCAGGCGCCAGCGGACATTTGCATCAAAGCCTGTGGCGAGATGGCAAGAACGCGTTCTACGACGGCTCGCGCAAACACGGCATGTCGAAAACCATGCGTCACTACCTAGCCGGGCAGATGGCGCTGATGCAGGATCTAACGGCGGTGTATTCACCGACCATCAACAGTTACAAACGTTACGCCCCTGGTCTTTGGGCGCCGTTGGTGACGTCCTGGGGCGTGGATAATCGAACCTGCGCGCTGCGAGTCGTGGCCCCTGACGAGCCTTCGTCCCTTCGCATCGAAAACCGTCAGACCGCCGCCGACATCAACCCGTACTTGGCCATGGCTGCGAGCTTGGGCGCTGGGCTCTACGGCATCGAAAAACAACTCGAGCTGTCGGACATGACCCAGGGGGACGCCGGCACCGACGGCCCCGGTAAATTGCCGAACACTCTAAAAGAAGCCACCGCGCGATTCCGTAAGAGCCGCCCGGTGCGCCAAGTGCTCGGCAATGCCTTCGTCGACCACTACGCCGCCACCCGCGAGTGGGAAGTGCGTGAATACGAGAAAGCGGTAACGGATTGGGAACTCCGCCGTTATTTTGAAACCGTCTGAACAGGGGCTCCGACCCATGACTGTATCCTGGAGTTTTCCCACTCGCGTGCTGTTCGGTACCGGCAGCATCCAGCAACTAGCCGCTGAAGTGAGCGCCCTCGGACGTTCACGCGTACTGGTGGTGGGAGATCCGGGCGTCGAAAAAGCCGGACTGTTGGACATCGTGTGTGACGCGCTCGAAGCCGACACGAAGATAGCGGTCGCGCGCTTCACGGACGTGGCGAGCAACCCCGAAGAGAGCCATATCGAGGCGGGTGTCGTAGCTTACCGGGCTCACAGCGCGGACATCTTGGTGGCCGTCGGCGGTGGCTCGCCGATCGATACCGCCAAGCTGATCGCCGTGAGGGTGGAGGTATCGCGTCCCTTCGAGGAACTGGACGACGCCCTCGGTGGCGACCAATACATTCCCGATACGGTGCCGCCGGTGATTGCCGTGCCGACGACCGCCGGTACGGGCAGCGAAGTGGGGCGCGCGGGGGTACTGACCGTGACCGCGACACGGCGTAAGACCGTGGTGTTCTCGCCGCACATTTTGCCCAAGGTGGCGCTACTGGATCCCGAGCTTACGCGCGGTCTACCGCCACACATCACGGCGGCGACGGGTTTCGACGCTCTCACGCATTGTTACGAGGCCTATGTCTCAAAGGGCGACCACCCCATGGCGGACGGTATCGCTCTGCGCGGTATCGAGCTGGTGATCGGCGCGCTGGAGACCGCCGTTACTGACGGCACAGATATGACCGCCCGCGGGGACATGATGAAGGCGGCGATGATGGGTGCCGTGGCATTCCAGAAAGGTCTCGGGGCTTGCCATTCCCTGGCGCATCCGCTCTCCAGCGAGTGCGGACTGCACCACGGCCTGGCCAACGCCTTGTGCCTGCCGGTAGTGGTGGCGTTCAATGAAAGCGTGGCGGCCGACGCGCACCGGCGGGTAGGGGCGCTGTTCGGCGACCAAGATGTGGGCGGCGACGACCTGGCCACGGCCATGGGCAAGTTGCGCGCCAAGATAGGCGTTACGGGCACGCTCAAGGACCACGGTGTGCGTCGTGACCAGATCGAGACGCTGGCGGACTTGGCGCTCGCGGATATTTGCCACGGGAGTAACCCGCGGGTGTGCACTCGCGAAGACTTCGTCGCGATGTACAACACTGCCTACTAAACGGGCTTGCCCGAGCAGTTCCGCTGCTACGGCAGCGATTAGCGACGTTGTCGTACACGGGCAGCCGCCGTTTGCGCTCGGTAACTATGACAACGCTGTCTCAGCGGCGTGGGTCACAGAGTGACGATATTTGAGGCGGGGGTGACGAGATTCGTCACTTGGCTGACGAGTGAGTCAGAGTTGCCCCGATTGGCCCGCTAATTCGGGCCGATACTGCACGAAACTTGTCGGTGGTGTTCAAGACTTACGATGTGTCAGGTAGCTGGCGTCGTTGGCATGGCGTTCGCAACAGCAGTGAACAGTTCCCATGAGACGCCGTCACCAAGTTTCCCAAGTTCTTGAGTCGCCCGCGATGGCGTTGTGTCGTCGGGTAGGCGTAATGCGCCGCCGCGGCCAGCACCGCCGCGCGTTGCTGATGCTGCGCAACGCAGCCTACACGGACGAGAATGACGCCAAGCTTTGGACGCTCTATGGAGCTGCCTGCGCCCGCATGGGCCGCCGAGATGCCGCGCGCCAAGCGTGGGGACACGCCGTCTGGCTCCGCGACCGCGATCGAGATCCGGTCCGAGCGGACGTCACTCGCGGGCTTATCGACGGCCTGGACGTTTCCGTCGACCAGACGGGCTGAGCGCCACTCGCCGGATTGAGCGTCGACCAGACGGGACCTACCCGACGCGCGCAAGTCTCAGCGTGCCGTGCGTCTGACGGATGTCAGGCTCGTGTTGATGACGTGTAGAGCCAGAGGGTCTGGATGGAGAGTGACTACGCGAAGACTGTCTTACGCGAAGGCTGTCTTACGCGAAGGCTGTGCTACGCGAAAGCCAGCGCTTCGGTGTGGAACATGCGGAGGGTGTTGCGGGTACAGCAGGGGCAGTTCCACGCGACCTGAAAGACGTGTTCGCCGTTTGCAGAGTCGCCGCCGAGGTTTTGTGCCGGGGCGTTTAGCTTCTTCTTCTTGCGGGAGTCGAAAGCCCAGCCTTCGATGACCTTGTGGGTCTCGTCGAGATTCGCACTGAGGGAGGCTTGGCATTCACAACGGCTGTGGACTGTGGCTTTCAAAATACTCTCCGAACTCGAGCCGGCTGGGCTCAGGGAGCTCTCTTGATACGTTACGGCCAAGGGATCGGTCAAGATGAGCCGTGTCGAACCGCCGTCCGGTGCTTTTACGGCGGAAAATCCCCGAGATAGCTTCCGTAGCCGGCCACTGGGCGCTACGGTCCGCGAACCCAAGCGGGGCTAGCTCAGTTGGTAGAGCGTCACGTTCCCAACGTGAATGTCGCCGGTTCGAATCCGGTGCCCCGCTCTAAGCACGGACTTCACCCTTCGCGGCTCTTCTCACTTGGTGGTGGGTGCCGTCAAAAAAGCGATTAGGCACAGGCGGTTAGCAGCCTGAGTCTGTAGTTTCTAAATCTCTTATAACCGTAAGCCCTTCTTTTCACGGCTCTTCTCACTTGATGGCGAGCAGGCCACTCCAGAGATAGGCAAGCCGAACGACGCTCTGGCCATGTACGAGAAGGCGGTCGGTGTCCTCGAGCGAATACTGCGGGCCGACCACCCACAGATCGCCGCGAGCTACAGCAACATAGGCTCCATTCAGCATGAGCTCGGCAATGACGAACTCGCTTTGAGCTGGCAGAAGAAAGCCTTGCACATCGTGGGGGAAGTTCTGGGGCATAGCCATCCTCGGCCCGCCAAGGTCTACACCAACATTGCGATGGTCTACTCTTCTCAGGGGGAGCACCGGGACGCTCTCGCGTTGACGAGAAAGGCGCTCGCCATCAGGGCGCAAGTGCTCGGGGCGGACCATCCCGAAACGATGCAGTCATACTATGACGTCGGGGTCGTGCATTTCAGCACGGGAGAGTACGAGGAGGCGCTGAAGTGGCACCACAAGGTGCTTGCAGCGAGAGAGCGGGTCCTTGGTAAGGAAGACCCTGCCGTAGCGAGCATGTATATCAATATCGGAGCGGTGCTGGACGCGCAGGGAAAGCAGAGGAAAGCGCTGGCATGGTTCCAAAAGGGCCTGGAAGCGAGACAGCGACCCCTCGGTGCTGACCACCCCGACACCGCTGTCGCCCGCGATTGGATCGAACACGTTAGTCAGAGCCAACCGACCCGGTAAATTTGCAACATCTGGGCTGCTGGCTGACGATTTTCGCTAGGTGGCTCCTCGCAGTGAAGCCGTGGCGGTGACGACGAGATTGTCTGTTTCCTGATTGCGCCTGGGCCTGACGTTGCTGGAGGCTGCTTTGACGATTTTAAGGCGCCGTGCAAGTCGCGCCACTGCCGCCACCGATGGGCTCGACACAAACACCGGAATTGAGCACTCCGCAGACCCCTGAGCTTAAGCAGCAGCCAGGCCATCCGAGGCGTTCGCCTTCTGGGCAGTTAGGATCTTCGATGCCCGTTTCACCGCCGACGAGCTCGGCCATGATGGCTTCGCGATTCACGCTGCCGTCGTCGTTGATGAAGTCACGCATGGGCGCGCAGGTGCCGTCATCGGTCAGATCCATGCCGCACTCTCCCTCCACACAACAGGCAGTCGCGTTGCCCGGTAGACTCTCGCCGTCGTTCATGGCGGCCATCGCCTCTTCGCACTCCGCGGCTTGTTCGCAACCGAGCAGACCCGCCAGTGCGCTTATCGTCGACCCGCCTCCGGAGGCATCTGGCATATCCTCTGGGGTGCCGCCGGTGCCACTGCCGCCGGTGCCCCCGTTGCTGGCGCCGGACGCCCCGGATGTGCCGCTGTAGGTCCCCCCATTGCGCTCGGAGTCGTCTGTCGCTGGACTCGTGGCGCAGGCGGAGACCAGTAGGCAGGTCGTCGAGATAAGAACTGGTAGAGCAAATTGGCTGAGTGAAATCATGAGCAGCTCCTTTTTGGAGCGCCCAATAAGTCATGGGTTTAATATTTTCTCAACGACCAATAATTATCCAGAACGGCTTGATTTGGCGGGAGATGCGCATGTGGTGTGATCAGTTTTCTGAACGTCGCGCCGGCGGCGCATGGCTCTGCATTGCGCCGGAAAACTGTGGCGCGGCGCGGGTCGCCACTTGTTCGGTCGACTGACGTTGGAGTCGACCGAATATATCGTTCGGGCCGTAACTAGGATGGGCGCAAAATCCTGCCGGGCAACGACGCGGCTCTGGATTCAATCGGTCGTATCGAGCCTGTTGAGGTGCGATCGCACCTCATCGGGCACGGACGTAAATACCACCGTCAGGGCACCGTCTTGTCCGGCGGCGACGACCTTGCCGTAGACTTGAGCGTCCGGGGCGAAGGGGAAGTGCAGACGAACGTTCGCGTGCAGTTGGGCGTCTAGTCCCCGCACGACGATGCGGTCGTTGGCGAGAGCGATGAGCCCGCCCGGTAACTGCGGCCCGGAGTCCACCGACGTGACCACGCTCAGCGTGATGTCCAGGGGACTGATGGGTTTTAGCGGCGCAGATTCGCGCTCGACGCTCAAATTGAAGGGGGCCCCCATCGCGACGACCTCGAGAACCTTGAGCGGCTCGGACGCTCCCTTGGGCTCAAAAGTGTGCTCGCTGATGGTGGTTAGCTCGGCGCTGACGGCGTCCTTCATTTGTCCGGAGATGAGCACCTGGCCTCCGGTGCTGAGGCTTTCTATGCGGGCGGCGATGTTCACCACGCTCCCGACCACGCCGTACTTGGCGCGATCCTCGGTGCCGATGTTGCCGACCACGGCCTCTCCGGTGTGGATGCCGACGCCCATGGCTAGCTGCGGCACTCCGGCGGCCTTGTTTGCCGCATTGACCTCCTCCATCGCTAGCTGCATGGCCAGCGCGCAGGCCACGGCCCTATCCTGGTCGTCGTTGGCTGCGATGGGAGCACCAAACAGCACCAGGATGGCATCGCCGAGTACTTCGTCGATGGTGCCTCCGTAGTGCATGACAATCTTGGTCTGCACTGCGAGGAAGTTGTTGATGACCGCCAGCACTTGCTGGGGCGGTAACGACTGCACGGCCGTGGAAAATCCCCGCAGATCGGCCATCATCACGGTAACCTCGCGGAGCTCGCCGCCCAGCTCGGTGCCCTTCGGTTGATCCAGCACCGCCGCCACAATGTCGTCCGAGACATAGCGACCGAAAGTCTTGCGGATGTATTCGTTGCTGCGTTCGAGCTGCAGTGTTCGCTCGGCGACTTTGGCTTCGAGGTTATCGACCAGCTGGGCGTTCTCCAGCGAAATCGCGGCCTGGGCGCCTAGCAACTGAAGTAATTGAAGGCGGTTCGCTGTGAACGCGCCTTTCGTCAGGTTGTTCTCGAGATAGACGA
The DNA here is from genome assembly GCA_013214025.1 of Polyangiaceae bacterium. Taxonomy (GTDB): domain Bacteria; phylum Myxococcota_A; class Polyangia; order Polyangiales; family Polyangiaceae; genus JABSRN01. Next base: position 10,789 of record JABSRN010000055.1, read on the forward strand.
CGCCGCGGGTTCGGCCAGCATGCGCCAACGGAGCGCACAACACCGACAGCGGCTGGTGTTCGGCTACGTGGGCATCGCTCGTAAAGTCGCCATTTTCGGCGGCGCTATCGAGCACAACAGGCTCGCCCGTAGTTCGCACCACGCGCACAATCCCGGCGCTGTAGGGTAGATTTTTCGCAGTGGAGGCGGCCGGTCCGTCTTCATCGGTTTCCAGCAGGAGTACCCCAGTTTCGGCCCCGGCGCTCTGCACGACAATGCGCAATACGCTGTCGAGTAACTCCGAAAGAACGATCTGTTTAGAAATGGTGTGAGAGGCCTGCATGGCGGCTTCGAGATCGATCGCGGCGCCTCCGGACACTGTGGACGTTCCGCCATCGTTGGTCCCCATACGGACGGCCGCAAAAGGGAACTCTTCGGTTAGGCGGTCGACCACGGCCTTCGCTCCCCAACGGTCGTACGCAAAGCGGGCGGCCTTCAGATGCATCTCGGCGCCGCGCTGGTTCGACTCGCTGAGTTGCAGGCGTCCGGCTCGCTCAAAGGCCATGCCTTCGATCTGAGTCCAACCGCTATCGGCTGCGGTGCGAGCCGCGCGCTCGTAGCCGAGTAGCGCAACTCCCGTTTTGCCGGCGACCCACTCGACTTCAGCTTCCACTAGCGCTGCCATGGCTCCGATGCTCACGTCGGATACTGAGCACATCTTGCGAAGACGGGTGGCCAGCTTGCCCAATTTCTTCCGGTTGGCTTTCGCCTTGGCCCCGCTGAAGGTTTCGGCCATCGCCGCCCGCGCCATGGCCTCGTAAAATACCGTCTCGACGATGAAGTAGGTGGCTGCTGCCGCCTCTTCGTAGGGGGCCGCCGCCTCTGCTGCCGCCAAAGAGATGGCTGGGCGGTTGAACAAGACGCCCAGCTTTTGAATCTGCACTTGGTAGCAGAAGAGGTTGGTTTTGTCCTTTGCCTCTTCGTGGATGGGGATTGCGGTGCGCTCGTCGTAGGCTGCGCCAATCAGTTTCCACGGCTCCTGGTGGGCCTCGCCGCACAGGTTCAGGACATGCTGGTACACCACGGCGTGGCTGTATCCCGATGTCTTCTGCTGCATTTCTTCCATCGCAGCGGCGGTTCGAGCCATCGTCGGAATCAACTCGGGCAGGTTGTTTCCGCGCCCCGCTAAGAGGCAACATCGCATGAAGGTGGAGAAGGCGGCGAATTCGAAATCCCCGCCCGCATAAGCCCCTTCGTGACTCTTCTGTAGATTGTCGGCACAATCGTTCCAGTCTTCGGCCCAGAAGCGAATATGCGTGTTGTACATGTGCGCGGCGCGACTCGCGTGACGCTCGCCAGGGAAGCGGGATGCTAGTTGCTCGGAGACTTGACCATAGTTGTAGGCCCCCTTGAGATCGCCCAGTGTGCATAGGACTAGACCGTAGACCGCAAAGCCGGTTGCTGATTCGGCTGACACGCCGTGAGTGAGGGAGATGCGAACCGTATTAAATGCGAGCAGCGGGATCAGATTAGGGGAGGCGTAGTAGGCGGCGCCAACCAGGTTCATCAGCAAGCGCATGGCGGCACGCTGACGCCGATCCTGGCAGACGGGCATGGTGGATAGGTGGTCGGAGTTTTTTCCGCGCAAAGCGAATTTGGTTTTGACCAACTCCGCTACCACCGCGGCCTGGCTCGGGACGGACGGCAGGGAAACACCGAGTAGCGCAAGCCCTTGGATGTTGGTCTCGATCGCCGCCAGTAGGTTGTTCTCCGCGTTGAGCGCTTGTCCCCGGACTTCCAGTGCTTGCACTTTGATGAGGTCGTCAGCGGTGCTCGCTAGGATGGCATCTACCGACGAGTTCATTGCGTCATAGTCGCCGGTCAGGAAGCTAGCGTTCGCGAGTTCCATGTATGCGGTGATGCTCAGAGCCTCGTCGTGAGCCCCAGAGTGGATGCACTCAAGAGCTGTGTTAGCAAACTCTGCCGCCGGTCCGTAGGCGGCGGACGAACGCGCCTGGGTTGCCGCCCGGACTGCGAATCTGGCTAGACGCATCTTGCCGTGGCTGGTCTCGATCAGTGAGTGCGCTCGGGAAAGGTGGGCCACGGCCTCGAAGAGCACCTCCTCAGAGCCCTCCTCGACGAGGGCGGCAAAGAGATTGCCAACGGTCAGATGGACTTGCCGACGCCGGTGATCATCCAAGCGTTCGTAGGCTGCCTGTTGAACGCGATCGTGAAGAAAACTGACGCTGATGGCTTCGGTTCCCTGGATGAACACAAGCCCGGCGGAACGAGCCCCTTCTAAGGGCTCCATCAAATCGGCGACATCGCGTCCCAAGCCGGCGGCGAGGAGGTTCAGCTCGAAGGTGTTCCCGAGTACGGCGCCGACGCACAAGACCTCCCGGACGTCGGCGGGTAGCGTCGACACCTTTTTTGCCATAAAATCGACGACGTTGCCCGTGTAGTCACGGCGTCGAATGGCGACGAGATCGAAGTCCCAGCGGCTTTCTTCGGAGTTGAACTGGATGAGGGATTGGTCATGCAGCTCTTCCAGGAACTGAGTGAGAAAGAACGGGTTCCCGGACGTTTTGTCGAAACACAAGGCCGCGAGATCGGTGACGGTGGACTCGGCTACCCGATGGGCACCCGCGACGAAGGCGGTGACATCCGGCAATTCCAGAGGCAGGAGAGCCAACTCGGCGGGCGCTCGTCCGGCTGTTGCGAGGCGCTCCTTCAGAGTGGTCAGCGGGTGTGCTGCACTTACCTCGTTGTCGCGATACGCTCCGACAATGAGCAGATTTTTTGCGTTCGCCTCGGTTGCCAGGCGTTCGATGATACGTAGGGACGGCAGATCCGCCCATTGCAGATCATCCATGAACAGGACCAGCGGGTGGTCCGCGGTCGCCAATGCACCGACAAAGCGACCGAACACAACATTGAAGCGGTTCTCGGCGTCGGCTTCCGCGAGCTCGGGCACTGCCGGTTGTTCGCCAACGAGGGACTCCAGGTGAGGGACCACGTCACAAACTAGGCGGGTCATTGGCGCCGTCGCTTCTAGGATTTTTGACATCCAGCGTTGCTGGGCCTCTGCATCGAGCGTGAGCAACTGCAGAACGAATCGGTCGAAGGCGTGGCTGAGGGACGCGTAGGGGAGTCCTCGATGAAACTGGTCGAATTTGCCAGCAAGGAACGCTCCTCTCTTTTTGACGATAGGTCGCTGTACTTCTCGAATGAGGGCGGTCTTTCCGACGCCGGAGTAGCCCCCCACCAGCGCGAAGACCGTCTCTCCTGCTGCGGCCCGATCGAATTGCTCCATCAGCCAGTTGGTCTGTTCGTGGCGGCCATACAGGCGATCCGCGACTTGAAAGCGCCGGGCTACGTCCTGACTACCGAGTTCGAATGGCTCCAGTTTGCCCTTGTCGAGGCCGGTGCGCAGGCGTTCCAGATCCATCTGAAGCCCGAATGCACTTTGATAGCGGTCCTGCGCGTTCTTTTCCAGCAAGCGCATGACGATATCCGAGAGCAGCGGTTCGATCGTTTGATCGACGGATGCCGGCGGCTGCGGACGTATGGCGATATGTGCGTGCACCAGCTCAAGGGGGGAGGTCACCGTGAACGGCATACGGCCAGTGAGCAACTCGTAAAGCGTTGCCCCCAAGGAGTACAGATCGCTGCGCCAGTCGACGCAAGCATTCATGCGGCCTGTTTGCTCAGGCGAGATGTAGGCGAGCGTACCGGCAAGCGCCTCAGTCCGAACGATGTCTCGGTCCGCACGTACGCTGATCCCGAAGTCCAGCAATTTGATGGCGTCAGTTTTGGGATCCCAGAGCACATTGCCGGGGTTGATGTCCTTGTGGATGAAGCCGGCATCGTGCACGTCTCCGAGGGCTTCGGCGATGGCGATGCCCACTGAGAGGGTGGAGTCACGGTTCCATTTGCCGCCGTTTATAGCCAGCGTCAGGCTGTCGATACCCAAGTCTTCTGTGGCCAGGACCAGGCGACCGTCATTGTCTGTCAGCCCGTGGGTTCGGATGGCGCCTTCCACGCCAAGCTCGGCCAGTTGCGTCAGGATCCGATGTTCGTGGCGGAGTTCCTCGCGACTCGCCTCGGACGGGAAATTTTCGCGCAGTACCTTGAGCACCACCCGGTTGTTCGCGTCGTCCATTGCCCCGCGGTAGACCGCTGTCTTGCCCGCGTCGTAGACGTTGTCCAATCGATCGAAGTCTGCCTTCATTCTCGCTACAGGTTTGTTCAGAACCTGTCCTCCATCTATCTTAAACTTTGGTTTTACGCGCTATTCACATGGGTTGCCAAGCGAAATTGGCTTCACCCTGAGCGTGGAGGACCACCTTTAGGCGGCCTCCCTACCGGAACATTGAGGGCGGCGGCTCTCCGAACAGCGCACAGATCAATCTACGGGCCGTTTCTCCGGCATTGAGGCGGCTTCGGTCTCCTTTGCGACGGCGTAAAACGGCCCGTCCAGAACGATGCGCGGGCCGGCCGTGAGGGACCAGCTTTGCCAGAGGCCGATGGCGAGGATGACCAATCCCATCAGCTGGCCCTCGGTAATGAAAAAATACGGCGCCCCGAGGGACAATACTAAGGCGATGGCGATGGATAGCAGGTCGAATTCTCCGAGCGACGACAAGATAGCGGGAATGTAGGTGGCGACCATCGCGACGTAGGTGAGCACGAGGGCCATGGCGCGGTAGATCCAGTGGTCCCGCGTGCCCGCACCGTGACGCACGCCTCTACCCACGGCGTAGCCGACGGCTATGGCGATGATGCCCAATTCGTAACCGCTGATGGTGGTGACAGCGTAGTACCCGAGGGCCCCGAGCGCTCCAGCACCTGCACCGTAGGCGAAGGCGCTGGCCACACTGCCGTGACCTTCGGCCAGTTCGCTCAGTACTCGTTCGCGACAGAGCGCACACACCGCAGCGTCGCCGGATTGGTAGTACTCGCCGTGAACGCCTTCGTCGCAGACGGTGCATCGGAATTCGGGGTCGGTGGGTGACCGACCGTCCGCCGCGGCAGCGCCATCAGTGACCGGCGTTGAGTCGCTAAAGTCCGCGCGGTCGAAGGAGAGGTCGCCGATGCCGTGCCGGGGGGGCGGGGGCGCGGACGCACCCGATGTCACCGAGTTGTCGGAATTCGCCGTTGGGTCGTTAGCTTCAACGGCAAGCCCGGTGTCGTCCTCGTTGAGCTTCTGTTGAGCCTCGCGCATCGTGTCGAGGGTCGCCCCATCGTCGACGAAACGCAACCGTACGCCGGGCAAGGACCGGCGTAGGAGTAATTGTCAGGGATCCGAGAATATTCTTCCGGCATCGACGAGCGGGGCTCGCCTAGGCGTTGTTTCGCCGGACCCGATCGCTAGTCTTGGCTGGTGATTGTAGTCCCCTACCAGACGGGCCAAGAGGTACATAGCTCGCAGTGGTTGTCACTGGCCATAGTGGCTGCTCTGTTGATCCTGCCCGCCGCGGACATGGCTGAATTGTCCATTGGGCGCGCAGGACATATTGGCAGCGCCGTGTCACTGATCTTCGGGTGTCCCACGGTAGCTCAGGCGGTGTTCGGGGCGTGGGCCCTCTGGCTCTTTGCTCCGGGTATCGAATGCTACTGGCGACCCCGGGCGTTGCTTGGGCTGTGCGTAGTGGGAGCTGCGGTGCCCGCATGGGTGGTGCCTTCTGATTTTTCTGTCGTCGTTAACACGGCGGGGCTCGGCTTAACGACTGCCGTCGTGAGCGCGTCAGTGATTTGTTATCCCACTGCCCCCGTGCGGGTCTACTACGCCATGTGGGCAGTTCGTTTCTTTCGTGGGCACGTATCCGCGCCGGCATGGATTGTGGGCTTGGCATGGATTGCGATCCAAGTAGCGCTCGTCTCGGGCGGGCCTGCAGTAGGTCAGCAGGTAGGCGTTTATATCATCAGCGCGGGACTGGGCATGGTGTCCGCGTGGGTCATGATTCGGCAGCGTTGGGTCATTCGAGACGCCGGCCATAGTTCATTGCGGAGCCCTGTGTGGAACTCCGGGGGGCTCCGCGATGAACGCGAGAGCGCCGGGCCCAGAGCCGTGCACGTCTACGAGACCGACGTGCCCCTGGACGTCGAGTTTCCGGAGATCGCCGAACGGCGGCAACAGCTAGAGGAGTCGCGTCGGGACTACGAGGCCGACCGGACCCGTCGTCGGGAGATTTTCGAGAGCGACAAACGGGACCGCGAATCCGGTCCGGTTGCGCTCGGCGTCGCCGCGAAGGGCGCAGGCGTGGGGCCGCTACCGCCCACGGACGGCGGCTTGAGTCCGGCGCCGGAAGTGGTGCCCTCAGCCGGACCGCCACCGCCCGTCTTGGAGTCCGATGAGGGCAGCGGGCTCGAACTCGACTTTTCTGACCCGCTGCCACGCGCCGATGTCGCGGTGATGTCGGGCGCCCTCGCTGAAACGATCCCCCCGCTCGCCGATGCCGTTGGGTTGCCCACGAGGCTCCCGCCGCCGGAGCCTGTCACGGCGTCGCATATAACCGCGTCGCCTGTTGCCGCCTCTCGGGATGCGGATTCGGTGCTGGCGCCTGTGCATTCGGTATCGGGGGTTGTCAGTGCGCCGACCGCGCTTGCAGTTCCCGCCGGCGTTCGAGAGCGCACCGCATATGTCCCACCGGCCGTCGGCGCCCCACCACCGACATGCAATCATCCCGCGTCTCCTTTACCGCCACTCCCGCGCCCGCCCCGGACGGCGGGGGGCACGCTGGTCGCCGATGCTGCGCCCAGAAGCGGCTATTCCGCCGCCGATTGGGGTCGCAGCCGCGGCGTTACGCCCAACAAGAAATAGCGCTGAATAGGAGCTAGCGGGCGGCGCGGCGGTCCTCTAGCCCGAAGCGGTAACGGACGCCCGCGGACACCATAGGGCCGCCGACCTGGATTTGCTTCTCTTCGGTGTAGCCGTACCAGACGTTGGTACGTGATACTGAGCTCCAGACGCCCGCGCCGCCGGCGGATGCGAGCATGCCGAGGGAGCCAGGGCCGCCGTTTCCGCGGATCCAGCCGAACACTCCGATCGCGCCGAAGGCATAACCACTCACGCCGCCGCCGCCCTCCAGGAAGAGATCTGCTCGCTGAGCCAGCGGGATCGTCAGTTTGGCGTTGGTGCCGGCGTAGGTAAAGCCATCATGCTCCTCGTTGGGCTCGTTGGCGTCGGAGCCAGAAAAGTAGAGCAGTGTGTTGGCGACGGTCAGGTTCAGGCCGTCCATCGCGCCGAGGCGAACACGCTGATTGAGCGCGAAGGCATGCTGTAACTCCTGAGTGCTCTCTTCCCACTGCGGGCCGCTTTGGGTTTCGTCTCTCCGCGCTAGACCGAATTCGTCGTCCGAGATGGACGTAATTTCGAACATGTCGGACAGATCGCCGAATACGCTGGTCAAGCCGACGCCGAGACCGATCGCAAAGGGGCGGCTGTTGTAGCCTCCCTCAGCGAGGAGCGTCTGAGTGAACGCGGTACGCCCTCCGGTGCGCCCGATACCGAAGGGCTGGCTTCGTAGGCCCACATAATAGTCTTCGGCGTAGTAGGTGGCGTTGGCATCTACAATGGTGCCGAATCCTGTCTCGCCGACGTTGAGGATCGGCCGTACATGAACTTCGGTCTCGACAAATCCGAAGAGCTGACGTGGGTATACTAAGCTGGCGTCCGTCTTCTTGTTGGCCGGCTCCAGGCGATCTCCTGGGAGCACTCGATCGCCACGCCAGATCCGCGCGCGTGCAGCCGTGGGGCTCACGGAGTCCACGACGAGCACGCCAACCTCCCGCTCGCCATCAAAGGCACCGCCTTCGTCGCTGATCTGTTCGCCGCGCACGACACGGAAGCGATCGCCGGCGCGCAATCCGGCATTCTTTCCGGCATCGAGCAGGACCTGGCCGTTGAAGATCTTCGCGATTTTTACGGCGGCGCGGCTTGGGCCTGCCGGCCTGGGCGGGGCCGGCGCCTTGGGTGTCGGTTTCGCAGGAGCGGCTACCGGGGTGGCCTCGACCGGCGTGATGGGCGCCGGCGGCGAGGTGTTCGCCGCGCCGTGGAGTCGAATGGCGTGGGCGGAGTCCACCTTCATCCAAATGCCGTTGCCATCCGTTATGAAACCCGTCACCTGACCGTGGGAGATCGGGATCAGCTTTTCCACTACTGTATCGCCCTTGGCATCGAGGGCGACCAGGGCGACTCCCTGTTCGCCGATGGCGACGTAGACCCGCTTGCCAACGATGTGGAGAGCCTTGGCTGGCGCCGGCAGCGGGAACGGGAAGGTCTTTCCGTCCCTCGCGAAGAAGAGCTGACCGTCGTGAATCTCGAACAGCGGGGGCGTGGCCTTCGCGTCAGCTTCGGCGGTTGCGGGCTCTGTCGTCGTAGCCGGCTCCGCGGGTGCGCTCGTTGATTGTGCGGGCGCGCTCGTTGGGAGCGTGAGGCTCGCCGCAATACCGATACCTGATGCTCGAGACAGCCAGTGGGCTTTGCGCCTGAGCGGGTTCCGAATTCCAAGGGGCGAAAAGGTCATGAGGGCTTCCGATACTGACGCTAGTTCTGCAGTCGGCTGTAGGTTTGTAACAAGGTTCGTCCCAATCGCAGCGCTCGGTTAGCTAGGCGTAAACGCAAAGCTCGCTTCGGTTTCGGAAAGCGTCGTTTGCTCGCCTCCGAGATGAAGCTATCGACCTCTGGGTGCAACGCGCTGGCGATGGAGCCGATCCCGCCGTAATGGAGGCTCTTGCGGAAATACTTGCTCCAGCCGTCCATGTAGTCGTGGCGCATGACGACGTCCGGGGCGTACAGGAGTTTGCCGTCGGTCTGGGCCAGGGTCATGCGTCGGCAGAGTTCCATGCCCTCATGTCCGCTGAGCAGTCCGAATCCACCAACTTGTAGATAGAGATCCCGGCGAAGAAAACAACTGCCTTCGGTCACCAAGGCATCTTCGACGGGAGCCGGCCCTCGGTCGTAGTGGCTGCCGAGAGTCGTAAAATACGGGTGTTCTTTGGCGATGATTTTGGAGCGCACGCCGTAGACGGTCGGGTCCTCAAAATACTTCAACGCATTCTCGGTGTAGTCGGGAGCGACCAGGCCGTCGTCGTCGATGAAGTTGATAATGGGGCCGGACGCGTAGGCGACGCCCACGTTGCGTGCCGGGGTGAGTTTGACGTTTTCCGTCATGCGGATTTCGATATCTACGCGTTCGGATAGTTCGTCCCGGACGGGGTCCAAACCCCCATTGTCCACCAGAATGATCTCGGCGCTATCGCGATCAAATCCGTCTTGGGCGATCAGGTGATCGAGGCACTCGATCACGAAGGGGGCGGAGTTCCACGCCACCACGATGATGCTCCAGCGCTTGGCGGCTGCGGGTCGGTGGCGAGTGACGGAGGCGACTTTGGGGGCGTAAAATTCTTTCCAGCCCTCGGCGTCGCCTTCGGGGCATGACGCGGCTTCCCGAAGTTCTTGGAGTAATTCGCTCATGGCGCTGTCTCGCCATTTCTGTCGACGAGTTCGCCGAAGAGTTCACCGAGATGGTCCGCGTGGGATTGCCAAGAGTATTTGCGAACGACGAGTTCGCGGCCAGCTGTGGAGAGTTGCGCTCGGAGCTCGGTGTCGGTCATCACGCGATTTAGCGCTGCAGCCAGAGCGTCGGTGCTGGCTGTCTCGACGAGCATGGCGTGTTCGTCGGGGGTGAAGATGTCGCGCATATTGCCGGTGTTCATGACAAGCGCAGGTTTGCCGCACGCGAGATACTCGAAGACCTTTAGCGGGTCGAAGTACATGCCGTGTTTGGCCAGGTTCGGATTGCGCGGTGGATCGTACACCGCGGTGCAGGCATTCGAGATGGCGAGGAAGCGCGGGATCTGTTCGTAGGGCACGCGGTCGTGAAAGCGCACGCGATCCGCCACGCCCAGTTCTCGGGCTAGTTGCTGGATCTCTTCGCGGACATGACCTTCGCCGACCAACAAGACTTTGAGCTTGCCGATGTTGCCGTCCGCTTTCAGTTTGGCGACAGCTTGCATCAGGATGTCGAGACCGTGCCATTCGTAAAATGCGCCCGTATAGGCGAGAATAAAGTCGTCCGCGCCGTAGCCGAGCTCCTTCCGCAGGGAGCCCGCGTCGATATCCGGATGAAAACGCTCGACATTGGCGCCCCAGGACACCCGTACACATTTTGGGTGATAACGTTTCGGCACCAAGTGGGGCGCTGTCGTGATGAGCTTGTTGGCGCCCGCCAGTGTCAGCGTAGTGGCGTGATTGTCCAGCACCATGGAGATCACAGGGATGCGTAGAGCCCGACCGAGCATGATGCCCGCTCCTTGAGCGCTGAAGCGTTCGTAGATCGCTTGCGGACGAAACTTGCGCGCGTGCGGATAGATTCGCGCCGCGTGATAGGCCGCGAGGGGATACGTGCCCGGATGACCCGCTGTCCCGGCTCCGCTAGCGAGGGTTTGGTGCCCGTGGGATCGGTAGCGTGCCGCTAACAGAACATCGTGCTGCTTACGCAATCCATGCACCACCTCGGTGACGTGGGTGGATCCCCCGTTGGTGCCGGGCACGAGGATATTTGGGGCGACAAAGAGCAACCGCACGGGGGAGGGCCTAACCCAGCTGGCGCGGTCCGTGAAGCCCGGTGATGGGAGTACGGGACGTTGGATATCGACACTTTCTGGCACACGGGCCGCGAAAGCAGGCGTCGGCGCACCTGGTGACGGGCCGGGCTAGTGCTCGATTCACTTCACTTGAAGGGAATCGCGACCATAAGATCCTGTGGCAGCGACAGAATTGTTCCTATTTTTTCGAGAGAACTGCTCTCACGCCAAGTGAGTAGTTCTCTCGAAAGCCGTTCCGTGTTTCTGAATCCCGCCCTCGTGGGATCTGAACCCCGCGCAGGATCAGAGGTGAACCACTCGCGGCGGGATCGGGCCCTCTTCGGAGGCGTGCCGGTAGATGTCGAGGGTGCGCCGGGCGGTCCGGTCCCACGAAAATTCCATCGCCCGCTCGGGTCCTGCGGCGCGCAATTGCTGTCGGTGCGTTTCGTCGTCGTGGAGGCGTCGCATAGCCTCTGTTAGGGGCGCGATGCTGCCGGCGGGCACATGTACTCCTGCGCCACCCAGCACTTCGATCAACGGCGCGATGTCGCTGGCGATGACTGGACAGCCGCTCGCCATCGCCTCCAGTGCGGGCATTCCGAAACCTTCCACGAGTGACGGTTGCAGCAAGCCAAGACTTGCCTGCAGTAAGGTCACGAGCTTCGGTTGGGAGATCTGAGAGCGTTGCACAAGTTGCTTGCCCACGCCGCAGTCGTCGGCGATCGTCTGAAGGCGGCCCGTTCCCGACAAACGCTGGACGATGACGATCTTGGTGTCCGTCAGGCCAGTTTCTGCGAGAGCACGGATGGCTAAGTCCTGAGCCTTGTAGGGCTGGTCCTGGCCCACCATGAGAAAGTAGGGAGCGTCGCTGCCGATGATTTTCGCAGCGGCTGATTGTGCTTGGGCCAAGTCTGTTGGCGGGCAAAAAGCGTCACTGGCAGCATTGTGCGTGACCGTGATTCGATCCCGCATGCCAGGTGCCGCAGCCAGGAGTCGAGCCGCTGATGCTTGGGAGACCGTCAGCACGTGGTTGGCGTTCTGCAGAGCCCATCGAATTCCGGTTGTGTAAAAGGGACGGCGGATCTTACGCATCAAGGGGCGGCCCTCACACCACTCAGGGCAGTCGAACCACATGAGATCGTGAATTGTGGCGACGCTGGGGCCGCGTAGTCCGCGGCCCATGATGTTGTACGGGGCGTGGAACACGGCTCCGCTCGGGATGGGTCCGAGTCGGTTGAGCGCGGCGAGGGTGGCGGGCCCGTTGGCCTCGGCCTTCACCACATGACACTTCACGTTGGGGGCGTCACCCAAGCTGCGTGGGCTCTCGCGATGCGTCCAAAACGTGAATTCTACGTCGGTTGCGAGCCCCGGCAATCGCTCCACCAGGGCCGTCGTGTAGTTACCGATCCCGCTGGGGCGGTCCCTCACGTACCGGGCGTCGATCACCACTTTCATCAGGCGCGGTTTGGCATCGCGAAAGGTCGGGCACAAGTTCTGGTGTCGCTGCGGGGAGCGGGCCGCCGATCGAAGGGCCGGGGCCGGATTTCTTGTGATCCGGCGTGCTATCGAGGGCGAACGGCGCAAATCGGCACCACCGAGGCGATCTTCGGCGCCTGTACGTATGTTGTGCTCTTCCGCCGGCAGGGGAAGAGCGCTAAATCGGGGCCATGGACGTCAGCCAACTCGCCAGCATCGCTGTTGGTCGCCTGAGCCCTCAGGAAATTCGTGTCAGTCCCCCCGGCTCTAAAAGCATCACCAATCGGGCGTTGTTGTTGGCGGCCCTGAGCGATGGTGCCAGCAAGCTGAGCGGCGTTCTGCGTGCCGAAGACACTGATTTGATGAGGGAGTGTCTGACTCAGTTGGGCATTGAATTGACGGAGCACGATTCCACAACATTCACGGTCCATGGAAAGAGCGGCGAGCTGGCCGCGACACGCGGTGAGCCTCTGTTCGTCGGCACCGCTGGCACGGCCGCGCGCTTCTTGACAGCGGTACTCGCTGCTACCGGCACGAAACGGCGGGGCACGATCTCGGTGGACGGCAGCCCCCGCATGCGTGAGCGCCCGATGGCTCAGTTGCTCGATGCTTTGACAGCCCAAGGGGCCAGTTTACGCGCGGAGGACGTCGCTGGATGTTTGCCGCTCAGCATCCTGGAAGGGTCGAAGCTACGAGGCGGACAGATCCGTTTCGCTCGGCCCGCCTCCTCTCAGTTTATCTCGGCGTTGTTGTTGAGCGGGCTCTTCGCTGATGAGCCGACAACGATCTTGCTGGAGCAGGGAACCCCCGCACGCCCCTACGTCGACATGACCCTCAACACGATGGTGGTTTTCGGCGGCAACGCGGAGTGGTCGGCTGATGAGGAATTGTTCGTCACCCCCGGTGCGCTGAGTGCATCGGATTATTTAATTGAGCCGGACGCATCGGCGGCGAGTTACTTTTTGGCCCTGGGCGCCATCAGCGGCAGCAACGCCACCATCGACGGTCTTGGCTCGGACAGTGTGCAGGGAGACGCCGGGTTCTACCGAGTTCTCGAGACCATGGGCGCTGTGGCGTCTCAGACGACGCAGCAAACCCAAGTGACGGGGCAATCCCTCCGGGGTGCGGAACTGGATCTGACGGACATGCCCGATATGACGCTCACCGCCGCGGTGGTCGCACTCTACGCCCAGGGACCGACCACCATCCGGGGTGTGGAAATTTTACGCCATCACGAGAGCGATCGTATCGCTGCGGGTGCCGCCGAGTTGCGTAAGCTGGGTGCGGAAGTCAAAGAGCTCGATGATGGTCTACACATCGTTCCGCCGGCATCTCTCACTGTGGGAGCGCAGATCGAAACCTACAAGGACCACCGCATGGCGATGGCGTTCGCTCTTTGCGGTGACGTGACAATTCTTGATCCGGGCTGCGTCAACAAGACCTACCCGCGCTACTTCGACGAGTTGCAATCCCTCGGAATGTTGGCGTGAGAGGGGCTGCCGGGCCCGTGAAGCTAGCGGCGTACAGGCGGCTAGGTTTCCCGTGCTCGCGGCGACTTGGCTTTTGGGCGCTTGCAGCCCTGACGACGGCCCCGGTAACGGTTCGCTCTCGGCAGTGGAAACGGGCTTCTTGGGCGGCGAGCAGCTGCAGGTTTTTCCCGACGCCCCGAGTGAAGTGGGCCTTTACCCTGATACGACAAATCGCGACGATTGGACCCCGAGCGTCAGTTTGTTCGAGCCTGCCCATGCCCTGTGGACGAACGGTAGCGAGAAGCAACGATTCGTCAGTTTGCCCGTAGGGGCGACGGTGGATACTAGCCAAGCGGATTGGGTTTTTCCTGTTGGGGTCATCTTCTTTAAGACCTTTTCGTATCGGGCGTTGGATGAAGACAGCCTGCCGATCGAAACCCGGGCTTTGCGCAAAACCGCTGAGGGCTGGGAGTACGCCGTTTACCTCTGGGATGATGAGGGCGCCGACGCTGCGTTACTGGACGGAAGCATTCCGGTGAAGGTCGCCGTCAGTCATCAGGGAGACCAGTTTGAGCACGAGGTGCCGTCGACGCTCCAGTGTCGGATGTGCCACGAGTCCCAAGAGCCGCGGGTCATCGGATTTGACGAACTTCGATTGAACGCACCGTTGTCGGGAGATACTGCGACGCAGTTAGCAGAGCTTGCTGAGGCCGGGATCTTGAGCGAGTTGCCGCCGGCGCCAGACGAAATCGTGCACGAGGATGAATTGACCGAGTCGGTGCTCGGGTACTTTCAGGGCAACTGCGTGCACTGCCACAACGGTAGTTTCGGAGCCGCCAGCGCGTTCGATCTCGACCACTCGGTCGCGCTTGAGAACATTATCGGCGTCGAAACGACGAGCGAACTGGTCGGTGGGATCCGCGTCACCCCAGGTCTTCCCGACGAGAGCGGGCTGTTTTTGGCGGTTTCGCGTAATAGTGAGGTCACCACCGCTCAGCCTATGCCTCCCATCGGCGTGCAGCGAGTGGACGAAGTTGCCGTCGACATGATACGTCGCTGGATATTAGCCTTGCCGTAGCGCTCCAGCGCCCAGCAGACGCCCCGCCCGCGCGTTCAGGAATGACGCCTCCTCATGAAAACAATATTCCGGATCGAGCCCCTGACCTTGGTTGCTGTGGTGACTGCGCTATCGGCACCGTTGGCGCTCGCCGCGGGTTGTTCGGACGAGGAAGCGCCCAGCAATAAGAGCACTGTGCCTGGACCCGTAGAGGTCATCCCCGACGGACAGGCGCCCCCGACGGAATTGCAGCTCAGCTTCACACGGATGACCATCCCGGGTGGTGGTGGTGCAGCGGACATCGCCTTCGTGCCCAATTCATCGAAGTTTCTCGTGACTCTAGGAAGCGGTCAGCTGCTGTATGGCGATCTGACCGACAACGATGTCGGGCAAGTCGAGCAAATCGACCACGCCAATAGCACTCAGAGCTTCACGTACGATTCCCGCGGACAGGTGTGGACCCTGGACTACAACTATGTGTACTTCGACGAGGCCGATCCGGAAGTGCCGAACGACGTCGACGAGGTGGTGACCGTCGATGTAGGGACATTTACGCGCACTTACGACGAGGTAGGCCGTAACACGCGCCTGGAGTATCCTAACGGTCAAGTGCGTACGCAGGACTTCGACACGCTCGGCCGCCTAACTCAGCGCTGCTACGAATACCCGTCAGGTCCGACGCGTTGTTACGACGCGGAATACGACCTCTCGGGCAATCCGAACCTACTCACCGATCCGGACGGCACGTCCCGAATCATCGAATACGACGCGCAGAGCCGCGTCACGAATGTAGAGGGTGAGGGGGCTTACGACTACAACGCCCTGGGGGCACTAAGCGTGCACGCGGGCGTCTCTGTGGACCACCAACGACCCCGCTTGGACGACGGTGAGCCGTCGTCGGCAGGCATCCCAGCCTCAGTCGACTCTGGTGACGTGTTCCTAACGACGGGTGGGAACGTAACGGCAATCGGTGACAGTACCATTGGGTACAACCACCGAGCGTCGTTGCTGACGAGCCTCGATGATGTCGGAACCGACCAGGACTACGAGTTTAGCTACAACTTTAACCTGCAGCGAACCGTGGCGAGGAATCTTGGAACAGGTGACGTCGAATGGTATCAATACCAAGGCGCTAACATCTCGACCATCTCGGACGGTAATGGCGTAGCTGGTGTCAAGTACCGCTACCTGTATGACGGCATCGATCATCCGCTGTGGATGTACCATCGAGACGGCGGCGGCGAGGTTTACTTCGAGGTAGACACGCTGGGCAACGTTCGCAGGTTGATGACGCCCGACGGCGATAGCGTAGGTGGCTACGACTACACGGCGTTTGGGCGTACGCTTGAGCCGACTGATGACGTGTTGCCTTCGGACTTTGCGCAACCGTTGCGTTGGGAGGGTCGGCCGTTCTTTGAGAATGGTGCTGAGGG
>JABSRN010000056.1 GCA_013214025.1 Polyangiaceae bacterium
CGAAGAAGCGAAGAAAGTTTACACCTGAGTTCAAGGCTGAGGCCGTCGAACTGATGCGGTCGAGCGACAAGCCGATTGCCCAACTGGCGGAGGACCTCGGCATCAGCGAGCAGTCGCTGTACCGGTGGGCGAAGCAGGCGGACATCGACAAGAAGGCTGACCCAAGTGGTCAACTGATGACCAAGGAACGCGAGGAGCTAGCGAAGGTTCGGAAGGAGCTGAAGCAGGTCACTATGGAGCGCGACTTCCTAAAAAAAACGGCTGCGTACTTCGCGCGGGAAAACAAATGAAGTTCGAGGCGGTCGACGCAGAGCAACGGCGGTTCCCAATCAGCTTCATGTGCCACCTCCTCGGGGTTTCAACGAGCGGTTTCTACGCTTGGAAGAAGCGACCGGAGTCCGCACGGGATCGCGAGGATCGTGTTCTGGCCGTGGAGGTTCGAGCTTCGTTCAAACGCTCAAATCGGCGCTATGGGAGTCCGCGAATCATGCGCGATCTTCACGAAGCCGGACGCCGCATTGGCATACGGCGAACAGCGCGAATTATGCGTAAAGAAGGGCTCGTAGCTCGTGCGAAGCGTCGTCGTGTGCAAACCACCAACTCAAAACACGGCGGGCGAATCGCACCGAACTTACTCGATCGCAACTTTAGCGTGGAGCGGCCAAATACCGTCTGGTCGGGGGACATCACATACATCGAAACACTCGGCGGTTGGATGTACCTCGCGGTCGTCATCGACCTCCACTCGCGCATGGTCGTCGGGTGGGCACTGGCAAACCACATGCGCGACGAGCTGGTACTCGACGCGCTCGACTGTGCCGTGAGGCATCGTCGACCTGGACGTGGTATCTTGATCCACTCGGACCGAGGCAGCCAGTACGCTAGCGACGACTACTTAGCCATGCTGAGTCGACGCGGCTTCACACCGAGCATGAGTCGCAGAGCGAACTGCTGGGATAACTCTGTGGTCGAAAGTTTCTTCAGCACGCTCAAGATAGAGCTGATGAATGAGCTGCCGTTCGATAGCCAATTCGAGGCCCGGAGTGAAATCGCTGAGTACATCGAGGGCTTCTACAACTGCCAACGTCGACACTCGACCCTCGACTACCTCAGCCCGCTCGACTATGAGAAGATCACATCAGGAGCTACACTAGCTGCCTGAAACGCTGTCCACAATTTCGGATCAAGCCCAGACCTCCTCCTCCAGACCCTTGATGTCCACCTTCAGACTAGTGGGTCCTGGGCCCATGGCGTCCATGCCCTCGGCCATGAGCTCCGCGAGGGGGCGAAGTTGAACCCGAACGACTTGCTGAGATCCGTCGATCGCATTCAG
>JABSRN010000057.1 GCA_013214025.1 Polyangiaceae bacterium
AGCCGTCCGAGGGCAGCTCCTGTGCCCGCTGAAGCCGGGCTTGGACTCATCCGTCGCTTCGCGCGTCCTGAGGGGCGTCAGCGATTTGATCCAGCGCCGCATCCTGGGGGCCACTCTCTGGAGCGCCCACATCAGGCGAGCCAACATCGACTGACGACGCGGAGCCATCGCCGCCTGCGTCTCCCCCCAATCCTGCGTCTCCCCCCAATCCTGCGTCACCGGCGGTACTATCCGTGCCGGCATCTCCCGGAGCTTGACCGTCAGCTCCGCCGTCTGACGAACCCAGTACCACCGCGGCCGACGCGTCATAGGCGCTGCCCTGCGACGTGCAGACGCCAGTAGCGAGCGACAAGTCAACACCGGGATCCGCTGGCACGCACACTCGTCCGTTCGTGCCACTGCTCTCCAGCAGCTCCGCACCCCACGAGTCGTCCCCTGCCAAGTCTTCGCAGACGTAACCGCTGCGGCATCCGTCGCCGGAACAACTCCTCATGCAAAAGCTGCGATTGAGCCGTGCCCCTTCGGCGAGCACCGAACATTCCGGCGTCGACGCTGCGACACCGGAATAACCGATACAGATCGACTCTTCCGGACAGGTGCCGGGGGAACAACCGATGACGGTGCAGTATCCTCCGGGCAATGTCGTGTCGCACTGGCGCCCTCCGGAGGACGAGCAATCCGAAGCGGTAGAACACGAGTCGCCAATCTCGGGCTGACAAGCCGGCAGCAACAGAAGCAGCGAGAACAAAAGTTGGCGTGGGCCCGGCAAAGCGCCGGGACCATATATGCTAGGAGCCGGACTCGCCACCCCATGCTCGATCTGAACTTTCAACCTTGGCGCCGCGCGCTACTCTGCTGGGGAGTCTGCCTGCTGCTGCTTTCCGGCTGCGGCGCCGCCGGGCCTCTCGGGCACCCGGCCCACACGTTGAAGACCGGGGAGGTCTCCGGGGCTGTGGGGTTCTCAACGAAAATAGTCAGTTCAGCCGTCAAGAACCAGATCGCTGATGGGCAATCAGCTTCTGGGACGGACGCCGACGAAGCGGAAAGCGCCTTTTTCCAGGGGGTGCTGCTCGAGCACGTTCTGGCTCCCGGTCCGGCGAGCTGGGTGAATGCCCGGGTTGGACTAGAGGGAAATCGCGAAGCGGGACTCTCGTTCTACGGGCGAACCGTCCGGATCGACGGCCGTCAGGGCTTTTCGAATGAACACTGGGCGCTCAGCTTCGGGCTCGGGCTGAGTGCACTCATGCGAAATCTCGTGACCCAGGACGCTGATGAGACATCCAATGTCGGCCGATTCGCGGGGACTGAGTACACCAGCGAGAACGGTAGCTTCGGGATAGATTTGCCCATCCTGCTTGGTTGGCGGGGAGGCCCACTTCAGGCCTGGTTGGGCCCAAGAGCCGGCATGCGACGCCTTCGGGGCACCATCGCGCAGATGCAAAATACCTTCGCCGAGCTGGAAGCCACCCAGCTCTTCCTAAGCTCCCACACGGGCGCGAGTGTCCGACTGGGAGGAATCAGTCTGCTGGTTGAAACCGTGGTTTCCCGCCATTGGTTCGACGCCACGGTGGATTTCGAGGGCGGCACAGCTCCGCTCAGTCGTAGCGCCGAAATGACTGGCTGGAGCATCGAGCCGACGCTAGGCCTTACCGGTCACTTCTAGTCTGAGCGCTCAGCGCTGTCGGGGTGCAAAAGACCATCAGCCTGACCGCTCCCCCCTCCCTGCCCCCGGGCTCAGCCTCTTTAATATTGGGTAGTTAACGGAGAGCTCAACCGAGTGAATTTATTCCCGCGCCGGCGTTCTCGGGCTTGCGGGGAGGATAGTCGGGCCCTATGGTGTAAGAAGCACATGCGCTCTCTCTCTTCACAGATCAAAGCTCGATTTGCGGTCGTCGCCCTCGCGACAACCAGCATCGCCTGTTCAGTTGAAGTCGATGAGACTACGGATGCAGAAACCGGAAGTACCCACGGGTTGGTCAGCATCCAGCGCAGCGCCGTCATTGGTAGCGAAGAGGCTCCCACGGCCGATGCGATCGCTCACTTCGCGCAAATTCCGAGCTCGGGGGATGCTTCCGAGCTGCTCAGCGTTGTCGGGCTCGCGCCACGCCTGCCCGACATCGGCCAGTGCAACCAGGGACAAAGCCTACCAGGCGATCCCAGCGGCGAGCTCACCCTCTTGGACGTAGGCGAGATCACCATCGCCACCGATGCTGCGTCTACGCGACTAGCCCCCATGGCCTTTCCCACCGTCCGAGATTTGGTCTCGGGCGTCGTCTATACAACCCGGGATCGCGCATCCCTGCCGTTCCCTGCAGGCAGCGTCTATCAAATCAAAGCATTGGGTAGCGACCAACTCCCGGCATTTGACCTGCGCGCCGACGCGCCCGATCTGCTCGCGGATGTAACCGTCGGCGGGGTAGCGCTCGAAGAAATCGAATCGGTATCCCTGGGCGAGCCCATCGATCTCACCTGGTCGGTAGGTGCCCTAGGCGACATCGTCTACGTAGAGCTGCTCTCGGATCAGGACGGCGACGTCAGCGTCGTGTGTGCTTTCCAGGATGACGCCGGCGCAGGGTCCATCGACGCGACCCTGTTGTCCACCTCGGGTGAAGGCTGGCTGTCGCTGCATCGAGTGCGTTCCCACGAAGTCGGGACCGAAGGCCTAGACATTGCGGAGTTGAGGTTCGATTTCGAGCTGGCCGCAGCCGTTCGCTTCGCCGAATAACGCTAGTCGCTTCACATTTCGCCCGGGGTGCTGGCCCCGGTTGACGTCATTCGCCCGGGCACGGCCCGAATAGGGGCGATACTGGGAATCGTCGCGCCCCATATGTCGATCCCGATAGACCGCAGCCGACATTCTGGCATCCTCCCGCACCATCATGATCACGTATTTCCGCGACGGCTTTATGGATGACAAGGACGCTTCTGTGAGCGTTCGTTCTCGGGCGCTAAACTACGGGCTCGGATGTTTCGGCGGGATCCGCGGCTACGCCAGTGACGACGGCAGCGATCTCTTCATCTTCCGCTTGAGCAAACATGCAGAGCGCTTAGCCATTAGCGCCAAAACCCTCTGCCTGCCCATGCGGGTATCCAGCGCGCGTTTGGAAGACATCGTTTGCGAACTGTTGCGCAAGAACGATGTGCACGCCGACTGCTACGTGCGACCCATGGTGATCAGCGACTCCGATGAACTGTCACCGGTGCTGCGAGAGGAGGACGCGACCTTGGTCGTCTACACTCTGCCTCTAGCACGCTACATCGACAAAGAAGCGTTGGACGTTTGTGTCTCCTCCTGGCGGCGAACTTCCGACAATGCCATCCCGTCCCGTCTCAAGCCGACCGGCGGTTACATCAACAGCGCGCTCGCGCGACGCGAAGCCAGCGACAACGGCTATGACGAAGCCATCCTGCTCACCGAACGTGGCCAGGTGTCTGAAGGCAGCGCAGAACACCTCTTCATGGTTCAAGGGGGAGAGCTGTTCTCTCCGCCTTCCACTGAAGACAATCTCGATGGCATCACCCGCCGCAGTCTGATCGAGCTCGCGACAGAAGATCTCGGCCTCAAGTTCCGCGAACGTCCGATTGGGCGAACCGAGCTGTACACCGCCGACGAATTGTTTTTCTGCGGCACGGGTGCCGAGATCATGCCCATCGCCTCCGTCGACCGGCGAACCATCGGAGACGGCAAGCCGGGCCCCATTAGCTCGCAAATCAAGAGTCACTTTGCGGACGTCGTCCGCGGGCGCGTTGCCTCCCGGCGGTCCTGGCTCACGCCAGTGTGGGCCTGAGCACTCAGTACACCTGACCGTAACTCGATCAGCCGGCGTCTTGCGCAGGTGCGGTCGTCTTATTCGGAGCGCTGGGGGCGACCGGGAGAGAGACAGGCGCGTTGGGCGTCGAGGGAGCTGGCGACGCTTTCCTCGCTACAATCGCGTAGACGAGCTCGCGCTTTTGACCGGCCCGAGAAAAACTCACGCGCAGTTCGGGAGCGTCCTTCAGCGCGACGAAAGCCGCGAAGGCCTCGGTATCGCGCTCGATCGGCATTCCGTTGACTGAGTGGATGACGTCACCCGCTTGCAGATCCACACTCTCCCAAAAGTAGTGGGGGCGGAGCTGCGAGATTTCGAAGCCCGAAAATTCACCATCTGCGAAGGCCGGTTCGACTTCTACCCGCTGGAGAAAGTACCCGAAGCCCTCGTCGATAGCGGAGAGCACGTCTTCGCGCCAGATGGATCCCGGCGGCGGCGCGTCTACCGGGGTCTCCATCAGAGTGTTCGATTCCGGCGGGGCGGCGGGGTAATTCGCGGTGGTCGTTGAACAAGCGGCCAAGACCAAACAAAGCGGGGGTAGTCGTCTCACGGAGCGAATATGGGCGCGACGGGGTGCTAGGGCAAGTTTCCGGAGCGCACGCTATTCACTGAGCCCGCTACACCTCAGGCTTGAGTTCAATGGCGAGCGCCAAATAGTCGATATCGCTGGTTTCCCGAACTGCAGGGGCTGGCTGCGAATCGGCGCGAAGCCCGGGGCACCCCGGATCATACGCGACAACGGCCAGCCGTCAGCGACCGGGGACGGGCTGACGCGCGTGGGGCCGCGATCCTGCAGCTAGCGCAGGCTCCTCTCTAACTCCCAGCGAATAGCTACGAGTCCGTAGTGTCCGGCAAGATTTCCCGAACCGCGTCGAGCACGCGGGCGGCTACATCGCCGACACCGGCGTCTCCGGCGATGTGCACCACACGATCGCCCGGGATCAAGTCTTCGGCTCGCGCGTACACCGCCACAAGTCGCTCCTGAAGGTCCCGGGAATCATAAATCTCTTCGTCTCCGCCGCGACTCTCTCGGCGCTCCCTGGCGACAGCTGCGGGAACGTCCATCACGATGGTCAGATCAGGCCGAATCGCCCGGCGATTGAGCTCTCGTATCCACGGGACGACAGACGTTGCGTCTTTGGCCGTAACGGATTGGTAGGCCAAACTGGAAAGGTCGTAGCGATCGCTCACGACTACCTTGCCCGCTTCGAGTCCGGGCAACACCTCTGAGTCGAGGTGGTCCAATCGGTCGGCGGCGAACAGTAGCCCCATGGTCGCCCAATCGAACGGCCTCGGACCGGATCGATCCGCGACCACCAGACGGTTCTGGAGGATCTGACGAATCGTGCCGCCAATAGGACCCGTGCTCGGTTCACAAGTGAGACGGGCGTCGATGTCCATCTCCCGAAGAGCCTTGGTCAGTCGCTTGGTATGCGTCGTGCTCCCACAGCCATCGACGCCTTCGATTACAACGAAACGTCCGGGAAGACCGTGAGGGGATGGGGGCATAAGCTCCCTTTATACTGCCACGGATCACTATTCCAAGGGGGCTGAATCCTCCCCCAGCACGACGTTGTCAATCAGGCGCGTTTTGCCCATGAACGCGGCTACCGCCAATAACGCGCGATCTGGCAATACTTCGCCCTCCGGAAACGCGGTGAGCCGATCGGGGTGTGCTACGCTGACGTAGTCTTGGCGCATACCAGCATTCTGCAGTTCCGCGCGTAACAATCCGACTAGAACGTCTTGCCGACGTTCCCCTGTCTCGAAGCTTCGCACGGCGGCTGACAATCCTCGGGCAATGCCGAGGGCTCGCGTTCGCTCGTCAGCGCTAAGATAACGATTTCTTGAGCTCAGTGCCATGCCATCCGCCTCGCGAACTATGGCGAAGCCGACGACGCGAACAGCCAACAAGAGATCTGCCACCATGCGTTCGATGACTTTGAGTTGTTGGTAATCTTTGCGGCCAAAGATTGCTGTGCACGGACCGGCAATCGCTAACAACTTGGTCACGATAGTGGTCACGCCTTCGAAGTGCTCCGGGCGCGAGGCACCGCAAAGTCCTTCGGTGATCCCGGCGACGGCTACTCGGGTCGATTCCCCCTCAACATACATCTCGCCCTCTGCCGGGGCGAAGACGAGCGCGACCTTTTCGTCCTCGCAAGCCGCGACGTCGGTCTCGAGCTGCCGGGGATAGGCACTGAGATCCTCGCCCGGCGCAAACTGAGTAGGGTTCACGAATATCGTCACGGCCACAGTGGAGCCGTGATTGTGTGCTTCTTTCATTAGCGCACAGTGTCCGGCATGCAGCGCCCCCATGGTCGGGACTAAGGCCAGCGTGCCACCATCGCGACGGGCGTCATCACAACGGCGGCGAAACTCCTCAACGGAGCGGCAGACGATCGCCGGCATCAGTCGTCCGAGGCCGGGCCGTAGGTGGGGACCTCGGGATCCACCACCGCTTGAGCACCCGTGGCCTCACCCAAACTTTTTGGTTTGGCCATACCAAAAGACTGACTCGCATCGGGAAAACTGCCGCCCTGTACTTCGGCTACGTAACTCTGGGTCGCCTTCACGATTTCATCACCCAGTTCAGCGAAGCGCTTGACGAACTTGGGAGTAAAATCTCGAAACATGCCGAGAAAATCGTAACAGACCAATACTTGACCATCACAATGGGGTCCGGCGCCGATGCCAATGGTGGGAATGTCGACCGTCTCGGTGATGCGCCGGCCGAGATCCGCCGGTACCCCCTCAAGCACCACGCAGTAGGCGCCAGCCTCCTGCAGCACTTTTGCGTCCTGCAGCACTTTCGCGGCGGCGTCTTCGCCTTTCCCTTGGACCCGAAAGCCCCCCATCGCATGCACCGACTGGGGGGTGAGCCCAACGTGGCCCACCACCGGGATGCCCGCCGCGACAATGCGCGCGACGTGTTCGCAAACGGCGACGCCACCCTCCAACTTCACCGCCTCGGCTCCCGATTCTTTCACCAATCGGCCGGCAGCTTTGAGGGCTTCTTCGCTTGAGATCTGGAAGCTCATGAACGGCATGTCCGCCACCACCTGCGCGCGTTGGGTCCCGCGGACTACCGCGCGTGTGTGGTAAATGATGTCTTCTAGGGTAACCGGCAACGTCGTCGCCAAGCCCTGCACCACCATGCCCAGAGAATCGCCAACGAGCAGCATGTCCGCGCCCCCCTCGTCGAGCAGACGGGCAATCGTCGCATCGTAGGCCGTCAGCATCGCGATCTTCGATTTCCCCTTGCGGGCTCGAATCATCGGAACGGTGACCTTCGCTGGCTTCGCCGATTTGGCGGGTGTTTTGCCTTTGCTGGAGGAAGAACTCATGGCACTGGCACCCTAGCACTATCCGATTGATAGGACCGCTCAGCGTTGCCAACTCCGCTGCCGAATGCTCTTTGCACCCGCAATCCTTGACCCCGCGACACAGGCACAGCAACGCTAGTGCGCGATTCACTTCTCTTGAAGGGAATCGCGACCATAAAAAACATGCGTCATATACGATCCTAGGCTTAAATAATCGAGTCATTCGCTCTCATCCAAGGTGAGCGAATGACTCGAGAGCCCTTCCGTGTATCTGAATCCCGCACTAGCTAAGAGCCGCCAATGTCCGACGAACGACTGATTCAGGAAGCCCATCGGGTCTATCGTCGCTACCAAAGCGAAATCGTCGAAGGTTTTCGACTCTGCCCCTGGGCCGAGCGTTCGCGGTCCGAGGGACACGTCAGCGAGCGCGTGCTGCTCGCTTCAGAACTAGATACTGAAGCGACTCTCGCCGTCGCCGGTAAGCTAGCCGACGACGAGAACGTACACATCGGTATCCTGATTTTTCCGCGACTCAAAACCACCTGGCTCGAGTTCGAACGCTTCGTATCCCGAACGCTCGCCGAAGACGCTCGCCGGCGAGAACTCGGGACCGCTCCCTTCGCCATGGCGGCATTCCATCCAGAGGCGCCCTGCGACACGACCACGAATCAACGCCTCATTCCGTTTCTCCGGCGCACCCCGGATCCGGTGATCCAGCTCGTGCGCATGCGATTGCTCGATGAGGTACGGCGGGGACAGAGCGATGGCACTCAGTTCATGGACTTGAGTCGCATTGACATCGCCGACGTACTCGCGAAAGCCAGCACGCCTACGTTGCGAGAACGAATCGCTAAGGCAAATATGGAGACCGTCTGTCAAACCGGTGTCGAAAAATTTACCGACAAGCTTTCGGAGCTAAAACGGGACCGCGACGAGAGCTATCAAGAGCTCGGCGAGCCGACGTGAAGCGCGTCGCCTCATCGCGAGCGTTCCTGATGGCGTCTGTCGTCTGGCTCGGTGTCGGCGCCAGCTCGTGTCACGGTGCGGGCAGCACAGGCAGCAGCTGTTCCTATGTGTCCGACTGCGGCGGCAGGCTCGAATGCCTGGCGAACACCTGTGTGCAACCCGGAGGAGTTCCCGTTCCTCAGGACAGTGACAGAATCGTTCAAGAAGCCAGTTCCCTCGTCATTCTCGAAGGCCCGAACGGGCAAGCGTCCGATTCTCCCAATCTTGTACGCTTCGGAGACGTGCCGACCCAGGAATCGCAGATGTTGTACCTGCGATTTTCCGCGACATCTCTGGCGCCCGAAAAAGTCAATCGAGCCTTCTTGCTACTGAGAATCGCGAACGATGAGCCCCGGGGGCCGGGTCGGGTCAAACTCGGGCTCTACCGCCTCGACAGCGGCCTGCCCTCCTCCGGCGTCCCTAGCCGTTGGCTGCGAGCCAGCGACGCCGAGGCCTGGGGCACGCCCGGAGCGAGCGTAGTACGCTTCGACGTGACCCGGCTCGTCAGCGCCCAAGCCGGCCGGTCCGGGAGCCACCACTGGCTCGTCTCCGCCACCTCAGCCAACGGCTCGAAAATCAGCGCTCACACGGTGGGCGGGGACCGCATGGGGCCGTGGCTGGAAGTATATTCTCAATAGTCGGGGCCTCCACAGACGAGAAAAGTTCAGCTTCGGTGCCGTGACTGCTAACTTCGCCTCGGATGAGCACGCCCCTCCTCAGCGTCCGTGATTTGCGCATCAGTTTCGACACCCCTCGCGGAACGGTGCATGCGGTGGAGAAGCTAAGTTTCGACGTTCCCCGAAACAGCTGCGTCGCGCTGGTCGGCGAAAGTGGCTGCGGCAAGAGCATCACCACACTGTCGATATTGGGCTTGGTTCCCGAGCCCGGCCGTGTCAGCGAAGGGCAAATTCTATTCGACGGAACCGATCTCCGACAGCTCTCGGACAAGCAGATGCGGAGCGTCAGAGGCGATCAGATATCCATGATCTTCCAGGAGCCGATGACATCCTTGAATCCAGTCTACACAATCGGTTCTCAGATCAGCGAAGCCATCCGGATCCACCGCAAGCTGAGTCGACGAGCAGCCCGCGCCCAGGCCCTCGAGCTGCTCGAAGCCGTCCAGATCCCAGCTCCGGCTGAACGAATCGATGCCTACCCT
This sequence comes from Polyangiaceae bacterium, assembly GCA_013214025.1. Classification (GTDB taxonomy): domain Bacteria; phylum Myxococcota_A; class Polyangia; order Polyangiales; family Polyangiaceae; genus JABSRN01. The sequence continues at coordinate 9,300 of JABSRN010000057.1, forward strand.
CACCAGCTGTCCGGCGGGATGCGACAACGAGTTCTGATCGCCATGGCGTTGGCTTGCGACCCCACTCTGCTGCTCGCCGATGAGCCGACCACCGCCCTCGACGTCACCGTCCAAGCGCAAATCCTGGACTTGCTCGGCTCGTTACAGAAAGATCGGGAAATGAGCCTACTCTTCGTGACCCACGATTTGGGAGTCGTCGCTGAGTTCGCCCAGTACGTAGTCGTCATGTACGCCGGACAGGTCGTGGAGACCGGAACCGTAGACGATATATTTTCCCGTGCGAGCCACCCTTACACCCAGGCCTTGCTACGCAGCATGCCGCGAGCGGGACAGAAACGGGGCGGACGCTTGCTCGCCATCCCCGGAGCGGTGCCCGATCTGGCGAATTTGCCCGAGGGTTGCCGCTTCGCCGAGCGCTGCCAGCGACGAAAAGAAGTCAACGCCGAGCGCTGCGCGACCCCTCCTGACCTCGATTCGCTGCCCGGCGCGGCTGAGGCTGCGCCCTACCCCCGCCAGGCTCGATGCCATTTTCCTCCCGCAACAGACACAGCGGAGACGTCGTCATGAGCGAGCCCCAAGCGGTCGCCGGCAAGCAGCGCCCTCTGATCTTCGCGGAGCGCCTCAGCAAGCTGTTCCCCGTCGATGGCGGGCTGTTTTCGCCGACCCGATTCGTGCGTGCGGTGGACAACGTGTCCCTGTTCGTTCGCCATGGGGAAACTCTAGGATTGGTCGGGGAGAGTGGCTGCGGCAAGACCACCTTGGGACGAACCCTTCTGCGCTTGATTGAACCCAGCTACGGGCGGATCAGCTTCGATGGCCAAGACATCACGCAGCTGCGTCAACGAGACCTACGCCCACTGCGCCAGCGCATGCAGATCATCTTCCAAGATCCGTTTTCTTCGCTGAATCCTCGCATGCCCATCCTAGACATCGTGGGAGAAGCCCTCGACGTGCACAAGCTGGCCAAAAACGCCAAGGACCGAGAAGAGCAAGTCTCGGAACTCTTGGAGCGCGTGGGCCTACGCGCCGACATGAGGCACCGCTACCCCCACGAGTTCAGTGGTGGACAACGCCAGCGGATCGGCATTGCCCGAGCCATTGCCGTGAAGCCGGATTTCATCGTCTGCGACGAACCCGTTAGCGCCTTAGATGTATCTGTCCAAGCGCAAATCGTGAACCTATTGCTCGACCTTCAAGAAGAGCGAAACCTGTCGTTCCTCTTTGTGTCGCACGATCTCAATGTGGTGGAGTTCGTCAGCCATCGGGTAGCGGTCATGTACCTGGGCAGAATTGTCGAGCTCGCTCCGGCGGAAGCTTTGTACCAGTCGCCCCAACACCCTTATACCAGCGCGTTGCTCAGCGCGGTTCCCCAGCCCGACCCCAACAAACGCCGGCTGCGCCTGCTGCTCGAAGGCGATTTACCGAGCCCCCTCGCGCCTCCTACGGGTTGCGCCTTTCACCCCCGGTGCCCCCGCGCGGAGCCGGGTAAATGTGACACCGAACAACCGCCGCTGATCGAGCTGGATCCCGGTTCCGCGCACCGCGTCGCTTGTCATTTTCCCAACCAGTAGGGCGGCGTACTGTCTACGCGCGTGCTGGCCGCTACCGGCGGCGCACTTTACCGAAGGGGCGAGGAATGAGTTCGCGCCAGGATCCCGAACTGTAAAACAGCCCCCCCCGATAACCATGATCGTCGCGTAACATGCGGATCAAAGCGCCTGGCGCGCTCGATTTCAGCCGGTGCTGACCGGAGTCGAGCTCGACAATCTCACCGGACAACAGTGGTTTATCGTCGACCCATACCGCCGACCCTTCGCTATCTCCGCGCCAGTGGTAACGTCCGGCGATGATGACGTCGACGCTCCGGCTCGTATTGTCACCGGGGCTCTGAAATCCCGGCACCATGACAAGCCACGAAGCCCGAACATAGTGCTCGTTCCAGAACTCGTGGACCAGCGGAGGGAATTGCAAGAGACGGGCAGAGCGTATGACGAAAGCCACAGGCTTATCGCGAAACTGCTGCGCGAATGCCCGAGCTCTTGCCACGTTCTTTTCGCCCTGAAACAACTTGGTAATTTGAATGGTGAAGTACGCGCGAAACTCCGCCTTGGGCTGGCGACAAAACAGAGCCCCCTCCACTTGAAAGCCAATCTCGTCGCTGTCGAAGTTCTTCTCGATGAACTCAAAAGCGTTCCGCTGGGTAAACTGAGTGTCTTGCAACACCTCGACGGCCGTCGGCTGACACTGGGCGAGCAAGATCAGCCACGCTCCGCCATGCAACGCAGCCAACCACCGCTCGCGCCAAGCAAGGCGCGCAAGGAGCTCCCGTATGGGTCCGAGAGCGATGGCTAAGGCCACCGCTGGGAACACCCCGATGGTCATCCAGAAGTAGGCGAAACCGGATGTGTGAAACGCAGCCGTGAGCGCTCCCAACAGCAAGCACAGCCACGAAGCGATCAACTCACGGTAGCTCTCCAGTCGGCCCCTAATTGCCGAGACAGTCGCCACGACCAAAGCAAGCAGCAGCACCGCATGGGGTATCAGTAGCGGCAGAAGGTAGGGGTACAATCTGTAGTTCAGCATGTCCCGGTAGTGAGTCCAGCTGTCCATCGCACCACCACCGCCGCCGCGTACCGGTGGAGCCGTAAAAAAGTGACCCACCGAGACGCGAAATACCGCGTAGCAAACCCCGGCCCCCACCAGGAATCCGGCAACCCGAATCAGATCTCTGCGAACAGAGAACCCCGACCCCATCCACGTGCGAACGACCACCAGCACTATTGCGATCTCGCCGATATATACGGCTTTTTGGCTGGAGAGATATCCGCTCGCAGCGAGCCCACCCGCCACCACTGCCCAAGCAGCACGACGCTCTGAGCGAAACATCGCGAGTACGGCCCAGAGCACAAAAAACAACGCCGGTTGGTCGGTGCGAACGTGTAAGGACCAGCGCAGCCACAGCGGCACCAGAACGAGCAGCCCCACACCAAGCAGGGCATCGAGGGACCCGGCGGTGTCGTCTCGATTCCGAGCCCGGACGCGGAAAAAATCCCGGAGCACAAAGTACAGCCCAACGGGGTAGCCCACGCCGAACACGTGCCAAACGAGACGCGCGGCATTGGAGGTGGTCAGCGCGTCGCTACAATCCGACACAAATGGAATGAGCATCAGGATGGCGAGCCCCGGTCGGCCCCCCCCGCTAAATACACCGGTGGTGACGGCGTCCTGAACGCGGCGATACAGTGCGAACTCATCCCAGTTGATCGCTTCGAGTCGACCCGCCGTCACATGAAAGGCAATGGCAGCCAGCACCAGCGCACGAACGCCGAACAGGAGCCATTTGGGCGCTTGCCAAGCGGAGTCGGGCTCAGGGGCAGAGACCGTCGTCGCCGGGGAGCCGGACTGCTGGGGGAGATCTGCCAAGTCCGACGCAGCTTAGTTCAGTTCCTGTGGGGCGTCCAAACCGGACGGCTTCAATCGAAATCGGGCATGGGAGGCTCCGCAAGAGCGGGTTTAACACCAGTGGCGCTAGGCTCACCCGTCTTGGGAGCAGCCGCCTTCGGACCACGCGAATTGAGACCCGTAGCGCGGGGCTTGGGCGCGGGCTGCGGGGGCGCGGCAGAAGCTGGATCTGCCGGAATCGCGGCGGAGGCTAGGGGCGAAGTCGCAGGCCGCGGCAGTGGCACGACCGAGCGAGCTTGCACTGGCCGCGGACCGCGCTCCTCGGAAACATCATGCTCACAGCGTGCTAATCGCAGGGCCATTCGCGTGCCCTGTTGACTGGCGAACAACAGCTCATCTTGTCGGGCTGCCACGACAGTCTGCCCGGCAAGCCCTGGAACCAGCTCGACGTCGCTTCCGGGCGGTGATGAGAAGCGGACGACGCCGAGTCTCAGTCGGTCCTCGGCGTCGAGAAAGCTGAGCCACTGCAGCTGTCTGTTAGACGCCGAGACCGTCAGGCTAGGGAGCCCGACTCCCACCTCGTCGTCGGCCAGTACCGTGGAATCTACGTTCCCGCCGACCGCCACAAGAGAGAGCTCAATCCTTCCGCCTCGGGTCACTCCGTGCCCATTGCTGGGCTGCTGGGACGCCACCAAGGCGCGCCCGTCGGTTGAAACCGACAGATCAAAGGCCGAGATGGTGGCACGCTTCGGTGTGAGCACCCTGGGAGAACTGATGGGGGCCCCGTCTTCGCCCAGCATCGTAATCTCCAGCCAGTTGTGATTGGCCCGGGGAGCCGCCAACTGCGAAAGAGCATTGCCCAGCGCAGACGGTTTTGAAACGCCATGATGCAACCAAACGATCCAATATCCGCCGTCCCGGCCAGCGAGCAGCGGGCGCTCGGCATCTACACCGTTCGGGGACAAGCTCATCCGCTCGGCTCGAGCTGTGAGCTTGGGTAGCGAAAACACTTGGCCGAGCACCACCCCATGATTCTCTGCGCGGTTCCAATCGTCCCAGACCAGTAGGGTCCTCCCGGACGTCGCCACCAGAGCGATTTCATCGGACTCATCGCCTCCTACCGGAACAAGCGGCCCCCAGACGATCGCCGGACTGGGCCCCGTATCCGTTGTCGCCAATCGCACTAGGGTTCCGTTGGCGTCACCATCGAGCATCGCGATGACAACTCTACCGTCCGCATTTACCGCGATTTTCGGAGGCCCCACGCCCCCGTGAACCACCCCGAGCGAGAGCTGACGCACCCCCAGTTTGGGATCCATGAGGGCCAACGTAGCCTCCACTCCCCGGCTAGTGGTTTGAAGATAGGCCGCGACGAAGCCGCCGCGGTGGGCGAGAACCCCACCGAGCTCCACCCCGTGTGGCGCATGTCTCCTGCCCTCGTCAGACCCGCTGCGCTGTCCTAGATAGACTGCCGGGGCGGTGCCCCAAACACATCTCTCGCGCTCTGGCTCGACGGATACCGTCGGCGGAACGCTCGGTATCGCCTGGGGTGCGACAATGGTCTCGCTGTTGTCGCATGCCCCGAGGCCAAGGCTTAGCAGCAGGGCCCATGACCAGGCTGGGCTCCGGGCCGAGTCCCCCGCTGCGTGCTGCCCCTGGCGGAAGCCGAGACTTGTCGATAGAGGCGACCGGAAGAACGGAGCTAGATGACCCATTTGTGTCGAAGGCTCTAGTCTTGGGCCCCGCTTCGCGCAAGACTGCCGCTCAGGATGGCGCGTCTTCGAGATTCCCTCGTCCCCAGCCCCACGATCAAAGCCGCGTCGGGCTGGATGTTCGACAGGATCGACATCGACCAGTCCTGGGTCGATACCGTTAGGCGGTTTTCCGCCCAGGGCACCGTTGTCTACGTCTTACGGAACTTGAGTTGGATCGACTATCTCGCGCTCGATCGCATCACCGCACGCAATCAGCTCCCAAAAATTCGCTTCGCGAACGATTTGGCCCCTTCGTTGATCGGCAATGCCAAACAATCGCTACCTGAACTGCTCAAGAGCCGCTCCCCCGCCGGCCAGGCCGAGGCCCTACAACGTGCCCTCGGCAGCGGCGGCTCAGCAGCGATATTTTTACGCAAACCCCCGGGCACGATGGATATCGTATCCGGGGCGAGCGAAGGGAGTGGGCTCTCGCACGCGGACGCCTTACTTCGAGGGCTGCTGAGTCTCCAACGCCGCCAAGACCGACCCATCCTGTTGGTACCCCAGGTCTTCGTCTGGACAAATCGCCCGGATCAAAAAGACCGTCACAGCTTGGATTTTATTCTGGGGACTCGGGAATGGCCCGGAAGTCTTCGTACGATGGCGCAGTTCGCTGCGAACTACCAACACGTGCAGCTCCGCGCCGGAGAGCCGATCAACCTGGCTCAGCTGTTGTCTCAAGCCGAAGACACCAGCGACGAAGCGATCATCCGTCGATTGAACTATTCGATACTGAGGCGCCTGGAGAGCGAACGGCGCACGGTCACGGGCCCTGCTAGCAAGACCCCCGAACGCGTAAAACGAGAAATCCTCCAGGGCACGCGACTGCAGAAACGACTCAAGCAGCTCAGCGAAGATACGGGAATCGCCCTCGATGACGCCAAGCGGCAGGCGGACGAAATCCTGAGCGCGATGCAAGCCAAGCCCGACAGGACCACTCTGCGCGCTCTGGAGCTGACCCTGGACCGCGTCTTTCACCGAATCTACGCCGGGATCGAAATCGATGAGGCTGGACTGGAAAAAATCCGCGTTCTGTTGAGTCAGGGCACCGTACTGCTGCTTCCAAGCCACAAGAGCCATATCGATTACTTGATCCCCAGCTATGTGTTTAACAAACACAACCTGCAGCTTCCGCTAATTGCCGCTGGTGACAACATGTCGTTCTTTCCGTTCGGCGGGATCGCCCGCAGGGCAGGAGCATTTTTCATCCGGCGCAGCTTCAAGGGAGATCCTGTCTACCCAGTGGTGGTCGACGCCTACCTTCGCCGCATGATTCGCGACGGCTACCCCATTGAAATGTTCCTCGAAGGCGGCAGAAGCCGCACGGGGAAACTACTCCCGCCGAAATTCGGACTCCTGAAGATGACCGTCAACTCAGCGTTGGCGGTCCCTCAACAGAAAGTCTTCTTCGTGCCGATCAGCATCGGATACGAACGCATCATCGAGACCAGTGCCTTCGAAGCCGAACTACACGGCGGCGAGAAAAAGAAGGAAGACGCCAGCGGTTTACTCGGCGCCACAGACGTACTCCGTCACCGTTACGGTCGGCTCAATCTCCAGTTTGGAAACCACCTCACGTTGGATCAAATCCGCGGAGAATTGGGTCAAGATCTGAGGCAGGAAATCCCCAGTGAAGACGACACGAAGGAAATCATCACGCGTCTCGGCAACCGAGTGATGGACGAAATCAACCGCGTCACAGCCATCACTCCCGGCGCCCTCACCGCCATCGCTCTCATGAGCTACCATCGGCGAGGGCTGACCCACGAAAAGCTCATTCGGCGCGCTCAGAACTTGCATGCCATCGCTGAGTCTCTCGGTGCTCGAACTACCCCCAGCCTGCTGAATACAAAGGGGCAAGTTCGACCCGATTCCATCCGGGAGGCCGCGCAGATGTTCGTGAATGGCGGACTCGTACTAGCCCACGCGCCCGCAGTGGTTGGCAGCTCCGCCGGTCGCGCGAAGAGCGCGACCGAAGCCGGGCCTGCCCGCATCTACACCATCCCCGAGGGAAAACGCATGGAGCTGGACACCAGCAAGAACATCATTCTCCACTTTTTCGTCGAACGCGCGTTGGTGGCCTGCGCCATGGTCGTGCCCCCAGGACCGCAGATCGGCATGGACGCTCTTCGAGATCGTGTGCAACTGCTCAGTAAGCTCTTCAAATTCGAATTTCGATACCGCGCAGACGCCACCTTCGAAGAAATTTTTCAGAGCACGGTGGAAGAGATGATCGAGGTCGGCGAAATCTCACGCTCCGGCGACGGCCAGCTGGTGGCGGGCCCCGGGCACCACGACTGGAGCGGCGTAAAATGGCTGCTCACCTACGCCGCATTGCTTCGTAGCTATCTCGAAAGCTACCGAATCGCCGCCCGCGGCATCGGAGCCCTCCTAGACGAAGCGCTGAGCGAAAAGGATCTCGTGAAGAAGTCGCTCGCCACCGGAAACCGAATGTACCTTTCTGGTGAGCTCGAGCGCCCCGAGGCGGTGAGTAAATCCGCGATCAGTAACGGCTTCGCATCGCTGCTGGACATGGGATATCTCGAAAAAGAAGACGACATGCTGCGTCTTTCTCCAGACTTTGCTAACCCCGAAGCGGTGAGGGTCATCGAAAACTCGATCGGCGCGTTCCTCGACCGCGAGGTGCATGGCTGATCCACAGAAACTACGGGAACGCCCCCCCTTCCCTGCTTTTTTCGCGCTGACCGTCGGTTTACTCGCCGAGACGTCGGGCTGTGTGTCCGCGCCATCCCCGCTAACACCCCATGCCTCCGGCTCCGTGGGGGTGCCCCACGCCGGCGTGCAAACTGATGCTGTGGAATTGAAGAAAGGTCGCTCCTTCCTCCGATTTCGACCCCACAGCCGAAACTACTGGGGGCGGCCGGGATTGGTACGGGCCCTTCAGGAGGCGACAGCTGCGGTGGACAAGAGCATTCCCGGAGGCAAACCGCTGCTCATCGGAGATCTCTCGGCCCGATACGGCGGAAAAATTCGCGGTCACCACTCTCACCGCACCGGTCGCGACGTCGATCTGCTTTGGTACGTCACCACACCTTCCGGAGTTCCGCAGAACAACCCAGGCTTCATTCGGATCGGTAGCGACGGCTTTGCCCGCGTTCAAGAAACCGGGGAGTTCCTACGGATCGACGTAGAGCGGCAGTGGCTCCTCGTCCGAGAGCTCATGTTATCGCCCCACATCCGAGTGCAATGGATGTTCTGTAGTCGAGACGTGGAGGCAGTGCTCATCGAATACGCCCGCGCTCGAGGGGAACCGGATCAGCTGGTGTGGCACGCGGAATCGGTACTACTGCAGCCCGGCGACAGCTTGCCCCACGATGATCACATTCACTTGCGAATCGCTTGTAGTCAGGACGAGTCGGTACGGGGCTGTGCCGGCGGCGGTCCCTACTGGCCGTGGCTACCCGAATTGCCTCGGCTCGGCGCACTCGATGACAGCCTGCTGACGGAAATTGCGACGGATGATCCCCTCGACACAGTAATGGACGAAAGCCCGAATCCGTCCGTTACTCGCGGCGCGGTATCGCGAGCCCAGCCACCAGCGGAGGGTTAAGACAATGGGCAGCGCTCAGAGCCGCCGCATCACCCCAGGCGCCAATCCAACGAAGCGCAAAAACGCGACCAAGAAAAACGCGACCAAGAAAGCGCGACCCCGCAATCCAGCGACTCAAGGTACGCCCGTCGCTCCAGCGAAAATCATCCAAGGGGACTGCTTGGACCACCTATCCCGGCTTGCAAAGCACGCCGACCGGTTTGATCTGGTCTACGTCGACCCTCCCTTCAACACGGGCTTCGCCCACTCGGCCAGAAAAAAACGAGGCGCCCGCGCCCAAGGCGAGACCGCCTACGACGATTCCTGGGGAGGCCTCAATAATTTTCTCGACATGCTGCGTCCGCGCGTCACCGCCATGCGAACCGTAATGAGTGACGTCGGAAGCCTGTGGCTGCATCTCGATCACCGCGCCATTCACGATACCAAGATCATTCTGGACGACGTGTTCGGGGCCGCACACTTTCGGGGAGAAATCATCTGGGTCCCCGGCAATGGCTCGCGCAGACGGAGCGGTCCGGGGGTCACCCACCAAACGATCTTGATCTACAGCAAGACACTCGAAATGATTTGGAACGGCGACGATCCCGCCCTGCGCGAGCCCTTTGCCGCAACAAGTTTGCGAACCCATTTTCGCAAGAAGGACGAGGACGGTCGCCAGTACCGAGACCGCACCATCAACGGCAAGACCTATCGCTACTACGCAGACGAGGGTCGGCGTCTAGGCAGCGTCTGGAGTGACTGTCCGGCCATGAACGCCAACACTCCCCTCTCCGACGAGACCACGGGCTATCCGACCCAGAAGCCGGAAGCGCTGCTGGAACGAATTATTTTGGCGTCTTCCCTGGTAGGCAGCCGGGTGCTGGATCCCATGTGCGGCTCGGGCACGACTATCGCTGTCGCGGCCCGACTCGGTCGGCCCGCGGTGGGAATGGATCGCAGCGCCACCGCATGCCGCATTGCGAGAAAACGGATCCGATAGATTCGCGTGAGGGCTGCCATTCGCCCCCTCATCGCCCCCGCATCACTACGCACAACGGGTGCGACACTCCCGCCGCCAAGTCCAATAAACCCGGAAGGCTGGCACCCGGTGCACTATCCCAAACTGGCACCATGGCCGTTGATCCGTTAACTTGAAAAAGCCCCTGACTCTCATGAGGCCGGTCCGGCATCCTCACGATTCTTGTCGCCCAAGGAACCCAACATGCTGTCATTCAATCTCACCGAAGAACAACAAGCACTCGTCGACGTCGCCAAACGCTTCGCCAAAGAGCGCATGATGCCAGTGGCGGCCGAATGCGATCGAGACGCCCGGTTTCCGCGGGACGTGTTCGACGAGGGTTGGAAGATCGGTCTGGTGAATCTTACGATCCCCGAGGAGTACGGCGGCGCGGGTGCGGGCGAGCTGGAGAATGCGCTAATCGCCGAACAGCTCGCCTACGGCTGCACGGGAATTCAAACCAGTATGCTCACCAATACCTTGGCGATGACTCCCATCAAGCTGGGCGGCAACGAACAGCAAAAGAAAAAATACCTCGGCATGCTCACGGCGGACTCGATCCTGGCGAGCTATTGCACCACCGAGCCCAGCGCCGGTTCGGATGTCGCGGGCATTCAAACCCGCTTCGAAGACAAGGGGGATTGCTACATCCTCAACGGTGAAAAATGCTGGATCACGAACGCCAGCTTCTCGAGTTTCTTCGTAATCTTCGCAACCAGTGATCCGAACCTACGCCACAAAGGCATCGCAGCCTTCATCGTGGACCGGGACTCGGATGGCCTACGTATCGGAAAACACGAGGACAAGATGGGACAACGCGCCAGCGATACCGCTGCCGTCCACCTCGAAGAGGTTCGGGTTCCCAAAGAGAATATGCTCGCTCCGCCGGGCAAGGGTTTCCGGCTAGCGATGGAGACCTTCAATCAAACGCGCCCAGACATCGGAGCGATGGCGACAGGCCTGATGCAACGTTGCCTGGACGAGTCCGTCGCGTACGCCAAGCAGCGGAAAACTTTTGGTGTGCCCATCGCCGAGCACCAGATGGTGCAAGCGATGATCGCCGAAATGGCGATTCGTACGGAAGGGACTCGCCTACTGTACCAAAAGGCCGCGTGGAATCTCGACAACGGAGTGCGCGATCCTATCGTGTCCTCCTACGCAAAAGCCTACGGCGCCGACAGCGCGATGGCGACCGCGACCGACGCCGTGCAGGTGTTCGGAGGGAACGGCTACGTCAAAGACTACCCCGTCGAAAAGTTGATGCGCGACGCGAAGATCCTACAGATCTACGAGGGCACCAGTCAGATCCAGCGCATCGTCATCGCTCGCTCGCTGCTCAAGTAAACGCGAGTCCCGAGTGCAGGCTCGTTCCGCTAACTATTCGCCAACTCCTTCGGAGCCACTGATAGCTCAGGCTCCTGGAATGAATAACAGGAAGGACTGGGATCGCGGACGACCGGCGGCGTGTTCATAGAAGGCGTCCAGAGCAACCACCAAGGTGGATGAGAAGGACGCCTGGGGACTATAGAAGGGCGACCGGCGAGAGCCATCGGGGGCCAGCTGATTGGTCACGTTGGAGTAGCCCAAAGAGATTCCATATAGGGGCGAGGCCATAAAGGTCAGACCGCCAGAGATCCCCGACACATACAAAGCATTCGTCGGAGAGTCCCCGCGGCTAGCCTGCACGCAGCCGGTATCGATGACGACATCGCATTCCGACTCGGTGAAACCGCCCGTCGCCAGCCGACTGGTGGTGTAGCTCACAGCCCAGTAAAATTCCGGACCGTCGAAATGCTTCACACCGTAGGCAAAGGCTCCCCCGTTGACCAGATCCTGGGTGAAGGAACCTCCGAGCTGGTCCGACATCGCGGAATTTGAATTCGCAGCGGTTCGGGGACGACTGAGTTGCCCACTGACGGCCTCCGTCGCTCGGCTGAAAGTATGATCCCAACGTGCCGATAAACCGACCGCGATGCTGTCGAACCAAACATCCGAAGACGTGACGCCCAAGGGCTGGATGACGGACAAACGTGGGGAGCTGACTAAGTAAATACCCCGATGGCGACTGTTTGCCGACGCCGGCGCGAGCACCGTAAAATTGGCAAAGAAGGCAGTGCGGGCGTGCTTGCCAAAAAGCTCCACGGTCCGGCGCCCGGCGAGCGATAACGAGGGATCGCGAAACAGCATTTCGCGCTGTCGATTGGTGGTGTCACTGTTCGACAGCTCAACATCGTAGCCGAGGCGGGAGGCCACCCGGACACTGACGTCCTTGGTGCTGTAGAGGTAGGCGTTCAAGAGGAGGCTGTAACCATGTGAGTACACCTCGTGGCTATCACTCAGATTGTTCCGACCGATCCCAACTGCCGTGGTGGTGACGGACTGATCCAAAACGAAATTCGTGCCTCTCCACCAAACCCAGGGGGACGTACCTTTTGAGTTCGGGTCGGTTGCCATACCAAACGGTGAGTCCGATATTCCAGTTGGCGCGTCAGATTGGTCTATCTCACTGGGCGCGTTCGCGTCGGACGGAGCCGCGCCGGCTGCCGCGGCACTCGGCGATGCGGCACTCGGCGATGCGGCACTGCGCGCGTCTGCGTCCGCGCCCGCCCCCGAGCCCTGCGTCTGTGGAGCAGCTGGCTCCGTCTCTGGATCGGTCGCGACTGGCGACTGTTCACCAGCTGCTGCTGCCGTAGACTCCGAATCGGTTGCTGACGCCTCGGGAGTCGTCTCAGGCGCTGGATCCGGCGCCTGTTCCGGTACAGCGGGCTCAGAGGGAGCCTCTGCCGGCCGCGTCTCCTTCGGCGCAGCGGTGGATTTAGGAGCCAGGCGTCCGACGCCCGGCGCGTCCTCGGTTTGAGCCGCCACCGCAGTGCTTAGCAATACGGTGCCCGCCAATGCCGTACCCAACAGTAAGGCTGAGCCCCCCCAGAGTGCCCGGCAAGGGCTCCCGACGTGACTGCCCGGTCTCCGCACGGCCCGACCTTATCAGTCCCGCGCGCCCGCGTCATAGAGCCGCCGCACGCGATGTTTCGCCACTCGGTGGAGGGGCCGCCTATCAGACGAGTCTCAGTCGCCGCGGTAACGCCGATCGCGCTTTTTCTCAGAAGTCTTCCGTTTGGAGTCCATTCGCCGGCGTTTCGCCGCCCGCGAAGGTTTCGTGGCCACCCGCCGCTTCGGCGCCGGCAATGATGCGGCAACGATTTGTCGCATGCGTTCGCGAGCTATATCGAGATTTCTCGCCTGGTGGCGGGTCTCTTCACAGCTCACTAGCAGTCGCCCGTCAGCGTCCAATCGATTGGCCACCGCATCCGCCAGGCGGCGACGAGCCGCGTCGCTCATACCGACGATCTTGCTCATGCTCAGCGACAACACGACCTTGGTCGCGACCTTGTTCACGTTTTGCCCCCCCGGTCCCTGAGCGCGCACGGCACGCCACGAGATGGCGTCAGCAGGGATGGTCACCCTAGGGCTAACGACGATGGGGTCCATCCCGCGTCTATAGGGTAAAAGTCGCCGCGCCGCCGGGAAAACGTCCAGCTGGCCGGCACTCTCGCCGCACCCGCAGGCTCTCGCCGCGGCTTTGAAGGCAGCCCCCTGGCACCCCGTAGCCGTTCCGTGATCTGCCCAATACTAGCGGTAGGGGTTCGAGAGATCGAGATCGAGCTTCTTCTTCGGCTTTCGCTTAGGCGGATCCGCTCTGAGAATCACCTTCGCGGGAGAGGAGGATTTTTTCGCTTTGGGCTCTGGCTTCAGCTTTCGTGTCGACCTACGGGAAGCGGGTCGCTGGGTGGGTCGCTGGGTGGGTCGCTGCCGTACCGCGGGGGCCGGCTCATCGAGAACGACGAGCGGAAGTTTATCCAAACTCTCCACCGACAAGGTCTGGGTCGGCTCAGCCGTCACGCCGTCCGCCGACGGCAATGAGTCTAAATCGATAGGGGCCGTAGCCTCAGTGGTCACCGGAGAGGCTGTGGCCGGGGCCTTGCCCTTGTCATCCCCGGAAAACAGAATCGCCGATCCGAGTAGCACCGTGAGGGCCGCGATGCCGCCAGCCATCAATAGCGGACGAGCTGAGATACCCGCAGGCCCCGATGGCTGAGACAACTCGGCTGCAGCGATGGGTGCAGCCGTTCCCGCTGGGGTGGTACTGCCGTGGGTACGGACAGAGCTGACTTCCGGCGGAATACTGGCCGTCGCGTCATCGCCGTTCGCCGCGTCTATGGCAGGCTCAATTTCCGGCGAGCGAAGGCGAGCTTGCACCTGGGCTTGAAACGCTTTGACCTCATCGCCGAAGAGATTCTGAACGAAGGCCGCCACCTCTTTGGTCGTCGCCACCTCCTGGAGTCCGCAGCTCTTTTCTATTGCAACGCCGAACGCTGAACAGGTCGCGTAGCGCTCCGCGGCACCGCGTTGCAGCGAGCCCATGACCGCGTCACCCAAGGGACGACTGATCTTCGGATTCACGTCGCAGATGTGGGGTATTTCCAGCGACAACACCGTGCTCAGGGTTTCCGCTTCGGTCTCGCGGCGAAACAAGCGCTTACCTGACAGGGCTTCCCACAACACGATGCCCGCAGCGAAGACATCAGCGCGACGGTCCAGACCCGGCTCCGCCCGAGCCTGCTCTGGCGCCATGTACGCCATCTTGCCCTTGAGCTGGCCACTCTTGGTTGAGTTGAGGCGAGTGGACGCCCGCGCCACACCAAAATCTGCGATGCGGGCAACGCCATCCATGCCAATCAGAATATTTTGCGGCGATACGTCGCGGTGGACAAGCTGTACCAGCGCGCCCTCCTCGTCCTTGAGCTCATGAGCGGCATGCAGCCCTTCGAGAACATCCACCATGATTCGCAAGGCAATGGGAGCCGGCATTCCCGAGGACTTGCCCCAGGTCCGACCCAAGAGCTTTGACAAGGTGTCACCCTCGACGTACTCCATCACCAGGTAGTATCCAGCTTGGCTCGCCCCTACCTCTTGGATCGCCACCACGTTGGGATGATGGATGCGCGCTACCAGACGCGCCTCATCCAGGAACATCTGGACGAACTGCTCTTCGTTTTCCAGGTGCTGATGGAGACGCTTGATCGCCACTAGGCGCTGAAATCCGCCCACCCCACCGAGGCTGGCCAGGAACACTGTCGCCATGCCGCCTGAGGCGATCTCAGAGACCAAGCGATAGCGATCGATCTTTCGGGGGCCGCGATAGCCGGCGTCGATGAAGCGAGGACCCGCCACTAGAAACTCGTCACCACGCCAATTTGCCCGCCGTCACCGACTGACACCACATACGGGCGCACACTACGGCTAACACTGGCCGATTCTGGCTGCCCTTCGGCACCCCAGTCCGTCAGAAATAACCCGATGACAGCAGTCGCGATGCCCGCACCCGCGGTGACCCCGAACAGGATGTTGGTTCGCTGCTGACTGGCGAGGCCATCTTGATAAAGCTGACAATCTTCGCCCTGCCCGACGCAACCGTCGCGAACAGCGTCTGCGCCAGGATTACTTTGAGTATCGAAAGCACTGACGACGGAAACGCCAGCGAGCACGCCAGTCAAGCCACTGGCAATCCAAAACAGTACCGGGGAGGTGCCGTCTGATTCATCCAACACCACTTCGGATTCCGTCCCCGATGTCTCTTCTTCTGCTGGCTCGTCGAGCTCCTGCTCGGCTTGGGCGTCCGGAGAATCGAAGCGGATCTTCTTGCGTCGGCCCTGTCGTGCTCTAAATCTCGACGACTCGCCGTTACTGTCACCGTCGGCCCAGCTAACCTGCATTCCGTGTGGTCCCGGATGCACGTACACTGTCCGCACGGTGGCGGCCGCTCCCGGAAGCAGACGGCCGTCGAGCAACAGCGTGCAGGGCTCACTGCATTTCACCTCGGCTCGACCCAGGCTCTTTTTGGCCTCTTTCACGATCTTTCGGGCCAGCCGTCGGAGCTTCTTGTCCCCCGGATGCCGTTGCAGCGCGAGAGCCGAAAGAGTCGCGGCTCGGTCCAGCTGCTCCGCGGCCTGCCGAGCTTGAATCGCCAATAACAGGACCCGCGCGTTGGGCGCCAAGGCATCGGCCCGCTCGAAATGCTCGGCGGCAACGATCACTCGCTCCTCCATAAAGGCATCACGGCCCTTGATGAACTCGTTCTCAGCCTGTTTGGTGTCGGAAGCAGACGTGGCCGAAGCCAGCGAGGCAAACGCCGTCACGGAAGCGAGAATTATCCCGCAAGCCCACCCCTGCGGACGCAACGTTGTTCTTTTATTCCCCCTGCTCATGGCTGTTCTTGCTCCCGGCAACACGAAGCTGCCCAGATCGTGACTAGTTTAGGCGATTCCGACTGCAAAAGGCTCGATTTTGAGCACTAACAGCTGGAGTTATGACGCCAACGGGGGGGTTCCTTGGACCCGACGGCGCGAGTCTCGGTCCCGACATGTAGGCGAATGTGCGCGATTATAGGCGTGGTGAGCGGCGGCTGATGTCGCTCTTAGTCAACTTGGCGAACGTCAAACGCGTCTGCTGACGCCGTTCAAAGACAAGCTGGAGCCTGACGCAAACTGCCGTCGCAAAGATTTGGGGAACGATCGACGGGCACCACGTAGTTCGGAATGGCGGAGACCATAGTCATGTTCATGCCAAAGGAGAGACCGTCACAGGCCACGTCAGACGATGGGAATTCCCGAGTACTGGCACGATCCACGCTTCGGCAAAGGATGCCCTGAAGAGCGGAATAGCCGGTGTCCCCGAGGCACATGGGCTGGGAGCCGATATCGGTACCGGAGAGAGGATCCGCCATGCGTTGAGCAGCGAGGAGGGCACTGGAGAGCTGCCAACGGCCGCCCAACGTACACTCGTTAGCCCGCCAAGCATTGCCGATGACTGCGTTGTCAGGCGTCGCCTGGATGTCACAGAGCAGCGTCGAGTTTTTCAATATGATTTCGATATCCCCCTTACCGGATGCGTAGGGCTGCCCGGGCAGCACAATGCGCATGTCAGGGAATCGCGCGACCAATCGACCGCCGCTGATGTAAGCGATATCTGTCAGGCTCGTCGGAGTCGTTGCGGAAAACTGGCGACAGGCACTGGGCGCTGCCGGATCACAACCTGCGCCCGACGGGATCTGCACCGACGTGTCATCGATATCCCAGGACGGAATATTGTCCATGCTGGGGGTTATGCCGTCTGGATAGGGAGCAGCGATTAACAGCGCGACATCCACATCATTGTCATCGCCGACAACCTCGTCGCTGGAGTCATCGTTGTAGCCGCTGACGTGGAACAGAATGGCGCCGTTGCCCACAGTGATATTTTCGTTGAAGGGCAGGCTAAACAGTTGGTCCTGAAAGTACCGAAAAAAACCACCCCCGGCATTGTCCACGCCGAGAGCACCATCTGGGTACGTGCCGTCTGAAAAATCTGCATCGCTGCACTCCGGCTCTGCCGCAACGCGGTCGCAGTCCCCGTCGAGATCGATACCGATGTTGCGATAACCGGTGGTGTCCGGAAGGGCCGTGCCGAAATCAATGCTGGATGTACCGAAGCTAAACGAGCTGTCGGTGCCTTGCGCCTGAGTTAACGCCCGGTCCGGACAGATGTCGACTGGGGGCGTGCCGCCCGTACCCCCCGTGCCCGAGCCTGCGGTGGAGCTGACGGCGCCGGTCGAGCTGGTAGCGCCGGTGCCGTTGTGGGCGCCACCTACGCCACCCGCATCTAAACCACCGTCCCCGGGCCGCAGCAAGCTGGTGTCGTAAATTGAGCAAGCCCCCGACGCCGTGACAGCGAACAGACTCAACAGCGCCGAGGTGCCCCACGCCGAACGCGAGGGCCATCGCCGCCCACGGGGAAACCACTTAGGCTCTGACCGCCCAAGAACGGCACTAGGAGGCATTCGCGAGTCCACAGCGCTCGTATAGCACGAGGGCTTCTTCTCTCTCATTATTGTGTCGCGTCCGCACAGACACACGCCGGGCTGGGCAATAGCTGCCGACTGACCTCGGTGCCCCGGAGCTTGAAATAGCGTTCTGTCTGGGGGTATGGCGGCAACTCCAAGCCGATCTTAGCCGCGCCCACCCCAGCCTCATCCAGCGTGATTTCTTTGTTGTCGACGCCACCGAGGACGAAGGGCTTCAGCGGCACCGTGACGAGGTCGTCCTGGATCTCCACTTCGTCCAACTTCAGGTCTCCCATTTGGCAGAGGACGGCACCCGCGCGACACACGGTGGTGCCGTAGGTGAACCAGTCGTCCACCTTGTCGTCCCCCCAAGTGATCACGTTGTTTTGCAGCGTGCCGCGAGCGTGGCGGTAGACCACGCCGTCCTTGGCGGACGTGGACTCACAAACCTGTTTATCCCCCTCGACAGCGCCGGCTCGAGCCAGCAGGTCCGAGTGTACGTCTCGAATGGTGAAGCGCAACCTGTAGGTCAACGACACAAATTCCACCGTACCATTGGCGAAGGCACCGTTGTCATTCTGATAACGCAGGAACATGGTCGCCTCCTCCACGCCATCGCAGGGCGGCGACGCATTCTCATAGCAATTCCACTCCTCGTCATCGAAGGACTGCTGATTGCCGATCTCGCTGTCTCCCATGCCGAGCGGACTCTGGCGGAGGTGGTACTCCGCGTCCGCCAAATCGTATTCGACGAGCCAGCTCTCGGGACAAATGCAGATGCCACCCTCGCACTCGAAGCTGCCCTCGCTCTTACACTGGGAATCGCAGCCGTCGCCGTCGATGAAGTTACCGTCGTCGCACTCTTCTTCGCCGTTGGTTTCGTTGTCGCCACAGCTTAGACTGCAAGTCACCCCCGTACAGCTCGCACCTTCTTCCACCACACAGCTGTCGCAGCCGTCTCCGGTATCGGCATTTCCGTCGTCGCACTCTTCATCGGCGGCGGTGATGCGATCTCCACACTCACTTTCACACACGCTGGGCTCGCCACTGCAACTGAATCCCAACTCAACTTCGCAGGCCGAGTTGCAGCCGTCGTTGTTGCCGCGATTGCCGTCATCGCATTCTTCGCTACCGGTTATTTCCCGATCGGGGCACTCGCTGACCTTGAGACTGGGAGCGCAGATGCTCGGGATGTCGTTGCAGAACCAGCCGTATTCGACCTGACACGTGGAATCGCAGCCGTCGCCGGAATCAGTGTTGAGATCGTCGCAGGACTCGATGCCGTTGGGTCGGCCATTGCCGCAAGGCGCTTCCTCCGTGCCGCCGCCGGCGCCAGCGTTCGACGAACCTCCGATGACCGTGCCGGCACCGCCCGATCCACTGGCGCCCGATCCATTGCCGCCGGTTTGATCGGTGGCGCCGCCTTCAGAGGCCGGCGGCGGTCCGCACGCGATCACCGCAACGGTCACCGCGGCTAGGCAACATTGGGCAATCAAGACCTGAGATAATCGGCGGCTCATAGTTTGATAAGGGGTAAAGAATCGACGCTTAAGAATACCGGTTCCGAACAAGCAGTGAAAGAACTCCGCGCGATGCTTGTCATTGCTGCCAACTGAACGCCCTCAGAGGGGAAGAAATCCGGGTTCCTCCCCCCATGGGGGTCCGGCGCCCCGACGCCCATGCTCCACAGGCACACATCATCCCACCCGTCCACCGGTGGCTGCCCGCGCCTCGGCCCCCGGCGCCCGGCGCTGTGAACCAAAAACCCTCGATGGCAATGCTGAAGGCTGACGCAATGCACCACAGCTTCGGTCCCGGGACGCCGAAGTATGGGAGTGAAAGCGCCCCGAGAAAACGCCCCAGCGGCGCCGAAATCCGCGCATGACGGGCAGCCGGGCTGATCGATTCATGATGCGACGCGTGAGCCGGGCCGCGGTGCGGATTCGGCGGTGCGGATTCGGCGGTGCGGATTCGGCGGTGCGGATTCGGCGGTGCGGATTCGGCGGTGCGGATTCAGCGATGTGCTTGCCGCCAATCCCCCCTTTCGAGGCATACTCCAGAGGTCCGGCGCGAGCCGCCCCAGCCCGAGAGAACAGCGAAATGATTTCATATTCCATCAGTTACGAATCCATCACCGATGCCGACATCGCGTCCCTCGAAGAACTCTTTGCCGCCTGCTTTCGTCAGAGCGTTTCCAAAAACTTCCCTCGCTTGTTGCGAGAGAAGCATCACCTGATGGTCATGTTCGCCAAGGATGGCGACAAAGCGGTGGGCTACAAAGTGGGTTACTCCCAACACCACCACACATTCCTCAGTTGGCTCGGCGGTGTACACCCGGAGTATCAGGGCAAAGGCATCGCCAAAGAGCTGCTTCATCGGCAGCTCAAGTGGTGCACCGAACACGAATACGTTCACGTGCTCACCGAGGTCCGTAACATTTGGCGTCCGCAGCTCATCCTCAATCTAAAAGAGGGCTTCGACGTGATCGGCACCCACCTAGATCCCGAGGACCACACGATCGTGTGCATGCGAAAAGCGTTGCGGGTTCACCCGACCCACTGAGCCATTCTGCCAAGCTCCCGGTGCCGTGCCAGAATCGTCCATCACGTCGCCCCCTCCGGTGCTCAATCGCGAAGTCCGAGATGCGGTCGGGGCCGTATCCGCTCGGGCCGTCGCTCGAGTCCAGACGCTCTGGAGCGGCTACGGTGCGATCTGGCGCTACGCGCTTGTGGGGGCTGCAGCTCCGACCGTCATCGTCAAACAGGTCACACCTCCCAACGAAGCCAAACACCCGCGAGGCTGGCACTCGGACTTGTCTCACAAGCGCAAGCTGCACTCCTACCGAGTCGAGCACGCCTGGTATGCCCACTTCGCCCGGACCGCCAGAGACTCACGCGTCCCCGACGCCCTCTACACTCGCGGACAGAACGGAAGCTGGACCTTCGTGCTCGAAGATCTCGACGCCGCGGGTTTCCCCGAACGTCGCTCCCGACTGACGCCCTCAGAGATGGACGCTTGCCTACGATGGCTAGCCAACTTCCACGCGTGTTTCTTCGGCTGCCCCGGCGAGGGGCTCTGGCCTACGGGCAGTTACTGGCACCTCGAGACACGCCCGGACGAACACCGAGCGATGCGGGACACCGCCCTTCAGCGGGCAGCCACTGACATCGACGAGCGACTGGGTCGAGCACAGTTTCAGTGTCTCATTCATGGGGACGCCAAAATCGCTAACTTTTGTTTTCCCCAGCAGCGGAATAGCTCCGCGCTCTCGGTCGCCGCCGTGGACTTTCAGTACGTCGGAAAGGGCTGTGGCATGAAAGACGTGGCTTACTGGCTGAGCAGTTGTCTCGGCGAGGACCAGCTACAGACCCAGGCGCCTCAACTGCTGACTCTCTATTTTCAACACCTGAGCCAGGCACTGGAAAAACATCGGCCCGCTGTGGACGCGGCGGCCGTCGAGGGGGAATGGCGGAGTCTGTACCCGCTCGCTTGGGCCGACTTCGTGCGCTTTCTCGATGGGTGGGCTCCCGAACACAACAAATTGCATGGCTACAGTCGTCGCATCACCAGCGAAGCCCTGCGCTACCTGGATAGCGGCCCTTCGCCCTCGGACCACCGCCGGCAGCACTAGTAATAGTGCATTACTTTCATGAAAATTACTAATAGTAGAGGGTCGTTTGATTACCGACTCGCAGCAAGTCTCCGTGCTGATTCGTCCAGCGACGCTCGTTGACGAAGAAAAGCATCGTACCCATCCGGCCTTCCTTTTCGTAAACATCGGCAAGTCGACTCGTTTCACTCACCACGTCTCCGGGTCGCAGCGGAGCAAAGTATCGGTTCCGCTGTCCGCCGTTCAGCACTCGGTAACCCGGTTCATTGCGCATCCCGCGCAACCACGGATCCCCGAGTCGGTAGTTCGTCATCCAGGCAAACGGATTGAACTCTCGAGGAGCCACCAGCCCTCCCCAGGGACACTGCGCAGCTGGCTCCTCGTCGTAGAAATTGGGCGGCGGTGGCTCCGGGTAGTAGCAGGCTATCGCCCATCGCCGAATGTCGTTAGCGCCCACAGCCAGCGAGTGCTGGGAGGCCGTCGTCTCGCCAACGCGGTCCAAACACCGCTGCTCGAGGTAGCGCCCCAGCTTGCCTTGGCCAGTCGTCGCCCTGGGCTCGGGTGATGGCATTACCCGGGGCGAACCGTCGAATAGTTGGACGGTGGCTTTGCCCGGCGCCGTATTCTTGCCGTCCTGATTTTTCACCCCCAGGGTCAAGTGCACCAGCTGGTGTCCATCCCTGAGCTCCTTGCCGCTCACGACCGCGGTCGCCGACAACTGATCCCCCTTGAAGTTGAGCCCGCGAAACTCGACCTCAAAATCGACGATGTCACCCCGGCTTCCCAGCCAGCTGCGCAGCGTGTTGTGCATATAGGAGATGCGCAAATTTCCCATCCCGAACACGTCCTTTTGCCCCGCCGCACGCGCAGCATCGCCATCCATATGGATGGGAACGAATTCGTCGTTGACCGCCGCGTAGCGATTCCAGTTCGCCAGATCTGTGGTCCGCCGGAACTCTGGCAATACATCGCCTACGGAGATTTCCGAATACTCAGCGTTCATCGATCTCGATTCCCTCGCTCGAACAGCCAACTGTCCGCACTCATGACGTGATGCATGCCATTTTGCTTACCAGCCGTTGAGCATTATTTGAGTTTCCTGATCCGGCGTACTGGAGAGGAGCGATTAACCGGGGGCCCCAAGCCGCCCCACATTTCCCCCCGGCACCGATGAGCAAGCAGGGTCTCCGAGTTTTTGATAGCGACATGCATGTGATGGAACCTGCCTATCTGTGGCCGCAGTACAGCGAACCCGCCTACAAACACCTAGCGCCTGTGGGCCTCATGGAGAGGCCACGGGTAACCGCGGACTCGGCGAACGCCGGCCGTGGCATCACCCCGACTACGACCCCCTCTGGGCAGGGCTCGCGAAACTCGGCGTGACCGTATGTTTCCACGATGCCGGGCGCACTCACCTGACTCCCGATTACTCCCTCGTCATTCTTGATAAAATCATGCTCTGGCATACTTTCAATCAGCCCATCGGGATCATGAGCGTCCTGGCCACCATGATAGCCGGCGGCGTGATAGA
This sequence comes from Polyangiaceae bacterium, assembly GCA_013214025.1. Lineage (GTDB taxonomy): Bacteria > Myxococcota_A > Polyangia > Polyangiales > Polyangiaceae > JABSRN01. The sequence continues at coordinate 32,044 of JABSRN010000057.1, forward strand.
CCGCTTTCCGAAGTTGCGCTTTGGCCTACTCGAGGGCAACTGTTCCTGGGCCCCTTGGTTGACTCATCGTCTGGACGAACACTGGGAGTGGATAGGCCGCCTCGAAGCACCGGATTTGACTCAAGCGCCGTCAGAGTACTTCAAGAGCAATTGCTTTTTGTCCTTAGAAAGCAACTAAGTCACGAGTATTTACCGGCTTTACAACATCGACCCGGACGGGCCAGTGATGGGCAAGCGCTAGCCAACGCTTTCTGCGGACGCACCGGCTCCCCCACGCCCCAGCAGCCGGAATCGCCGAGGCGCGGCTACTGCGGTGTGCCGAGACTGATGGTGACCCGCAGGCGCTCGCGAATGGTCAGATACTGGTGACTGACCGAGTAGCGCAGCAGCTCTTGGCGACGTTCGGTTGGACTCAGCGAGTTCGCGTCATCTCCGGCCTCGCGAATGACGGCCAGGGCCGATTGTAAATCGCCGCACACCAACAGGCCGGCACGGTCCGCGGTGAGATCGATTCCGTTCACCCAACGATCGAGATCGATCATGGCCCCACGCTTGAGCAGCACGTTTACCGGTCGAGCCAGCTGATCTCGGTCTTGGGCGGAGAGATGAGTCCGCAGGGCTTCAAGAGCTTCGACTATGGGGCCTTCTAGCCCCGGCGGTACGGGCAACGTCGGAGCGATGAACTTCGTCGCCGCCAAGACCCACGCCTTACGAGCGTCGGTCGACGCCAATAGGTAGCGGGAGAATGAGCCCCCGTTGAGGTAGCTCAGATGCGAACCAGCAACGAAGGAGGCTCGAAAGCTAAGGGTACCGGGGGAAAGCCCGGCCGCCCCCAATACGATGGCCGGAGGGCGACCCTTAATAAGACTGAGCCCGCCTGGGCTGTCGGGGTTCCGAAACATTCGTGGCAAGTTCATGCCGAGCGTGGCCGCCCCGAGCGTGAGCGCTTTCACAAGAACTCCATCATGCTCCGTCTGAATTTCGCGTTCGTCCGTATGCCCCAGCTTTCGGAGGCTCTTGCTGTGCGACGCCAGCAGAGCCGGAAGTGTGAGGGCGAAAATTTCCGAGACCTGGGGATCTGCATCCGGGTGAGTGATGAGCTCTGACCAATCCTGACGGGGCAGCCGTGCCGTAGTCTGGGTCGACGAAAGCTCCCGATGGCGCTTGAAGAACAGCTCCTCTTCAGGATCCGCACGACCGATCACGGTCAAGGCTTGGCATACACACCAGGTAGCGTCCGCATGATCGACCTGAGCATAAATCCGACGCAGGTCGCGGTAGGCCTCGGGTCGATACGGGTCGTCCGCTAGCACGGCTTCCTGAGCAGATACTGCCTGGGACAAGTACCGAACCGGATCGGAAGCGTACAATTCCGCCAACAGGGCGCGCCGTGTATCATCGCTAGGATCGAGCGCGAGGGCCTGTTCGTTTACGTCGATGGCGCGGTCAACGCGAAGGTTGCTCACCATCAAGTCGCCGAGATCGTCCAAACATTGAAGCGCCCGCGCGGAGTCTCCACGCTCCAGCGCGAGCTCCGCCTGACTCTCGTATAGTTGTTCCAGAGCGTCGTCGTCTCCGAGTTCCTTGTGCAATTTGACCGCTTCCCGCAGAGCCTTCTCGAGCGTCGGATCCGCCGCCAAGGACATGTTGAGCAATTCCATTGCCCGTTGCTTGTCCCCCAGCTCCCGACTCGCCAGTTGGGATGCCACGTGCAGATAGCTGGCCTGCTGACGATGATCGTCTACCACGTCGACCAGCTCCAGAATTACTGCCAGCAGCTCCTTCCAGTCTTTGCTCTGGCCATAGAGTTCCATCAACCGGACTAGGACCTCTCGTTCTCCGGGGCGCTCCGCCAATGCAGACAGGTAATATTTTGTGGCGGTGCTCAACTGGGACACGCCGGCACTCAGTTCGGCCATTTCAATCCACAAATCGAACTTCTTTTCTGGCGCCAAGCGCCCCAGCAGGCGCTCCACTACCGGCTCAAGTTCCTCCGGGCGGTTCCGTGCGGCATAGAGACGCGCCAAACTCAATAGCGGCTCAACAGACTCGGGATTCATATCCGCGGCTTCTCGCAACGATGGCGTTGCCAGGGCCAGCTTGCCCGCTCGACGGGTAGCCTCGCCAAGGATGTACAATGCCTGGGCCTTTTGGGGCCGAGACATCTTGCCGGCAAAACGCGAGATGAAGCTCCGAGTGACGGACATGATGCGCTCAGGAACGGAACGCTCAAAGGTCAGAAGAACCGTCTGATATTGTGACTCGATGTTGTCAGCCGATAGCTCGATGAGCTCATCCAACACACGTTCGCTCGCCTCCGCGTTGCCGGAAGCCGCCAGAGCTTCCGCTTGTCGCGCCAACACCTGCAGCAGCTCCTCTTCGCCCAAGGCTTCGCGGTGTTGGAGAACATTGTTGAAGTGCTCGGCGGCCTCTTTGAAGTTTTCCTTCTCGAAGCTCAGATCGGCGACTAATCGGTGCGCTCGGGGGTTCCCCTCATCCAAATTCAGAGCACGCCTCGCGCTTCGAATCGCCTGTTCGGGATCCTTCAGATCCATCACCCAAATCTCGGCTATCTGGGTCCACAAGATCGCGGAAGCGCGGCCGCCGCTCTCACACTCAAGCGCTTGCTCGTAGATGCGAACCGCTGCAGCGGGCTCGCCGGAAGCTCGTTCCGCCGCGGCAAAGGCCTCCAGGGTGCTGACCTCGCCCGGACGCTTCTCAAGTGCCAACTTATACCGTTTAACGGCTTGCCCCCAATTGCCCTGCTCCTCCAGCAAAGCCGCTGCTCGCAAATGATGAGATGCCGCCGTCTGAGGGTCGTCCGCCTGTACCGCGAGTTTATCAATGGCGTCCAGCGCCGCCTCAGCATCTCCCGTTGCCTGGGTCAGCTCTGCGATGAAATTTAGCGTTTGGGCGTGATCAGGTACGAGCTTCGCTATCGCCGCCGCGACTTCGAGCGCCGCCTCGGGATATTGCAAATCATCGCGGTAGAGCTCCGCCAAGGAGAACAACAACGCCACTCGCGGTTCTGTGCCCTCCGCCCGATCGGCCCGCAATTGTCGAATGCGCGCCAACTTCTGTGGCTGCGCTAGTTCCTTGTAGTGACCGTCCAACTCTGTGAGCGCTTCGTCGTTGGCGGGATCAATTTCCAGCACTCGCTCCCAAGTTTCGCTGGCCAGTTCGCGATTCAAGAACTCCTTGGAATGAATCCAAGCAATCCGACCCAGCACGGCCACGGTTTGCTGAGGAGTTACGGATAACACCAATTGGCGTTCTAGATTGACCAGGAGATCCACGTGGAGCGCTTCGGACATGTACAGGCCTTCGAGACCCCGCAACGCGTCCAGATGGTTCGGTACATCCATGAGCAATCCGGCGTAGCGGTTCATGGCGGCTTCCGCGTCCAAATGTTGTTCTTCGTACTCCGCCAGCCTTAGGAACAGCGCGACTCGTTTCTCGCCCTTGAGGCCCAAAAGATGTCGCTCCATCAAGTCGATCACGCCCGCGTAGTCTCGTCGCCCTTCTAACAAGCTGCGCAAGCCTTCGTAGGCGGGAAAATGACCGGGGTCCTCGCGTAGCACCCGCTCGTAGAGGTCGACGGCGATCTGCTCTTCGCCGAGCCGACTGGCACTGAGCCGGGCGGCTTCCGCCCGAAGATCGCGAGCGTCGCTCGGGTACACCGAGTACTTCGCGCGGGACATCAGCGTGCTGCAAAGATCCCGCCACTGACCGGCCTCCCGATAGATGCCCGCTAGCATCGCTAAGGCGTTGTCATTGCCGGCTTCCTCAAAGAGCACCGACTGAAAACACTGGACGGCCAAATCAGGCCGGTGAACTCGTTCTAGATAGATCGATCCCATCTGAGCGAGCAGTGCGTTCTTGCGCTCCGTGCTTTGCTCTCCCTCCAGTGCGGTCACGCAGTATCCCAGCACCTCCGCCCAGGTTTCATCGTGCCGGCCGGCAACACGACTGATCTCTTGCAAGTGCGCAGGCTCAAGCGGGTCCTCGCAAAGCGCGGACGCGAACGCGATCAGCGCCTGCGTGTCATCCTCTAGTTCGTCCCGGAGAAGCACGCCCAGACGCGCAAAGGCTCGGCCCCGCTCCTCGGAGCGTGTCGCTTCTTGACCTCGCTCGACCAACATTTCGATGGCTCGGGTATGATCCCCGAGGCTCCGACAACTCCGGATAAGGGCCGCTTGCACGGCTTCGTCGCTCGGTTCGAGCAACATCAGTTTCTCGAAGCACTGGCGCGCGTCGTCATGACGCTCCGCCCGTTCAAATAGGCTCGCTGCATGCATTAGCAGCCGAGACTGGTCTGCTTGCCCGCCGTCGTTGCCGTCCAACTCTCCCGCAGCGCGGGAAAAGGCGGCAGCGACTCGCCCCGGATCTGCGCCTTGATCGATACCCGATTCCAACACGCCGGCTGCAACCGGATCTTCCGGATTGCGCATGAGAGCCGCCACGCGGTTTTCAAATTCCGAATCAGGGAAGATACTTCCCCTCCGTACAGACATCGACACCAGGCTCTCCATCACGTCCAACAGAGCGTCGCCGTCCGCAGGTCGACCCGCTGGCTCCTTATCGAGCATCTCCAGAACAAATTCGTCCAAGTCTGCGTCGATGGGGGCCCCTCTGGCCGCAAAGCTCAAGGGCTCAGGATCTGTCGCCGCATGCTCCACCCAACTGGGGCGCTGGGCATCCGACTTGAACATCGGACGCCCGGACACCAGCTCGTAGAGCAAGGTCCCGAAAGCGTAAACGTCGCTCCGCGATGTGGGCAACTGGCCATGCAGCTGCTCTGGCGCCCCCACGGAGCCCCGCCCTGAGCCCAAGGCCGCTGTAGTCAGAAAATGGGAACCGGCGCCCACCACTTTCAGCTCTCCCTCTGGCGAATACCAAAGCATCTCGGCCGACAAGGCGCCGTGGCACAATTTTGCCTCGTGCAAGGCGCACAAAACCTCCAGCAGGGGCTCCAGCGTCTTCCAGGAATCTCGCAAGCGCAGCGGCGAAGTGTCAGAAATCTCTTGGGTGCCGTTCTCGCCGGCGAAGGCTTCGTAGGCGACCACCGCGTGGTCTCCGAACCAACCAACGGCACTCAAGGTCGGCAGGTGTTTGTGACTCACTCGCCCCACCGCCCGCACCGTCGCGAAATAGCGTTCCACACCCGACCGCCGCGCACTCACGTCCGAGCGTAGAACCTGCAGCGAGACAGCCTCTCCGTCCCTCTCGGCTTCGAACCAAGTGCTCCAGGCATCCACCCCACGCCGTCGCCCCAGTTCATAGGGGCCGAGTTCCGCTCCGGACCGGAGCTCGGCGGTCACGAATCCACTGACTCGTACCGCCTGTAAGGGCTCCCGCAGCGCGGGCCTCGCCGCCACGGCGATATCGCAGAGTGCCTCAATGGATTGGGTCGATACGCAGTGCTCAACCAGCGCGCTAACGAGAGAGGCCTTGGCATCCCCCGCCGGAAGGTCGGAGGCGTCCACGCCCAGCCCGTCTTGAGCTAGCTTCTCCAGCTCCGAGAGTGAAAATTGGCGTTCCAGTTCCGCTGTCAGCAAGGCGATCGGCATCTACACTCCCCGGCCCCGCCGCGGACTCCGCGCGGGCACATACTGTTTGCTAGCCCATCCAGCAGCCCCCATCAACGGCTCCAACAACCCAGCTAGCTCCCAGCTCCGCTGAATTTCTCGGCCGACGGCAATCGATTTCGGGGAAGGCTGGAATCGGCAGAACACGCGCAGAGCAACGCGATTCCGGCCAGCGCCCGGGTCGCCTGACAGCCGCGTTTCCGGGGTCCCCAAAGCACATCGGGGGGCGGGCTAACGGGCCGCAGAGCACTTCGCAGGGAGAGAGTGGCTTCCCGCAGGCGTCTCAACCCTCGCTCCAGCAGCCGCGTGCGAGTTCCGGCCCAGAGCGGTCCCGACGCCGGAGCTGGCGGTCGGCTATACTGAGGCTGTGGTGCCTTTCCGATTCGTGGGGTCAGCTCTCCTGCTGGCGGCTGCACTCTCCTGTTGCAGTTCTGAGCCTGATGTCGGTGGTTCGAAGCTTTTCGGCGCTGGTAGCACCGACGGCAGCACCGCGCGCCCGCCGCCGGCAGACGTACGCAGCTTCGTCGATAGCGAAAGCTCTACGCCCACGGGATCCCAGCCCGGCGACGGCTGCACCAAGGTGGACTTCCTGTTCGTGATCGACCGTTCCGGGTCCATGACGGATTTTCAGAACCGACTGAACACCGCGTTCCCTGGCTTCATCAATGCCATCCTTGAGCAAGTCCCGGGCACGGGGCACCACATCATGGTCGTGGACTCCGACGGCTGCGAAAACACCGCTCTACTCGACTGTGCTCCCGACGATGCAATGGCAGATTGTCCGGGTTACCCCGTCGACGAATGTACGGCCGCCGATTATTCCGGCTGCGGCGATCTGCTCGGCGGCGGAATCGTGCTGGATCCGAGGGGCGACAGCTGCGGCTTTCCCGAGGGGCGCCGCTACCTAACGACCGACGACGAAAATCTCAGCGATATTTTTCAATGCGTCGCAGCAGTCGGAGCCGACGGCAGTCCCTTTGAGCTCCCTTTCACCTCAATGGTCAAAGCCCTCAGCCCCGAGTTAGTCCAAGCCGGGGGATGCGCCGAAGGCTTTCTCCGCGACGACGCCCTGCTAGTGGTCACGGTCGTTAGCGACGACGAACCCTTTGCGCTCACCGACGACGATGCGCTCAACGGAGATCCGCTCGCTTGGTACGACAGCGTCGTGGCTGCGAAAAACGGCTCCGTCGACGACGTCGTGATGATCGGCTTTGTCCGTACGGGGGCCATCTGTGAAGCGAGCGCCCTCTTCGTGGAGTTCATTGAGCTCTTTGATGAGCAAGGAGAGCTGGAAGAGGTGTGCGGTCTGGACTACGCCGATGCGTTCGCGAGCGCCGTGGAACGAGTCTCCATCGCCTGCGCCAAGTTCGACCCCGCCCGTTTCGAATAGCTCTGAGCTTCCAGTCACTATCCACGTCCAGTAATTCTATTTGCAAAGTCCCATCGCGCGAATCTGTAGCGAAGCTTGCGGCGCCCAACCCCGATTGGCGATGGGGCTGGCCGGGCTCGGATGTAGCACCGTGCCGATTTTAACGTCCATGCCCTCCAGAGCGCTGGCCGCCTTGCCTTCGGCAAACTTACCGATCCCAATGACCCACTCGGGCGACAGCGTTTTGATGACGGACCGAAGATGATGATCGCAAGCCTCTTGAATAATGCCTTGCTGCTTCTTGTTGAGCTTGTCTGGCGTGCGATTTTTGCCGCTCTCTTCCATGAACACTAGGGGGCAATAGTTGGTGATGAATGCCGACTTGAAAAACTTCTCGGGCTTTCCGTAGTGGTCGGAGATCGCTCCCCACACTCGATCACCGCTGATTTCTTTTCGTTCGCAGGCAAAACCCTGGATGGGACGCTTGGGGTGTTCCAGCTCGGGTTTTGCGACGGGCTTTTCGATGCCCATCCAATCTCGCACCCAGCGGATCGTGCCGAAGGGCACCCCCGTCTGGGCCATGCCGTAGGGCCCTGGGTTCATGCCTAGGTAAACGACCCGCTTCTTGGACGCACCGTACTTTCGGAGGTACTCGCGGTGAGGTCGGCTGGCGTACTCCAGCGGGTTGTACACATGAGTCACCGGCGCGACCGGCTGGATCGATTCTAGATCCCGGCACAATTTACGAGCGGCACGCCACAACGTCACATCGATTGCCATGCCCCGGTGCTAGCGCCCTGGGCATGGCGAGTCGAACGAATAGTGACCCCTCGCAACCGCTCAGAAGCGATTTCGATAATCGACGCCGGAGGCCGTAGGTCGAGACTCAGCTCATTGCCGCATCGTCGAGGCGGCGCGACTCCAAATAGAAATCGTAACAGTGGTCGCGGTTCTCATCATCCCCACGCTGGCGCATGGCAGCGCGCGGGTGTTGATTCAAGTAACCGGAGATGCCGTAGATGTCATTGAAGCCCCATTCGATCGTTTCTCGGAGAGGAACCATCTGCTCCTGAATGACCTTGTAGATGGGTCGCACATCGAACTTGGGGTTCTTGAGAAAGTTCAGCAGCAGCTCGAGATTGCAGTTGCCTGCACCGCGACCGATCCCGTTCACCGTTGCGTCCAATAGATTGACGCCATCGATGATGGCCTGCTGCGTATTGGAGAACGCGAGCTGCTGGTTATTGTGCCCGTGAAAGCCCAACGGTTTGTTGGGCGCGTACTTCTTGTAGAGCTCCACGTAGGAAGTGACTTGCTCAGAATAGAAGGCGCCGTAGCTGTCCACCAAATAGAGATAATCCAGCTGCGCCACTTCGTTGGTTTCCTCAAGGCCTTCTGCCAAATCGCGCTCGATAGCGGCCGAAGGAGCCATGATGTTCAAGGTGGTCTCGTACCCGAGCTCCTTGCAGGTCTTCACGACATCGATGCCCTTGTTGATGTCGGCCACATAGGAAGCCACACGGATCATGTCGAACGGAGTTTGGTCGATGGGCTTGAGCGCCTTGAGATCGATTCTGCCGATGTCAAACATCACGGCGATCTTGGGTCGGTGCTCGCATTCATGGGAGTCGATGACTTCGCGAATCACGTCGTCGTCGCAAAAGTTCCACACGCCCCATTTGTCTCGGGGGTAGCTATCACTGTCCGCCAGCTTCTTGCCGATCTCGAAATAATCCACCCCGGAGTCACACGCGGCGGCGTACACGGCCTTCACAAAGGTCTCGCTGAACTGATAATTGTTGATCAGCCCACCGTCGCGGATGGTGCAATCTAGGACCTTGATTTCTTTGCGATACATTTACTAATTCCTACGACTTTCGCCCCCACTGGCTGCGATGGGCGAGCATGCTACAGCACCTCAAGCTTGCCAAGCCCAAGAGCCGGACTCCGCTGCCGCCCGCCATAGATAAGGCCGCGGGGCCAGAACCCGTTGAATTTTACGGTGTCCGCGGTAGGGACGGAATCTTTCCCTCTGCCAGGCTGGAGCGCGCCGCGTCGAGGCGTTGGGTCATTTCTTCCGGTAGCAGCTCCAGCGCGTCCGCGGCTGTCAGCGCGGCGCGGTAACGCTTCTCCGCTTCCGCCGGATCCACCTGAGAAAGGGAGTCGGCCTGCTTCAGCAGCCGGCTGACCGCCAGCCAGTCTGGGGCTTGGCTCAGCTGAGCTGCCGGAGCTGTAGCGGGCACCTTGGCGGGAGTCGCGACGACGCCTTCCTTGCCCGTCGAATCTACCTGTGGCTCCGCGGGTCGGGTCGATGGGACTGGACTGATCTGTAATGTGGACTCCACTAGGTAGAGCCCCAGCAGTGCGAGCGCCATCCCGACGGCTGCGAGAATCGGCAGAGCTCGGGATACAGCGGGGGCGGCGGCAATCGAGTGCTCCAAATTGGGAATCGAGCTAAAACCATCGCTCACAGCCCGGGCCCGAGGCGACGCAGGCACGGTCTCCAACTGGTTGATCACCGCTGTGGTCGGCGCCGATCGCGATGCCTCATCAATCGCCAATGGACGAGCCGGCACCGTCGACAATTGGGCGAGCATAGAGACATCGCTCTTGTTCTCGCTCGCGCTCACTGCCCAGCCACAATGGGAAGCCGGAACATTGAAGACAGCGACATGCTCCATGGATTCGTCTGCAATGCGGCGCTCCAAGTAATCGCTTAGGTCGCCCAGCATGACCTGCCTTTTTCCAGCGACGTCCGCACCACCACCGAAGGCGTCCAGCAATGCTCGACCCAACAGGGAGTGGCGTGGGCGCAGAGCCTCTGGGAAATCCGCTCCGATTTCGATCTCGCGCCACACACCCAGCAGGCTGACGTCGGCAGTTTTCGCATAGTCCGCCAACTGACGCCGTAACTCTCTCGGCTCCGCGCCATCCAGACGGGTCGCACAGAGATCCGCCACTAACAGCGAGCGTGGGCACGTGCAATCGCCGAGAATCTCGAACAGTTTCTCGGCGCTCATGCTGTTGCGCGGCAGCTCGGAAGCTGTCGCGTCCGCACCCGGGAGGTACAAGTCACCGTCGGCGTCCGGCATCACTTGGCCACTAAAGAAAATTAGACGAAGATCGTCCCGCGAGGAATCGCCCCCAAACTCCAAGAGAGCTCCGCGCAGCTCCTGGTCGCTTGGATCCAACAGCTCGCGTACGTCCGCAAATCCGCCAATTTGTGGCGCTCGTAGGCACGACGCTAGCTCACGAGCATCGCTATGGGACGTTCCGAGATTGTCGATCCGCTCGTCTTTATAGTGCGCAGTACCAATGACTAGGGCGACACGCCTTCCCATCGACAGACCTCAAGTTCCCCCTCAAGTTCATTGTTTCCATGATTACCAAAAACCTAAGAATCGATGTTCACACGTTCACTAAATAAAATCGAGACAATGGTCTTCTGATCCGGCGCTTCGTTAACTAGTGCTCCGCAGGACCTGTGCTGGGCGCGCACCACGATCCGAAGCACGGCAAAGCCGCGCAGCTCTCAGCCGCGCAGCTCTCAGCCGCGCAGCCTCGTGCCGATCAGTACAGCGGTCCGAACGCCGACGTCGTCGGCCCCGAGGCCCGAAGCTGAGCTTGGGACCGCAGAGCCTGCTGACAGTTTCCCGCCGCTCAGGGAGCTCTATCGGTTCTCTTCACGAGCGGTGGCCGCCCGCAAGGTGTTGTTCAAGAGCATCGCGATAGTCATGGGGCCGACCCCGCCCGGAACCGGGGTGATGACCCCCACCGTGGATTCGACGTCGGCGAAATCCACATCTCCGCAGAGCTTGCCGTTTTCGTCCCGATTCATGCCAACGTCGATCACTGCAGCCCCGGGTTTTACATACTCGCGGCTCACCATCTTCGCGCGGCCCACCGCTGCGACGAGCACATCAGCCTCTCGACAAACTGCTGCCAGATCTTTGGTGCGCGAATGAGCAATGGTCACCGTCGCGTTGTTGGCAAGCAGCAGACTGGCCATGGGTTTTCCGACAATGTTGCTGCGTCCCAACACCACCGCTCGAGCGCCCTCTAGCGCGACCCCCCCCTCCTGGAGTAGTCGGATGCAACCACTCGGAGTACAAGGCACAAGCGCACTGCCACCCGACCACAGTCCGCCCACGTTCACCGCGTGAAAGCCGTCCACGTCTTTGGCGGGATCGACAGCCTCAAGGATGGGGGCCGAGGGCACACCATCAGGCACCGGCAACTGCACAAGGATTCCGTCTACAGAGTCGTCGGCGTTCAATTTTCGAACTAGGGCAAGTAGCTCTTCGCCGCTAACCGAGGACAGAAGCCGATGAACGTGTCCGTCAATGCCAGCGGCAGCGGCGGCCTTCTCTTTGTTGCGAACGTAAACGGCCGAAGCGGGATCTTCCCCCGCCAAAACCACGTGCAAGCCAGGCGCACGGCCGTACTTGGCTCGAAATACGTCGACCCCTTCTTTGACTTCCTCACGGACCTTGAGTGCGATCGCCTTGCCGTCCAAAACCTGTGCCATGGGGTATCTCTTCCTTCGGGTCGTCGCGCCAATTGCGCCCAGCTCAGCTAGCAGAGGCACGGTCCCGCGGCCAGCCGCGCTGTCGAAGCCGACCTGAAGGCCTAGGCTGCCGTTAGGCGCGATTTCGCCCGACCGGCAGCGTGCCGATGGAAAGCCACCGCCAAAAATAGCATGATCACGCTGAACCACTGGGAGGTGCTGAGTCCGAGGACCCCACCGCGGTCGTCACTTCTCAGCATCTCAAGTCCGAAACGCCCAAAAGCATACAGCACCATGAACATGACAAATACATGTCCGTCGTATCGTTTTCGCTCGCTGCCAAACAAGATGAGCACGGCGGCAATTGCAAACGCGAGCCCCGACTCGTAAATTTGAGTGGCGTGTACTGCGAGTGAATCCATGAACGCTGAGCCGAGTAAATCGTGTCGGAACTGCCACTCACTCGCCGGACTATTCGCCGGGAAAGACAGGCCAAAGGGCGAGTTCGTGGTGACACCGAAACAACAGCCGGCGAGCAGGCAACCTAAGCGCCCAAACCCGAGTCCGATGGGAAGCATCATTCCGCCCATGTCGAGCCCCTTGTAGAGCGGGAAGCGATCCGTGCGAAACAGGTAGGCGGCGCCAAACATTGCGCCGAGGAAGCCGCCGTAAAACGTAAACCCGCCGTTCCAGAACTTCGCCCAGGCGAAACAGTCAGTTTGCACCGGATGGCACACGGCGGCAGCCTTATCCCACTCTCCCGCATACAGCGGACTCAGGCATTCGGCGCGCGTGATGGGCCACGAAACAAGAGAAGGATCCGTGCAGAGATGCACATAATCCCAAAAATAGCCGTCCGCCAAGACGTGCAAGACCCGCGAGCCTGCCACACCTGATATCAGGCACATCAATCCCAGATCGACGATCACATCGGGGTTCTGTCCCAGTCGCCGAGCGCACAGCGCACCCATCGATGTGGCGAACAAGAAACCCACCATGAGCAGCACAAAGTAGCTCGGGAAGCCTTGCTCAAACAACGAAAAGAGGCGTCCCTGCATCTGAACTGACTCCGTGGCGGAAGCTACACACCGCCGGTCGCCGCATCCGGGCCGCGACTCGATGTGATCATATCGATGGCCATCAAGCCGACACCGACGCAAATTGAAATATCCGCGACGTTGAAGGTCGGCCAGTGATCCGTGACGTGCCAATTGCGTGATGCCAAATTCGCGAGGGCGGCAATGCCCTCGTTCATCAATCTCACCCAATCTGCGCGATAGTCGATGAAGTCCACGACGCTGCCCCGCACGATGCGGTCTACGAGATTACCCAGTGCACCGCCCAACACCAACGGCAGCCCCCAGCGCAGCGCTCGCTGAGACGGGTGAATGCGATGATAGAGCGAGACGATAAATATCAACGCCGCCATGCTAACGATCAAGAAGAATGGCTTTCGGACAGCCTCGCTGGCGTCCTGAAATAGCCCCCACGCTCCTCCGCGGTTAAACGCGAGAGAAAACTCGAGGTGATTCTTGACCAACACCGACTCTTCGCCGAGCAGCGTCAAACGGCGCAGCTCGGTGACTGCCCAGGCCTTACTGGTGACGTCCAGGACCAGAGACACAGCGGCGACAACGCCGAAAAATACGAAACTCGGAGGCACGATCTCTTCGTCCGCGGCAGCCTCGCTATCGGCGACAGGACTGCCGTCCTCGAGCGCGGACCCTGCGGACTCGGGCACTGGGATCGGAGCGGTCGAGTCGGCTGATTCCGGGGACTCCGGTATCGGCTCAGTGGGCTCTAGGCTCGGCTCAGTGGGAAGATTGGGCTCCGAAGGCTCCGGCTGGTTTTCTCTATCGGTCATCAAATTTCATGGCTAGCGGCGCGCCAGCGTCAGGCGCGGAATACGACATCGCGGGGCGCCACGCCAGAAACCACGAGCCGCGGGCCCCAGTACGACCCTCCAGGCCCCCCCAATCACCAATACAAACAACCCCTTGAACTCATTCCTTGGCGAATACCGCACGTTTGTTTAGTGTTTCAACCATGCCCTCTCCCCCCTGGTCCACCCCCCAAGGCGTCGATGCTGTCGTATCCAATTGGCTGGCCGAAGGCTTTGTGAAGCCCTGCCTGGCAGCTGACCGAGCCTTGCCTCCGCGCTCCGCGAAGTACTCCGCCATTGTGGATCAGCTGCGTCCCGAGTTGCAGCAGGCGTTGCGGCGGCGTGGCGTCGACCAACTGTATTGCCACCAGGCAGTAGCCATCCGTGCCGCTTTAGCCGGGCGGCACACGGTAATTTCGACGCCGACTGCCAGTGGCAAGAGCCTGTGTTTCCACCTGCCGGTTTTGGACGCCATCGCTCGCGAGGCGGACTCCTGCGCTCTCTATCTATACCCCACCAAAGCTCTCAGCCGAGACCAAGAGCACAGCGTCCGCCAATTGATAGCGGACGCTGTGCTCAAGATCCCAGCAATGGTCTTCGATGGTGACACCCCCGGGGATGCCCGCCGCGCGGTTCGGGAACGCGGTCGTATCGTGCTCACCAACCCGGACATGCTGCACTCGGGCATCCTGCCGAACCACACTCGGTGGGCGTCACTCTTTCAGAACCTGCGCTACGTCATACTGGACGAAATGCACACCTACCGCGGGGTGTTCGGCTCTCACATGGCCCACGTACTGGCGCGGCTCAAACGCATCGCCCGATTTCACGGCTCCGATCCCGTGTTCATCGGCGCAACCGCTACCATCGGGAACCCCCTCGCCCACGCTTCGCGACTGATGGGAGTGAACGAATCCGAGGTGGAGCTGGTGAACGAATCCGGCGCCCCTCAGTCATCGCGACAGTTTTTTCTGTACAATCCCCCTATCGTCAACGCCGAATTGGCAATACGTGGCAGCGCTCTCAAACACGCGGTCTCGCTCACCGCCGACCTCGTACGCGCCAAGGTGCCCACCATCGTGTTCGGACAATCGCGCAATTCGGTCGAAATCATGCTCAAGTACTTGCGGCAGCGATGTTCTGATGTGGCTGGCCCGGGTGCAATCATGGCGTACCGGGGAGGCTACCTGCCGGACAAGCGCCGGAGCATCGAACGAGGGCTACGGAACGGCGAAATCTTGTGTGTCGTCGCGACCAATGCTCTGGAGCTCGGCATCGACATCGGAGATCTCGACGCCGTTGTCTGTGTTGGCTACCCGGGCTCGGTGGCCGCTACCTGGCAACGCTTCGGACGTGCCGGCAGAAGAGAGGGCACGAGCATCGCTCTGATGGTGTGCAACAGCAACGCCGTCGACCAGTACCTTGCGCGAGAGCCGAACTACCTACTCAACGCCGGCGCCGAAGAAGCCCGCATCGATCCAAACAATGTGGAACTGGTAATACAGCACTTAAAATGTGCTGTATTCGAAGCGCCGTTCGAACTGGACCGTACTGACGACAACCCCAATCAAGAGGAGAGCTATTCGAATTTGGGGAGGGACACCACCGCCGATGCCCTCGATTATCTCGTCAAACACGGACTCGTGCACCTGGCGGGCACCACCTATCATTGGGCGGGCGATCCCTACCCGGCCAGTCACGTGTCACTGCGCAACATTGGCTGGGACAATTTTGTAATTATCGATCTAGAGAACGAACGCACTATCGCTGAGTTGGATTTTCGCGCCACCCACACGATGCTACACGAGCAAGCGATTTACCAACACGATGCCGAACAGTATCAGGTCGAGAAGCTCGACTTCGAAAACCACAAAGCCTTCGTACGGCGTGTCAAGCCAGACTACTTCACAACGGCACTCACCTATCGCCGCGTGCTCGTAATCGATCAAGAAGACGCAGCCGAGTTGGGACACGGGGCCATTGGGCTGGGAGACGTTCAGGTGATCGAGAAGGTGACCGGCTACAAGAAGATCAAGTTCTTTACCCACGAGAATACGGGTTATGGGGACGTGCACCTGCCGGAGATGCAGATGCATACGACGAGCTTTTGGTTAACGTTGCCCGAACCCCGGGTGAGTCAACTGGTCCGGACTCATAGCGTGGGGCGTGCTGCCGTGGTGGACGCCCTGCGAGGGGCCGGCGCGGCGCTGGAAACGGTCTCGGCAATGACGCTAATGTGTGAGGGGCGCGATTTAGGGCAAACCTTAGGCGATGGGGAAGCTCCCGATAGCAACGCAGACGGGCCTCTCGGACACAGCGCAAACAGCGCGGGCCCGGACAGTGAATCGGTCTCGGACAGTGACCCAATCCCGGACAGTGAAACGCGCGCGGGACGAACGGGCTCCGACTCTGGCAGCTCCCCCAATGCTCCCGCGCCCGGTACTCTCGCGGCCTTGGTCAGGGATTGTAGCTCCGGCATGACGGGGCGTTTTCATCCGACAGTGTTTCTGTTCGACGCACATCCGGGAGGCGTTGGGCTCTCGCCGAGATTGTTCGAGCGTGCGGCAGAGCTCGTCGAGTCTGCTCGTCTACTGATCGCCAGCTGCGACTGCCCAGACGGCTGCCCTGCGTGCATCGGCCCCGCGGAATCCGTCAAGGGGCGTAAAGCTCTGAGTTTGAGCGTGCTGGGCGTGTTCCTTCCCCAGTCGGGGGTGTCGCGCGTCGCTTGATCGGCGCTCGCGGAGGGGAAATATTCGCATTCTCGTCGACCCGCAGCGGCGGTAGAACGAGTCGAATCCCCGCGTTCCTCCAAATCGAGGGGCCTGGTTCATCCCGGTGAGACGCGATTGTTTCGACTCGGACGTTGCGCCGCTGCAACGATGCCTCTATTTTTGCAGGGTGTTGCGGAGCTACACAGGAATCGGAATGTGCATCGCCAGCGCATGCTTAATTGCGTGCATTCCCCAAGGCAGCGAACTGCTCGACCGGGAGGATGCCGGCGGCCTGCCGGAACCTGTCTGGGTAAGGATTTCGGACTCGACCGCGGCGCTGCCCCCCGCCGAACCCCATGCCGTGCTCGGCTTGGCTCCCAATCACGGGCCCTTCAGTGGCGGCGGGCGTAGCATCATCCGAGGCAACGGCTACGCGGGGGCACTTCGGATCTGGTTCGGAACGGTCGAGGTCCCAGAGGAAGATCTGATCGTCATCGATTCTGGGCGTGTCCAAGTATCAGTTCCCAGTCACGCCTCGGGTTCCGTCGACGTGCACACCCAAAACGGGGACGACACCTCGACACTTCGCAGCTTGATCGGGGGCTACCACTTCGATTCTCATTATGCCGAGCCCAGCTCTGGCCCGAGCGCTGGAGGCACACTGATTACCATTTACGGCGACTCCGGAGAGTGGACAGCCGAAACCGAGGTATTCATCGGGGGGGCCAGCTGTCAAATCGAAGCGCTGCGTTCGCCCGGTAGTGCCCCCCAAGAGCTCGATTGCCTCACTCCCCCGGGCTCTGCGGGGTCCCACGGCATTCAGGTGAGCGGTGCTGCCGGCAGCGCGACCGTCCGTGACGCCTTTGTCTATTCCTATACTGAGAGCCAAGCCCGCGCCGGACTGAGCGGCGATCCCCTCAGCGGTCGTCTCCAGGTGAAGGTCAATAGCGCCTTCACCGGCGAGGCAGTGTTCGGAGCCCGAGTCTTGCTCGACGAAGGCGTAGACCCGCAACATCAAGCCATTACCAACAGCTCTGGCGAAGCCGTGTTTGAAGGGGACTTGGGGCCGGCCCGAACGGTGACGGTATTCGGGCATTGTCTCCAACCCTACACCTACGTCGGTGTTCGGGTGGATCATGTAAAGGTCTCCCTATCCCCCGAGGCTTCGCCCAGCTGCATCGAGGGGCTCGAGTTTCCTCCTATTGTCTCCGGTGGCCATCCCACCACGGGCGGCACCGTCTCCGGCGAGCTGGTCTGGGACGAGAATCGCGAATTCGAACGGACGGCATTCTCAAATGTGCCCGCTCCGCCATCTGACACTTCCCATCAGGTGGCCTACGTCTTCGATACTCGAACGACCCCGGACGCGACCTTCCGATTGCCGCCTATCGCAGATGCTGTGACCGCTGAGAGCGAGGGCTCGAGAGGATACGCTTTTACTCTGCCCGCCAACGCTGGCAACCGAACGCTTTACGCTCTCGCCGGGGTCGAAGACCGCTCGGGCGGCGGCCGAATATTTTCTGCCTACGCCATGGGCATGATTCGAGGGGTCAGCTCAGTGCCCGGAGAACAGACCGATGAAGTTTTCCTCAACGTCGATCTACCGCTCGATCATTCGCTGGAAATTGACGTGAGCGGACCGATACTTACGGGGCGCGGCCCCGATCGCGTGAATGTCACAGCCTCGGTCCGCCTGGGCCCTAGAAACTTCGTCATATTCCCCCACGGCCTGCTCTCCGCACTGTTGCCCGCACCCGGAAGCCTCCATTTCGTGGGCTTGCCTCCACTGAACGGCGCCCTGACGGGCCAACGATACGTCGCCACAGCGGAGGCAGTGACAGGTCCCCGCGGCGAAACTCCGTTTTCCATACTCCAGTCCACCGCGATCGGCACCAGCCACGAGCCTGTATCCCTTAGTGGATTCGTTGAGATCCCGGTCATCGAGTACCCGGAGGTCGGGGACAGCTGGCCGGGGACCGATATTCGACTCAGCAGCGCGGCCGGTGGCGAGCAGGTGGATCTGATCGTCATCGATGCTATCAGCGGCGGCGGCCTCATCACCTGGCGTATCGTTGCGCCGGGCGATATTCGAGAGTTCCGACTCCCCCACCTCGACGAATTCGGCGACGGTGCGTTGCGCCCGGGCAGCGTCGTGCTGAGCGTCTCTTTCGCTCGCCTAGAGAACTTCGATTTTGGTAGCCTGAGCTCTCCAGAGCTCAACCCCTCGCGCTGGGACGCTTACGCCAAAGATGTCTCTTCTATTCGTCACTGACGACCCCCAGCGGCAGCGCAATCCGCGCCCTGGGCTGATGTGCCTGCTCAGTGTCTTAGCCATCGCCTGCGACTTTGACTCCGGTAGCCGCTGGGTCGCGCCAACGCTCGAAGAATCCTCTGTCTGTGTTGTGGGAACCTTTCGCTGCGACTCCTCCGTGCAAGAGTGCCAAGATCGCGCGTCGCCCCGCTGGGTCAATATCGAGGATTGCGCAGCGAGCGGGCGGCTATGCGCTCCGAGCCTGGCCGCGTGTACCGTCTGCCTGCCCAACGGTCGCCGCTGCGACGGTATCCGCATCGAAACCTGTGCAGAGGATGGGTCCGAGTACCTACCGACCGAAAGCTGCGATGCACAAGCCGGAGTCGCCTGTCGGGACGGTCGCTGTGCCCACCTGTGCTCCATCGCTGCCACGTCTTTGAGCAATGTCGGATGTGAGTACTGGGCCTTGGACTTGGACAATGCCAACGTCGGCGACACCTTAAACGCGGCAGCCCAGCAATTCGCAGTGGTTGTTAGTAATCCCCAACCCGATATCACAGCTGAGCTCACCGTATGGCAAGACGACACGAAACCGGGCGAGCCGGGCGACCCCCGCGAGGTGCTCACCACAACCGTGTTTCCCCTAGGACTCGAAGTTCTCCGTTTGGGCGCACGGGAACTGGACGGTTCGCCAGATGGCGAGTTCAACACCGGCACCCACAGTGCCCTCACACGGCATGCTTATCGGATCACTAGCAACGTGCCCGTCGTCGCCGTCCAGTTCAATCCGCTCACCAACGTCGACGTCTTCTCCAACGACGCATCCTTACTCAAGCCGCTCGAGGCCCTCGGCCCGCGCACCTCCGAGCTGAGCCCCCGATATGTGGTCCTGGGTTGGCCTCAAACCATCGCTAGTACGGGAGATCCCGACACCAATTTTAGCGCCAGAAACCCCATCGACTTGCGGTCCTTCCTCAGCATTTCCGCCACCCGAGACGGCACTCGTCTGCGCATTACCAGCACCGCCGCTACGGCCCCAGGCGCTGTGTTTCCGCAGCTGATCCCGGGAGAAGCTTTTGAGATCACCATCGACGCCTATGACGTGTTGAATCTAGAGACCGACGATTTTAACGCGGACTTTTCGGGAACATTGGTCGAGAGCACCGAACCGATTGTTGCCTTCAGCGGAAGCGAAGCCAGCGACGCGCCCACCTTCGATGAGCTGGGTTCCCGCCAATGCTGCGCGGATCACTTAGAGGAGCAACTCGATCCGATTCGCACGGCCGGATTGCAGTTCGTGGCCGCAGTCACGCCCAATCGCAGCCAAGCTGTCGCCCTCGCGGGGGCAGAAATGGAGGCCACGCCACAACCTGAGTACTATCGCGTCATCGCCGTCGACCCCGAAGGCGCTCAAATCGTCACGAGTCTGTCGGGTGACGACAGCGCATTCACTCTGGAGGGCCGGGGCGATTTTCGCGAGATTCGCTCCTACACGGATTTTGTCGTGAGCTCTGACCACCCCATCTTCTTGGGTCACGTCTCGCCGAGTCAAGCCGCTGCGGGGGTGCCCCGCGGGCTCCCCGGCGGAGATCCTAGCTTCCTGCTCGTGCCCCCCAACGAACAGTTCAGAAATAACTACGTTTTCTTGACGCCGGACCTCTACCGTTTTGACTTCATTCGAATCATCGCCCCCCAGAGAGCCGCGATGCAGTTCGACGGCCGCCCACTGTCGGATCTTGGCTGTGCTACGACCGCGTTAGCTACGGTCGGCACGCTGGAGACCCAGTATGTCGTTCACACTTGCCAGCTTGGCTTTCCCATCATCGATCCCAACCCCGACGCCGAGGATCCGTTTCGTGACGGCGTCCAGAACGACGGCGTTCACACGCTCAGTAGCGACCGTAAGGTCGGCGTACTGGTGAACGGATTCGACAGAAATGTGAGCTACGCCTACGCGGCCGGCACCGAGCTCAACGAAATTATCACGCGCTAACGCTCGCTATTTTGGCGTCCGCTGCGAGAACTCTACGCGGAGAAGCGCGCGGCTCGAGCGGGGTCCGCTCTGGGACAACATGCGTTCGCAGGCACTCACGGGTAGCCGCCGCGGCCCAAATATCGTGCCATCCGCTGAATCCGAATCCATCAGCAGTTGAGGGCGGTCGACACCGAAGTCGTCCGGGTGCCCCGGCATCTCCAACAAGACATGCCCGAGTTCATGGGCCAAAACGAACGACCGCGAGCCCGCACGCACACCCGCGCGATCTACTATCACCGTGTTTCGGATCGCCGCGCCTGGCGGCTCCACAAAGGACTCCCCGATCCGACCGCTCTTTTCAAAATACGGCACCACCACAATGTTCACGACGCCGGGCGCCGCGGGCGTCAAAGATTTTAGCAACGTACGCTCTTCCACGGTGCCACCGGCCGCATCCAAGTCGCTAAAATGCTGTAGGCCGTCCAAAAGGTCCACTTCCCCCAAACACACGCCCAGAGAAGCATCCGTCGTAAGTTTGCCGTCAAGATCAGGTACGAGAGCGACCGGCGCGCCCTCGACCGTGTGAACTAACACGTCGACGCCTCGAAGCGCGCCGTAGCGTGCTCGCGGATTGGGGCTCACAGTGGCCCGGTAACCCCGACGCCGCAACAGCGCCGCTACGGATTCCGCGACCTGTAGCGGAGACTCGCCGGAATGCGTCGCGACTCGGAACGTCGAGTGGCCAATGCGAAAACCTATCACTCCACCGCTCGCCGGGAAGCCGACGCCACAGCCAATCGCGAGAAGAAACGCCGGCGGCGGCTCGATGATTCGGATCGGACGGTCGCCGGCGCCCTCGAATCTCACGCCGCACTGGCCCCATATGGCGTTCGCGCTGCGAATTTGAGCCTCCATCACCAAGCGCGCACCTCGGTCCCCGGATCCAATCGCCGGTGGCCCGGCCGTCGAGGAACGCAGAATCCACGCTTGGATCCGTGTTCGATATCCTCGCATAGCGCCCACGGCAGAATGCCTGGGCCCACCAACTCGAATCGTCGCGAGTTCGGTGCGGCCGTCCAGGACTCGGAGCACACCGCCGACTTTGGCAATCAAACTGGTTGTCGTGACCCGGGGGTGAGCCGCGTCGACGCTATCGGTCGACAAGCGAATGGGACCGGTCTCGCGACAAATCCAGCTGTCCGCGAGGTCGGCAGGACAGGTCGTTTCGTGCAGCGCCACGTGAGAGCGGGCATCGACCCTGGCCCCACCGGGGCCCTCCGTCACCAATGTCAACGACACCGCTAAGGTCCCGGCTGGACCTGCTACCAGCCATGACAGCGCGTCCGCGTCACGGAAAACCGACTGGGACAGGGACTGGGGCAGAACCCGCGACAGTGACGCGTGGCTTTGCCGAAGATCTACACGCTTTCCGCTGGTGTCCCTCGCTCGGATGTGGGCGGCGTGGGCCGAGGGTGCTGCAATGAACGCCAGCCAACAGCCGATGCATGCCAGCCACTGCGCCCGGGCAGTGGCTGGCATGCATCGACCTACTCTAGCCAACCGAACTGAATGCGTCGATAGTTAGACTCCGTGATCACTCGACCCCCATCCTCTGCGGTTGCTTGCCGAACGAGCGCTGCCCACGTAGCCGTCCCCAACTGACGGCTCGTCATCAATGGGGTAGCGAGCTCGACCGCTTGCTCGCGAGCGCCGCTATCGTAGAGCGCGGCAACCGCCAGTCCTCGCATATGTTCTCTGCGAGAGTTCGTAGCGAGCTGAGCGATGGCACGCCCCAAATCGTCCCGGCCGTGATCCCGGGATAGATAGAAGGCAGCACGCAATGCCGCTTCGGTCTTGAGTCCAGAACCTTTAGTCATATTTTCAAGAACCGGTTTGGCTGACGTCACACGAGCCGCAGCGAGTCGGTACAAGAAGGTGGGATCGCGATCGGCGCTGGGCCGGTCGCTGAGGCGTGAGACCAGTTCGACTGTAGGTCGTGCACTGGGAGGCGCGCCATCCGAAGACAGCGCCCAAGCGACGAAAGACCAAGCAGCACATGCCCCGCCCGGACCGTGCTCGGCGTTGTGAATGGCTTGTTCCCGAGGCGTGTGGTCCCCAGCTTTGGACGCGACGTCGGCAAAGACCAACCAGCGACCCAAATGCCGCTCCGCGCTCCGCAGCACGCCCAACGCAGGCCCCACAGCGGTGGGCAATCCGGGGTGCCCAAGCAGGGGCACCAGCAGTTCTGTGCAAAGGCTGATTCTGTGGCTCTCTTTGATTTTCGGTGCGATAGCAGCGACGCGTCGCCCGTCCGACTGCCGGCGGGCAACTCGCGCCAGCTCAGCTCCGAAAGCCACATGAGGATGTCGGCTAGTCGCAGCGCGTTCCAACGCGGGTGTCAGTGCTGAATCACTGACGAAACACGCAGCCGATAGCGACGCCATTCCGCCGGCGTCATCCGTACTGAGAACTTGGCTCAGGCACTCCGTGGCCAATGGGTCCCCCAATTCCGCCAGGCTGCGAACGGCCGCAACATAGAGCGGGCGATCAAGAGATCCGCGCTTGCTCAACACGCGCAGCGCGGAGCGGAGCGATTCGTGAAGTCGAGGGGTGGTCGGTGCCAACGCACGCAGCACACCCGCCAACTTCGCCTCTTGCGCTGGCTTGCGTTTCAGGGCTGCGCCGACAGCATTTGAGATGCGATGCACGGCGTCTTCATCCATGAAGACTTCTTGTTCAGTCAGTTGAGTCATCGCCGTGAGTCATCGCAAGGTAACACTTTCGGCCGGAACACCGGGAGGAAAACCCACAGCCTTGAGCCACCAGTGGTGACTAGTGACTGATCCAAAGCACAAGAGACGGACAGCCAACGGCATGTCGTGGTGCCGCGTAGGCGAGTAGGTGACGAAACCTCCCGGGATTGCAGTCTTCTGGGAGCATCAGTGATTCAGGCTGGCGATGCCAGCATGCAAAAACTACTGAACCTAGGACCTGTACACCTGTCACCAGAATCGTCGCAGCCCCAGGCTCCGTCCTCTTATCGAACCGCCTCGGCACAACGAGGGAAGAAAGCCCCACCTTTGCCCCGTTCAGTGTTCTAGGGTCCGCCTGCTTGTCGGCGGCAGCGCCGCGCAACCCCAGGAGAATTTTTCATGCGAACGTCCGCAACCCATGTCTTGATGATTGGTCTCTTTGCCCTCGCCAATAGTGCCTGCAGCAAGAACGAGGAAACGCCTCCGCCTCAGCATCCCAGTTACGGACAGCCGCAGCAGCAGCCTGGCTACGGTCAACAGCCTCAACCGGGCTATGGACAGCCGCAGCAGCAACCGGGTTACGGACAACAGCCGGCAGCCCAGCAGCAACCGGGCTACGGCCAGCAACCGCAACCCGCCCCCGCTGCTCCCGCTCAGTACCCGGCGGCACCTCCAGCCGGTACGGCTCCGGCTGGAGGTGCCATGTCGACTCCGGCCGCGATCGCCATTCCGTGCCAATCCGACATCACCTGCGCCGGGCATCGCTGCAACACCGCTGTCGGCAAATGCGCCTGGCCGTGTCAGACCCATGCCGACTGCCAGCCAGGATTTAACTGCATGGCTCCCCAATGCTTGCCCGCCATGGGCATGCCCGGCGCGGCTCCTCGGTAGCGATGTCAAGCCTGTCGGAAGCCGAGTTCGATGAACTCGCAGCCACGACCCTACGAGCACTGCTCGACGCCATCGACCAACTGGGAGACGGCGTCGAAGCGGAGCTGTCCGCAGACATCCTGAGCCTTGAGTTCGAAGACGACGCTCAATATGTAATCAACAGCCATCGTGCTGCTCGCCAGATCTGGATGGCCGCGGAACGAGAAGCCTGGCACTTCAGCTTCGAAGCGAGTTCCACTCACTGGGTCGCTTCGAAGACGAATTCGGAATTGTGGAATACGCTCGAATCCGTACTCAGCAAGAAACTCGAGCGTGATCTAAAGCTAGAGCGCTAGCTTTAGATCACAGTTCGCGCTCTGCCGCCGTGCTCCGGGGCGCGGTCAGTCCGCGAAGATAGCTTCGACGCTCAAGCGAAGACTCTCTTCTCCTAGCTTGAGGGTCTGCTGTTCGCCGAGTTCGGCTCCCACGGTCAACAGATCGACGAGGCACTCACGCTTAATGTGTGATTCAGCCGCCCCGGCAACACGAAGAATCCGCTCCGAACCGTCCAGGCTCAAACGGATCCGATCCGCAAAGCCCAGTTTCATGTCCTTGCGGCAGGCTTGCACCCGGCTCAACACCTCTCGGAGCAAGCCTTCGTCAATCAGCGACTCCGTCAAGGTGGTGTGCAACACCACGACACCCACGCCGCCCGTCTCTGCTGCGAATCCATCAGCGGCCTCTACCGCTACCGCGATCTCCTCGCCGCTCAGCTCGACCACGCTGCCGTCCACATCGAGCTGAATGGAGCCCGACTTGGCATACTCGGCATACAGCGCGGCACCGTCCGCCTTCGCCAGGGCTTTCTTCACGCCCTGTACGCCCTTGCCCAACCGCGGACCAAGGGCCCGAAAGTTAGGCTTGAGACGAAAACTAACCGCACCACCGGTGTGCTCTCGCGCAATGAAGACCAATTCGTGCACATTCAGTTCTTCCGCGATGAGAGGCTTGTACGACTCAACGCGAGCCATCAGCTCCTCGTCGTTGAACACGATGTCCGTCCGACCGAGAGGCTGACGCACCTTCAGTCGATTGGCTGTACGCACTCTGAGACCGAGACTGACGATCTCACGGACGGCGGCCATCTCCGTCGCTAGCTTTTCGTCGATCAGCTGCGTCCGTACGTCTGGGAAGGATTCGAAGTGAACGCTCTCCTTGGCGCTTGGGGCTCCCGCGCCGACGACCAGGTTCTGATACATCTCTTCACCGAAAAAAGGCAGAAACGGGGCCGTGAGTGTGCAAATCGTCGTCAGCGCCTCGTACAAGGTCGCGTAGGCGTCACGCTTGTCCTGCTCGAAACCCGACGCCCAAAAGCGAGTCCGACTCCGACGCACATACCAATTGGAGAGCCCCTCAGCGAACTCAATCAAACGCAGGGCCGCGTCATAGCTCTGATACTCATCGAGGTCCGCGCGCACTTTACGTGTCGTCAGCATGAGCTCGCTGAGCAACCAGCGGTCCAACTCATTGCGTGCCTCCACCGGCCCGCCGCGATGAGACTCATCTGCCGGAGACCAACCATCAATGTTCGCGTAGATGCAGAAAAAACTGTAGACGTTACGCAGCTTCACCTGGAAGTCTTTTTGCGCGAGCCGTACATTTCGCAAACTGTGGCGCGTGTTGTTCCACGGCGGGGACGACGCGTAGAAGAACCACCGGAAGGCGTCGGCTCCCGGCGCGGGAGTCGCCGGATCTTCGAGCGTGATCCGTTGCTTGGGAGGGCATTGAGGCACATCCACCGGACGGGTGTCGATTCCAGTTTCAACGACTTCCGCCCCTAGAGAGTCAATATCCGAATCGGGAATGACCACCACACGGCGAGGCAGTTTCTTATGGGCCTGCACCTTCAGCGCCAGCCGCTCGGACTCGCCGCGGCGGTAAACGGACACGGTTGCGCCGTCTTTTAAATCCATGCCTTCCAGATCTGCCCGCGCGATCCAGGCGACGCCGGCTTTCGCCTCTACGCCAGGCGCCTCAGCCAATACGCCGAACTCCATACTCACTTCATCGAGAATGATGCCCGGCGGGGTGTAGTTGCCTCGACTCTTGCTCTCCTTCTTCCCTTCCTTGTCGCAGACATGTCCCAATACAATGCAGGTCTTGTAAGGATAGGGATGCTCACGCATCTGGGAGAGACCTAGTTTCTCCTGGGTCTTGGAATCAAATACGAGACTCGAGACCATCATCAAGGAATAGAACCAGCCGCGAGTTTGGTCGATGGCCTCGCTGATAAAATCGGCGGGGAACGCCTCATCAAACTTCTCAAGGGAGCCCGGCTGGTGAGGGAAACCCCATTGCGCAAACGGCATGCAACCAGAGTCAAACCAACAGTCGATCACCTCGGTGACCCGGCGCATTTCAGCTCCGCAATCGGGACAGGGGAATACCACCTCGTCGATCCATGGCTTGTGCACCATAAGATGTTCATTGAGTTCGGGCTGAGCTGTCTTCGCGGCGTGCCAGTGCGAAAACGCGTCAGGATTTAATTTTTCGATCGCTTCGACCGATCCCGGGGCATGCCGATGCTCTTCGTCAACGCTACACTCCCAGACGTTGAGCGGGGTCCCCCAATAGCGCTCGCGACTGAGCGCCCAGTCCACGTTGTTGTTCAAAAAGTCGCCAAAACGTCCGTCCTTGATGTGCTCCGGTAGCCAATTGACAGATTGGTTGTTCGCCAGGACGCCTTCGATTTCAGCCGTGGTACGGATGAACCACGCCGGTCTAGCGATCTGAATGAGCGGATCGCTGTCAGCGCGCCAGCAAAAGGGATACTCGTGTCGGTACAGCTCGCTCGCCAACAGGTGCCCGGTCGTAGCCAGTTCACGGATTAGATCCTTGTCGGCTTCTTTGACCCAGCGCCCTTCGTAGTCCCCCGCGACTTCGGTGAAGGTGCCGTCGGGATGAATGGCGCAGAGCAGTTCGACCAACTCGGGGTCCACATAATTCGCGAGCTGGGCCCGGTGTGCTTTGTGATCGTCTTCGCCGAAAGCCGGCGCCAGGTGCACGATGCCGGTGCCGGTGCCTAGCGTAACGAAATCCTCAGCGAGGATCCGCCACCAGGCGTGAGCACGGCTGCCGTCTCGGCACTCCACCTGCAAATCGCCGTGTTGCTTGTGGTAAAAATCGAACGGGGGGACGTAGCGTTTGCCCACCAAGTCTTGCCCCTTGACGGTGCGCTCCACGCGCAATTCGCGCCCCATGCTCTTTTCCAGGGCTACGCGGCGCTCGGAGGCGACGATCAAGCGTTTGACAGTCGGGGCCTCGTACTTGGGTTTCGCACCTTCGAGCACATCCCCGATGACCACGATGTCGTAATCGTATTTGTGATTCACCGCCGCGTAGCTGTTGCTCGGCAGCGTCCAAGGAGTGGTAGTCCAGATCGCCAAGCCGGTATCTGGCTCGTCCACCAAGGGGAACACCGCGAAGACGCTCGGATCGTCCACCGTCTTGTAGCCGAGGCCCACCTCTGCCGCAGACAATGCCGTTCCCCCTTGGGGCCACCACCAGACCACCTTATGGCCCTGATAAAGCAATCCCTTTTCGAATAATTGGGAGAGCGCCCACCACACACTTTCGACGTAGCTCTTGTGATAGGTGACGTAGGCATCGTCGAGACTCACCCAAAAGGCCAGACGCTCCGTCAGCCGCTCCCACTCCTCGGTGTAGCGAAACACACTGTCGATGCATCGATTGACGAAGGGCTTAACCCCGTAAGACTCAATGGCAGCCTTACCGTGGATGCGGAGGTCTTTTTCCACCTCGACTTCCACCGGGAGGCCGTGGGTATCCCAGCCGCCTTTTCGGAGCACACGCTCGCCGCGCATGGCGTGATAACGCGGAAACAAATCCTTCATCACCCGCGTCAACACGTGACCGTTGTGGGGCAGCCCGTTGGCCGTCGGGGGGCCCTCGTAGAACACATAACGGGGAACATCAGCGTCCCCCAACTCGAGAGATTTCTCGAAAATTTTCCCCTCTTTCCACTTCTTCAAAATGGCTTGCTCGTACTTGGGGAAGTCGAGTTCTGGAGGGACGGGCTGGAACACGGATTTTTGTGTCATGGCTAGCCCGGCTATAGCAGTTTCAGCGCCGGTTGGAGTCGTCCAGCACCCCCAAAGCGGTCAAAAGCTCGATTGGCTCATCGGACCCGAGAGCTGCGGAAATCACGGCGATTCCGTCGGCTCCCCCGCGCAGACACGCCTCCGATTCTGGCGCCCCGACGCCCCCCAAGGCGTACAAACCCGCCGACACCGGACGAAAGCCCCGCAAGGCGGCTACTCCCAGAGCCTGCCGCCCCTTTCGAGGTGCTACCACTGGCGATAGCACCACGGCATCCAAAGCACCGTCGCTCAGCTCCGGCACACGGCTGTGAACCGCCCGCGATATCCAGGCGCCCACGCCAAGCAACGATCTCGCGTCGCGGGGCGATACACCCGCTTCCGGCAAGTGCGCGCCGTCGGCTCCAAGGGCGAGCGCTAGATCCAGCCGGTCATTGATGATCACACGATGGTGCCGCTCCCGCGTCCGCTGCAACAATGCGCGACCCAGCGCCGCCCGTTCACGAACCGGCAACTCCCGGTCCCGGAGCTGAACGATCAACTCGCCCTGCCGGACCCTGGCCGCGAGCCAGGCGATCCTATCCAGAAAGGCCTGACCCGAGCGCCGCTCCGACGAGCTGATCACCATCAACTTTGGCCATCGCACCCGAGTGGCCCCTGCCAGCGCGACCACGTCGCTACTCGGCAGAGCCGCTACCGAGCTTCTGAGAAGCCCTCTGGCTGTACCGGCTGTTGGGGTAGGTGGCGATCAGGTGCTCCAGCGTCTGACGCCAAGCCTTTTCATCGCCCTGTTGCCTGAACGCTTCGGCTAGGCTCAGCAATGCCTCGCCGGGTTCGTCGTAGGGGCGGGTGGCTTCCTCCGGCTCGCTCGCGCACTGGAGCGGTGCCTGGGCCAAGCACGCCACCAAAAGCATTGCTGGAATTCGCATGGTTGCCCAGGCTACCACTCGCCGCCACACAAGCGAACCCTGTCCTGCACGCGCTCTGGTTCCCCCCAACGTCTGTGGATTCAGCCAGCGCCAGAGGCCGGGGCCGGCGGCCGTGGGGGGCGAGTGTCGGCCAACAAATTAACAATTCCAACGCCCAATAGCGCTCCCAAGGTGCTCGCGACCCAATCCATCCACTCAGCGCTTCGATGGGGCAATGTTGCCTGCCAAAGCTCTAACCCTGCGCCCACTAGGGAGGCAAAGCCTGCCGCGGCAATCCAACGGGCCATCGGGCGCCCGGGCACCCGGAGGAAGCTGAGAGCTGGCACGGCCAGAGCCTGCATCAAGGCAAATCCCAGAAAATGGGCGAGTTTGTCATCGCCAACCCGGATACCTTGGCTCCGGACAGAGCCGGCCAAGAACACGAGCCCCACATAGGCGCAGAGCGGTGCGAGGTGCAGCACTCCGCTACCGAAGCAGCGCGCCGGCAGCCTTGCATGCGGGGCCACCCCACCGTTCGATGCCCGAGCTTCGGTCACTCTATCAGGCCGGCCTCGGGACTCGATGCGTTGGCGTAGAGCCGACGCTCCATGCGCCCAGCCAAGAAAGCCTTCCGGCCCGCGCTCACTCCGAGCCGCATCGCATCTGCCATCAGCACGGGATCCTTCGCGTGAGCGATGGCTGTGTTCATCAACACCCCATCGCAGCCTAGTTCCAGTGCAACCGCCGCGTCACTCGCCGTCCCGACCCCCGCGTCAACGATCACAGGAACCTTGGCGTTCTCGAGAATAATCCTCAAGTTGTATGGGTTGCGGATACCCAATCCGGACCCGATAGGAGCCGCCAGCGGCATCACTGCGGCACACCCGATATCTTCGAGTTTCCGACAAATGATGGGGTCGTCGATGCAGTAGGGCAAAACAGTGAAGCCTTCCTTCACCAGCACTTTCGCCGCCTCTAGCGTCGCCTCATTGTCGGGATACAAGGTTTTCGGATCTCCTATCACCTCCAACTTCACCATGTCCGCCAATCCGAGCTCCCGAGCCAGGCGCAACGTTCGTATCGCGTCATCTGCCGTGAAACACCCGGCGGTGTTCGGCAAGATCGTCCACTCCTTCGACTGGAGCAGCCCCAGCAACGAACCTTCACTAGCATCGTCCAGGTTGACCCTGCGCAACGCCACGGTGACGACCTCAGCGCCCGAGGCGCGCAGCGCGTCCCGCGTCTCATCGACACTCTTGTACTTGCCCGTGCCAACCAATAACCGGGAGTCGAAGCTAAAATTTCCGATTTCCAGCTTATCGCCGGCTGACGTCTCGTTGCTCATTAGCGACACGAATAGCGCCCACACCGCTCCCCCGCAAGGGGGGGAACTCCCAACTAGCAGCAGTCGCTGGCTATACGAAACCGGCTTTTCGTGAGCTGCTCGACGACTCCGAAGCGCCCACAGCCCCCGCGTACACATCCGCTTGTGTCAGAACGAACAGTTCGCCTGTCTTCGTTCTAACTTCGAGAAGCTCTGCATTGCTGCGAAGCGCCGAAATCCGACTCACAGTCAGCCCAGCCGCTCCGGATGCGACATACAGCGTAATGTGGCGCCCCTCGGTGGGTGTCTTCCACCCGTCCACGTCTTTGGCCCCGGCGTTGGCAAGCAGCGCCTTCAAATGCTCTTCAGTCATCCCTCTAGGCGTAGCCTGCGACACCGGGACGTCAAGGAATTGAGTACATTGGCCGCCGATACCTCAACCGGGGCGGCCCGGCAGCCCGAAATCCGGCGAATCAGCGACTCCGTCCGAACAGCCTATTGTCGCGCCACCACTGCGCCGGATAGTCTTGGGCCGTGAGCGCGGAAAAAAACGGCGGACCCAACCAGATCCACATCGTAGTGGAGGACGTCACCAAGCGCTTCGGCGATCACGTCGCGCTCGACCAGGTCAGTCTCGACATCCCTCGGGGCGAGACGGTCGTGATCATCGGCGGTTCCGGCGCGGGCAAGACGACGCTACTCAAGCTTCTGATTGGACTCGAGAAACCAAGCAGCGGGAAGATCCTGGTGGACGGCGTGGACATCGTCCCTCTGGGAGCACGAGCGATGAACAAGGTGCGCCGAAAGTTCGGCATGGTGTTTCAATACGCCGCCCTTCTCGACTCACTGAACGTCCTCGACAACGTCGCCTTCCCTTTGCGGGAACACACTCGGCTGAGCGCGCGCGAAATCGAGAAACGCGTCGACGAAAAACTCACGCTGCTCGAGCTACCCAACATCGGGCACAAGTTTCCCAGCGAGCTTTCCGGCGGAATGCGCAAGCGCGTCGGACTCGCTCGAGCACTGATGTTGGAACCCGAAATCATCGTCTACGATGAACCCACCAGCGGTCTCGACCCGCTGACGAGCCGTCTCGTCGACAAACTGATCAAAGAGACCAGTGAACGATTCGGCGTCACCAGCGTCGTTATTTCTCACGACATGACCAGCGCTCTCCAAATCGCCGATAGGATTTTCATCCTGTCCAACGGCCAGCTTGTGGGAGAGGGCAGCCCTCAGGAAATTCTTGCGGGCAAGGTCGAGCTCGCAAACGAATTTCTGCGTTCCAGCGGGATCTCCACTGAATCAGTGTTATCGGGCAGCCAATAGCTAGCAGAATGCGGTCTAGCTGGGCAAGCCGTGGGTCTGAAAGTGCTCTGCGGCTTCATCCAACCGGACACACCGATGACCCCGTGCCTTGAGCACTTCGACCACGGCGCAGAAGGTTTCGAATTTTTGCTGATAGGGGATCTTCAGATCAGGCTGATGCGGAACCAGTGCGGCTAGGCCGTCCGATTCATCGAGTAAGTCCACTCCGTGAAGTTCAATGTTCACCAATGGCTCGCCCACCACGCCTGCCGCAAGCCAGCAACTTCTTGTCGGCCCCGCTAAGGCCAGCGAGGTACCTATGAACGGGAGGCGACTCTTGCGGACCACTTGGATCGGCAGTTCGAGCATTCCTTCGCCCCGACTCCAGTAGGGCGTTCCCACCCGATACGGTCGTGTCGGCGCCGTGAGGACCTTCGGGGTGTCCAAGATTGACCGGGAGTGTCGACCGCGCAGTCGCATCAGCCCCAGCACAGCAGCCTTGACTCCGAAGTAGGGAGGGCAAGGAAACACTGATGAGTCGTAGGCGACCTCGGACCGACTCAGGACCCCCATCAGTTCATCTGTCATGGTGTAACCCGGCGCACGAAAGCCCGTGGGTCGCACCCCCATGCAAGCTTCAATCAGTTCGATGGCGTCTTGAACTTCCGTCTCCTGCACCGACACAGCATGCCGCGTGAGATCGTAGAGATGGCTGAGGCTGTGATTCGCCACTTCGTGGCCAGCCTCGACCATGGCCTTCAAGGCCGCGGCGGACTCGGGGCGCTCGAGATCGGAGGCCACCGCGAAGAAAGTCAGCGGGATATCGCACTCCTTGGCTAGCCGGGCGAAACGCTCCAGCGCACGGTCGTAAACAAGATGAGCCAACTCCGGCGTCTGCGCGTCGATTCCGTGAATCGCGAAGTAGTGAGAGATCTCATCTAGATCGATGGAAACAGAGCAAAGATTCATAGAGCGACGCGGGAGTGAAGCGCTGAACTGCATCGCCGACGCGGAGTTCCCCCCCCCCACCGACACCGCGCAACACTGTCGACGGGATCACACGAATTGGCGGCGCGCACAATTACGTCGGTGCCGTAAGAGCTGGCGCCGACGCCGCGCCATTCGGACCCGTAGCCGGATCTCGACCAGCGGCAGCTTGCGGAGACTAAACCAGCCGGATCTGTGGACTAGCCGGCTGTCGGATTCGCCGGCATCGGAACGACGTTGTCCATCGCGCCTTCGTCGGTTGTATCGAACTCCGGGATAATCTCTCGGAGGAGCCCACGGATGGCGTCACGGTCCAGGCTGTTCACGTGCTTTTCTAGCCGGGTGATGCCGCGAGTTACCGCATCAAAATCCGCCACCAATGTTCGCCCGATGAAAATCTTCTCGTGCAGGGTGCTGACGGCGCGTTCGTCATCCGTCGCGAGCTCCTCAAACAGCTTCTCGCCCGGCCGGATTCCGACAAACTCGATTGTAATGTCCACCCCGGGCTGAAGTCCCGAAAACCGAATCAAGTCGCTCGCCAAATCGACGATTTTCACGGGCGCACCCATGTCGAGCACAAACACCTCGCCGCCTTCGCCGAGCGCGCCGGCTTGCATGACCAGTTGGCTCGCTTCATGGATCGTCATGAAGTAGCGCTGCATTTCCGGATGCGTCACCGTGACGGGGCCGCCGGCGGCAATCTGCTCCTTGAACACCGGGATCACGCTGCCGCTAGAACCCAATACGTTGCCGAAGCGAACCGCTGAGAAAGTAGTGCGAGTGCCTTCTTGGGCACCAAGGCCCTGGATGTAGAGCTCCGCCACTCGTTTCGTCGCGCCCATGATGCTGGTCGGGTTCACGGCTTTGTCCGTCGACACCATCACGAAGTTGGACACATTTTCGTCCGTCGCAACATCAGCGAGGGTCTTGGTCCCGAAGACATTATTCTTCAGGGCTTCGCCGGGATTCGATTCCATCATCGGCACATGCTTGTGCGCGGCCGCATGAAAGATCACATCGGGACGGTGATGCTGGATCAGACGGCGCACCCGGAACTCATCCGTGACATCGCCGACTGCCGGCACGAGCTTCACGTCCGCGAACTCCTTGAGCACGCGCCGATGAGAATCGAATAGCGTGTTTTCGAAGCGGTCGAGCATGACCAATTTCACCGGACTGAATCGCGCAATTTGTCGGCACAGCTCAGAGCCAATACTGCCGCCGGCACCCGATACCAGCACCACTTTGTCCTGAATGAAGGAGGCGACCGCCGCGACGTCGAGCTCGACCGCGTCCCGACCCAACAGATCCTCGATGACCACATCGCGGATTCTCGATAGATTCATCTCGCCGCCCATCAGCTCCGATAATCCAGGGATGATTTTCACACGGAGCCCGACGGCGTCACAGGCCAGAGCAATCCGCCGGATGGTCTTGGAATCGACTCCGGGCATCGCGATCAACGCTTGGCGCACCGTATATCGTCGGGTGAAGGCGGCGATCTGATGGGTTCCACCAAGAACCCGAACGCCGTGAATGATGCTGCCGTGTTTGGAGGTGTCATCGTCCAGGAATCCCAATGCTTCGATACCCAGCTCGGGACGACTGCTGAGATCTTTCGCGACGGCAACTCCTGCGCGCCCGGCTCCGATCAATAGCGTCGGCAATATATCGGCTGGCGGGCCTTCTGTTGCGCCGTCGCGATGCTCCACCCAAAGCCGCCGAACGATTCGAACTCCAGATATCGCGAGGAACGCAAAGACAAGATCGAGAAAGATGATGCCAAAGGGGATCACCGTGTATCGATACAAGAGACTGGATGGGGCCATGCCAGCGATGGTGATGCGCGCCACCAGCATGCAAAATATACCGGTCGCGATGGCCGCTAGAATCGTCGGCATTTCTCGGAGGGAAATGTACCTCCACGAAAAATTCGTCACTCCATAGGCGGAGAGCAACGAGTACTGGAATGCCACCACGTAGGGCCAGACGCCGACGGCGCGATCGAAAATTGGCTCGGGCGGCGCCCAGTCGAAGCGCATCTCCACCGCGAACCAAAACGCACAACCGAGCGCGATCAGGTCGATCAGCGCTCGTGACGTCCTAAATACAAATCTCGCCATAGTTCCGCCGGAAACCTACCGGTGTCCGCCGCGTTGAACGGCGGCGGACAATACCGCTTGAATGACTCGAGCAACAGCATTCTCGGTGAGCGCCGAGCCACTTGGCAAACAGAGCCCGGTTGCAAATAGCCCTTCGGAAACTTTTCCGCCGATGGCGCGTGCCTCACTGAACACAGGTTGCAGATGCATCGGCTTCCAAACGGGCCTTGCCTCTATTTCTTCAGTGGCCAATGTAAGTCGGATGTCGCCAGCTGACGCTCCGAAGATCTGTTCATCAACGTTGATCACAGTGAGCCATCGATTCGAAACCCCGTAGTCGGCTTCCGGCATCATGGCAATTCCGGACTTGTCCAAAAATCCTTGGCGATACTGTTCGAAAATACGGCGGCGCGCAGCAACCCGGTCAGACAATTGGCGTAACTGGCCGCGTCCAACCGCCGCGAGCAGGTTACTCAGCCGGTAATTAAATCCCGATTCCTCGTGCTCGTAGTGAGCGACGTTTTCTCGCGCCTGGGAGGACAAAAACCGAGCACGGGCGATGGCCGTTTCATCGTTCGCCACCAGCGCTCCCCCACCGCTCGTGGTGATGATCTTGTTTCCGTTGAACGAAAAAACCCCGAAGCGTGCGAGACCTCCGGCGGGTCGGCCCCGATAGGTCGCACCCAATGCCTCTGCCGCGTCCTCAATGACCGGGATTTCGAACTCGTCACAGACGGAAAGGATGCGATCGTAGTCAGCACATTGGCCGTACAGATCGACCACCAAGACAGCCTTTGGCAGTTTGCCTTTAGCGGCTGCCGCACGAAGCTCCTCGGCAAGCAAATCCGGATCGAGATTCCACGTGGCCGAGTCGCTATCTATGAATACAGGTACCGCCCCGACGTAGGAAATCGCGTTAGCCGTGGCGACGAAGGTAAAACTGGAGGTCCAGACCTCATCCCCTCGCCCGACACCGAGCAGCAGCAGCGCCAGGTGCAGCGCCGCGGTCCCGCTGGAAAGCGTCGCGGCATGGCCGACGCCGGCCGCCGCCGCCAGCTCTGCCTCGAAGCCGTCGACGTGCGGCCCGAGGGGGGCTAACCAATTGGAGTCAAAGGCATCCAACAACAGCTCTCTCTCCAGCGGACCCACGTGGGGAGGCGATAGGTAGATGCGTTCCGATGCCATGGGAGGGTTAGTAGCGCCGGGGTCTCGAGAAATTCGCGCCCAGAGCCTGCTGCTCCGGGCCGGCGGCCCAGCGGCTGTACCCTATCGAACCCTGACAGCTTGCACATCTAATAGTATCGGATATTTAGCACCCTATGCGGCCATCGAGCTGAATCGAAGGCAATGCATATTCGCCTAACTGATATCACCGTCGGTTCTCTGCCAGCGGCCGTGTGGCCTGGGGTACTGTCCCCCCGTGTCGCCCCCATTGTGGACGTGGAGTCGCGTCGCCGTCCTAGTCAGCGGTGTCGCTGGCAGTGGGCTTTTTCTTACGCTGGCCTTCCGCAGCGTCGACCTCGCGGGAGTGAAAGACGCGCTAACAGCAGCCCAGCTGTGGCCGTGGCTGCCGCTCGGTGTTTTGTCCTACCTGATCGGACACGGAGTAAGGGGCCTTCGTTGCCGACTGCTCTTCGGTCGAGATACGCCGCTCAGCACAGCGACCGCGAGCAACATCGTTGTCGTCGGCTACGCCTGCAACAATATCCTGCCAGCGCGGCTAGGAGAGTTTGTGCGGGCAGGCATGCTCGCGGAACGGACCGGACTGCCCTACGCACATGCTCTGACGGTCACATTCGTCGAACGCCTGTTGGACGGTATCGCGATTCTAGTGCTGCTGCTCGGGGGGGCTTGGGTCGTCGGCCTTGCCGGTTGGATCCAAGACTTGGTCAACGTGTGCGTGATCGTGTTCGCCGTCGCGACGGCGGGTCTACTCCTAGCGATATTCGCCAGCAATTCGTTGCTCGCCCTTGCCGGAGCCATCGGCGCCAGAATTCCCGCGGTCTCCGCCCCGTTGATCGGCTTGGTCGCCAAGGTGACGCAAGCCGCCTCCTTGTTGGCGGATCCTCGCCGTGCAGTCCAGATCGGCGCGCTCAGTCTGTTGGTCTGGCTGTTTGAGGCGGGTCTGTTTTCGTCGCTGCTCAACGCCTTTGGCGTCGACGCACGTTTCGCCACCTCCCTTCTCACGATGGGCGTCACCAATCTCGGGATCCTCGCACCGTCCACCCCCGGATTTATCGGCACCTTTCATTTGTTTTGTTCGGAGGCCCTGCAGAGCCAAGGCATCGCTGCAGAGACTTCGGTGGCCGCCGCAGTGCTGATTCATATCGGCTTTTACGTGCCCGTCACGGTTTGGGGTGCCGGCAGCCTGATTTGGTATGGCACCCAGCTGGGTAACACTTTGGCCGCGGCACGGCGTGCTCGTCACCCTCAGTCCCTCGAATTTCGCGAGGGCATTCCGATGCACAGTCTCGGCGTTGGGGAGCCGCCTGCCCCGCCGCGTCCAGCTGATCCGATCTACGAAGCGTTGACCCGCGGCTTGCTCGGCATACGTCCAGGACCCGTCGATGAGGACGCTCGCGCCTATGCGACGAACTTCTTGGAGCATCAGCTGGCCTCGCTCTCCAGCTACTTACGTCTCCAGCTGCGACTCGGGCTGCTCAGCTTCCGCGTCTGTGTCGCCCTTCGGTATTGGCGACCCTTCAGCCGCCTGCCGGTTGAAACCCAATCAACCGTGGTCCAATGGTGGGCCTACGGCCCCTTCCCGCTAGGGCGGCAGCTCTTCCGGCCCATTCGCAGCCTAGTGCTGCTCGCCTATTTTGATGCTCCGAGAGCAGCCTCCGTCCAGCTGGGGACCGGCCCCTCATGACAGATTCCAAGCGTGTCGACGCCATCGTGATCGGATCCGGTGCCGGAGGCGCCGTCACCGCCATGACCTTGGCTGGCGCCGGCATGAGCGTCGCCGTTCTTGAAGAAGGCGCCAATGTCCCCCGGAGAGAGTATGGCAAGTCCTCTCCCGAAGGCATGGCGCAGCTGTTTCGTCGAAGTGGCATGACCCCCATCCTGGGACGCGTTCCTATCGGCTTTGTGGAAGGGCGATGTGTCGGCGGCAGCACCGAAGTCAACAGCGGCTTTTGGCACCGGGCGCCGCGGGAGGTACTGCTCAGCTGGCAGTCGCGCTTCGACCTGCAAGGCGCCACCGAGTCGGAACTCGTCCCCCACTACGAGTGGGCCGAGCAGCGCCTCTCGGTCTCGCCATATCCCGGGGAATGGCCCAAGAGCACGAAGTTATTCCAACGAGGCATCGACGCCATGGGCTGGGCAGTTCGGGAGATCCCCCGAACTGCGCCCGGCTGTCAGAGCGCTAACACTTGTGCGAGCGGCTGCGCCAGCGGAAAAAAACAAGGCATGTCCCAGGGGCTCCTCCCAGAAGCCAAAGCGGCTGGCGCGAATATCTTGAGTCATTGCCGGGTCAAGTTGCTTCTCCGGCAGGGGCGTCGCGTGACGGGGGTGCTGGCAGAGATCACCCGCGACAACGGGTCGGTCGAGCTGGTGCGCATCGATGCTGATCACGTGTTTGTTTGCGCGGGCGCCAGTCAGACCCCCACCCTGCTCCGTCAGAGTGGGCTAAGATACAAGGTCGGCGATCAACTCCGCTTGCACCCCATGCTGAAGCTGACTGCCCGCTTCCCACAACCGGTAAACGCTCAGAACAGCGTTCTTCCACTCCTGCAAGTGAACGAATTTTGGCCCGAAATTTCCCTAGGGGGAGCCTACTTTTCCAGTGGGCACCTCGCCTTCTTGCTCGGTGACAATTGGCCGCAGCTGTCGATGGAGATGGAGCATCAGAACCACTTTGCGAGCTACTACGTCGCTGTTCGGGGAAATGGCCGCGGCTCCGTCCGCCCCTCCGCCTTAGGGAACGGCGACACCGCACTTCGTTACGACCTCTCAGTGGACGATCTTCGTTCGATGAGCCGAGGGGTCGCGAGGCTCGCGACCCTCCTGCTCGCCGCCGGAGCGGAAGCTGTCTATCCCGCGATTCGCTCGATACCGGTCATTCGCACCGAGCTCGACGCCGTGCGTTGGTTGACGGAATTGCTGCCCGCCAAGGATCTCAGTCTCACCACCGTTCACGCATTTTCAAGCTGTCCCATGGGAGAGCAAGCTGGACTCACCGCGGCTAACTCGTACGGTCGCGTACACCATGTCGATAACCTTTACGTGAACGACGCAAGCATGCTGCCGGACTCACCCGGAGTGAACCCCCAAGGAACGGTGATGGCATTGGCCAGACGTAACGCCCTACATTTTGTGGACTCTCTATGACTCGCGCCCCGCTCATTCTTCTCACTGGCGCACCCGGATGGCTTGGGACCCGGCTCACCGAATGCCTCCTTCGCGGCATGCCCGAATTGGAGTCTCTTCATGCGCCACGGGCCGACGTGGTTCGCTGTCTGGCGCTCCCCGGCGTGAACGTAGACGCACTCGCCGCCCTGGGCGACGCCGTCCAGATCGTCCGAGGTGACGTCACGGACAAGAATTCGTTGAACGCCTTTTTCGATAACAGTCGAAACGCCGTCCTCATTCACGCCGCCGGCATCGTGCACCCCAAGCGGCGAATCTCAGAGTTGTTCGACGTAAACAGCCAGGGCACAGCCACAGTGCTGCAGCAGGCCAAGGCCGCCGGGATCCGCCGCTTCCTCTACGTGTCCAGCAATTCGCCTCTGGGGACCAACCCTCGGGCATCCCACCGCTTCGACGAACATTCGCCTTACAACCCCTCTCTCGCCTACGGGCGGAGCAAACAAATCGCCGAAGAACACATCAGCTTGGCGCAGGACAGCGGGGATCTGGAAACAACCATCATCCGCCCCCCCTGGTTTTACGGGCCTGGACAACCGCCGCGACAGAGTCTGTTCTTTTCGATGATTCGGGACGGACGGGCGCCGATTGTAGGCAGCGGCGAAAATCGGCGTTCGATGGCCTTCATCGATAATATTTGCCAGGGCATCTTGCTCGCCGCTGAAAGCCCCAGAGCCATCGGAAAGAAGTACTGGATCGCCGACGAGCGCGCCTACACGATGAATGAAATCATCAATACAATTGAACGCTTAATGTCGGACGAGTTCGATATAGCGGTGCGTGGCGGACGGCTGCGACTGCCCGAATTAGCGCGCACCATCGCCTACGGAATCGACCGCCAGCTCCAGCGTTTCGGCTTGTATCACCAGAAGTTCCACGTGTTATCCGAGATGAACCAGACCATCGCCGGCTCTATCGACGCGGCTGAACGCGATCTTGGGTACCGACCCCACATCTCCCTCAAGGAGGGAATGCGCCGCTCCCTGCGATGGATGACGCTGAACGGCCAGCGGCTTAATTAGTCCCCCCGTTGCTAGGCACCCCAGTTACCAGGCATCGGCCGAACAAAACCGAACCGGGTGACTAGGAACTCGCCGGCGAGAGCCGGCCCCGTGACCGGGGCAACCTGCGCCTCGCCCTTCGTGAGTTTCGTTGTCGGGTAGATCGCGCTAACGTGCGACATCGATTATTTGGCCGCGATATCAGCGCATTCGCCGTAAATTGAGCCAGAATGAATGCCTGCAGGGCTCCGAACAACCAATCGCCATACACCGTGAACATCACTCCAAATAACGTCACCCAGCCCAAGTCAGCGAAATTACTGGGAGAAGAGCCATCTCCGCTGATGGTGCTGACGCACGCGGTCCGCAAATATTCGCTCACCCTGGTGCTGGTCACCTTGCCTGTCTTTGTTGGGGTGACATTTTACACCCTGGGACAGACAAAAATTTACCGGGCGTCGATGACCATCCGCATCGACCCCAAGCCCCCCACCCCCCTCGGCAATGCGGTGCAAACCGTCGTCGACATGGGCAGTGCCAAGTACTGGAACAATCAGGAATACTACGAGACGGAATTCGAGATCTTGCGTTCGATGAACGTCGCCCTCGAGACCGTAAGCCGACTCGGCCTGCACCGGGATCTCTCGTTCCTAGCCAATCAACCGAGCGACGCTGTCCTCGATGGCACCGCCGTTACGCCCGAGGTAGCTGCCGAAAAACTACGCAAGCGACTCACCGTTGATCCCGTCAAAGAAACACGACTAACAGAAGTTTCACTCCTCGATGCGGATCCCATCCGTGCCCAACGAGTGCTGACAGAATTGGTCAACGTCTACATCGATCAGCATCTCAACTATGTGCAAGATTCCACCACGGACGCGGTGGACTGGCTGAACGACCAAGCCGGCAAACTCAAGGTTGAACTGGAATCAACCGAGACCTCCGTCAACAACTACAAGACGAAGAACAACATCCTCTCCGTGTCCGTGGACGACCAAACGAGCATGCTTCGCGAGGAGATGCTCCAACTCAATGAGGCACTCACCCGTGTCCGCACACACCACCAACACCTGACGTCTCGCCTCGCGCTGCTCAAGGGTTTCAACCCGGAGAACCCGGCAAACCTGCCGACCGACGAGTTACTCAAGAGCGGGCCGTTGCAACAACACCGCGACTTATACATCCAGGCGAACAGCGAACTGCAGGCTCTTCTCGGCTCGGGCCGCGGCAACAATCACCCTTCGGTGCTAGCAGCGCAGGCGTCGTTGGGCGTTCTGAAAAAAGCCATCCACGATGAAGTGGCGAACATCGTCGCCGCCCTCAGGCACGATGTCACGGCGTCTCGACAAGAGAAGCAGGGACTCGCCGGACTGTTCAACACTGCCAAGCAGCGGGCGCTGGACTTGAACACCCTCAGCATTGACTACAACCGCCTCGAGCGTGACCGGGACAATACCGAGAAGCTGTATTCCCTCGTGCTCGACCGCGCCAAAAAGAGCGATCTGACCCGCATGATGCGAGTTAACAACATCCGAGTCAGCGAGCGCGCGGGCGTGCCCAAACTCCCAGTCTTTCCGCGAGTGCCGCTGAACCTCGCCTTCGGTCTCTTTGCCGGAATTGTGTTGGGCATCGCCGTTGCGTTTGGACGGGAAATGCTCGACCGAACGATCAAAACGCCGGAGCAGTTGGAAACGGATTTCGGGCTTCCTACGCTTGGCCTCCTGCCGGAGATCGATGCGAAAAATCAGCCAGACTCACCCCAGCGGAAGCGGCGCCGACACAAGGACCCAGCCGAAAAGCTGTCGCCCGAGCTCATCGTTCACTCCGACCCGACCAGCGGAGTCGCCGAGGCGGCACGAGCGATCCGTACGAACATCATGCTGAGTGCGCCGGACAAGCAGTTCAAGACTATCCTGGTCACCAGTGCGGGTCCCCGCGAAGGCAAGACCACCGTTGCCTGTTGCGTGGCCGTAGCGATGGCCCAGGCGGGTCAGCGAGTCTGTC
This sequence comes from Polyangiaceae bacterium, assembly GCA_013214025.1. Classification (GTDB taxonomy): domain Bacteria; phylum Myxococcota_A; class Polyangia; order Polyangiales; family Polyangiaceae; genus JABSRN01. The sequence goes on from JABSRN010000057.1 coordinate 74,067, forward strand.
TCTTGGACTGCGACATGCGGCGCCCACGCCTACACAAAGTGTTCGGCAAACTCAACGACCGTGGACTCACCTCCTTGATGCTCGACCGCTCCGTATTCGACGACCTACCGAAAACGACCCCGGTCGATAACCTTGACGTGATTCCTGCCGGACCGATTCCGCCGAACCCCGCCGAACTGATTCACAGCGAAAATTTTTCGGAGGTCCTCCAGATGCTCGGCGAAAAATACGACCGCCTCATCATCGATAGCCCTCCCATTGCTCCGGTCACCGATCCGACAATCTTGTCGACAAAAGTGGACGGCACCATCCTAGTGGTTCGTGCATTCCAGACCACGCGAGATCTAGTCCGTCGGGCGCGGAACACCCTGGCCAGTGTTCAGGGTCCGCTCATCGGAGCCGTACTCAATGCCGTCGACCTACACGGCAAGGGTTACGCCTACTACAAATCGCACCACTACTACTATTACAAGCAAGAGGGCTACGGCCCCGAGGAATCACAGGACGACGCAGCCTGAGCCACCTCGAGATGATTACTGAGCCATTGGCAGTGAGCGCACCAGTTTGTATGGGTGACCCGCATGGGTGAGCTCATCTCGCTAATCATCAACGTCCCGCTCATCGCAGTGCTGCTCGTCTCCGGGAAAAAACCGACGCGCTTCCTGTACATGGTGGGCTTTTTGCTCCCTCTGTACGCCCTCGTGATCCGTGCAGGAGTGGCGTGGAGCTGGCATCGCCTGGTGCTGCCGATCGCCGTCGTGGCCCTGTGGAACGCTCCCAAGTTAAGGGGCGCACCGGGGCGTCGCGCCGCCGCGCTCTTCTTCGCCTACGCCTGCGTTCTATCCGCTGGGTGGCACGTGTACCTGCTCACCGATGGGCGATTGATTCGATCAGCGATTCGCATGGGCTGGGGACCGGGACAGTCCACCTATCGTATCCCGGTGCAGCTTTACTCCTACATCTCTGGCATCGGATTGGCATTGATCGGCGGCTGGTTTATCCGAACTCGCGAACACGCGCACTCCGCCTTCAACGGTTACATTTCGGGGAGCTGCTTCAGTATCGCCTTCGGCATCGCAGACCTGTTTGCTAACCTAGCGAACATTTCACTTCTTCCACACCGTGACATAGCCAGCCGGACGGCTATGCATATCGGTGGCCGCGAACTGCCCCGATTGGTCGGACTCGGGGGGGAGCCCAAACACACTGCCGCCTTCACTGTATTAGCCTTGATACTCACATTCGCCCTGAGCGCTGTGCCCAGCAATACGCCGATCGTGCCCAAGGCGCGCTTCAAGCTCCGGTTCTTGTTGATAGGGCTAGCGCTTACGGGGTCGACCAGCGGCATCGTCGCCGGCGCGGCCGGCATTATCACAACGGCATTTCTCATCGCCTCAACGCGAAAAATTAGTCAATCCTTCAGCCACTTGGCGGGCATCGGCATGGTCTGTGGGATCGTAGTGCTCGGACTCGGGCCGGCGCTGGTCTCAGACGTATTCGAAGCCCGTATTCAGAACCGCCTCGGCGGCGGTCAAGAAGAAGCACTTTCGCACGAATACAAGGAGGAAGCATTGATGCGCTACGCCACCGCGAATCCGTCAGCGATGATCCTCGGGCATGGCGCCGGTGGGATCGATTTCCATCTGCTCAAGTACTCGGCCCTTCATTTCGCCAAACGCGGAACCCTTAGCCCGGCCTACACCCTGACGCGCGTCACCGCAGACTTTGGCTACGTCGGTCTGCTTTTGTTGATGGGCCTCCCCTTGAGTTGGGTGATTCAATCGCGCTCGACGCCTCTGTTAGTTCCAGCGATCATCCCAGTGGCTGGCATTGTTTGGATCTCGGTGGGACTGGCCATGGGCGCGTACTTCTTCATCGGAGGGTGTCTCAGCAAATATTCTCAACTCCTCGCCGAAGAACCCGAGCCTGAGGCCGAGCCCGCGTAGGCACCGCTAGCGCCTAGTCTGCGGTCCCCATTTAAGGGCGCGCCAGGCCTTGGTAACGACTTCGTCTCTCCGCCACCACTTGTGGGTCAGCTCCAAAGCTCTTGGCCCGCTCCAAGGACTGCACGGCGCTGACCGCGCTGCCAGCCGCAGCGTAACCCGCCGCGACATCCAGCCAGCGTGCGGCGGTACCGCGGCGCTCTGCCGCTTGCACCAGATGAGTCAGCGCCTTGCCATGTTCGCCCAGAGTCGAATACTGACGCCCGAGCCATCCGTGAGCCGCCGCACAAGGTTCCGGTTGGTCGCAACTGAGCCCGACGTATCGTTCTGCCGCTTCCTGTAGCGAGGGGAGAAGTCGATGTTTCACCGCGAGATTTACCCGAATGCGATGACAGGTGCGATGATCACCACAACCGCCCGCTAGCAACGCGTCCGCATCGAGGGGGGATCCCGTAATCTCGATCAGCGAGGCCCGGACATAGATATAGCTTTCATCGGCACCGGGGAGGGACTTCGCCAGGTCCAGCCACTTTCCGGCAGCTTTGGCACAGCGCGCCAGATCATCGCCGCAGTGCTCTTTGTCCCCGGCTCGCATGCGCTTGATCTCGTAGTATGCCAAGGCCAACTTCGGAGGGGCGACGTCCTGAGATAAGGACTCCGCCTCCTTCAGCCACCGATAGCTGGCCTCATGGTCCGGGAAGCTATTCGCCAGTCGAGTGAGCGTCTGAGCGCGACCGGCACCAAGAGGTACGATACGGTTCAGCTCCTCGGGATCTTTCGACCAACGGCGCGCCTGGTCCACCACTTGAGTCACCAGCGCCGGATCCAAACCGGCAGCAGTCCGCAATTCCAGTAACGCTTGGGCCGTGCCGCCCCGACGAAACACAGCGCGAGCGATCGCCAGATGCGTCACACCATCACTGGGGTTCCGCTGAACCGCTCTGCCCAGCCAGGCAAGGGTGGATCCGTGACCACGTCGCTCCGCATGAAAAGCCTGAATCAGCGCCAAATAGGGATCGGCCGGGCGCCGCCGGACGGCTGCATCCAGATCAATCGACAAGGCCTGGACTTGATCCGAATCGTCGTAGGCCATGCCGGCCAAACGGGAGTGCAGAGCATTGCGATCCCCTCCCAGGGTCGACCGTCCCCGCCAGCCAACGAGCACGCAAGCCACGAGCAGTCCGACCAAGAGGCCGCGCTCCCAAGCGACGTTCTTCCATCTCGGCGAGCGGGGATGCGACCAGCAAGCACCGATCACCGCGAGCATTGCATAACAGAGAGCGGGAACCTCAAGGCCGAGATCCACCAGATTGTGAATGAGTACGACGAACACCCCGAGAGCAGCCACCTGCTGTCCCGGGTTACCGCGCAAATGGCGGGGACTCAGCTGCGCTCCAACGACCAGCAGCACCAGGCCCGCCACAATAGGGCCCCATTCCGTAACCCATTGGAGAACGAAATTTTCCATGTAGAGGATCACATCGTTGGAGGCAGCGGGGCGGTAAGCAGGAAACACACTGCCAACCGCTCCCCGGCCCACCCCCGCAGGAAAATCCCGGATCATCGGCAGGGCCCACTCCGCCCACTGCAACTTGTCCAGCCTCTCATCGCTCAGGCCCGACCAGGCGCTGCGCGTGAGGCCGATGAACACCAGAATCGAACCCGCGCCCATGCCAGCCAGACCCAACAGCAAGGCTTCCCGACGACGAATACCGTAACTCCGCAGGCTGTCTCGCCGCGCCCATATCAACAATGCAAAGGCAAGCCCCCCCAAGAGGAGACTCAGGAGCCCGCCACGAGATCCACTCAATACTGAGATGGCGACCGTGACAGCGATGAGGAGAGCGATGCCAGCACGAACAGCCCCTCTCCTTTCCGCCAAGCCCAGCCCGAGGCCGCAAAATATGCCGAGATTCAGATAAGCCGCAAAAGTGTTTTCATTGAGTAATGGCGCCAGCGACCAACGGTTCGATTGCAGGCTGGGCGTGTAAATCCCATACACCTTGGTGGCTCTCACCAGCCCGTGCAAGACGTCCAATGCTGCCATGGCGAGACAGCACCCGAATACGCACCAGAGCACGAAACGCGGTCCACGAATCCGCGTCACATAAGACGCCATGAGCAGCACGCCTGCGTAGGAGAAACACTTGAGCACCTCCCGAAAGGTCGCGCCAGGATCCAGAGAGATCGTCACCCACGCGGGCTCGGGCTGACCCACAAGAGCTAGGCTTCGGTCCCACTCCAACAGCGCCATCGGCGACACGAGCTCCAACAATTGGCGGGGCAGAGGCAGCGCCTGAAGCGCGGTGTAGACACCGAGCGCCACAAGCACGCCGACCAGGGGGGATGCAGGGCGAAGACCACCGCCTGCCATGACAACCACGCCCGCGGCGATGAGGCACGAGATCAGAATGAGAGAAACTGGATGAACCGTACCGATCGCCCAACCCGAGAGCAGTAGGACCCCGACAAAGATCCCAATAACTAGACGATCAGTATATTGGGGCAAGCAGCCGCCCCGTTTTCTGACACGTGAGCTCTCAGATCTCGCTGGGGTCGAAGACGAATGGGCCACGGAGGACGAGTGTAGGACCTTTACAGCGCGTGTCCAAACAGCAACGACCCGTGCCCCTCGGCTCGCGCCGAGTCAGGCTTCGACCAAACGAAAACAGGCACCCTCTCGGGTGCCTGTTTCGATTATCTGGAGCGACCGGACGCTACCAAATAACCACCGCGCGACCGTCGTAGTCCACGTTTTCACCGCCGACGTTTTCGCCGATGGCGAAGTCGCCCACGCCGTCGCCGTTGAGGTCGCCGATGACCGAGTTGTGAAGGGCCGATCCGACCCAAGGCATCGTGACTTGGTCCACGTTCGTGAACCCGGAATCATCGCCCAGGTCGAGGGCGACGGTTGCAATCGTCTTGACGTCAACGGGACTGCCCATCTGACCGGCAGTCTGCGCGGCGCTGCCGTCCACGATGTAGACAGTCGGTACGACACCGAGCTCAAAATCGCCTGCCAGCACGAGATCAGGCGTGCTGTCAGCGCCGATAAAGGACACCTGAGTTCCGGCACCCTGTCCCCAGAGGGCACCGCCAATGACGACCTCGCCGAACCTGTCACCCGATCGGTCGCCGCCCGTATTCTCGAACACAACACGATTCGTGAACATGCCGCCGGTCTCTGACCCAAAGTAGGCGTAAGCCTTGCTCACGGTGGGCGAAGAAACGCCGATTGCCATGTGGCCGTCGAACACACCGACGCCCGTGAGCGCAAAGCCGAACCCGGGCTCTTCGACGACGCTATGCTCAACAGCGTCCGCCAGGAACAGCCCGTCGTCATCGCCGTTGCCTGGAGCGTAGGAATGGGCGTTCCCCGGGGTCGGATCGCTTCCAGGAGCCCCGACGACGATCGAACCCGCCGGCGTGCCATAATACGGCCCCGTCCCCAAAATATAGCCGAAGCCGAACGTCGAAGGCGGCGCCATGATTTGACGAATGCGGTCCCCAGCCAGCTTGCCCAAATTATTCTCGATGGACATGATCGCGGGCAAAGCGGTTGCCGATCCTCGAACGATCACGACCGACCCGGTGAACCCGGTAGTAAGTGTCAGCGGCACACCGATTGCAAAATCCGGGTACGTATCACCATCAAAGTCCCCCAGCGGCGTGATGTTAGCGCCGAACTCCAGATAGAACCCGCCCGTCCCGGGCGTGATGGTGGAGATGAGTGGAATGGCTTTATTGGTCCAATCTGCTCGTGTTTTGTATCCACCGTATAGGTGGACGGCACCCGCCCCAAAAGCGCCGATGGCAATATCGAGCGCGTCATCACCGTCGACGTCGCCAACTACCGCAACGGCGGAGCCGAAATCCATATTGGCGGCACCGGTGATCGTCACATCCGCAGTGGCCGAATATCCAGAAGCGCTCCCCCAATAGATGTAAACGACGCCGCCTTTGCGAGAACCAACCACAAGATCGGATAAACCGTCACCGTCAAGATCGGCGGTGCCGTCAATCGCGGCACCGAAACGTTCATTCGCCACCGGACTTTGCAGCAGTGAAGCCGGCGACTCCAGCACGGTGACGTAAAAATGCGTAGCCACCGCGGCAGTGAAAGCGACTGGACCGACGTTGCCGACGGCGTCGACAGCTCGGACAGCGAAGTACTGGTCGGCCTCCATCGTCTGTCCGGGCATCGCCATGGACGGGGCGCTGGTGCTACCGCTGAACACGACTGCGGCACCGTTAGTTTCGAAGTTTTCTTCGGCGAATATTACGCCCGTATCGGCACTATCGGCAACGCGCACGTCGTAGTAATCTACGGCGCCGCCCCCGTTGTCGGTAGCAGGCGTCCAACTGAGGGTGAACGACGCATCCCGTCGCTTGAGTTCCGTTGCACTGAGGTCGGCAACCTCACCTGGCGCGAGGGTGTCAACGACAACATTGAGCACGGAAGTTCCCGTACCCAGCGCGCTCGACACGACGGTAGCGACGATGACCGCACTCAACGCATCAGGAATCGTCACGCTCGAAAGAGTCGCAACAGGGTTGCCTTCCGTCACCGACACAGGGCTTCCCGGGAGTTGGGACCCGTCTAGGGAAAACGCGACCTGCGCCGTCGGTTCGGCATCGAAGTCGAAATCAGTGACCGTCACAATGAGATCTCCCTGCCAGCCGGCGGTCTGGTCATCGTCGTCCGACGCACCTGCAGTGTCGGCGCCCACCAGGGCTGTTGTACCCGCCAGCGGAGCGTCCCA
>JABSRN010000058.1 GCA_013214025.1 Polyangiaceae bacterium
CGCACCGCCTCAGCTTTGAATTGGGCCGTATACCGGCTCCTCGGTTTCTTAGACTTTTTCTTTTTCGGCTTGGTCAATTTTGGACTCCACACGGGAGAGTAACCCCCTCCCAGGGTGTCCGCTATGACGGGACCACTTCACTCATCGTCCGGCCCGAAATTCCAGGCGCCGCGATGCTGAGACGCGTCCTCCACTAACCCTTCGGCTAGCACAAGATAGCCTCGCAGTGGTTCGAGCACGTGCTGCCACGGCCGGGTCGCCAGAGGACTGCGGATCGAAAGGATCTCTTTCGATGAGAAGGCGCGGGTTGCGTCTGGAACCAGCCGGTTCGCACACCAGTCGCCGCCACCGATTACGTTTCCAGCTCTGGCGCTCGCGATGCCAGCACTTGGGTCGTAGGAGCTCAAGTACGCCTGCACCACTAGTTCGGCACATGCCTTACTGCTGCTGTAGGGATCGTGGCCCCCGAGTCGATCGTTCTCGCGATAGCCCCACAGCCACTCTCGGTTCTCGTAACACTTGTCGGTCGTTACAATCACCGTGGATCTGACCGACGGCGATTGGCGAGCGCACTCGAGCACATTGACCGTGCCCATCACGTTGGTGGAGTAGGTATCGACGGGGTTCGCGTAGGATTCGCGAACCAGCGGCTGAGCGGCGAGATGCAACACGATATCAGGAGTGAATCGCTCAAAAATTTCCGCGACCGCGGCGAGCTGCCGTACATCACAGTCCGCGTGCAACATCCGTTTTTCTAGGCCGAGAGCCGCAAACATCGAAGGAGTGGTGTTGGGCTCAAGTGCGAGACCCTGAACGTAGGCCCCTAGCTCGAGCAGCCAGGCGCTCAACCAACTTCCCTTGAATCCGGTATGCCCAGTCAGCAGCACCTTCTTGTCTTTCCAGAACCCGGCAGACGGGCTGCGGTCGCGGGTGGAAAGAGCTGACGAAGTCATGGATAGCGAATACCCGAAAGCCGCTAAAGGCTCGGAGAGCAGTGTAAACGGTAGAAGCCGTCTGTCTGTCGGTCAAGAGCTGCCCGAGTTTACTCGCGCTGGAGCCGGCTCGCCCTTCGGCAGGCTCCAACATTCACCATTTGGAACTGCTCCGGTGCGGCCCCAGTACCGATCACGCGATAACGGCCTGCATGATCCCGCATCTGACAGGGCGCCGCCCCGCCCTGCGCCTAGCCGCTCTCCCGCCACCTCAAGGTCGGTCGCACGACCGGGTCACGGCTCGACAGCTCAGCCGACCACCCTTAGCTTCGCGTTGCCCGGCAGCGCCAACAGCGGATAGTAACGGAGCTTCGGCAAGGGGCCTGTGGACTCCAGGCTCAAACCCTTCGCAGTAAACTGGCGCGCCACGTTCACCAAGCACTGGGTAGCCTCGGCCACGGCCAGGTGATAGCCGAGACAAAAGTGTGGGCCGCCACCAAACTGACATGTCTCCGCCTTCGACGGCGTGCGGCGCCCCTCGCCTAACCAACGCTCAGGATCAAAGACCTCGGCGTTGTCGAACAAGGACGGATCCCGCGACACGTTGGCAATGGCGCTCGCCACGACCTCGCCCGGTGCAATGGTCACACCGTGGAAGCTCAGCTCTTGCTCCACCGTTCGCGTCTCCATGGTGATGGGGGGATAGAAACGAACCGACTCACGAAACAGAGCTTCGGCGAAAGGAAAAGCCGACAGCCCGTCAAAGCTGGTGATATCAGCATCGGGGCTGCTCGCTGCTTCGTCCACCAGACGTTGCCAAAGTTTCGGCTCGCGTGCGAGATACAACATCGCCCAACCGATGGTGGACGCTGTCGTCTCATGTCCAGCGAGCACCAATAGACGCAGGTTATCCAGCAGGGCTTCGTCTGTCGCGTGCGCACCGTCTTCATCCCTTGCGTGCACCATGCTGCCTAGCAAACACGACTCGTCCCCTTCGGCCCGAATCCGATGAATTTCCGCAAGCAAACGTTTGTCCAACCACTTGCGACCCAACTTGGCGATCCAAGCGGGCGAGCCCGGGATATCTTCCGGAGTGCCCATAGAACCCAACAGCAACATGCGGAAACGACTCCGCCACTGGCTCAGCTCTCCTGGTTTGACCCCGGCAACACGACAGATGGCGTCAAACACTGCGTCGCGAGTGGCGATATGTAGATTGAGCTCCCCCGGCTGCGCCCAGTCCGACACGTGGGACGCGAAGACTCCCTCCGTGGTGCGTAAAACTTCCGCTCGATCGAGCCCCCCGGGGGAGAACGACTTACTGATAGCGCCGCGAGATTTACGATGCGCCTTGCCGTCCAACACGATCATCGCGTGAGAACCCAACATCGGCTCCGATCGCGCGGCAATGTCTGCCGAGCTGGTGGTGCGGTTGTTCAAGATGCTCAGGGAGTCGACCCCTTCGATGAAGATGCAGTTCGCACCAAAACCGAGATCGGCTCGGAACACGGGGCCGTGCTTTTTGTGATTCTCGTGCGCCCACTCCGGCAGACGATATCGAATGTCCTTGAGGTGGCCTAACAAGGGCCAGGCACCCGGCAAGGTCGGGATCGTTGACGTAGTGGCGGCCGGGTCGGACCCAGTTCGAGAGACCGAGGCGGTTGTGTCGGAGTTGGACGTGCTCATGGCGCAGACACTGTCATAAAAGCTTCGACGGGAGCTAGCACAACCAACCCAGGCCGTGCTCAGTACAGAGTCGAGCCAATAACCACACGCATTCGCTACCGCCCCAGCGCAATCAGCAGCGGCCGGCCAACTGCCGTACCCGTTCAGTTCCGCGCGTTGAATTTATGACCGAACAATTCGGAGCATGCCGCGCGACAGCGATTCAAGCGCTCAGGGATTGAGCATCACGTCGAAGCGCGTGATGTATCGCCGCAGCATGGGCTGGCAGAGAGTTTCCATACCGCCATCGACCGTCGTCATCTTCGGGAAGCGAGTCAGCAAAAGCTTGAGCAGCTCCTCGCTCTCCATCAACCCCAAGTGAGAGCCGCGACACTGGTTCATGCCGTGACCAAAACCCAAGTGATGCCGAGCGCTCTTATTGCTGATGTCGAAGTCGTTGACGTCGTCGAAGGCTTCTTCATCGCGATTAGCAGAAAAGACCGACAAGCTCACCATCTGGCCTTTCTCAAAACGCCGCCCCTCGAACTCAAAACTTTCGGCGATTTCCCGCGTTAGGAAGGGCACCACACCATTGTAACGAAGAGTCTCGCGAATCGCGTTTGGCAGCAGGCTCAGATCGGCTTTAACCTTGTCGAATTGAGTCGGATTCAAGAACAAGGTGTTCAAGATATTGCCGATCAAGTGCGAGGTGTTCTCGTGCCCCGCCATCAAGAAGGTCGCACAACTGGCAGCGAGCTCTCCCATCTCAAAACGACCCTCGTCGAGGGCGACCGCAAACTCGCCGATCAAATCCTTCGTGTCGCGGCCCTGCCCTCGCTTGGCCTCAATCAGCACGGCAAGGTAATCGAGCATTTCGACCACGCCCTTCTGCGCTTCCAGCATGCCCTCAAAGGTATAGCTGCGATGAAACAAGATCAGCGAGTTGGACCAATCGATGAATTTGCGGGCGTCCGCATAGGGCGCGCCAATCAACTCGGCCATCACCATGGCCGGCATGGGGTATGAGAAAGCCGCGACCAAATCGACGGGGGCATGGACGTCAACAGCCGATAGCAGCTGCTCGACGATGTCCGTGACACGTCCGCGCAGAGGTTGCATGGCCGCCGGTTTGAATAGACCGACGGTGGCGCGCCGTAGATCTAGCCGGCGCTCTCGGGTGCGGCCGAGATTGACGCGAATGAACTCCTGCATGGGTTCGAGCGCGCTCTTTTGCTCACCCGAAAAACCCGCGATGCGAGTGCCCAAAGCCGGCACGATCAATCGGCGGTCCCGCAGCAGGGTGGCGACGTGCTGGTGACGGGTCACTACCCAGGCGGAGAACTCCTCACGCTCGAAATAGAAGATCGGATCGGTTTTTCGAATGTTCTCAAGAATCTCTACGAAATTCGCGCTGCGTTCAGGATCGAAAAGCTCGGCGTGGGATGCGGACATGAGGCGGTTCTGTTCTAGAGATCTCGTCGGAAGCACGACGGTGATGCCGACATATTCGCCACTCGTCAAGTAACAGTCCGTCTGTCAGTTCTTCACCAAGCCAGAACCGGATTCAGCTTTTGGATCGCTACGGCGTCTGGAACCTCCGCGGGCCCGTGAAGCGCTAGACCGGCCGAGATTCCACGTGGCAAGACGTGATGGTCAGCCGTCGACCGTCCGGCGTGCTCACATCGAAACTGTCGTGGATGCTGCCGCGGCTGAGAGGGCCCACGGGGATTTCCGGTCAGCGTAGTCCCGACGCGCCGCCTCAATGTCATCGACCATCAGATCAAAGGGCAGTCGCCCAGCCTCCGGAGGCTGCTCGATATTCCAACGGAGGCGAAAACCCCAAACGTGATACCGCAGGAACGTGACGAAGCGCAGCTCTAGCGAAGAAGCAAGGAGGCGCCTGTGGTCGCTCTCCTCCGCCCCGCAAGCACTACGGAGATAAATACAGGCACTCCCACCAGCTCGGTGGTGCCTGTCCAGAATTGGGCAGCGCCCGGCGGTCGAAAGGCTCCACACACCACCAGGGGCAATCCCAGATCGATGCGACGGCGGGTGGGACACGTATCGCCCTCCCTCGTTTCGTGCGATTGAATGATGCCATCTCCGCAGCCGCCACCACTCGACGTACGACCATCGACTCCTGCCTCAGACGGCGTTCACGAATTCACAGCTCGTCGAAGCCTGAAATTGCTTGGCAGCTGATGATACCGCCGCCGCACACCAAAGATCCCAAAGTGGGATAAGAGCTGCGCGCGAAACGATGACTAGCCGATGCCAGCAGAGCCCACCACGGAACACGTCCGGCGCAAGCACCGTGGTTGGAAATGTTTCGAGCCGGGGCCCGATTCGACCGATTCGAAATATGCCGGCCGAGGGGATAGTTCAAGTGGCAGCACATTATAGATCAGTCAGCGACACCACAATAATTGCCGCCCCGCAGCCCGCCGCCTCGCCGTGCAACCCAAACCGAGCGCTCCCATTGGGATCCCCGCGGGATTTCCCGGATCCTGGAGGCGACTCCCATAGAGACGTCGCGCATTGACGCGTCCGTCTCGCCCCGACACAACGTGCGGCATGAAGACTTCATTCTTTCTTGCACTAGCCCTACTCACAGCTTGCGGCTCCAGCGACGACGACAGCAACACCGGGGTCGATGGCGGCTCCGACGCCACCAGCACCGCCGACGCCACCAGCACCGCCGACGCCTCCGGCACTACCGGCGGCACTACCGGAGGTGGCACATCCAGCACTGGCGGAACTAGCAGCGGCACTGGCGGAACTAGCAGCGGCACTGGCGGAACTAGCAGCGGCACTGGCGGAACTAGCAGCGGCACTGGCGGAACTAGCAGTATCAGCCCCGGCGACGAATGTACTTCCGCCGCCGACTGCGAGCTGGCCAGCGATTGTTGCGGGTGCATCGGCGTCCCCACGGGCGAGGCCGCAGCGGTGTGCGAGATGATGTGCATTCCGGAATCCAGCGGCTGTTTCGGCGCGGAGATCACCGAGGTGCAATGTCGGAACGGCTACTGCAGTTCCGGCGTCAATTGTGATCTGAGCGGCGTCACTTGCCGAATGATGCAGCCCGAATGCCCCGAGGGGCAAGTCACGACGGCCATCGGCACGTGTTACGGGCCCTGCGTCGACCCGCAACAGTGCGCTCGATAGACGTCTCTCCGGCTCCGAATAATCGGCCGGCGCTCCGCACTTTATCTCTCCTGGAATAAACTCTCCCGCACAAGCGCTCCGCTGGACGGTTCCCGTCGGAGTCGCGCGGAGTTGGCAATAAGCCAGCGATTCTAGCCCATTTTGTTCACACCGCAGGGCAGGCTGGCTCCACCCGAGACTGCCGATGACCTTTCGGACATCTCCCCGGGGGCGGGGCGCCCGCCGTAGTCTCACACTGCACTAGCCGGGACTAGCCGGCACCAGCCCAAGGCTCCCGAATGAATCGCTCCCTTCTGCTCTCTCTTTCCGCCTTCATCCTCAGCGCAGCCGCCTGTTCCTCCACCACAATCGAACCCGAGAACAGCCACGAACTCAAATGGCTCGGAGAGTGCTTGAGCGATGCCGAATGTGCCTCAGCCTACTCTTGCCTTTGCGGGGTTTGCAGTCTGAGCTGTGCTTCGGCAGACCACTGCATCGAACTAGGATCCAACGCCTCTTGTTTTGAACCCGGCCAAACGGCAACCGCCGACTGCATCAGCGCCCTCGCTAACCAACCCGGCATTTGCGTCAGCGGCTGCTCCTACGCAGAGCCCTGCGAGGGCAGCGACAGCTGTATCGAAGGAAGCTGCGTCCCCATTTTAGCCCGGGATGAACTGGGCGTGGTGGATGCCGGCTACGGGAACGCCCTGCTCGCCGATGCCAGCCGCCCCGTCCCCAACCCCGCTGTGGGCGATGGGCTGGGCGAGAGTTGTTGCGGCAGTCTAGGCCAATGTTTCGCCACGGCGGATCTCGGTGGCCTCTCCGAGGCCGGTTGGACCGAGTGTGCCGACAGCATCAGCGTATGTCTGCCGGAGACATTTGTCGCTTACTTCGACGGTACAGATTCTACGAATAACCTCATCTGCAGCACCGATATGCTCGGCAATCGCGGTAACACGGGTCGCTGCGTCGACACGTGTTTTATCGCCGACGGATTATCGGCAGCCGAACTCGCCCGAATTGGCCAGACTGATTGCCCGTCTGGAAAAATCTGTGTGCCCTGCGAGTCTCAGGGCACTCCGACGGGGATCTGCGGCGTGCCGAGAGACGCAAGCGCGACGAGAGACGCAAGCGCGACGAGAGACGCAACATCGGGATGAACGGTCCCGAGTAACCGAGCTCAGCGCCTACTTAGCCGCCGTCGGCGGCGGCCAGGGTCGTGAGGGCGCCGTGGTAGCCGTGTTTGTTGCAGACCGAGAACACCTGAAGTTCGACCGCATCCGCCGGCACGTCTGCCATGAGGACCGAAAAACTGTGCGTCCAGCTCTCGTCTTCGGCGGTTCGGATGTACTCGTTCGTGTAATAGAAAAAGTCGACGAAGCTATGGGGCGGCAGGGCGTCCGGTGAGTGCGCCACAATCACGCAGCCGATGATGTGATGGGCTTTGGTGACCGCGTGCGGAACCGTCACATCGAATTCATAGCTATCGGCAGTCGCCGTAAAGTTTTCGATGACGGGGGTGTGCTTAAGACCCGCGGCGCTCTCGTCGTCGCAAACAAATCCGTTGGGGATGGCGGAGCCGCAGGTGTTGAGCGGGTCGGTTGTACTGCCCGCTCCAGAATCCGTTGCCGCGGATCCGGTATCGTGGCTGGAGGCTTTCGCTTCCGTCGAACAACCCGGGAGCAAGATGCTCGCTCCGGCGCCCAATCCAGCAATCGAGAGTGCGAAGAACTTCCGTCGTTCCAGGGCCGGCGAGTCAGTGGTTTCGAGATCGTCGTGTTGCGTGTCTTGCTTGGCGCTTGTCATAGCAGGTCCCCCCCCGGGGCTGGGATCGTGATGGTTAGGAGTCGTGAGGATAACGGAGACCAAGAGCCCTTCGGAAAAAATCGCCCACCATCAGGCATGGCTGTCCGCCGGGCTGTCCCCACGGCATGGCTCTCGGTTCCGAGTGGCAACTTTGCAGCCACGGGTGGGGGGATTGCCGGCCCGTGTTCGCCAGAAACGCCATGATTCCGCAACGTCAGCGCTCAGGCCCCGAGCGCTCCGCTCCCGGCGTTGAGAGCACCGCTCGCGGGCCGTCGGCCCCTCCCACCAGGAGAGGACCGATGCCCGAGCATTCGACTCTGCCTCAGGAAATTCGCTTCTTCATGGAAGAAGCAAGCCTTGATAAACGGGATCGCAAAATTCTTTCACGCCGCCGCCGTTCTCGGTCCATTCAGACGTCCATTCGACGAATGGTCTGTCCGCCGTCCGTGACGGAAAAGGCGCGAACCTCGCCAACGTAATTTTTGACGGTGTCGAGGGGCGGGGGCCCCGAATCAATGCTGAGTCTCGGCAAAAACTCCATTGAGCTTGCGTTGGGCGCCGATCTGGTCGCCCGACTTGTCGCCAATAACTTCGGTGCTCTCGATGACTCCGGCCGCCCAGGACAACTCGCGAAAGTATCGAATTTTCGTCCAAACTGTTTCGATTGGCGCATTGATCACTGCTGAATTGTAACAACCCATTTCGTACTCCTCTGGGCCTGAGCCCTGTGTTTGATAAGTACAGTGATACCCCTCAGCCCCCCCCTGGGCGATGAGCGAAAACCCCCAGTCAGGACTGTTCGTTCCCCCAACGACGCGGGAACGCAGGGCGGGGCCGGGTCCCTCCGGTGACTCAGCGCGACTGAGCTTTGAAGCCGTGCTGTACGGCAAACAGGGCGCGCAGCTCTGCCGCGCGCACCGGTCTTCTCATAGATGTGGCCAATGTGATTTTCCGCGGTCTTCGGCGCCAGATCCAAGCGGTCAGCGATTACTTTTGTACTCAGTCCGTTGGCAAGCAGGGTCAGTACCTCTACCTCCCGCTGACTGAGCCCGGCGGGGTAGCTCGCCTTGCCTTGCCGTGCCCTGCCGTGTCTCGCACAGCGGTCACGGCTCGCCGCCGGAGTCGCCCGGCTTTCGATTCTTCGAGCAACATGTCTCGAGCCACTGTCGGTTCAAAGGCGCTGCGCCAAGGTCGTTCGTGGGTGAGCGCTTCGTAAATATCGGAGGCCGCCAGTAGGCCCGTCGACTCGTCACCCAAAACGTTGGAGCGCGGGTATCCGGTCTTATCCGTCCGTTCGTGAACACCACCGGCAGCGCCCTCGAGGGGGCGCAAGCTAGCCGACGAGCCCAGCACGGTTTCCGTATGCCCGTTGTGGCTCTCGAGGATCTGCCGCTCGTGACTCGATAGCTCGCCCGGTTTGTCCCAGAGCCCTGAGGCGACGCCCGCACGGCCGACATCGTGCAGCAGCGCCGCCAGCCGTAGGTGTTGTTTGGCGTCGTCGCTAAGAGACATGGCGTCCGCCGCTCGGAAAGCCAATCCCGCTACCCCTCGCGAGTGACCCAACAGGTATCCTGACTTTTGGTCTCCGTAGTCTGCGTAGGTGGCACACGCTGTATCCAACGCCGAGCCAACAAGATCATCGATAGTGCCTGGCTCTAAATCTAGAGAGCGTTCCCAGCAGGACGCTTCTTCCAAGCCCGCAAACAGCGAGTCCGAGTCCTTTTCCTAGAGATCAATACACTCGGGACAGTGCTGCCCCCCACGGCGCGGAAGCATGAGCTCGACATCCTGCTGCTTGCCGAGCGAGCGCAGTAACACCGCAGTGTCTGCAGCGACTCCACAAATGCGCGCCACCACCGACAATTCGTCCCCCACCGGGCCGCCGCCCAAGCCGTCGTAACGGTTGTACATAAACGGCAGGGCTTCGAGCACCCCGTCACCTACCGGTAAGCCTTTACTGAGTACCACCGCTTGGGCGCAATACATCACCGCGCTCTGGGCAACCGGGGTGAGATCTGCGCACACGGATTTAATCACCTCGCGGCGCACCCGATGATCCGCTGTGGAGTTCCAGTCGGTTTCTAGGGCGTGCTCAAGATCTTTCGGGCTACCCCAATCGCACATGCTGACAGCGTAAAAAATTTGACCGTTCGTCACCCGCTGCGAATTGGGCGCCTTCGGTCGCCGTGGCCGAACAGCCAATGGCGCGTAGGATCGACGCCTAGTAGGTGTCTCGTTGGTCTTCGACACTGAGACCGATCTTCGCGGCCATTCGTGTGGCCAAAATCGTGCCCGTTAGCGCCGACTGCAACGGGCGCCCCGCCCCCATGTCTGTCGCGAGAGAAAGCCCACCCACCAGTTGTGCAACTCGAACGTTCATATGACTGACCTTCTCGCACGACAGCTACGGGAGCGCGAACTCTGTAAGCTTTCCCCGAAAGCTGAGCTGGCCGGTCGCTACTACACAAGTGCCCCCCTCAGACGACACGGGCACGCCCATCAGCTACAGATTAGCTGACCCGATGTTAGCGCCCGTGGCAATATCCCGGGGAGGGGACGGAATTGTTGAGAAACCGAGCCACAACCGCTGGGGGCCCGAGTGCCCGGGACGTCTTGGACGTTTCCTGCCAACCAACCGCAGTTTTGGTCCAGGGCGCCCTAGAATAAGGCTGCAGCTCGAGTAGGATTTTGGCTGGCCTGCCGGTCTCCTTGAAACACCTCCAGGACGAGAAACAGTTCGTCGACTGGGGCACCTATCAGCGACTCTTCGCCAACGTGCACGCGCACCTCGGCGACGACGGTATCCGTAAGATCGGCAGACAGTCCTTTCGTGAGCCACCGTGGAACTGGGTGGGTGGCGCTGTACGCGCCTGCCTGAACCCAGGCGCACTCTGGAAAATCGCCGTCAACGGACTGAGCAAGAGCCTCTACCCATGCCTGGATATCAGCGTCGCTATCGCAGACCATGGAACCATGGAGCTCCGCCTGGTCTTTCCGCCCGATCTGCCGATCAGCTTCCCCCTCGCCGTGGCATTCCAGGGTCAGGCGCATGGCGTAGGAGACTTGTTCGGACTGAGCGTCATCGAAACTAGAATCGAACCCCGCGCGGATGGCTTCGTTATCTGCGCCGAATACCCACCCCACGTTCCGAGACTGAAGCGTTGGGGGCGAACCATGACAGCCGCATTTTCAGCCCGACAAGCAGCCGACGGCCTGTTCCGCGCAGAAGCAGAACTGGTAGACCAATTGCGAGCCTTGAAACTCGAAGTGCAGGAACGAAAAGCCGCTCAGCAAGCGTACGCCGAAGAGGTAGCAGCCAGCGAGGCTCTCGCCAAACAAGTAGAAACCATGCAGCGCCTCGAAAGCATCGGGCTGCTCGCCGGCGGCGTCGCGCACGACTTCAACAACCTGTTGGTGGTGATGATGGGAATCACTGAGTTGATGCAGAACGATTCAGAGCTGCCCGACCGCACGCGGGATAACGTGAACCAGTTGTCCGCCACGGCTCGCCGAGCAGCTCACCTGACACGACAGCTCCTCAGCTTCGGCCGACGCCAAGTCGTCCAACCACGAAATATTGATCTCAACGATGCCATCAACCAGTTCCAGGATGTGTTGAGCAAGTTGATCCCAGAGAGTATTCAACTTGAGTTTCTGCCGGGCGAAGGCCCACATAGGATTCACGCCGACATCGGGCAACTAGAACAAGTCATCATGAATCTCTGCGTCAACGCCCGGGACGCCTGCAGTGCTAGTGGGCGAATTTCTATCAAAACCAGCCGCATCAACATCGACGCTGCCTATGTAGAGACACACCCCTGGGCGTCCACCGGCCGATATATATCGGTGCGAATCTCGGACAACGGCGCAGGCATGACACCCGAGGTCCGAGACAAAATATTCGACCCCTTCTTCACGACCAAAGGCGAAGGCAGCGGGACTGGACTCGGCATGTCAGTGGTGCATGGGATCGTCAAACAACACGAAGGTTTTCTTGATGTTTACAGCGAGCCCAATGTGGGAACGACCCTCAATGTCTATTTCCCGCAGGCCAAGGACCCTCCAGCTTCCGAGACCGATCCCACGCCCGTCTCCGAGCTGGGGGGAAGCGAAAACATACTCTTCGTGGAGGACGACGCGGCGGTCAGGGAGCTGACTCGCAAGGTGCTCGCTGACGCGGGTTATGCTGTTACCACAGTCACCGACGGACGCGCGGCGCTGGACCTCTTCACCGAGAACCCAAACCGTTTCGATCTCGTGCTGCTAGATGTGATTCTGCCGGGACTTAGCGGTCCCGATGTCGAAGCCAAATTACGTAGCATCAAGCACCAGATCCCCATTCTGTTTACCAGCGGTTACTCTCCCCGAGGAGTGCACGAAGGTTTCGTCCTCGACAAGGGGGTCGACTACTTGGCAAAACCATACGGCCCCAAGGAGCTGCTGTTCCGAGTCAGATCGGCCTTCGAACGCAGCTGAGACACGATTCGAATCGCCAAGCCCTAAACCCATTGGAAGCTCTGCTGTGACCGCCGATACGCTCCCCCCAGCCAATCCCTTTTCCGCTCCCGAGACGTGGGATTGGGTGGCCACGGGCTACGAGCAACACACCCAACCCATGCTGGCTCCCTTTGCCCGCACCGCGAGCCAACGCCTCGTGTTGGGCAAGAACGACCGAGTGCTCGATATCGCTACCGGACCCGGGACACTAAGTCTGATGATCGCCCGCAAGGTGGCTCAGGTAAACGCCATCGATTTTTCCAAAGCGATGGTGGACTGTTGTCGGGCGCAAATCGACAAGGACGCGGTCGGCAACGTGAACGCCCAAGTTATGGACGGTCAACATCTCGACTTTGACGACAACAGCTTCGACGCTGTGTTCTCGATGTTCGGACTGATGTTCTTTCCCGACCGAGCGCGGGGATTTTCCGAAGCGTTCCGTGTGCTCAAGCCTGGAGGGAAAATTGCGGTGACGAGCTGGGCTCCAGTCGATCGCTCACCCATGATGCAATTGCTTTTTGCGGCCATCGGCTCCGCGTTCCCCACTCCCGACCCACCAACGAAGCCCGCTCCGAGCCTCGACGATCCCACCGTTTTTGCCCGGGAGCTGCTTGAGGCTGGGTTTGATCAAATTCAGGTCGAACCGGTAGTTCACGACTGCATAGAGATCCACGATGCCCAAAATTTCTGGGACGCCATGGTCGCGGGCGGCGCCCCCCTCGCACTGTTGAGACGAAAATACGACTCTGACGAATGGAATGAGCGCTCGAAGGTAGCAGTGCAAACCATGCGAGAGGTATTGCCGGAGCTGCCCCACACGTTAACGAGCCAGGCCTTTCTGGGCATCGGTGGCAAGCCTAAGGTGGATACGATACCGAGCACGGCTTGAGGGCGCTCCGCTCTCAGCACCGGTTTCAGTGCCTGCCTCCACTCCTCCGAAGGAATGGTCCGCGTCAGGATCGCTGTCGCTGCAGGCCAGTGCAGCCCTGCGAGCAAAGGCCACCACCAGCGCGAGGTCGACGAAACCGCAGATATTGGCCACCTGCAGAGTCTACGGCAAGCCGCGACCACACCGGAAAGTCGGCCCACCGGCGTCAATGGAGCTCGGGACAAGGCTCGTGAGGGGACGCCGCCGTGGCTGGATCAGGACAAGACCATCAAGAATACGTATAAGGGTCCCGACGTCGACGTGGGTGCCAAGGTCGCCTGGACCAGGGAAGATTCCGGCGATGGCAGTCAGACCATCACCAAGAGCGAAGCCGGCAAACGCGTCGAGACCAAGCTTGATTTTGGTAGCATCGGATCGGCTGATGCTGATTGGGCCTTCATCAGCACGGCCTCCAGCGTGCACGTAACTTGGGGCATGAAGGGCGATCTTGGGGGTCCCTTGGGC
>JABSRN010000059.1 GCA_013214025.1 Polyangiaceae bacterium
CACCTCAAGCACAACGGAAGCCCAGGTTGGCTAGTATTGCACCGTGGCTATCGCGAACTCGCGACATTGCTAATGGGATGGCAACTGCGCCGTTCCATTGAGACGGCACAACCCGCAGAAGAATATGATCAATAGTCAGGCTGGGGCCCCGCGCTGCAAGGAACCGCAGGTGCGCAGCGCCGAGGACGCCGCAGGTGCGCAGCGCCGAGGACCTAGGAGAAACAACTCCAGTAGAGCCAGAGCCCTGCAAAGGAGCGAAGCGTTAAGGGGGGAACGAGTCGCGATCGCGCTGGCTCGTTGACTGGACTCGCCGAAGGCGAGGGCGACTGAGCGATTCGTGACACGGGTGCCGATGGAGGCCGGGTGCGCTGATTTGGCACGGTGCGGAGGTTCGTATTCGTGCGCTTTTTTATTGAAGGGTCGGTGGGGGGCGTCGATCAGTCGTCATGATGAGCAAGGAAGCTCGCGGGCCGCTCCCATCGGTGAATCGACTCGAAATTGCAACCAGGAATACTCAAACCGCCAGACTCAATTTGTCTGCCGCGAACTCTCGGATTCGGGATGTCGATATTGCTGACGAGACGGCGTCAATGGCGAAGAACCAAGTGTTGGCCCAGGGCGGTGCTACGATTATAGCCCCAGCCAACCCGCTGCCTCAGCTAGCTTTCGGGCTGCTCGGATAGTGGGGGGCAGAACGCTAGAGTATCTTTTTGGCAACTGCCGAGCACAGAGGGCAGCCCGTACAGCCCGGGGTGCCCCGAGCTCTTTTGAGAGTTCTCAAGAGCTCGGAAGCGGAGTGGCGACTACCGAACGAGGTGGTTCGCTGATGTGGTGGCGCGCGTATTCGGCGGCGGCGGTGAGGACAACTCCCCGTAGCCAGACGCACTGGAGGCCGGCCACCAACAATAGAGTCACTTGGTGAGTGAGCGCCACGGCGATAACTCGCCAGACGCCGCTTTGATGCACATCGATTTTGGTTACGAGCGCCGCCGTAACGGCGACCAACAGCGCCCCCCCGAACAGGGTGAGGAGGCGCAGGCCGACAAGCCACACTAAGCGGCTGCCCAGCGCGTAGATGCCGAGTCGAAGGCTCGCCTTCGCGGTGTGCCCATGATGCACGACGCCGGCGCGGGCAAGATCGTGTGTCATGCCCACCGCGAGAGCCATCAGGGCGCCCAGGAGAACGAACGTAGCGGTTGTGATGTCGGCCTGCGATATGGGGAGGGTGTTGCGCAGGGCGTCCCGCAGCTTCGCAGACAGGCTACCGAAGACGTAAACAACAGCCATGTATGCCGCGATACTCGTGAACTGCAGAAGCAGTAGCCGTGGGAAGTGTCGGATGGCGTCCACAAAACGTTTACTGGCGGAGCGCCCGTTGTCGAGAACCGACGCCACGGCGAAGCCCAAGGGAATGAGGCCGAGTACGACACCGCCGACGACGAGCCACAACTGGGCGTAGCTGGCCGCCATGAGGGGCGTCTTCACGAGGCGCAACGTTTCGAGCAGATAGTTGCCGCCCGGTGCGAATAGGGGCCGATCGCCGGTGGGGCTATGGGCCGTCGTGCTCGCTAGGGCGGCGCTGAGTGGTAGGGTGGCGAGCGCCGCTAAACTGGCGCGATAGCCCCAAAGCACCGCCGCAGGCAGAAGCAGCTGACGGCAGAAGAGCGCTTGGCTGGAGATCGGTGGGCTGGAGATCGGTGGGCTGGACATGTCGGGGTCGGAGGTGGCGGCGCCAGTCATCGAGGAATTAGGCACTCAGCACACTCAGTACCAGTTGGAGCCAGTACGTAAGCCGTTCAAACAACCTGGGGGCTCTCGCCGTTTTCATGCGGCGAGCATTATTCGTCAGATTTTGGTCCAGACCGATCGCATTAGTGGGATCCACTTGCGCGGAGACAAGCCGGCTCGGTCCGGTGTGCGCGAGCTTCCAATATCGGCCTTGCCCGTCCCACGCTCGATCCACGTGACTGCCATCTTCAAAGCGCAGTCGGATCTGGGTGGGGAAGCGCAGCGTCCCGCGACGTTCGATCAGGGCCCGGTTCGTGTATTCGGTAGTTTTTTTTGGGGAGGTCACCGTGTGCCGCTTGCCCGGTTTGTCGAAGATGCCAGCGGGGGCATGGAGTTTTCGAGTGCTGACTTGGGTCACGGCGTAGTCGACCCAGCCGGATTCAGTAATTGCCAGCTCCGCGTTGTCCGCGGCGGCGGGCCCCAGCGCGTCGTTAATGGCGTCGAAGAGCTGTTGGGGCTCCGGGTGAGCGAAGCGATGAGCACGAGTGTACGCGCTCAGGGCTTTCGTCATTTTCTCACGCCCATAAACGGCGCCGAGAGTGTGCAACACCGTTGGCGTCCGAGCGTAGACCAGCGCGCCGATGGAGCGAAAGTTGGGGAAGCGATCCGCGCTCCACGCGATGTTGCCAGTGTGGGCGGCATAGGCCGCGGCCGCCCGGGAGTACGCGTCCCGGGAAACGGAAAAGCCGAGCCCACCAAAAGCGGATCCGGCGCCGTACCTCGAGGTCAGGACTTTGGATTCGGCGTAGGAGGTGAGCCCTTCGTCAAGGAACGGCGAGCGATGTTCGTCCGTGGCGATCAGCCCGTAGAACCATTGGTGTCCGAGCTCGTGGACTGTGACGGCCTCGATGCCCTTCACCCAGGGAGGGCTGTACCAGGCGGCTCCGGTGGTGATGAGCGTCGGATACTCCATGCCGCCGGCGGGGCGAGCGAAATGGGGCGGATGCACGACCGTCAGCGTGGGGTAGGGGTACGCCCCATAATCTCTATTGAACGCTGGTAGCGTGAACTTCAGAGCGGCGAGGCTGCGGGCGGCGTTGCGCTCCTGTCCCTCGGGGAACAGCATTCGAACTTGTATGCCGGCCACCTGCTCGTCACGGACTTGGAAGCTGGGCCAGGCGGTCCAGGCGAAATCGTGCACCCGGGAAGCCGTGAATCGCACACGTTTCCGCTGGTCGACGGTCTGTTCGCTGTGGCGCTGACCGGTTGCGCCGACCACGTAAGCTTGCGGCACGTTCAAGGTCACGTCGTAGTCGCCGAAGTCGGCGTAGAATTCGCTGTTCGGATGAAAGGCAAAGTGTGCAAAGTGCCCGTTGTCTTCGAGGCGGGCGAGCTTGGGAAACCACTGCGCGACCATGTGAAAGTCTCGGGCGAAGCCGGTGCGCTCGACGATGTTCGGCAGTTGCGAGAGAAATTCGATTTCGCACGACATCGAATCGCCCGCGGCTAGCTTCTTCGGTAGCGGTACACGGATGTCTGTTTGGTCGTTCGGATCGTCGGGGGAGTGGGGGGCCGCCTGTTGCCATAGATCGGTGGGTCCCATCTGCTGGCAGTGCAGACTGTGCACATCGGTGAAGCCCCAGTGTTTGCCGCGGGTACCAGAGCGGCTGCGACTCGGGGGACGAAGGAACAGCGTGCGTTCGTTCTTGAACGCGTTCAGGTACAGATGAAACCAGAGTTCATCCAGATCTTTGGACGAACCGTTGACGAAGCGCAGCGTGAGCTGGCCCTTCAGCTGGTGGCTATCGGGATCGAGCTTCGCCCTGATGGTGTAGTTCGCCGCTGTCTTTGCGGCCGCCGCAGCGGTCGGTTTCGTGTTAACGCCGTTAAGGACAGACTTGGAGGAATGATCCGGATCGGGGCGGGATAATTGGGAATCGGAGACTGGATGCGGGTCGTTGTCGTTGTTCGTTAGGGGTGACCCAGCCGCGGGACTACTGTTGGCGGAAAGCGTAACGGTGCAGAGTGCTAAGGAAAGGCTTAGCTGGCGCGCCAAGGTAGCGCGGGCCTCTGCTCGGCGGAATCGCCAGTGTCGGAAACGCCGGCGCGGCTCCGCAGCTGTTTGCTGAGCCACTAGGACAGCTTTACGACGTTTTGCTGCGCCAAGGTGAACATGATGCGTAGCGCGTCGAGTCGGGTCATGCCGCTGATATCGAGGATCTCTTCGACGGTGGATGTACCGTCCACGAGGGAGAGCAGGAAGCCCGCTCGATGGTCGAGGGAGAGCCAACGAATTTCGTTGGGGGGGACGCTGATGGTGACGGTCTGAGAGAGAGCTCCTAAACGGGCGGCGTACATCTGCGTTAGCACCTCGCGGCAACTGTCCACGAAGCCGCTGGCTTCAGAGTCATCGGGATTGGCTTCGAGTAGCGCTTCGGCAATCACTAGGGCCCCGGTAAAGTCGCCGACGTTGTAGCGGTCCTGAACCTCTTGGATGGTGTCACCGGTCTGGGCCGGCGGCGGGGGCTCCGACGGGAGTGCATGCTGGTTGGTGGACGGCGGCGGATCCGAGGGCGGCGCGGAGTCTCGTTCTTGGCTCTCGACTAGTCCGAGGGCTGTCCCCATATTGGGATCGGACGGCATTCGACCGTAGGAATCTCTGCGGGCCCCCCCGACAGCCGGGGGCGTTGCGTGGGGGGTCACCGGGGGGGCCGGCTCGAAGGTC
Organism: Polyangiaceae bacterium; assembly: GCA_013214025.1. GTDB lineage: Bacteria > Myxococcota_A > Polyangia > Polyangiales > Polyangiaceae > JABSRN01. The sequence goes on from JABSRN010000059.1 coordinate 4,454, forward strand.
ATCAGTGGCTTTGATTTGGCTTCCGTCAGTGGGAGCAAATCCTTCGGAATGGCCTTCATGCCGCCTTTGGAATCAGGCCGCGGCATAGGGAACCCGGGACCGACTGATATCGGTTGCTGTTGCGAGCTCGGGCCGGCGTGCATCGGATCTTGATCGCTGGTCGGCGGCGGACCGAGCGGCGGCAAACGGGGCGCTAGAGATTCGCCGGGTCTGGCGACGGGAGGTGGGGGGGCGCTGTCCAGTCGGTCGATGTCGGCGGTAATGCCCCGCGTGGTGTCAGGCTCAAATACCGAGTCCGAGCCATCCGGGATGTCGGTGTCGATTACGGGTGAGCGCAGGCTGCCGCTCAGCGAACCCTTTTTGATGGTGGGGCCGTCGAAGTTCTCCGGAGGCATGTCCGGAACAGCGGTTTGCCGATCGAAGATGTCTTCGGACTCTTCTTCGTCGTCGCCCCAACTATCGTCGATTTCCCCCGTCTGAGGGGGGATCGAGAAGGTTCGTTTGTCGTCAGACCCCATGATGCTCTCTTGAGCTCTCGGTCTCCGTGCTCCTACTGAGCCCGGGACACAACTCCCTTGAACATCCTTTGGGTGCGGGCGAGTCCTTCGACCTGCTCACGAACGGCGTCTGCGTCCTTGCGCGAGATGGCTTCGCGGGCGCGTTCCAACACGGTGCGCGCCTTGCTGATGGCGTCTCGGCCAAAATCGCTTGAGGCTACGATCCGCTCGACTTCGGGGAACATCTTTTCGATCTCCGCCATCAAGGTCTCGGCCTCTTGCTTGGCACCCTCGAAATCTTCGTCGGTGCGGCGCTCGACCAAGTAGTCCTTCGCGCTGTGAATCATTTCGGTGATTTCGTCCTGGGTGAGGCCGCTGGTCGCTGTCACTTGGATGGACTGGGCCTGGCCGGTCTCCATGTCCTTGGCGTGAACACTGACGATGCCGTCCGTGTTGATCTCGAAGGTGACTTCGATTTCGATTTCGCCCTTGGGCGCACGCCTCAGACCCGTGAGGATAAACTCGCCGAGTAGTTCGTTCTCTTCGGCGTTCTTGCTCTCGCCTTGCATGACGAGGATCTTGACCGCCGTCTGGTTGTCACGGCTGGTCGTGAATACCTTGGCCTGGCTGGTCGGAACCGTCGTGTTCTGTGGGATCAGCTCTTCAAAGAAGCTTCCGAAGGTCATGATGCCGAGCGCGTGAGGGGTCACGTCGAGCAGGATCATCTCGTGTTTGTCTTCGAGCAGGGCAGCGCCCTGAATCGAGGCACCCAGAGCCACGACCTCGTCAGGATGAACGCCCTTATTCGGTTCTCGACCGAAGTAGGTCGTTACGGCCGCCTGGATGGCGGGCATGCGGGTCATCCCGCCCACGAGCACGACGTCGTCGATTTCGTCGATATCGAGCCGCGCGTCGTTCAAGGCTTCGCGACAGATGGTCGTGGTGCGCTCGATCAGATCCTCGGTGAGGGATTCAAGCGTGTTGCGCGTGAGGGTCTTCTGCAAATGCAGGGCTTCGTTTCGTCCCGTCGAGATGATGAACGGCAGGTTGATCTCCGTCTCTCGTACGCTGGACAGTTCGCACTTGGCCTTTTCGGCGCCGTCCCGTAGACGTTGCAGAGCCATGCGGTCTTGCCGCAAATCGATGTCGTGTTCGGCCGCGAAGGAGGAAACGAGCCAATCAATAATCCTAGCGTCGAAATCCTCGCCGCCTAGGAAGGTGTCGCCGGTGGTCGCGATGACCTTGAACACACCGTGGGCGCCGATCTCTAGAACGGACACGTCGAAGGTGCCGCCGCCGAGATCGTACACAGCGACTGTCTTGTCGAGATCTTTACCGAAGCCGTAGGCGAGCGCCGCTGCGGTCGGTTCGTTGATGATTCGGATGACGTCCAGCCCAGCGATCGCGCCTGCGTCTTTGGTGGCTTGGCGCTGATTGTCGTTGAAGTAGGCCGGCACGGTTACCACGGCTTTGGCGACGGGCTCGCCGAGGTAATCCTCTGCGACGATTTTCATCTCCTGCAAAATCATCGAACTGATTTCCGGCACGGAGTAGGTTTTGTCCCGGAGCTTGAGGCGCACGTCGTCGTGCGGCCCTTCGACGATGACGTAGCTCGACGTCATCAAGGTGTTCTTCACCTGGGGTGAATTCCACTTACGACCGATGAGTCGTTTGGCCGCGTACACGGTGTTCTCGGCGTTGGTGATGGCCTGCCGCTTGGCGATGTGACCCACCAGGCGTTTGCCGGCTTCCGTGACCGCCACCATGCTGGGGGTCGTCTTATAACCGCCGCGGTTGGGGATGACCGTTGGCGACTCGCCCTCAAGAAGTGCGACGCAGGAGTTGGTGGTTCCGAGGTCGATACCGATGACTCGTTCCATCTATACCGTCCCGCTCAGGCGTCGCCGCGTTTGACCCTTTTGATCCATTCCCGAATAGTATCATCCTCAGGCGCAAGGGTGGCTGCTCTCTCCAGTTCGCTAAGCGCACTCTTTGCCATGCCCGCATGGGCGTAGATTCGGGCCAGCAGGACCCGAGCGGAAGTCCGGGACTCATCGAGATCAATCGACGATTTAGCGAGTTTTCCTGCTAATTTCAGTTCGGCTTTGGCGTCGAAGTAGCATGCGGCCGCCCGTTCAAACAGTTGTGCGCTGGGTTTGCCCTTGCAGGCGCGTTCGTAATTTTTCGCTGCCTCCAGGGGGGATCCGTTCTTTTCTTCGTACCTGGCTTGTTCGAGATACTGCTCGAACATCGAAGCGGATGCCTTAGTTTCGGCCTCGTTGAGGCGACCGGCGAGAGCTGTATCCTCCGGTTTCATCGAGACGGCGATCTTCAGAGCGTTCACTGCGGAGACGTAATCGTTATTTTTGATGGCTTCGTCGGCGATGTCGATGAACTTCTTGCTGCCGTCCGTGGGGCGCTCCGAAAGCCGAGCGTCGAACTGGGCTCGCAAGCTACGAGCGGCGGTGGCGCGTAGTGACTGGCGATTAGCTGGAGCCGACGGTGGTGCCGTTGAATTGCCGGGTGGGCTTGTGCGATTGCCGGGGGGGATGCTGCTTTTAGGAGCGGGTGGCATCGTTGTGGGGCGACCGGGTGACATACTGGCGCGAAGCTTCCGCGCGAGAGCGTGACGCCGGGCCCCCGGCGGCGATGAAGTCCTGGTGGAACTTCGCTCTGGTGGCATGCTGGAGGTTGGCGACGATCGCGATCCGGGTGCGCGGCTTCGTCGTGGCTTGGCCGGTTGCGGGCGTGAAGAGGCGGTGGGGGAGGTGGGCGCTGCGGATTGCGACGTTGGTTCTCCGCCGATGTTAGGCAAGCGGCCCTGGGGAGGAATGGCGAACCCCGATTCCGAGATAGGAGGGGGCATGGGGGGCACCGTTTGACTGATCCCCTCGCCGCTCGGAGGAGACGGCTCGCTCTTCGCGGCCTCGGCTTTCGCCATGCCCTCGTAGAGGAACGCAACCTCTGCGGCCGCGGCCTGTGTGTTCAGACCCTTCGGTGGCGCTTGAGTGGCGGATCGACCCTTTAGATAACCGTCGTACTCGGCCCGGTTGCGCTTGCGCGACAAGGCTTCGTGGGCCTCGGTGAGTCGCTGGAACACAGTGGCCAGCTTATCTTTGAAGCTTCCCAGCTCTTTGCCAAAGTAGCGGTCGGGATGAAACTTGCTGACGGCGTCGAAGTAGTGGGTCTTGATTTCCGTACGCTGGGCATCAGCCCTGACGCCCAAGACTTCGTAGTGGTTTAGATGCCTCAAGCTGTAAAATAGGTTGAGGATGTGCACCCGCATCTCCGGGATGATCTCCACGTCCTCGTCCAATTCAGTCGCCGGGTAGAGCTTGAGAGGTACGGGGGCGCGTGGCGCTTGGGATATCCGGGGGCTTGCCGCCGGCATCGAGCCTGAAGGGGGACGCTGACTTTGAGCCGGCCTCATGCTCGAGCGACTCGAGTCAAAACCGGCGACCCGCACCGCACCGAGTTTCACTAGACGATTCAAGTGGCTCTCCACTTGTTGGAGCTCGAGTCCCGTGGCCTGGGCGATATCCGACGGAGAGGCCTTTCCGTCGACCCTTGTGAGCACAAAGGCTTCCTCCGGTTTCAGAGGAAGAGTTCGCATGTCCACCCCGGCTATGAGGAGGGGAATGGGACTGCGCCGGGATTTATCGGATGACACAAAGACCTAGTGCTCATAATAGCGACGCTTGAGTCTCCTGAAGCAAGTAGCCGGCGAAGTCCTGACTCTTATAACGATGAGCCGTACAATAATGTGCCAGCAAGTCGCGATTCGACTATGAGAATTACCGTCATGCCACCAAGTTACGCCACCATCGTGGGACCGGCAGGCTGCCAGCGATGAGCAGCGGGCGCACTGGAACACCGTCAGAGCTCGGCGCTACGGGCTGGCGACGATGGGGGACGGCCGAGAATTACCCGAAGGCGACCATCGCCTTGGTCGTCGTCATACTGCTTATCTACTTGGCAGCTTGGGCGCGAAGCGGCCCCCTCACTGGTTGGGGAGAGGTCCGAGCCTCCGAATTGTGTCGCTGGGGAGCACTGGTCAACGAACAGATAGCGATTCAATACGGCGTTTCCGCGGATCCCTATCGAGTTTTTTCCGCGTTGTTTGTCCATGGTAGCGCGGTGCATGTGCTGCTCAACGGCGCCATGCTGTACACGCTTGGGGGCGATTGGGAGCGAAGGTTTGGCGCGAGCCGCCTGCTTTGCCTATTCGTCTGGTGTGGCTTCTGGGGATTTCTTGCGAGCCTCTTCTGGTCACACTCGCAATCCGTAGGTCTGTTCACTGTGGGCGCAAGCGGTGCTATTTTTGGCTTAGCTGGCGCCAGCTTGGGAGTGAAAATCGCGGCATCCGAAGGAGGCATCCGTGAGTACGCCGTACGTTGGTGTGTCGTTGGCATCGTGTTGTCTATCGGCTTCCCTGGCATCAACCACGCGGCGCATCTGGGGGGCTTTGCCGCTGGGCTGCCTGGGGGGTGGGCCGTGTTTCGTTGGCTTCGTCTCCCGCGTTTCCGGTTGATCATTCGCGCTCTGGCTGTGCTGCTAGTGGGTCTGTGCGTCATCAGCACGACATGGAGCGTTCGCGGTCCTCTCTGGAAGTCCGTACGCATCTCGGAGGTGCGCGGCGCGGGCACAGCTGCGGCGCGCTGACCTAGCGGGCCGGCTCGACGCAGTCCTCGGTCGCCCTACGACGCTACGGTACCGAGGGGGAAGCCAGGAAGGCTCCTTCAAAGGAGACGCCGTCGCCGAGTTGGCCGATCCACTGCCCGTCGATTTTCTCGACGTAGGCGTTGTCGTCAACGATGGCCTGTCCTGCCGCGGTGATGACCAGAGCTTGAGCGCTCGAGCTCGGTCCGCTAGTGGCGCCGAGTGTGTCGAGTGCGTCGCGGCACAGCTCGTCCACGCAGGCGGCGTTGCAGTTTGCGAAGGCGTTCGTGTTGATGCCGAGCAAGACCAAGCTGACGTCAGTGCAAAGATCGGTGCGGCGAATTTCGGCGCCCTCGGTGGGGGAGATACTGGCCAGCGCCATCAATTCCGTACCGAGTCCGCCGGGTGCCCACAACAATTCAGAGTCGGCGACATCGGTGGCAAAGCGGAATTGGTCTCCGGCTTCGATGACAATCCGCACGTCGACCTCGGCCGATTGAAGCCCAGAACGCACGGCGTCCAGTCCACCGAAACGGTCGATACGGAAGTGCCCAGTGCCCGCCTCCGTATCAATATTCGTGAGCGTGCCGCGCAGACCTTCGGTCAGAAAGCGCTGAAAACCCAGCTTGAGCCAGTGATTGACGACGCCTGAGACGGGAGATTGATCGACGAACAGCGGACGACCCGTCAACGTGGTGTCCCAGGAATTGTTTGTGCGGGCAGTTTCGAATGAGGCGCTATCGGGGCTGGCACTAGCCGCCATGGCATCGAGCAGCGTGCTTGCCTCTGCGGGGAAGGCGTCTGTACCCACCAAGAGAAACTGCGAATCGAGTGCGTCTTCGACGTCGATATCGAGGGACACGGACATCGCCTGATTGAACCAGTTCATTGGGCGATCGTGGACCGGGACGACGATGGTGGATTCGGATCGGGCGGTGATCGAGTCGGCGACGATGCACCCGGCGACGAATTGCCCTGAGCGAACGAGCACGGTGAGATCCTGGCCCGCTGAGACTTGCGGCAGTACCAGATTGGCGGCAGCCCCCGTTGTGCTTAGAGGGCCGTCGTCGAGCGGGAAGGCGAGGGGCAAGCCGCAGGGATCGGATGCATCGGCGGCGACTGAACCGAGGATGGTAATACTAGCGACCCAATCTGTCGGAGAGCGCGTGCCGTCGTAGTCCGGGAATACTCGCACGGAGCCATGCCCGGGCAGCGTGACTCGGATGGCGGCCTCGCCGCTTCCGTCTTCATTCCATGCCCTGATGCTGAAGCTTCCGAGGGTGGTTCGGCTGCTCAACTGGAGGCTGGTTCGTCCCTCGGCACTGGTTTGGGCCGTGGTGGTGCTGAGGAAACTATCCTGAGCGTCTCCGAGCAGCGCGAATCGAAGCTGGGTGCTGGACGGCGGCGAGACTGCGACCGTGAGGGTCAAGTCGGTGCCAGCAGTCATGTCGTAGACCGATTCGTCAAATCGAATGCTCAGCGCTGAGTCGCCGTTGGCAGGGTCGTTGGAGCCGCGGAGGGCGTTGATGCTTGGGTCAGTGCTGCAGGCGGCCAGGGCGATACCCAGCAGTAGCGGGAGGCGTCGCTGCCCAGATGTAGACCCAGTTGTTGGCAGCGCGGCCTGATCGGCGAGCGACGGCCGCCGTGGACCACGGGATACAGCGGGGGACGCACTGGGGGACGCAGCAGAAGACACGCCAGAGTAGGCTACATCACCGGGCGTCCGGACCCCAGGGGGAACCCGCGTCGGGGGCATGGATCCGGACGAGGGTCCGCTACTCGGCTAACTCGCCGGGGCTGGATAATGGTATGCAATCGCCATGGCTTCGAAGTCTACCAACGATATCAGCGTGCTCGTTGTCGACGATGAGCCGGGGATACGGCAGATGCTGCAGATCCTCTTTCGTCGGGAGGGCTTCACGGTCGTGACCGCCGCCGGTGTGAATCGGGCCGTAGAAGCGATCAATCAGAGCCCCCAACCTTTTCCGGTAATCGTAACGGATCTTGCGATGCCCGATGGGTCAGGCCTCGACGTGCTGGCGGCTGCCAAGGCCAGAGCCCAGTCCACGGAGGTGCTGTTGCTGACGGCTTACTCCACTCTTGAGAACGCCATCGCGGCAATGCGCGCGGGGGCCTACGACTTTTTGCAAAAACCCTTCGCGTCAGAGGAGTTACTGAACCTGGTCGCTAAGGCGTTAGAAAAACAGGCGTTGATTGAGGAAAACCTGAGGCTGCGGGCCCGCGTGGACAAGTTGAAGCCGGCGGATCTAGTGGGGCGCAGCCAGGCCATGCGCTCACTCTCGGAGCTCGTCAAAAGAATCGCTCCGACCCGCGCGACCGTCCTGCTGACGGGGGAGAGCGGGACAGGTAAAGAGCGCATGGCTCGCGAAGTGCACCGGCGTTCCGAGCGCTCGGATGGACCATTTTTGGTGGTGAATTGCGGGGCGTTGCCCGAGGCATTGATGGAGAGCGAGCTCTTTGGTCACGAAAAAGGGGCGTTTACGGGAGCGGCGACGCGACACATGGGACTCTTCCGCGAAGCCGGGGGGGGGACTTTGCTCCTGGACGAGATCGGCGAACTGCCCGCTAGCCTCCAGGTGAAGCTGCTCCGTGTGTTGCAGGAGCGAAAAGTGCGTCCCGTGGGGAGTGCGCACGAGGTGGACGTTGATGTTCGAATTCTCGCGGCGACCAATCGCGATGTCGAGAAAGATGTGGCCGCCGGCAAGTTCCGGGAGGACCTGTATTATCGACTGAACGTCATCCGGGTGGAATTGCCGCCATTGCGAGAACGACGAGACGACATTGTAGGTCTCGCTGAGTCGTTCCTGCGGCGTTTCGCTGTGGAGATGAGCAAGGATGTGGTGGGCTTCACGCCGGACGCGCTCAAGGCGCTGGAGCGGCATGAATATCCTGGCAACGTCCGGCAGCTAGAGAACATGGTTGAGCGCGCGGTTGCTCTGTCTGGCTCTCGGGCGATTGGCTTGGGGGAGCTTCCGGCGGAGGTCAGTGGACTGTCCAGCGGCCAAGATTCAGCGTTCCCGAGGTTGCCGCCGGAGGGCTGTGAGTTGGACGAGGTACTCAACGAGCTGGAGCGGTGCATGCTGGTCGAGGCCCTAGAACGTACCGGCGGGGTACGGAAAACCGCAGCGGCTTTACTCGGCGTCACCTTTCGCTCTCTCCGCTATCGTCTCCAGAAGCACAATCTAGACGTCTCCGACACGCCTCTCGGTTGATCGTTCGCCTTCGGCGAGTCCAGTGAACGAGCCCTGGGCGACGCTACACGTTTCACCCCCCTTGGGCTCATGATTGATCACAAGTCTGTAGCCTGATCATGTCCAAGTGGAAGGCTTCGCCAGTCGCGAGTTTCTCGTACCCTCGGCCTAGGGTCAGCCAGCCAGGCTCGCCGTTTTGCGACAAGTGACCACCTAACTTCGCCATCGAGTACAGCGCGTCGCGGGCTGTTCGGATCGGCTTCCCGTATTTGCCTTCGAGGTATCTTATGTGCAGTGGCGAGATCACTCTGTCCGGCGGGCGGTCGGGGGCCGTTCTCACGACCGAGCGCGCG
>JABSRN010000006.1:0-95490 GCA_013214025.1 Polyangiaceae bacterium
CATCGACGGCTTCTACAACCCGACCCGTTATCACTCGACGCTTGGCTACCTCAGCCCAGTGCGCTACGAACAAGAACAGAGGCTCGCTCAGGCGGCCTAATCCTGACATGATCACTGTCCGCTAGAGCGGGACCACTCCACGCCGACGGGGATCGGCGAGTGCGTACTCTCTATCGACCAGGAGGCTTCGACTACTCGCCCGTGTTTTCGCTGAGGGCAGTTCTGAAGAACTAGGCGCCAACTGGCAGTAGCACCACTGCCGAGTATAGGGTCGCGCTACGCCGTCCGCGGCACGTGTAACTGTGGGGCCGGTCTCCGCGAAAACAGATCACGTCACCAGACGACATCTGATGCGCTTCCCCGTCCAGGCGCAGCTCCACACCACCAGACTCGCAAGCGAGGTACTCCCGCGTGCCGGCGCCATGCAAGGTCCCCTCGAGGCTAGCGGTCGCCCCCAGTTCTAGGCGGTTCCATTCCAAAGTTGCCAGGCCATCGGGAATCAAATTCCTGACTTCTGTGCCCACCCGTTTCTCACTCGGCAGAGCAGCGGCGGCGTAGCGATAGGTTTCCTGCGTCGGCTCCACGATCAGTTCTTCGATGGATACCTGGAGTGCCGCTGCAATCTTCACCAACACGAGCAGCGTTGGGTTAGCGGTGCCGGATTCGAGATTGGCGATCGTGGGTCGCGGAACCCCCGACGTTTTCGCCAAACGAGCCTGAGTGAGGTTTCGCGCCTCCCGCTTGGCCTTGATATTCACGGCCAGGCTTGTTGATACCCTGTCCAACACGTCAAAAACGTAACACGGACGGGGGCGTTGGAAACCCCCAAATCTATGAGTGAAAGCTCGGAATTAGGCGCCGAGACAGCCGAGGGACACCTGTACGCGACCGTTGGCGTCCTGCTGTACGGTCGAACAACTGGCAGGGCACAGGCTAATGGTCGTCGGGGGCTGTTCATCGTCGTAATAAAAGCCGCCGGCTCCGGCGCATTCCGCGAGGTTCATCCTTTGTTCAAATACGGACGTCTGCTGTCCCTCGCGCGAATATTCCACGGTCACTTTCGACAGGTCGATGAGTCCCGCATCTGGATCCGGCGGCATGTCGAACTCGCACGCCACAATCCCTGACTGAATTCGGGCTAGCGCTACAGCGAGAATGCTCGCGTCGTTGCCCACCGGCGTCCCGTCATAGGAGAAACAGGGGTTGACCCCGTCGGGACAATGGTCCGTATGAAGTGGCCCGCCCCCTGCCTCGGCGATGCGTTCCAGCGCACTGAAGTTCGCTCCTTCAATGCCGATGACAAAAGTATACAACCCGGTGTCCGCCAAATGTTCCGACGCGACTAGAGCGAGATTGTATGGATTGACAGCACAACCTAGTGGGGCTCCATCCGTCACCAACACGGAGATCATCGTCCGCAGCGGACGGCGGTTGGCTGCGGTCCATCGGCTGAGCCCACGCAAGGCCGGTTGGATCGGCGTCTTAGTCCCCAGGGGCACCTGAGCGTTCAAAGCGGCTTGCAACGCGCTCCGGTGCTCTGGGAGTTCCCCTAGCCCAACTTCAGGTACTTCGTCGAGTCCTCCGTAACAACAACTGCCGTCGTCACAACAGATATCTCCGCTCGGGCCATCTGTGTCGCAGGTGCCGTTGGGGAAAAAGTTGAGAGCAACGCCGGTGCCGGCCGGAGCGTGCTCGAAGAAGCTGTCCAGTGCGGTGATCGCACGACACCACTGGGAGTACTGATTGATCTCCCAATCTGGGTCCGTCCCGCTATCGGCCGCGTCGCTCCCACCGCCGTCCAATCCGCTGTCGGCTCCCGCCCCCGAGCCAATACTCCCGGGGATGTCGCAATCACCGCTGACGACTCCGCCCGACGGCAAAGTGTAAAGCATCGACGCCGAACGATCGAGCATGATGTAGACGTCGAGGGGGCGAGGCACAGCATCCACGTAGGTACTGGTACAGGCAAGCACGCCCGACTCGGGAGGCGTCCCTGGATTGTAGGTAAAGGAACCATCCGGCAATGGGCCCGTATCCTCCGTCGAGGAACTATCCCCCAGACCGCTATCAGCGGGCAGTCTCCCCCCACCCTGGCCGCCAGTGGACGTGGAGGCGGTGCCTCCCCCGCCTCCGACACTTGAGACGACTCCGCTATCTGTCTGGGCGTCTGGGGTATCCGAAGTCGTCGGCGTCGAAGGAGCGGCCTCACACGCCCATGGTAGGAACGACAGTAGACAGATGCCGGCGACTCTGCCCCCCGGGCCCCGCCGCGCGGGGAGTGGCTGGAACCCCAAAGAGGCATGTGAGTAGTCGTTGTCAGCCACTGACCTGATCATAGCGCAAGGTGAGATGGCAGCCGAATCTGTATCAGCCCGCCGCGTTCGCTAGGCGAGTGTCAACGTTTAGTTGGCAACGTCTTCCGGCGCGGATTCCGGGTCCGGCTTGAGGTCCCATGGGGTTTCCCCGTTCGGAACCCTCTCTTCCTCGAGCCAGCGAATCACAGCGTCGGCCCAAATGGCCCGGCCACGCTTGGTAGGGTGGATCTTGTCACTACCGCGGGGCAAATCCGGCACCAGAGCTGTACTGTCGAGATATCGGCAAGGCGGCGCGCTTTTACGAATGACCTCAAGTAAGTCTGGCTTGGCTCCCTCCCACAGCGGCGGGCCGATCCACACACAGGGTCGACCGCGAAGCTGACTGTTGAGCTTGGCGATGGTGGACGTTCTGGACTCGGGATCTACGATGAGCAACTCATTCGCACCCAGGGTGATCAAAACCAAATCCGGATGATATTTCCACATGTAAGCCGTGAGCTCTTTGCCCCAGGCCCAGGTCGGGATGTACGTGCTCTGCTTATGCTTGAGAATGCTACGGATCCCCATAGCTTTGAGCTTAGGACTTAAGGCTAAACCTAGCGCGCCGGCGAATGAATCGCCGATATGTAAGACCGTGGTCCCCACCGGAAGAGGCGGCGGCTCCCTCGGCTCGATCGGCTTTGTCACAACAGGGGGTGATGCGGCCTCGGCAGGGACCCCGGCCGTGGGTGAGACCGGAGCGGGCACTGCGGACTCGCCGGCTAACACATCTTCCTGTGGCTGCGACGCCCTGGGCGACTCGGCGACTGCTTTGAGTTGCGCCGAATCTCCGGTCGCCGTGCCGTCTGTCCCGGGGGCTCGCGCGGGCGCTACCGGGCTGCAAGCCAGCATGCTGAGCCCGAATGCCAGTGACGCCGCCCGCCGGGAGATCTGTCGCGAATCGAAATTCGAAGTTCTCAGGGGCAACATGCCGAATTCCAGCCTACGCCGACGTCTCGGTTTTTGCATGAACGGTCGCGGCCTACCGCGTTTCGCGCCCGATGGGAGCCCCCTTCGAGACGATACGCTGTGGGTCGACTTTTTTGATACTCACGGCAATCGGAGTCGAAATTTGGCGAGCGCAGCACCCTCACCTCAGCAATTTCAGGCTGGAGGCTGTCATCTTTTGAGCTCGTCCCCCCAGCGGCAGTGCGCACACACCCGTATCCACGCTTCTCGGTAGTGCCCGCCGGGCATGGCCCCGCGCCCTCGGGAGCGCAGCGAACACCATTGAACGACTTGCCGCCGGGACACTCCATAGCGATCACATCTCGCGCGCAGCCGCCACCCTCGAGCGCGCTCGCGCACGCTTGTTTGGGATCCGACAGCGCGCAGCGAAATCCGAGATGTGAACCGTGACGGTCGGCACCGAAACGGTTGCGAAGCCGATTGTGCATCCACTTGTCGAAACGTCGACTCCAGCTGCCGCCTCGATACACCCGCGTCTTGGAAGCGGACGCCAACCATGGGTATGGGCCAAAGGCATCCGCAGTCCATTCCCATACGTTGCCAGTCATATCCCGCAGGCCGAAGTCGCCGGCCGCAAAGCTCCCGACCGGACAGGTTCGGTGAAGTTTCCAACAGGTCCGACCCTCCGGCGTCTCGTTGCCCCAGGAGTATCGCTGGGTATCGCTACCGCCGCTGGCGGCGTACTCCCACTCCACCTCGCTAGGCAGACGGGCGCCATGGACCTCGCAATACGCCTTGGCTTGGTGCCAGTCGATGCAGTTCATCGGGTGATCCGCGCGGTTTTCTTTTCCGGAGGTACAGGTGATGCGCTTAGAGCGTGAAGCCGTACACTTCTCGGTACTCACACAGGCATCGTATTTGGATGCCGTGACTTCAGTTTCGTCCAGGCAGAAGGCCTGAATGCGAATCTGAAACCTAGGGTGCTCTTCCTCCGCGGATCGGCCTTGAGGAGAACCCACCCAAAACAATCCCCCCGGAATCAATTTCATGGTGGATGGACACACAAATGGCTCCACGACAGCTGCGGACGCGAGCGGTTTGGGGGGCGCCGCGGAGGACGCGGCCGATGCGCTCAATGGGGTTCCTGGCGCAGCCGAACTGGACGCTGCAGTGCGCGACGCGGGAAGCGGCTCCGATTCTGCCTGACAACCAAGTAGGACGGCGGCTAGAGCACAGCAAACAGCCGTCGGCGAAATCACACGGCGTGTATTGGATCCGATCGCCAAGTCATCCATCTTCTAGCTGCGACCATACAACGGATAGCCCGCCGCTCGAAATATCGCGTATCTCGACCGGAGCTTCGAGCTCCTAGGGAGTTGATACCGACAGCGCCGGGGCGAGACCAGGAGCGCCGGAGGGCTCAGCGGAGCCAGATGCGGCAGCGCTGCCCGACGCTAGCTCCGGGGGCGCCTTCGTCGGGGTAGTGGGCCCCTCGTCTAAACAGCGTTCGGCGAGCCGCAACAAGCCGTCGCGCCGGCTGACGGATAATTGCTTTTGGTTGACCAAAGCCCGCGTCATCGCGGGGACGATCGTGCGCTCGCCCAAGGCACAACCGACGAAAATCCGCGTACGCCGGGCCTCTACATTTACGCTCGCGATGGGTAATTTCCGCGCGAGAGCGCGATCCAAGTGCGTCGCCGCCAACGTCCAGCGGCCCTGGGCGAACCAGTTCTTGCCCAGCAAGTAGTCGGCTATCCCGAGTTTGGGCTCCAACTCGGACCAGGCGCGAAGTTCGGCTGCCGATACTGCCCAGTCACGGCCTAGCGAGGCGTCCCCAATCAGCAGCGCCACAATGGCCGTCCGTGCTGCGGAATGATTGGAAGCATACATTTTCACGTCCAGCGCCCGCTTATGGCCTTCGCTAACTAGAGCCTTGTACCGCGCTTGGTAATGCAACAGCGCTTCGTTACCGTCCCCCGCCTCAAGCGCTAAGTCCCCCAAACGTTCTCGTGCGATGGAACGGTGAACTACGGAGAGGCTCTCGTCATCGGCGATCGCCTGGTACCGTTTCTTCGCATCTGTTTCTTCGTGCTTTCGGCGGTCACACTCCGCCAACGCCAGTCGGGCAGACAAGTGGCCCGCGTCCAGCTCCAACAAATCACCAAAAGACTTCTGAGCGGACTCTATGGCTTGCACCGAAAGCGCACGGAATCCGGCGCCGCTCAACCGGTCAACCACATGCGGACAACGCCGGCCGACGATCCCCGGGCGGTCGAAGCGCGCTTTCGCCACCGCTAGAGCTTGCGGACTCAAGGGCTGCTTGGCCAGCTCCGCCTTCCATTGTTTTTCCAAGGTGGCCATGGAGATCCCATCCGTCACCGAAAAGAATGGCCCCCCCCCATACCATTCCGCGAGAGCGTCGCTGCCCCACTTCTCGCGAAACCAATGCACAAACGCACCAGCGACTTGGTACGCACGGCTCGAATTATGTTGAAAGAATCCAAGCCGAAACACCGAATCCAAGGGGGGCAATAATTCCAACTTGAGCATCGCCGCAGCCCAAACAGCGGGACTCAAGTCGGCGTCCAAGCTCGGCGCCGCGGCTACTGCCAGGCCCTCGATGCGCCCGGGATCGGGGATATAGCCGCCGGCCGTCCCCGCGATACGAAATGGCCCCTGCCCGAAGGCGCCAGCGACCACATGCGCCAGCTCGTGACCGAGAACAGGGTGAGGAAATCCAGCCTGTTGAATGTAAATTGCGTTAAGCCAGGGCTTGGCAATATACGTCTTGGAGGCGCCCGTCAGGCGTCCCTTCTCGGCGGGCCCATCGAACAAGTAGACACGAATCTTGGGCGGGCCAGCATGCTCGAGATACGCCTCGAGCTGCCGAACGTGTGCGTCGCACTCTCGCGCCAGGGCGTGGGCGTAGGTTTTCGAGACCCCATCGCCATACAGCACTCGGCACCGTTGCCCATCCGCGCGGTGGCCGAGGGTCTGCGCAATGCTCTCGTCAGTTTGGTAATGGCCCAATTTCGGACCGGACCACGTCACATAAGCGCTTGCGCACAGACCGAGAATCGCCATCGCTACGGTCGCTGGCGGCAATTCCAGGTTAAAATACACCGACCCGTCCGGGCGTCGGCGGAACAACGAGGCCGAGCAGGCAAGACAGAGCAGTGTCGCACTGCTACCGACGCGATAGGTGGTCATACGCGCGTGACCGTCAACAACCGTGTCGTAGATGGGCCCCGCGAAGAACCCGAAGAAGGGGTCAAAGGCGAACACCATTGGACTCGTGTAGAAGCGCCACAGGCTGATGCCGATCATGAGCAACGGAGCGATCAGCGAAAACAGAGGTCGCAAGAAATGTCGGCTAGGACGAAACACCAACGCCACCAGTGCTCCCCAGACGCCCCCCATAGCGCAGCCAAATAGCGGGCCCAGGACGAAGTCACTCGTCCCTTCCCAAAGATCGCAAAGGCCCGTGCGGAAGCCGTGCCCAACAAAAACCAAATAAGCGGCTGCGGCTAAGATCACACCGAACCATGCGCCATTGGCAAGAGCCGGCAAGGGATCGTGGCGCCAAATGACGGTAAGCTGCGCGGCGGTCAAGGCCGACAGCGTTGGTAAGAACAACCCCATCGCGAGAGTGGCTTCGTAGCCTGGGCCATCCAACAAAGGCAAAAACCCCAGGATGGTTGAGATGGCGATGCTGAGGGCGAGCGCACTGGCCCCGACACGCTTTGCCGGTGTATCGAGCATGGTGGTTGAGGTTATAGCGGCTGATGCTAACGCGTTCTACACTAGAGCGCGGGGATCACGGCTTCAGATGCTAAGGCTGGCGCTGGTGCTCTACTCGGATCCAGAGTCATCGCTAGCACCTCGTCGACTTTGGAGATGAACCGAATCTCCAGCAAGGACAGAATCTCGCGGGGAACTGCCTCTAGGTCACGACGGTTTTGCTCCGGCAGCAACAATGTGCGGACCCCGGCCCGATGAGCCGCCAGGACGCGATCCTTCACATTCGTTACCCGAAGAACGTTTCCTCGTAGGGTGAGCTCTCCGGCCATGGCGACCCCTGGCAGCGTAGGAATTCCCAACATCAGCGAGGATGTCGCGACAAACATGGGGATTCCGAAGCTCGCGCCGTCCCGAATGCTGCCACCTCGGGGGACATGCAAATGCAAGTCAATATCCTTCAGCCACTTGGGGTCTAGCCCCAGCTTGGAGGCGCCGCTCCGCACCGTGGAGACCGCAGCCGCCGCGGACTCTTTCATGATGTCTTGGAGACTGCCGGTGACTAGGATTTTGCCCTTGCCTGGCATGCGTGTCGCCTCAATAAACACGACGTCACCTCCAGCGCCGGAGACTCCCAGTCCCATCGCTACCCCCGGTCTCAAGCTGCGTTCTGCTAGCTCCGGATGAAAGCGCCGAGTTCCGAGCACATCGTCGATATGCTCGGGCGTCGCCTTGAGCCCGGTGGGGCGCTCGCCCTCGGCCATCCGCACCGCGATATCCCGACAGATAGCGCCTATCTCTCGCTCCAGTCCACGCACGCCCGATTCATGGGTAAAGTGGTCGATGATCGTCGATACCCCGACCTCAGTGAACTCCAGTTGAGGTTCGCTGACGCCATTCTCCCGAAGCTGCTTGGGCACGAGGAACTGCATGGCGATGTTTAATTTTTCGGAGCGCGTGTACCCGGGCACATCGATAATTTCCATCCGATCCCGAAGGGGGCCGGGGATCTTGTGACGCTCATTCGCGGTGGCCAGGAACGTGATCTGGGACAGATCAAACGGCATCTCAATGTAGTGGTCAATGAAGGTATCGTTCTGCTCCGGATCCAGCACCTCCAACAGTGCACTCGAGGGGTCCCCTCGTTCGTCTGAGCCCATCTTATCGACTTCGTCGAGTACGAAGACAGGGTTACGAGTACCGACCTTTTTTAGCGACTGAATGATCCGCCCCGGCAAGGCCCCCACGTAGGTGCGCCGATGTCCGCGGATCTCTGCCTCGTCTCTCACGCCGCCAAGTGCGATCCGTCGATATCGGCGGCCCATGGCACGCGCGATGCTGCGCCCGAGGGAGGTCTTGCCCACGCCCGGTGGACCCACGAACAGCAGGATCGGGCCCTTCTTGTCATCTCGTAATTGGCGGACGGCAGCGTATTCGACGATCCGTCGCTTGACACGCTCGAGACCATAGTGGTCCTCATCCAAACATTGCGCGACACGCTTAACATCAATCTGGTCGGGCGTGCTGCGGTCCCAGGGTAGGTCCGCCAGCCACTCCACATAGGTGTGGGCCACGTTGTACTCGGCGGATTGGGGCTGAATGGAACGCAAACGGGATATTTGCTTGCGGGCCACCTTCTCAGCCTCGGTGGGCATCTCCGCACGAGCGACGCGATCTCGGAGCTCGTCGAGCTCGTCTTCATCGCCACCTTCGCCGAGTTCTTCCAAGATGGTTCGCATCTGCTGGCGCAGCACGTACTCACGTTGGGAACGCCCGATGTCCGTCTTCAGCTGTTCAGAGAGTTTTTCCTTGGCCTGCAATACGTCCAGCTGCTTCTCGACAACATTGAGTACCAATGCCACGCGCTCTTTGGAGGCGAGGGCCTCAAGGACACGCTGCCTTTGGCCGACCGGCGCGAACTCGTCGGGAAAGTTCGACGCGATCAAATCCGCCAGTGCCCCGGCCTCCAACACGTTGTCTAGAATGCCGCTGGTTTCCCGGGGAAGGTCCGGCATCAGACTCAGCACTCGCCGGGTGCGCTCACGAAGGCGTTGACTCAGTTCGTCTAGTTCTTCGCTGGGCGTCCGATCGTCATGCAGAGGTTCAGTGACCGCCCGCATGAAGGGCTCCAGGCCTACGCTCTTTTTTACCCGAAATCTGCCGAGACCGTTCAACACCACGCTGTAGTTGGATTTGCCGAGACGAATCACTTTGACGACTCGAGCGAGTGTGCCGATCTCGTAGAGGTCGTCGAAGTCAGGCTCAACGGTCTCGGGATCTCGTTGGGTGAGCACCCCGACAATCGCCCGTTCTTTCTCGGATATTTCCTCGACGAGGCGAACGCTTCTAGGCCGCCCAACGTTGATCGGTACGACCGACATCGGAAACAACACCGAGTTCTTGAGCGGCAGGATGGGCACCTGAGCCAGCCCTGTCGGCGTTGACGGCGGGTTACTCTCCGAACTCATGGCTTGACATTAGTACGGAACGGCACCGAGTCCAGTATACGGGAAGCGCCCAACCATGGTTCTGTCCCGTCCGGCCGATGCCGTCCGGCCCGCGCGGTCGGATCCGCGACAAGCTGTTGCCGACGGGGGCTGATCGACGCTGAGCTCTCTCTACTGGGCTCGTCGACCGCATTTTGGCGTACCGGACTGACTTCCGGCCCATAAGTCGCTGGGGAACTGCTGGCATGCTAAGCCCCTGAGGGTGTCAAATACCTGGCGCTATCCGACCTCCTGGGGGGCCCTCCGCTATGCCGCGGCCTGCGGTCTCCTGGCGACAGCGTGTTGGAGTTGCGGGGGCGCAGCCAGCCTCGGGCCCCGGGAAACCGTCCAAGCGTACGCCCAAGCCCTGCGCTCCGGAGATAGCGAGGCGGCCTATGCGCTGTTGAGCGCGGAGGCGCGCAAAACGCTCACCTACAGCGCGTTCAAGAAGATCCTGGCGGAGAACCCGGACGAGGTTCGAGCCGTCGCCAACGCATTGCTCACGGAGGGCGGTCATCCCAGCGCTACAGCAACGCTCACCGCGACGGAGGGCGAGCCCTTGAAACTCGTCTACGAGAACGACCACTGGACCGTCGATCCCGCCGCCATCGAAATCTACGGTCAATCGACCCCGGACGAAGCCATTCGGACCTTCGTCCGAGCCTTCGAAAACGGTCGCTTCGACGTTCTGATGCGCTTCGTGCCTGACGCCAAACGCGAGGGCTTGGACGCTAAAAAGCTAAAACTGGCTTGGACTGGCGATCAGAAAGACGAGCTAGAACGCTCGATTTCCGCGTTGAAGGCGGCTATTCCCGGAGGGAAGCTGCAGCGCCTAGGCGACCGAGCATCCCTGCGCTACGGAACGGGCAATACCGTCGAGCTGCTACGAGAAGCCGGCGTGTGGAAGATTGAGGAATTTTGAGATGCGACGCGCCAAAGTCGAGCGGAAGACCAAAGAGACGGAAATATCGGTCAGCGTGAATCTGGACGGGACGGGCCGTTCCAAAATCCAGACACCACTCCCGTTTCTGAGCCACATGTTGGAGCAGCTCTCGCGCCATGGGCTGATCGATCTTGAGGTCACTGCCACCGGCGACACAGAGATTGACGGGCATCACACCACCGAGGACATCGGGATTGTGCTCGGCGCTGCGGTACTTGAGGCCCTCGGCGATCGTAAAGGGATCCGTCGCTACGGCGCCGCGACTCTCCCCATGGACGAGGCGCGCGCGACTGTCGCCATGGACCTATCCGGACGGCCGTTTTTCGTGTGGGAAGTACCCATCCCCAAGGCAAAACTCGGCGACTGGGATAGCGAGCTGGCGGAAGTATTCTTCGAAGCCTTCGCTCGCAGCGCTAAGGCGAACTTGCACATGGTGCTGCACGCTGGGACCAACCTTCACCACTGCGTCGAGATCAACTTCAAGGCCTTTGCTCGGGCTCTCCGTCAAGCCGTTGAACTCGACCCCCGGGCTACCGGCATCCCCTCCACGAAGGGCTCCCTCGACTGATGCGTGTCATTCCCGCAATCGATCTTCTCGACGGCCAAGCGGTACGTCTCAAGCAAGGTCTGTATGACCAGGTTACCACCTACGACCAGCGCCCCGGTGAAATCGCCAAGGAATGGCGCCAGGTGGTCGACCGCCTGCATGTTGTCGATCTTGAGGGCGCGCGCGGCGGAAAACCGGCACAGGTCGATCTAGTCCGCGAAGTCGTGGAGGGATTCGGTGACGGCGTGCAAGTCGGCGGCGGGGTGCGAAATCTCGAGGCAGTGGAAGCCTATTTTTCATTGGGCGTAAGTCGAGTGGTGCTCGGCACAGCGGCCATCAAGAACCCAGAGTTCGTTCGGGAGGCGGCCAAGCTGTATCCTGACCGTGTAATCGTCGCCGTCGATGCGAAAGACGGCATGGTGGCAACCGAAGGCTGGCTGGACGTGTCCGAGATGACAGCAGTCGATCTCGCGCGCCAAATGGCAGACGTCCCCCTCGCTGGCGTGCTGTACACCGACATCGCACGAGACGGCATGGAGGTCGGTCCGAACATTGAGGAAACCGCGCGCCTGGCTCGCGAAGGCGGCGTCCCCGTCATCGCCAGTGGCGGCGTCGGTACTCTCGCCCACCTTTCGGCTCTTGCCGCGACGGACGCTGACATCCAGTCAGTTATCGTCGGGCGGGCGCTTCACGAACGCCGCTTCACCCTCACCGAAGCCATCGCAGCCGCCGGACCCGTCTAGGCCGCTCGTCACCTGAGTCCCTCTTGCCTGATCCGATCATCAAGCCGTCGCGAGAAGAACGGGTAGCGCGGCGTCGATCCCTGCGCGAGGACGCGTGGAATATTCCCAATCTGCTGACGATGGGGCGAATCGCCGTCATCCCATTGGTTCTGTGGTTGTTAGACCGCGGTTCCCCCAAAGACTGCGTGTGGGCCGCCATCGTCTACTCATTGGCAGCTCTTACAGATCTGCTCGACGGTTACCTCGCCCGACGAATGGGAATCGTCAGCGTGCTCGGTAAGTTTCTCGACCCCTTAGCCGACAAGTTGCTCGTCATGTCGACGCTTATCTGGCTGATTCCCATGGGCAGAATGCCCGAGTGGGCAGTGATCCTCCTGCTGGGTCGAGAAATGGGCATCACCGGCTTGCGCTCCATCGCCAGTAGCGAAGGCGTCGTGATAGCCGCCGGCAGTGGTGGCAAACAGAAGACCGCACTCCAGATGATCGGCATTCTTTGCCTGATGATCGGCTACCCCTACCCGATAAATCTCGGAATCATCGACCTAGGGGTCGTCGATCTTGTTCTGGTCGGGCGAATGCTCGTTTACATCTCCTTGGTGTACTCGATGACCAGCGCCTTTCAGTACCTGAGCACCTTTGCGGAAGCCGTCGAGGCCAAAGACCGCCGGACGAACTGACGTCGCTGTGCGGTGAAATCGCTCTGTAATACGAGCTTTTGCCGGTCGGTAGACATAGGCCCCGGCGCCCTGCTACGACACGCCCACATGACTATTCGCCAATTTCGCGCTGCCAGTTTCGCCACACTATTCCTGGTCCTAGCCTCCGGTTGTGGCGAACAAGAAGAAGGCGACCGCTGTGAAACCAACGCTGACTGCGCCTCTGGATTGCTCTGTGTCGATGTCAACGACGTGGACCTCTGCTGCCCCCAGACTGGCGCGACTGTCGACGCCTGTGTGGGCATGGGTCTGATCTCGACGAACAACGGCGGTTCTGCTGGCTCCTCCGCTGCCCCTGCGGGCGGTACATCGAGCGGCGGAGCCGATGCCAGCGCCGCCGTTGACTCGGGAAGCGCTGCGGTCGACGCCACCTCCAGCGATACGGGTACCAGCGCCGACTCGGCCGCAGAATAGTCGTGGACGCCATCACTGAGCTGGGCCGTGACGCTCTCCTGTTGGCCGTAAAACTATCCCTTCCTGTGGCCGGCGCAGCAGCTCTCAGTGGAGCCTTGACTGCCCTGGTGCAAAACGTCAGTCAGGTCCACGATCCCTCGGTTAGCCACCTTCCTCGCTTGCTCGCCGTCACAGCCGTACTCCTCACCATGGGGCCGTGGATGGGCTCGGAGATCGTGAATTTTGCTCGTCAGATTTGGGCCATCGTTTGAACAGCCTTGGCGCCCACGAGTGGATCGACGGCGAGTCTCGGTGACCCCGCAGTTGTCACCGTCAGAACTTGAAGCCGGCGTGCCCCGCCAGGGACTGCGGCTCACGGGACGGGTCGCGATAGACGGTTCCGAAGTTGAACTGACCGACGCCTACACCAGCGTGCCCATAAACTGGGACGGCGAGGCTACGCTGGGGGATCTACTGATCGTCGCCGGGGACTACGATGGTAGCCATTTTTGCGTGCGAGAGATCTGTTATCGCCAAAGCGGTGGTGGTGCCGCCTCGATCCCTAACAACGCGGCTCATGGGATAAACAGTGAGGTAGCTCGTTTCACGACTGCCGGAGTAGGCCGAAGGCTGCGGGCCCGCGATCTCGCCCTTCGGAGCATCCGGCAATATTTTCGGGATGAAGCTTTCGTAGAGGTACAGACGCCCGTCCGCGTGCCGTCGCCTGGCGTTGAAGTCTACGTTGAGGCCATCCCGAGTGGTGACAGCTACCTGATCACCTCTCCCGAGCTACACATGAAACGGCTCTTGGTGGGCGGCCTGCCGAAGATCTACCAAGTGGCCCACGCCTCCCGGGCGGACGAACAAGGAGCTCAGCACGAGCCCGAGTTTTGTCTCATCGAGTGGTACCGCGCATTCGCCGGTCAAGAACACGTCATGGTCGACACCGAGGCACTGGTACGTCGAGTAGCCCAAGCCACCATTGAACCCCCAGATGCTGACTCGCTCCGCATCGTCTCCGATGGCCGGCAGATCGAACTCAACGCTCCCTTCGACCGGCTCACTGTCAGCGACGCATTCGCCAACTGGGCGGATACCCCCGACGTGGTCGCATTGGCAGCCGAGAATGAGGACCGCTATTTTGAACTGTTCGTTGAACGGATCGAACCGCGGCTGACCGAACTGAGGCGCCCCACCTTTTTGACAGAATATCCAGTGAGTCAGGCGTCGTTGGCGCGAGCTATCCCCGATCGCCCCGACTTTGCCGAACGTTTTGAGCTTTACATCGGCGGGGTTGAACTGTGTAACGGCTTTGGCGAACTGACGTGCCCCCGCGAACAACGCTCTCGAATGGAGGCTGACAATGTCGCGCGGGTGACGCAGGGCAAGGCCCCCTATCCAGTCGATGAGCGATTTCTCGGAGCGCTGGCTGAAGGCATGCCCCCATCTGGAGGAAACGCTCTGGGGTTCGATCGGCTACTCGCACTCTGCCTGGGCGCTGACGACATCCAGTCTGTCTGCGCGTTCCCGAACAACTGGCGTTGACCTCAGCGACGCGAAATGCCCGCCGTCACCCGGCTATTGACCGACCTCGGGGACCAAGCCCTCGACGGACATGCTCAGGAAGCGAACTACGTCGGCGTTCGCCTCCGCCACGTCAAACACGACGAAGTGACCGTCGCGCCCTTCCGGAGGCCCATATTGCCGCACCGCCAGGGTTACGGGGATGCCGTCGGCGGCAAAGGTGCTGCTATAGGGCGGTGGCATGGGGTCGTTCGGCGAACTGAAGAGGTTGCTCGCGCCATCTGCGGAACTGTGGGCGGTCACTTCGACCATTCCGGCGGCAGAGACGTAGGTCTTCATCGTCACATTCGGACTGAAGGTATCGCCAAGCCCGTACGTTGCGAATAGATGCAACGGCGCCACGAACTCGTCGCGGGTGCGAGATGCGATTTTGGCAAAATTGAGCGGATCCGCTGGATCGATCCAGTGCTGCAGCAGAGTGAGCACCGGGTGTTTGTCACCGCCGAATAGGCTTCCGTCGGTTTTCATATCCTGCAGGGCAAAGGGAACCGCCATCGCGATATTCACTGGCGCCGTCTTGCTCAGGAGCGAATCCATTAAACTAGCTCCGTTGCCCGACAGCACGGCCCCCCGAAACTGGGTGGCGTAGGGCAAAGCCAAACTGCCATGAGTCGAACCCTGAGAGTGGCCGAAGTACGCCAGTTTGGCGCCGTCCACCTGGATGGCACTGCCTCCGGATTCTGCGGAAGTCACGTTCAAGCTGGACGCGAATCGAGCCATGGTGATGATGTCCGCTGCGCCCTGGAGCGGGTTGCCCCTCGCCGCCGCGGGGTTAACGAAGTTAAAGAACAGGTTGTTCGGCGATTCTGTTGAGTCTCCTCGCCGAGGGCCGTGTTGGGGCGCATCAAATCCGAGCACCGCGACGCCATCCCGGGCGAGTGCTCCCGCTACCTCATCTCGCATACCGCTGCGGAACGAGCCGCCCGTGCCGTGCCCGTAGACGACCAGAGGCCAACCATCGATGGGCATCACCGAACCGGTGGGTACCGCAATCGCCACACAGACCGATTCGCTGCCGGGCGCGACGCTGACGTCGATGCCTCCGCCCTCCATCAGATAAGGCGCTGTTCCTTGTTGAAAAATCGGTGTGGCAACGAGCAAGTGATACTCGTCATAGTCCGCAGCCTGTTCTCCACAGGCTCGGGTGTCCTCGGCCTGACTGCAGGGCGACACGGCGGTTCCGCCGCACTTGATCCAGTCACTGCTGACAGCCGCCGGAGCTCCCTCAGCGGCCGCGGCTAGGCCGGCCATGATATCCAGCGTGGGTCCCACAGTGAAAACGGTCGCGTTGAGGATATCGGCCGTCGCGATGCCCTCGGTGCCTAGGTGCGCACGGAACCCGGCATACTTCGCGTGGGCCGTCGCCAGGGCACCGTCCCCGGGCGCCGCGGAGTCGAGCAAGGCTTGCAGGTGCTCAGAGCGTTCAATCGCCGCTTCGTCACCCCCGAGCAAATCGGTCGTTAGCCAAACCGCGTAGGTGTGGTTCGGCAACAGTGGGCGCCCCAAAGGCCGGCGGACTGACAACCAATCAGCGCATAGATACTTGCCTTGAGCGGTATTGGCGTTCCAGGTAACGCCCTCCTGGCGGCCGTACTCAGGCGCCCCTTCCGTGATGTCGACCCACTTGACCACGCCGGGGCTCTCCGCCGACGGCATGTTGATGGAATTCGAAAATCGAAACGTTACCGTCGGGTAGGTTCCGAAGCCAGACTCGTTCGCTTCAATCGCGTCCACGTACACCTGAACGGGATCAAAACCGAGGAGGCCGGCGCCTGGCGTCGGAAATCCGCTCAGGTCGACGCGGCCATTCACCAGCCGTACGTCATTAGGATACGGCAAACGAAAAAAGTCGCCGTCTTGCCCGGCAGGACTGGTCGCTCCCGGAACTTCGTAGAAGGCGCGAGTGACCCCGTTCGCTCGCCCCTGGCAGGTCTCCCCTGCAAAAGTCGGAACTCCGAAGCTAGGTATGCCTCCCACTGCCGGGCTACACATGACCCCTGGATTGGTTGGATCGATACTGGCCATGCAGGTTAGGCCACTCAGACAATCGGTGGGCGTGACACAGGCTCCGCCCCAGTCGACAGCACCTTCGGGTACACACTGCAAACCGAAACCCTGGATGCCGCAGCGCAAACCTGTCGAACAGTCGATTTCCGTAGAACAGCTATCGCCGGCGGCTCCGTTCAGTGAAAGCGTACACTCACCTATTATACCCGTCGGACCGACACATTTTAATCCGTCCTCGCACTCAGCGGAGACAACACAGGTCGTGCCCGCCGTACTGGCGGCGCTTGGTTCGCACGCGCTATCGGTGCAGGTCAATCCAGTGCGACAACTTTCCGTCGCACTGCACGCTTCTCCAATTCCGGGGAACGTGGGCTGAACGAACACCTCGTCGCCGAGGTGTTCGTCTCCGACAACAGTGTTTGCCTCGAAACATCCAGGCACCAACGATGCCAGAACGATTGTACCGCTCAGCATTGTGCCACTCAGCACTACGCGAGATAAAACTATGCGAAGCGAAGCCATGCGAGATAAAACTATGCGAAACGAAGCCATGCGAGCCCTCCAGTGCGCTCCGAAGACGGAGCGAAGCGGCCGAGGATACTTGGGATTCGACTGTTCCACCAGTCTCGGCGGCTGACAGCGGCCCTGGCCCGATCCGCGAGCTTCTACGTGTGTTCTAACGCCAGATCGGCGGGAGCCGTGAGGGGCCTCAGACTTCAGTCGTATTGCAGCAGGGAAATCGGGCGTGTGGAGCCGAGTTTTCGGGCACCACCCAGGAACCCCAGTTCGATAACAAACGCAAAGCTGACGACTAGGCCCCCACGCCGTCCCACCAACTCAGCAGCCGCCCCCGCTGTCCCACCTGTGGCGAGCAGATCATCGATAATTACCACGCGACTTCCCTTGCGAACCGCGTCTCGATGAATCTCCAACTCGCCTGAGCCGTATTCTAATTCGTAAGATACCCGATCCGACTTCCACGGCAATTTGCCGGGCTTGCGAATGGGCACGAAGCGTTTGTTCAATCGCAAGGCCAGCGGAGCGCCAAAAATAAAGCCACGGGACTCGATGCCGACAATCGTGTCGAAATCCAGCTCGATCAGCTGTTCGGCAAAACTGTCTATGGTCATGTGAAAGCCTCGGGCATCCGCAAGCAGTGGCGTGATGTCTTTAAACACGATTCCGGGACTCGGAAAGTCGGGCACGTCGCGGATGAGACCCCGGATGTAGCTCAGGC
Source organism: Polyangiaceae bacterium (assembly GCA_013214025.1). Taxonomy (GTDB): domain Bacteria; phylum Myxococcota_A; class Polyangia; order Polyangiales; family Polyangiaceae; genus JABSRN01. The sequence continues at coordinate 17,658 of JABSRN010000006.1, forward strand.
GATCCTGGTCAGGATCTGTCACAGCTTTCGCTTTCGCCTTCAGTGTTTTCTTTCGCCCAACTCCCCGGGGCGTAGGCGAGCGACGCGGCGGCACCGGTCTTTTTGATCCAACGGAGGGGCGCTTCTTCGCAACGGCCATGGGGACGTGCTTAGCACGATATCAGCCGAGAACCTTCGAGCAGCCCCTAATAAGGCGCTGGTGCTGCAAGTGCCTAGAAACGGTAGTTAGGCAGCGTAACATCGGCTAGGACGCGTCCACCGGCAATGCTCCAACCCTGGCCGCAAGATCGGATGCTACGTGTTGATGACGGGAAGACCACAGCTCCAAGGACACCGGAGTGATTCCTATCACCCCAGCGTCGTATGCCTGGGTGTCCGAATCCTGCATTTCCTTGTGGGACACATGGCTGCCTCCGATCCAAAGATATTCTTTTCCTCGGGGGTCCCGCCGGAAGTCGACCGCTTCTTCATATAGGCGCACGCCGACCACGGTTGCGCATAGGTCCCAGCTGTCGCCGGGGGGGAAATTGACGTTGAACAGAGAGCCACCCTCAGGCCCCTCACTCAACAACGAGCGAGCCAATTGGGCAGACACGCGGGCCGCCGCGGCAGGATCCGTACGGGAGTCCGCGGATAAGGCGAGAGCGCAGAATCCGCTCAGCGCGGCTTCTCGCGCCGCCGCCACAGTACCGCTGTAGAATATGTCGTTGCCCAGGTTCAGGCCGTGGTTGAGCCCTGACAGCACCAAGTTCGGCCGGCCCGAAAGCACACGATTTCCGGAATTGAGCGCCACATATATACAATCAGCGGGCGTCCCGTTGACAGAAAACACGCCCGGCTCCTGCTCCAGTAGCCTCAACGGTCGATGTAGCGTGATGCCATGACTAGCAGCGCTTTGCTCATTGGCGGGCGCGCAGACGACGACCCTTGCGAAGCGTTTTAGCTCAGCTACGAGGACACGGAGCCCAGAAGCCCTATATCCGTCGTCGTTTGACACCAAGATCAAGGGGAGGTCGCGGCTTGGCTTGGGAGAATTTGTCACCCGGCGATATTAGCCTAGCGACCCCGGTTTCGCAGGAAAACGTGATTACCGTGTCGTTCCGATGAACCGATCCCAAAAACCCGCTGCCCCTGCGCGACGCACCCGAGCGAGCCAACGGTGGAGCTGCTCCTACCGTGGTTTTTCGGTCATATTTCTCGCTTTCCCATGGTCGCAGATCTTTACTAGGATCTACTCTAAGTAACATTGGATTCCGTGGACCCCACCGACGCAGAAACGCTGTCAGACATCCGAGCCAGCATCCTGGAGGCACTCGCTCGCTTCGGGGTCGCAGGCGAGCTCTATGTGGAACCGAGCCAGGCTGTGCTGCACGGGAACGGACCCACCGTAACGGTCCCGCTGGGGGATCTACTCGGCGCTTGGACGAGCCTCCCCTACGAAGGCAAAGGTCGGCGTTCAACGATGATCGCCCGCGAGTTATCCAATCAACGCCGTGGCAGAGGGCAACTCCCGTCCGGTGACTTCTCTAACGCTGTTTCGCTGTCGGCCTCCGCGGGCACCGCCGCCGTCGGCGGGCACTCACCGACACAGACCTCTCAGGGCCAGACTGAGCACCGAGCCGGTCCGAGTCCTCAGCCCCACGCTGGCGCCCAGGCGACACGCCGCCAAGATCCCGCTCAACGGAGCCCTCGCGAAGTAGCACTGGCCACGGGCGGCGGGGTGCTGCTGATGGTGCTGTCGCTCGGTGCTTATGCCCTATTCGACCTCCGCTACGGTGAAGGCAACGAGGGGCAAACCGATACACGCACCGTGGAGCAACGAATCGCTGCCGACGATCGCGAGAGACGAGAGCGAGCCTCCACGGTTTGCGCAAAAACCCGTTCCCGGGTGATGCGTGGCGCCACCATCGGACCGGCTGATTCCGAAGGCTGGGTCGTCGAGCTGTCTTTACTCCGGGAGGAAGACGGCGAAGCGATGCTGGACGCGCCAGAACTGACCCAATTCTTTGCAATGAACGAAGACGGGGTACCCCGTGTCAGCTGGAAAAAGGTGCCCACTCTTGCATTGGCCAGCGGTCCCGGCACAGAGGTTCGCTTGACAGACGGAACCCTGCCGTCACCGGAGGCTAAGAAGTGGCACGGGCTGAAGGTAACGTTCACTGGACGCTACGTTCGTACGTTTTTCAGTCGTGAAAAGCGCGGTAACTTTTTGTTACTGTCCAACGAACTAGCCAAAACGCTAGGGGCCAGCGCGGCAGCTCTTTACGCCCGCTGCGACGGCGGCGCACAACACCACATCGGCGCCTGGTTCATGGGATCCTCGCCCGGTGAGGCGACTGCGGCCATGATCTACAACCTGGGAGCGTTCGCAGATATTCCGCACTTGAGGGACGACCTCATGCGCGCCGACGGTGGCACGGAGACCGACCCCGTGCGCATTATGACCGCTTTGAATAAGACGCTCATTCCAGTCAAACGACGAAAAGTTGGGGCCCTCTTGGGCACCCAGGGCGGCATGATCACCGGAACCGGGCAAGAGCGCACGATGATTACATTCCCGTTTGGCGATGCCAACCGAGCATCACGAGCTTCCCGTTTCATCTCGCGAACCATGGGTTTGGGAACCGCCAGGTAACCGAGCCTCTCGACGACGGTTTGGCGTTAACCCTGCTTGGCTTGCCAAGATGCCGGAGAAAACGTCTGCAAGCTGAGGGCGTGAATCTCTCGCCCCACCCGCTCTCCCAAGGCGCCGTACACCAACTTATGGGCAGCGATACGAGTCTTTCCCTCAAAGGCTACACTGACGATACGCACTGAATAGTGGTCCTGGCTTCCGGTAAGATCGGTGACTTCGATGTCGGCGTCAGGCATTTCTGCGAGTAGCAGCGCCTGGAGCTCGGTTGGCGGGATCATGAAGAGCGTTTACTCGGTTTGCTTCGTCGCAGATACTTCAATTGACGAACCGAGTCCGTCAACCGCACGACCAATTCGGAACGCTTCACCGTCAGCTCAACCAGACGTTTTGTGATCCCGTCGAGTTTCGTGCCGTATCCAGCTAGCCGGACAGTCAGTTTCCTGCGCAGATCTGCTGCGGCCTTGTTCTTTTCGATGGCGCGCAGACTGAGCCTAGTTTCTCTGCTGGCGTCTTCCATCTCGCGCTGAGTTTCGGCCAATTGGTTGGACTCCGTGGCGATCTTGCGCAACTCGGCGATGAATTTCCGAATGGGCCCGAGACTAGCCGCCAGTGCGTCCCCAGAGGCTGCCTTCTTTACGTAGGTGGCAATCGCTTCCGCCCCGAGCGCGGAATGCCACTCGACACGGCGCGAATACCCGTCGCGTTCTTCAACTCGAAGAGACGACCTCGAGTTGCCCTTCACGTTCAGCGGGATCAACGCATGGGATTGCCCCGGCTGGTCCTCAGTGCCCTTCGGCGGCTTGTGCAACTCCGTGCCTCGCCGTCGGGCGTGTTTCATGAACAGCCGCGCGTTGTCTCCACCGCCGTTGGTCACCAGATACGTCGTATTGAAGCTTCGCGTTCTCCAGATACTCAACCGACCCCCGTCAATCTGTTGGAGCTCTGCGCCGAATTCTTTGGTGTTATGTTCGGTTTCGACCGCGACCGCCCGCTCCAATGCAAACGGCACAGTCGTCGTCGCCTTCGGGGGCATGGCGCCGAGGACACCTTGCCCAAGGAATCGACCCTTTTCGAAGACCGTGATGGGACCGCGTTCCAACAAGCCGGCACTGCTGTTGGCAAAACGAGCAACCCGGAACGGGTGAGAATGGGACGCTGTGCTCCCGGGATCCGGCGCGAACAAGAACTCGGTCCGGCCGTCGACCTCCTTGTTGAGCAGCAATACCATCGTCGCGCTGTCGTTGGGCACGGTGATGCCGTGGGGGATCTCATAGGTTGTATTGCCCCCTTCGACCGCCATCTGCGCCAAAATACTCTTGTTTCTTGGCGCGTTCAGCGTGCTCCCGGGCAGGCCATGGGTCGGGCGCCAGTCACGCTTCGCTTTGCTTTTCTTCATCGCCCGACGTGGACGAGATTTGCCCACACGGCCACCGGCCATCTGAGCGGGAGGCGCAGCGGACGCCTTCATCCCGGCCAGCTGTCCCATCGTGTCATCTTCCTCCGGAGCCACCATGTCCTCTTCGGCTTCCACCATCTCCTGGGACGCGCTTAGAGTCGTGATTGCTTCCGGAACAGCGGCTATCACCTCGCCTTCGTCGGTAACGATCGGACGGGGGGGAATGACGGCATCCGCCAATGTCGACTGGAACGCGATGGGCGCTCCTGCCACCAGCGTGAGAGAGATGTCGTTCCAGTCCTCACCAGATAAATTTTGAACAATACCCCAAAGCTGTAGCACCGCCTTGCCGTCATGTTGCACAACCAAGCGATAAGAGGGGCGCCACACCGGCGTCTCTGAGATATAGCCGATACGCAGGTGGTGATGCTCTCCGTCGAGATGAAGAACGACGACTTCGTCATCTGCTTCCGCTCCCTTGGCCGAGGTGGGAACGGGCAACGACGGGGGCCCCAAGTGAGGTGGCTCCGACATGGGCTCGTCGTCGTCGGCGGGTTCCCGACTCAAAGGAAACGAGGCCGAGCGCACGCTGCTGCCCCCGCGTTCGACTATCGCCAAACTAGCGAGGAAGTCGCCAATCATTTCCGGTTTGACGCGAAACCGGACTTCGGCGGTGTCCACTTCCCCCTCCCGTTCGAAGTACCCAACGCCATTTCGATAGATAACCACCCGCTTCAGTGGAAGCTCGCTACCAACGTTGGGGCCGCGCGCGCAGGCGTTGGCGGCAATACACAGAAATAATAAGACGAAACGGCTGATGGCCTTCATTGCCACATCTTCCTGCTTCCGACTGCGCTCCACAACCGCCATTGAGCGCCCGATCCCCACTCCGTGCCTCTACTCCCTATTCAGGCCACCGTATTGCGGGCTAGGGTGGCCGCCGTGAAGTCTAGCCTCGCGATCGCTGGAGCCGTCCTCGGTGCCGTCACGATTCTGTATGCAGTCATGTCGGCAGAAACCGACGAGGAGAAGCTCCAAGGAGTGTTGAACCGCTTGGAGGCAGCAGTGCAAGTAGCGCCAGGCGGCTCGACCGGGCCCATGCGCTTGGCACGACTGAATCAGGAATTTGAAGAAATATTCGACGCGAGCCTGACCTACAAGATCCCCGAACTACTCAGTCGGGGTAGCACCCGGGGCACCTTAGCGAAGCTCGCCACTCATGCCGCAAACGCCTACGCGTCGATGGACATCGACCTGAGCGACAGCGAGATCGTGCTCATGCCTACGGGAACGTTTTTATCGGCCACAGTGAGCACGCGTGCAGGAGTCACGGTCACCCGCCACGGTCGCCGCCCGCAGCGCACGGTGCGGCGCGTCACCTGGAGCTTCGACGAATCCGACGGCGACTGGAAAATTACGCGATTTCGAGTGTTTCCTCTCGAGACAAATAGGGCCAAAGAAGAGGAGCCGGAAGGAGATACCGAGCCGGAATTTGAATGAGGCCGGCGGGCACATCACCCCATTCCGAACGGACACCTGCTCCATCGCCTGATCTCCCAGGCCGCTGAGCCAGTATTGGGGGCCCAGTACCAGCGGCGTGAGCCCCCTTCGATACGGACGCGAAGCAGCGAATCCCCGTTTTAAACGTCACCCAAATGCTCATAGACTATGCTTTGACACCCGATGCGTGGACGCCAAAGCCCAGTCGAAGCCCTCATCACCCTTCCCAGGGTTCAGGATGAATCCGAGCGTCGAGCGCGCTGGCGACAGGCGATCGCGGCTCTGAGCGAAGCGGGCCACGCGGACGGCCCGCCGCCGCTGGACGGTGTGCTGACAGTCGACCTGTTGGCAGCGATTCGCACTGCGCTCAGCACGGGGCTCGTCGATGATCTGGACTGGGTAGCTCCAGGCACGGCTGCCGTTGCCCTTTTTGAGCTAATGGCAGCGCTGCCAAACGGTCACGAACGACGTGAACTCGGCCGCCGCGTATTTGCCCGACTCTATCGAGGCACGGCGGGAACCTTTTCTGCGGTGGCCACGCGGATGGCGATGGGGACAGGCCGTCCCTTGGAGACGGCGACGATGCGAGCTCGTGTGGGCTTGTTGTTTGCGATGCCGGTGGGCAGCGGGGTGCACTCAGATCCGCTCGCCCTCGCTTTGGTCACCCGCCGCTCGCACTTCGAAGCTTGGGTTGCGAAATCCTCTACGGGCCCGCTACCCGCTCGGCGATTGGCGGCCACTTTGATTGAAAGAGCCACACGCGCTGCCGCCGCGAGAGCGAGCCGAGGGGATCCGCACGCCCAAGAGTACTTGCAGAGCGCCGCTGTCAAGCCGGTGTTCGATGCATTGCTCGCCGATCGAGAGCCATTAGTGTGGCGTCACGCAGCCATCGCACGGGGACTCATCGCCGCCACAGACCCTCGAGCCCGCGAAGACATCGATCTACTGCTAGCCCCGGGCCTGTCGCCGACGGAATGGCGCCGGGCGGTGGTGTCACTCGTGGCCTGCCTCGCTAGTGACTTCGACACCACGATGCAACAATGCAAACAGTTGTTGGAGGGTGAAGTGGCGAAACGACATCCCGGCATCGCCGCGACTATGCTGTGGGGGCTGCCGCCGGTGATCGAAGCGGACCCCGAGGCCGCCGAAGAATTTCTGAACTACATTTGTCAAAGCGAGCGTCACGACGTCGGCGTGGCGCTGGTGGCACTGCTCGCTGACACCGCCACCCCTGGCTTCGGCACCCAAGCATCCGAGTGGATGCGCAAACAGCTGGTGGAACAGTGTCAAGATAGCGACCCGGCATTGCAATCATTGATCTATCACACGCTCAGTGGCCTCGACCGCGACCACGCCGCAGATCAGGGCGTCGTCAGCGGGATCCGTCAGGCCTTGGTCGCCTACGAGACAACCGGGGCCCTGCAGGCCTACGAAATCGCACTTCAAACGGCGACATTGGCGCACGCGTCCATGGATGAAATCGAGGCGTTGGCGAGTGCCGGAGACGACGGCCTGCCGATCGTGCTTCCAGCCCTCGCCGACCTCGACTCGGCGGCCTTGGAGCGGTCACGGCTCTACGATCTGCTGCTGCTAGGGCGGCGACCCGGCGACTCCAGCGCGTCGGTCCCACAGATGGAAACTCTCTACGATCGAATCTCAACTTGGGTGATCAAGTCCGAGGACGAATACGACGATTCGAAGTGGTCGCGGAGCGGTGCAACGGCCCGGCAACGGCGTCTGATCGCCTTGCTGCATTTGATCGATCTGGAGACCACCCAGATGGACAGCGGTGCCAAATCGGACTCCCCCAACGCAGCCCGTGTGAAAGAACGCATAACACGTTCGATCCGTGTCCTGCTCACACGCATCGCGGACGGCCCCGACGCTACCGTACACCGCGTTTTGTGCGCCACCCTGGCTCGTAGCTTTGATGCCGCTGTCCGGGAACAGGTGGCGGATGCCTGTGATCTCTTCTTACTAGTTGTCCACCATCTAACCGACCACCACAGCATTGAAGCCATCACAGAGGCCTCTACGAACCTGGATGTGCAACGAGCTCTACAGGCCTACACGGAGTTCCTCGGGAAGAGTTCCCAAGATGCTCTGGAATCCATCGCATCCGGAACTTTCGACGCGGCTCAGATCGCGTTGCAAAACAAAGATGTCGATGCGGCCGCCTTAGCACAATCCGTTATCGGTCTGAGCGGCGGCATCGGAACCAACGGTTCTTACCGCGGAGAAGCTCTCCGTCGAGTGGTATTGCGATTGGGTCGGGCTCTCGGGTCCATCGCAGGCGCTAGGGGGCTGAGCGAGGTAGTCGAAGCCGGTGCTGGCACTCTCGGAGCAGTGACAGAACTCGAGAACATGGTTGAAGCCGTCAACCAGCTGACCGCTGGAGCGACCCGCCGGGTGCTGTCGGAGTCGCCGGAGGAAGGCATCGATATCACCGCGGACATTCTTCCCCTGTCGGTACTGCTGGAACGCGCAGTCAGCTCCGGAAGCAAACCGGAAAAAAGTGATATGGCGATGGCGATCGGTGAGCTCGGAGCTGCGCTCCCGAACACTCTCGCAGCGGTCGTCGCCTCCGTGATCGCGCGTGTGGACGAGCTGCCCCTTCAGGCAGCGGTCGACTCTGAGGTGATCCCGATGAATAACCGGCGGGCGCCGTTGCCAGAGTGGCTCCTACCACGCCGAACCATCGGGAGCTTCTACGTCATTCGAGCGCTGGGGGCGGGCGGCGCCAGCTCTGTTTTTATTGCCCGCAGGATCGAAGAGCGAAACGTAAGCGACGCAGAAATCTACGCGCTGAAAGTGCCATATTACGATCCCAACACCGCACGAAATATCTCCGAACAGGAGTTCCTCAATCTGTTCCGTGAGGAGGCCGGCGCGCTGCTTTCCCTCCCGAGACACCCGAACCTTGCGCGATTCGTCAACTTTGATGCGGAAGCACGACCGAAGCCCATGTTGGTGATGGAGCTCATTAGGGGCTACGCGATGGACCGAGTGATCCGCAACCGAACCATGTCGACAACCCAAGCTTTCGCTTACGTCGAAGGGGTACTTGCAGGACTAGCAGCGATGCACAGTGCGGGCGTCGGACATCTGGACGTGAAACCGTCCAACGTCATTGTGCGCGATGACGATACTCCAGTACTCGTGGACTTTGGCTTGAGTGGACGTAACTTGCGACCCGGCTGTGGAACCATGGAATACACGGCACCAGAAATTTTGGGGGTGATCCCGGACGGCTATACGCCCACCCCGCCGAAGACGGACCTGTATGCGTTTGCTGCCACAGCGTTCGAACTATTAACCTCTCGGCCCTTGTTCGATGGCGGCGACGAACTCGCCCTCATCTCAGGCCACGTCACCCATGACGGGTGGCCCCCGGCCTTACGGGAGCTCGCCACTCATGAGCCCTTTGTTGGCCTCTGCCATGATCTCGCCTCGTGTTTGAGGCGAGATCCGCGAGACCGGCCGGACACCCCCGTGTTGCAACGTCAGTTGCACGAACACGCCGCCCTCATACAGACCTATCGTTGGCCCATCGGCGCTGAACCGAGCACCGTCGAGAACCACGCCTAGTCCCCAGTTGTTGATCCGCTCGCTCATGCTGCGCCCGCTCGTAAAACTCTTGGGAGTTGGCTCTATCCAATGTGCATGCTTGACCTCGTGCAGCGAGCAGACAGCGCCGCGCATCGAACTGACCGTCGGCCCGGACAGCGACCATCATTTAACTCTGGTGCCGGTCACAGCAACCGGCGAGTACATCGATCTAGTGGGTTCCCGGCGAGAGCTGCGCCTCGTGTTCTCCACGCACCCCGTGAAGTGTGGTGCTGCCAACGCGCAGGATCCTGGCGCTACCGTGCTCCGAGTCACCGTCGTGGCGCCCCCGGACAAGGATCTGGGTCCTGGGAAATACCCTTGGGACGAACGGGTGGCCCTGGGCCGCACCAGCGTGCCAGTCGAAAAACATGCGGCAATACCAGTCGTGCGTCGCGGAGCGACCCGATACCAAATCCCCCCAGGCGGACAGCTTCTCCTAAACGAGGTGGCGTTGGAGTTGGGGGGCACCATCAGTGGGCGTCTTGAGTTCGAGTTTTCTGGAGAGGCAAAACAGCCCTCCACGCGGGTCTTCGGTAATTTCAACGCGCGTATCTGCTCTAGCCAGGGGGCCGCCCCTCGCTAGGAGCAGATCTTAACGGCCATACCGAATCGGTCATCGGGCCAGTCGAGAATGTGCTCGACATCCAAATCGGAATCGTGTTCTTTCGGCGGCGCCGGAGCATCGATGAAACGCCACCAGATTATCCAAAAACTCTTGAGCAGCGCGCTCGCCGTCAGCTGTCTGTGGTCCTGCGACGACGACGAAACAAAGTCGCCAGTCCCCCTCGCGCCGCCCAGCATTAGCATCGAGTCCATTCGCGGCACTACGGGCTCCGATCAACAAGGATGCCACACCAACGCGTGTTGTTTCGCTCACGAAGACGACCCCGCCGCCGCGATAGGGATTCAGATTGGTCCCCTCAGCCCTTCTGGAGCGATCGAAAACTGGGCACTCCAACCCAGATATAGCTGCAACGGCGCGGCTCAGTGTGGGCCCGTCCTCCTCACCGTGACGGACGCCACTACCGACATGGTAATATTCAGCGCTACTTTTGGCAGCAGCTTCCTGACGGTGCCGGTGTCGCAAATTCTCAGCGCTTCGGACGCCGCCGCCCCGACAATCGGCTTGGAGCTGACTTTCAAGGTATCTCTCCAGGATGACTACGGCGGCCAGCACGGCACCACGTTCCAGGTCACCGTGGACGCAGGCGGGCAGGCGGGGAAGGCCGATATAACGGACGAATGGAGCGTAATGCTCGCGGCGAACTGCGAAAGCGACGGCGCAGCTGGGGATGCCACCACATCCGATGCCGCCCCCGCCGATGCCTCGCCACGGGATGGCGGCATCCCGGATACCGGGGCCTTTGACGCCACTGACGACGCCTCCGCTGCGGATACCGGCCTCACCGATAGCAACACGCCGAACGATGCTTCAGAAGCCGTCGACAGCTCGGATGCTACGGCAGACGCGAACGATACCGGCGCGTCCGACGCGCCCATCGACGGCTAGCTAAAGCCGGGCGATTCACCCCTCGTCCGCCCCAAGCACCGGGCCGTAAAGGCGTACCCGTCAGGGATGAATGAAGACGACCGTTCCCTTCAGGGCAGAGAGCGCACCATGCCAATGATCGGGAACCTGGGGAGAGGTCCAGTGGAACACCCTCCGAGCATCTTCCGGAGCGAGATTGATGCAGCCGTGACTTTTCGGCATACCAAATCGATCATGCCAATAGGCCCCGTGGATCGCGTAGCCCTGCTTGTCGAAATATTGAACGTAGGGCACGTCTCGCAGCTCGAAAGCTTCACCCACCTCGCTCGAACTCATTGTCGTGCTCACATGTTTGGTGTGAATTCGGAAAATCCCACGCTTGGTGGCGGTTGTGGAACTCGCATCACCTAGGCCGGCCTCGCCGGTGGAGACCAAGGTCGCGTACACCGGCGTCTCGCCTTCGTATAGAATGAGCGCTTGCCGCGAGATGCTAATATCGATCCACCGCTCGCCACGCAGTGCCCACCCCGGCATCTTTTTCGCGATGTCGAACTTCGACGCGACTCGATCAGACACCCATTTCCCGTCAGTCGTCTCGTAGTGCAAGACCTTCGAATAGAAGCGCTTCTTGCCCGTCAACTGCAGCACCCCCCGATAGAGCGCCCGGCTGCCATCATGATATTTTCCGCGGATTTGGCGAACCATGGCGAAAGGAAAACGAACAGACTCGTCAATTTCCAAACCGGAAAATGACGACCCCTGAATCGGCCGGAGGCGATCCGTCGGCAACAACTCCATCTCTGCGCTCAGACCGTAACGACGTCCCCGCCAGAAAAACGTCTCGACGAAGGAGTGACCCACTTTCGGTCGCATACGCCGCAGGACCAACTGATTCTTGTCTCGTGGCTTCCGCCGGAAATTGGGCACAGCCCCGCCAGCCCGAAGAAACGACGGCAAGGGTTCTGTCCGCTGTTCGGCCCAGGCGATCTTGGGATCCGGAGCTTCGCCGTCAGCGCCTAGCCAAACGTGTTGTGCGAAGGTCGACCCTATCTCTCCACCGATTTCGAACCAGAGATCCATCCGTCGATCGATTCCGACTTCGCTCGTGCGCATTTCTTCGGGAGTCGGCAATCGACCGTACACCGGTCCCGGCTTCCGCACGGTACCATATACATATGGCAGCCGACGTGTGTGATCGGGCGCGTACTCGGACATGGCAGCCACCACCGGATCCGTGGCGTCAAAGGTCGCGCTGCGCCCCTCGCATACGAAGCCGCTCGGCGCAATCGGATACCAATCTCCCCGACAGCCGTCGCCGAGTTGTGGAGCTCCAGTGATGGCCGCTGAAGCACCGGCGCGGAGGTAGCCCAGCTTGTTACTCCCCCGGCTCGGCTTCTTGCGAATCCAGACCCGGTTCGACCGCGCATACAGGCGCTTGACGCCGGCTGCGGTAATCCAGTCACGGGTTTGACCGTGCAGATCAACCAACGGAACTTCGGAGGATTCAACCACTGGAACGGAGGCGGCGTTGGCTGCCTCCGGCGACGAAAGTTTTTCGCCGCGAGCCAGAGCTGGGGCTTGTTCCCCCAGGGATTCACAGCCGACGGCGAGTAGCGCCAACAGCGCCACATGACCGGTACTGAAGCTTCGGAGATTCACCTGAACCTACTTCGCACAGCGGCAAGAAATGCCCCAATTGTTCGCGTTCTCTCGGCTGTGCCCGAAGCACACAGTTCGGGACACAAAATTAAGAAAGGCGGCAGCCCGGGCGGAGGGGGGGAATCGCCACAGGCTGTCGCCGCATAATGGGCTACTGCAACCCATGTACCAACGAGGTGGCGACGCAATTACCACGAGTTACGAGCGTTTTCGCGTGATGCGTTTCATGGTCGCAATTCCAGCCCGGCAAATTCGAAACGGTGTGGGCTCAGAGGCCATGCTCTACCGGTCGACTCTCACGGTGCCCTGCCGGCACTTCGCGTGCCTGACGATTAACTCGCCCAGCGCCGGGACGACCTCAATCTTTACTGATTCTCCGGTGTGGCACCTGACTGAACCGAGGAAAGGCGTGTTGCCTTTACGGCGGCCATTGATGAACACCTCGCTACGACTGCCCCCCATGTTCACGATCACGCTCATGCGGAGCTGCTCGGCGCTCGGTGTGGGCTCCAGCCTAGGATTTCGAGGCTGGGCGACTCCTGTGTCGGGCTCAGCGCTGGATTCGTTGGGCAGCACGTCATTGAGCTCAGGCACTGTCTCCCGGAAGGACTCGCTTGCCGCCACCGCAGTAAAACGCAAACATACGACGGCGAATAACAGCGAAAAAGCCAGTCGGCTGAGCTGGACCACACGCCAGACGAAACGTGTCATCCCGCCACCCGGAGCACTTCAGACAATGGCGTTTCGCCTCGCGCAGCCCGGTCTAGCCCGTCTTTCAACATCATCGTCATGCCGAGAGCCACGGCGATGTCGTAGAGGTCGCGAGTGGGCTTGCGGTCGTTTATCGCCTGACGCAATTCAGGGCCTATCAGCATCAGCTCGGCGATGGGCAACCGCCCGTCGAAGCCTTCACCGCCGCACTTATCGCAGCCTGCTTCCTCGAAATACGTCACCGCGGGCAACGCGAGACCGTACTCAGCGAAACGATCGATCTGATTGGTCCCCGGCACTACCTGCCTCCGACAATGACTACACAGGCGCCGTACGAGACGTTGGGAGACGCTTCCGACAGTGGCGCTGGCGAGGACGAATGGCTCCACGTCCATCTCCAGCAGCCGCATGAAGGGCCCGGCAGCGTTTTGGGCATGCACCGTTGTCAGAATCAGGTGACCCGTGAGCCCCGCCTGAACGGTAATTTCAGCGGTTTCCCGGTCGCGGATCTCACCGATCATCAAGACATTAGGGTCTTGCCGAAGAACGCTCCGCAAGGTGGCAGCGAAGGTACGCCCTCCCCTGACATTCATTTGTGTCTGCGTGGCAAATGCGAGTTCCAACTCAATCGGGTCCTCGAGGGTAACGATGTTGGCCGTCCCTGAACGCACATCTGATATCCGCAGCAAGGACGAATACAACGTCGTTGTCTTGCCGCTTCCCACCGGTCCGGTAACAAACAGGATGCCTTCCGGTCGATCCAGAATGCGGATTAAGCCGTCCGTCACTTCTTTAGACAGCCCCAAGTCTTCGACTTTCGGAATTTCAGCACCACCCTTCAACAGACGGAGCACGATACGCTCGCCTAGTTCAGTGGGTAGCGTTGAAGCGCGCGCTTCGAGTGGCTTCGCGCCGAGCGTAGTGACCAGACGCCCGTCCTGGGCCTTCCCACGTACATGGGTGTCCATTCCAGACAACACCTTCGCTCGGGCAGCCAGTGGCATCGCGAACCCCGCGGGAAGCGTCATGATCTCGTGGAGCGTGCCTTGAACGCGGTAGGTCAGCTTCACGCCACTCGGGGTGGGCGAGATGTGCACGTCACTCGCTTGTAAACTCGCAGCGCCGAACAACAACTCCTCGAAAGCCGAAACAATGTCCTTCTTGCTGCCCGTCAGGCACTGAGAAATTCGACGGGAGATCTCTTCGAGTGCCGCCGCGGTGTTGGTGACGTCCAACTCATGTAGCCCCCCCAGACGCTCCGTCGGGGTCCTCGCCAACAAAATGTCCAGTGGCGTCAAAATCACCGCGATGCCGAAACTCAGCACGGTGGCCCTGGCGAGGTAGTGCCACGTCCTATTTCGGAACGCAGCCTCAGCTGTGCGGACGACGCTCTCAATCAAGTCGTCGAGACTCGAAATGTCGGACCAGACCGCTAGAATGATGATGCCAAACACCAGAGTGGTGACCGCAATGGTCAATATTCCGCTGATCGCCCCGCGCATACGCTGATTCACCATGGCACAGTCCGCCAGCGACTAGCAAACCGCTGTTCACGAGGCACTTCAGCAAGTTGGCCGCCTCGCTATAATTGGGATAAAGCCGCGATGTGCGTAGCGTTCATCTTGGTCCCACCGGCATTTTCTGTTGTGCTGGGCTGCTGCTAGCGGCGTGCAATGCGCCCAGCCAACCGACGGAGCCGGGGGCTGCGCTCAGCGTCAGCGCGGCGCCCCTGTTGGCCAGCGCGGCTCCGCCAGCCGCCCCGGTTCAGGCGCCCAAGCCACCGCCACCGTTCAACGTGCTCTTGCTCACTATCGACAGTCTGCGGGCCGACATGCCTTGGACGACCTACGACCGTCCGATCGCTCCTCACATGACCGCTCTAGCGAAACGGTCCACGGTCTACACAAATGCCTACTCGGTCTCGAGTACGACTGCCAAAAGCCTCCCAGCGCTGCTCACTGGCCGCTACCCTTCGAGCCTGTATCGCTCGGGCTGGTTCTTCGCCGGTTACACCAAGTCCGATGTGTTTTTTCCTGAAATCCTCCAGGACAAGGGGATCAGAACGATGGCCGGGCAGGCGCATATGTACTTTGGCCGCGGTAAAAACCTCGACCAGGGCTTTGACGAGTGGGAATTGGTGCCTGGGCTGACCTTCAACGCCCAGACGGACAAACACGTCACTAGCGCGAAGCTGACCGATCTCGCCATCGAGCTGATCAAGAAACCCGAAAACGACGGCAAACAGTTCTTCGCCTGGTTCCATTACATGGATCCCCACGATGAATACGTGAAGCACGAAGAGTCGCCGGATTTCGGCAAGAACAACCGGGATCGCTACGACTCGGAAGTTTTCTACACAGATCTACACATCAAGCGACTGCTCGACTTCTGCAAGACACAGCCCTGGTGGGAACAGACAGCCGTCATCATCAGTGCGGATCATGGCGAGGCCTTCGGCGACCATGACATGTACAAACACGCCTTCGAGGTGTGGGAGGTACTGACTCGCGTTGCCATGATCATCTACGTGCCTGGAGCCAAAGCCCAAGTTATTGACCAGCGGCGGTCCCATATTGACCTTGCGCCCACCATCCTGGATCTCATGCAGGTCGAAGGCCACCGCGAGACCTTCGTTGGGCAGTCTCTGCTTGAAGAAATCTACGGGCGGGAAGAGCCCAAGACAAAGGACGTGTTGCTCGATCTACCGGAAGATAGCCACAACCCTCCGAGACAGTCTCTCCTGAGTGGCGACTACAAGATCACGGCCCACGGCAAGTACAATTTTTTCCTCTACAACTTAAAAGAGGATCCCAACGAAACCAAGAACCTCGCCAAGAAGGAACCCGAACAGCTGAAACGAATGAAAAAGCTGTTCCAAGAACGCTGGGGAGAGATCGACCAGGTTCGACCCTTTGGTGGCATGAAACTTCGCGGCGGACGAAAAGCCATGGGCCCGCAATCGCCGCCAAAAAAAGCGCCGAAAGCCGCCGAGACCAGCAACAAACAATAGCGTTACGCAGCCAAATGTCATCGGCTACTGGCGTCTCTGGCCAGTTGAATGCTGTCGATGGGCTTACGGGACGGACTCGTTATTGCCCGCCCAACAGGCTTTGCACATCGGCAGACACCTGCTCGGCGATGCTGCGAAGCACCAGCGCGTACCATCGACTGGTTTCAGACCTGGCTAGGAACTCGAATTGCCCGGCGGTCTCGCCGGGGATCCGACGGAGTTCCACGAAGCCTACCTTCTTTGTTCCGACGAAATACTCAAGGGTGAATATCGGAGCGCCACTCACCGCCTGAGGCTCTGGAACTTCTACGTAAGACGAGGCGACCAAACGTTGGATTTTTGCCATCCAGTTGCTCGCGGTTTCATTTTTCCGGTCGGCGCTTCCCAGCGTGGACCAAAATTCCCCTTTGCCTTCGAATCGAATGTACTCAGCGGTGGCGTCCGAGGCATGCAGTTTGACGCGGGTGACATCCTCCAAGGAAAAGGCGTGCAGTTGGCGTTGGAGCAACCGGGAGTCTCCGCCAATGAGATCGCGAACCACGCTGCCGTCAATCACATAGACCTGTCCGCTCCCGACATCGGAGACGTAGCGATCCGTACCACCCGGCGTCGAGTCCCCGACACGCAGTGATTGGCTTTCTCCAGCGATCGTTACGCCGATGGTCCCCTGATCTGAATCGAAACCGAACTCGGCTTTCCGCCCCTCCTCTAACTTCCCTAGAACGCGAAAAGCATGGAGCGGCGCCAGCTTGTCGACAAGCGCTGTTGCTTGTTCAACGGCGATGAACGCCCCTGACACTTTCTTTCCGTCGGCGGATGGCGACGGAGTGGACGTGTGAGGATTCGCAGCCGGCTTGGTAGACTGTTTTTCGAAGCGTCCAACGTAATACGCACCCTCTTCGTCCTGGTGCCGTACCAAACGGACTTGGGCCACCTTGCTGACGAAACTAACGGCCTCGACTTGGTCCGCTGTGCCCTCCCAAATCTTTCCCGCAATGCCCCGTGCGCTGTCATCGGCAGCTTCCGTCGTCCAGGCTCGATAGGCGACGCTACTGGCCAATAGGAAAATGCCCAGATGGACGCCAACGCTTCGAACTACCATCATGACGCTCCTACCAGGCGGCGTTTGGAACGGCGACTGAATAGCAGCCCGAGGCCGAGCACCAGTCCCGGAGCGCCGAAAATGATGCCGTAGAACCAATACAGGTCCTTCTGCTTGGTGTGCTCGATACGCACATCTTCTTCGCTGGAGAGCACGCCCGCAAAACTCTCTTCCCCGCCCAGCCAGCGAACAGCGTCCATGATCAACAGCTGATTGGCTGTCACGCTCCCACACGCCAAGTCAGAGATTACGTCAGCGTCGGCTAGCACGAACGCTCGCATCCCGGCGCGTCCGGTTGGCTTGTCGACCTTTTTCTCCGAAGCTGGAGATCCTGCCTTTGACGACTTCGCTGAGACCGCTGCAACCAGACCGAAGGCTTTCTGCTCCTCGCTGGCCTTGTCGAACAGGCGGTCCCCGTTCACATCTCGGAAAGTCTTCGGAAGCGCTCTGACGGCGAAATCAACCTTCTGCGTGGCTCCCGATGTTTTCTCAAGCGAGCCCGTCCCCGGAAACAAGACCGGCCAACGCGAAGCGTTCTTACTGAGAGTGGAAACCGCGCTGTGGGAAGAAAAGCGATTGGTAATCAGATTGTTCCGGTCGGAAATATTTCGTCGCCGCGGCACGAAACGCCGTTCGTTGGCCAACAGGGCGGGTTCGTAGATCAGCCCGACGATGGCGGCGAGCTGCCGCAAGCCTAGGTGAGGGTCGCGTTCAACTTCTGTTTCCGCCACGTTGGCCGACGACTCCTGAGAGGGCACCGAACTGGGCTCAGCCACCCTTTCAGCCACCGGTGATACCACGGCAACCTCTGGTGTCAGTGCTGCCTGGACAACGTCCGCGACCGATGCTGTGCCATCGGAATCCAGAGCCAACAGGAGCTGTCCTCCCCCATCGGCATATCGTTGCAAGCTCGCCAGCTCCTCGACGAGGAACTGTGAAGTCGGTCCGAGTACCATTACGATACCCGCATCGTCGGGCACCTCCGTCGCCAAACCATTGGAAAGCCCCAACCTCTTCACGACGTAGTTTTGCTTTTGAACTAGCTTCTTCAGGATGTTTGCGCTGCGACCGCGCGACAAGCCTTCGCCCTTGGCATCGTCGTTCAACTCACCGTGCCCCACGGTGAGGTACACGGAACGCTTCTTTCTCACCAACTTCAGTAGCTTTTCCTGAACATCTCGGTCCAAGTTTTTCAGCTTTAACTTCGCTTCCGGAAACTTGGTCCCCACAGACAAAGACTCCAGGCCATCCCCTCGTTGAAATACGATGCGGCCGTCGCTCACGACCTTCAGTTCCTTGGCCAACGTGGGCCGCAAGTAGCGATCAGTGATCGTGACCTCCGCTGTCGTACCTGTCTTGAGCTGCGTCAGGTAGGCTCGAACCTCGGAGCGTGCATCACTGGCAGTCGGAAAAAACGCCGTAATCTTTACAGGTTCTTGGAAACTGCGAAGGACATTGCGTGTCGCCTCGCTCGGCGCAGACGTCTTAAAGTACGAGTAATCAGCCTGTATCCCGGCGTCGGATGCCGCGTACACGAACAGTGAACAATAGGCGGCTGCCAAGGCCAAGCTCATGCCGCTCGTGGCGGCCGCGAGCACACGCCGGCTCTCTGGTTTCGGCGCTCGTCGCATCGGGTGCAAGGCGAATTCAGCGAACAGCATCGACACCACGGCCACCGTGATCAACGTCACCCAGCCTACTGTCAAAATAGTGTCGACGTGATCCCGCGCCGCCGGATCATCAACGCCGTATCCGAGAATATCCAGCCCCTGTCGGGTCGACGCAAAGTACATGGCAATGGCCAAGAGCCCCGTCACAGATAAAGCACCCAAGAGCCGCTCAATCGCTGCTAGTTGTCCACCCGCTTGAAATCGGGGAATCAAGCGGGCCACCGACGCCGCTCCAAGAGCAGAAAGCCCCATGCCCGTAAATGATCTAGCGAAGCCCTCAGAAGACAAGAGCACCCGTTCGCCGATGAACAACAAGCCCAACCCCCCCAAGTACAGAGGGAATAGCCAAGCTGGAGAGGTGGCACTATTAGAATGTTCGGCTTGGGTCATTTCCACCTCCGCGCCTCAAGAACCTTGGTTGCCCCGAGTAAGAACAGGAACGCGACGGCAAGATAGTAGGCAACCCCCTGCAGCTCCAAGATACCCTGCTGGAAGGGCCTGAAGTTCGTGTGATGAAACGCCAAGTTGACGAGAAAGCTATCGAACGGCGGGTCTACCGCCTTCGCGAGAATCCACTGAAGTATCAGAGCCGCGATGATCCCGCCGCTCACGACTACCGCGACCACCTGGGATTCAGTCAGCGCGGAAGCAAACAACCCGATAGCGACACAGGCTGCCCCAATGAGCAAAAGCCCGCCGTAACCCACAGCGATATGTCCCAGGCTCACCTTGCCGTTAACGAAGATCAGCAGCGGCATATAGACGGTCAGAGCCGTGAGTGTCGCCACCATGCCGAAGGCGGCGAGGAATTTACCCGCGACAATCTGCGCGTCTGTGACCGGAGCCGTGTTCAGCAGCGTAAGCGTGCCCGTCTGGCGCTCTTCCGCTACCAGTCGCATGGACAGAAACAAGCTCGCCACCATCACCACGCCGCTACTGGAATAGAAAAACTCGGAGAGCACCTCCGACGACAGCAGTTTCTCCGTCAAGCCCTTCCAGTAGAACAGGATCCCAATCACCAACAACGCGCCCGACAAGACAACGGCACCAATGGGCGAACGGAAATAGGAGCTGGCCTCGCGACGAGCAATGAGTAGCGCCACTCTCATGCTGATGCCTCCTCGCCAGAATCGCCCGGCTCAGACAAAACACCAACCCGAGCGTCTGTGAGTTCAAGAAACACGCTCTCTAACTCCCGGGCGATACGCACGATGGCTAACAGCCCTCCTCCCGCCTCGACAACGCGTTGACAGATAAGAGCGCGGCGATCTGTCGCTGTCTTAAGCTTCACTTGCCATTCCCCAGATGTTGATTCTTCAATCACCACATCGGAGACGCCGTCGGTGGCTTCAAGCAGAGAGCGGAGAGCCGCTAAATCGCTGAGGTCACCGTCGGGACGTATGGTCAATTGAAGGCGGTCCCCAGTATCCGCCTCGGCGGTCAGTTCTTGTTCGCTACCGGACGCGATGATCTCCCCGTCTCGGATGATGAAGATGCGGTCACAGGTCTCGCTAATCTCCGATAGAATATGACTGGATACAATCACCGTGTGTTGACCGGCGAGGCCACGGATCAAGCCGCGCATCTCTTTGATCTGCGCCGGGTCCAAACCCGAAATGGGCTCGTCCAGTATTACCAACTTTGGACGATGCACGATTGCCTGGGCGATGCCGACCCGCTGTTTGAACCCATGAGATAAGGACGCAATCGGATCGCCGGCGACCGCCACCAAGCCCGTCTGGGCGAGCACGTCGTTCAGCCGAAGTTCCAAATCCTTGCCACTGACTCCGCGTAGCCGCGCGGCGTATCCGAGATACTCGCGCACGCGCATCTCCCCGTAGAGCGGCGGTGTGTCTGGGAGATAACCGATGTTGGCCCGCACGGAATCCGCCGACTCGACGGCGTCGTAGCCCGCAACCTTGACCGTTCCGCTCGAAGCCAACAAATCGCAGGCTAGAATGCGGAGCGTGGTGGTCTTGCCTGCCCCATTTCGGCCCAACAAGCCGATTACCTCGCCATCGGCGATCGCCAGCGAGATCGGCCCAACCGCGCGCCGCTGCCCGTAGTATTTGTATAATTCCGAAATCTCGATCATTTCATCGCTTCCTGACTGCGAATTAGCACGAATCTCAGGCGCAAACTGGCAAGCTTGTGGGAATGTTCAGAGCGGATGGCCCCGACAAATACCCCCACCGGGCCACCGGTGCCGTTCGTGCCGACAGCCATTGAGGAGTTTCTACCGGAGCCGCGCAGCGGCCCGAGCGATACCGACGACTGGGCAGAAACCCTCCGCAGGCTGGGCCGACTGGCCGGAGCTCGATCCATTGGCGTCACCTCGGCAGCAACGCTCTCGGAAGCCAGCACTCCCCTTCAGGCTTGGCTGGCAAACGGTCAGCACGGCCAGATGGAGTACATGGCGCGGGATGCCCCCCGCCGAAGCCACCCCACCGAGCTGTTTCCAGATGCTCGAAGCATCATGGCGATAGCGGTCCCCTACGCGCCTCCCCTGACTCAACTGAGACGCTCCGCTGAGACAACAGCCCGCCCCATCGCCGCCTACGCCCTCGGGACGGATTATCACGTCGCCCTCAAACATAAGCTGCGACGAATCGCCCAGGGGCTCGCGAACTATCGCAAGGAAACGATACGCGCCCGGCTGGCCGTGGATACGGCGCCTCTGATGGAGCGAGAAGCGGCTCGCCGTGCCGGACTCGGATTCTTTGGGAAGAACACGATGTTGATCACTCCAGGCACTGGAACATTCACGCTGCTCGGAGTGATGCTTCTAGATCTGGAATTACCCTCTAGTTCCGCCTCCGCTGGTGACTGCGGCGAATGCCGCGCATGTTTGGATGCCTGCCCGACTGCCGCCTTCCCCGCCGCCTATCAACTCGATGCCAGGCGCTGTATTTCCTACCTAACGATTGAATATCAGGGGGTCATCCCCGAAAGTCTACGCCCGAGTATCGGAAGTCGCGTCTACGGCTGCGATGCCTGCCAAACGGTGTGCCCGTACAACCGGACTGCCGACCAGAAGCCCCACGACGAAGAGTTGGCGCCTCGTCCGCAGACCGATCTGTCCCCCTTGGATTTACTTCAGCTCACCTCTGGTCAGTACCGACGGCTCGTGAAGGGCACTGCGATGCGCCGAGCGAGTCGCCAGCAGCTAGCGCGTAACGCTGCGATCGTTCTGGGAAACTCCGGCGATCGAAAAAACGTCCCGGCACTAATTG
Source organism: Polyangiaceae bacterium (assembly GCA_013214025.1). Lineage (GTDB taxonomy): Bacteria > Myxococcota_A > Polyangia > Polyangiales > Polyangiaceae > JABSRN01. Next base: position 39,672 of record JABSRN010000006.1, read on the forward strand.
AGAAACTCCACTCCGCGGCCCCGGTGCTGGTGCGTCAACATGTTGCCTGGGCTCTCGGACGGCTAGGCGGCGAACAAGCGAAGCAAGCCCTCGAAACGACATCTGCAGGCGACGGCGAATTGGCCGAGGCCATCAAGTCAGCGCTGCTCGCGTTGTCCGACTGAGATCTTCAAGGTTTGCGCCAATTCCGTTAAAGCAATGCATCAGCTGCCTGAGTCATCCGTGTGAGCCAACTACAACAACCAACATTCGAACGGGTGCGACTCGACACCGGGCTCAGTTCACGCTGGCTTCGGTGGCGAGGAAAAGCAGCCCAGGGCCACACGGTGGTCCTTCTACACGGCTATCAGGATTTCGGACACACGTGGCAACAGACCGTGAACTGCGGCTTGCTCGGTCAATTTGATCTCGTAGCGCCAGATGCGCGCGGACACGGTGATTCGGATCATGTCGGTCCGGGCGGCTACTACCACTTCATGGACTACGCCGCGGATCTCCGCTCCATCATCTCGCAACTTGAATTCTCTCGTCTCAGTCTGGTGGGTCATTCAATGGGCGGTAGTGTCGCTGCGTACTACACGGGTTCCCACCCCGAACAAGTCCATAAGCTCGCACTTATCGAGGGCCTGGGCCCGCCGACAGATGAGCGCGCTCCGGTTGACCGGGTTCGTAATTGGGTCGGGGACGCCGCCAAACGAAGGACGCAACCCGCCAATCGCTACGAGACATTGGACGCTCTCACCGCTCGAGTGGCAAGAGATGACCCGCGATTGCCCGAGGGCAGCGCTCGTTACTACGCAGAGCACTCCTCGCGAGAACTGGCCGGCGGCGTACGAGAACTCAAGTACGACCCTCTGCTACGGGCCATGGGGCCTCGCCCCTTCCAGTTGGACTACGCCGGGGAATTCTGGGACCGCATCGCCTGCCCGGTGCTCTATGTTCACGGCCGTGACTCCTGGTACAACGGCATCTCGGATCTGGAAGAACGTCTGCTTCGGTTTCGAGATTTGCGCCGGGTCACACTCAACAACACGGGACACATGATCCAACGAGACGTGCCCGATCAATTGGGTCCTGTACTGACGTCCTTCCTCGCCGACTGAGCGCCACTTGCTTTGGGCGCCGGTCTAGGCGCTGGACAGATTGTCAATCGCCAGCGAGCGCGGCACCCGCTGCGCCAGTCACCAAATCCGTCAGCTGCTGAGCAAACTTGGTGGGGTCATCCACAGGGCTACCCTCCGCAATCAGCGCCTGATCATAGAGCACCTCAATCAACGAGGTCACGGTATCTTCTGAGCTATCCGCAATCAGCAGCTTTCGAAGGCTCTTCATTACGGCATGGTCGGAGTTCAATTCCAGAATTCGTTTCGCCGCCGGCAAACCGAGCTGCTGCTCACGAAGCAGTCGCTCGATGTGCGGTTCCATCCCTCCCTCCGGCAGTACCAAACACAGCGGAGACTTACGCAGTCGCTTGGACACGCGTACTTCGCTAACTTTTTCGGACAACACGCTTTTTACACGGCTGAGCAAGATCTCGGACTCGTCGTCCTTATCGCTATCTTTCTCGTCATCTTTCTCGTCATCCTTTTTGTCGTCAGCGTCGGAATCGCCCAACTTGAGATCTTCACTCATCACCGAGACCAGCGGCTTGCCATCGAACTCAGGAAGGCTCTGCACAGCGAAGGGATCCACCGGATCTGTCATGAACAGCACCTCATAATCTCGCTCGCGAATCGCTTCGAGGTGCGGGCTATTCGCGAGCTGTTCTGCAGACGTGCCAGCCGCGTAGTAGATGCAATTTTGCCCCTCCTTCATTCGCGAGACGTAGTCCGCCAAGGAGGTGATCCCGTCGCCATCTGAGGTCTCGTATCGAAGGAGCTTCGCAATACGATCGGCCTCTTCTGCCTTGAAGTGCAAGCCTTCCTTCAACACCGCGCCGAAGGTCGTCCAAAATCCCTTGTAGGCGGTTGCGTCCTCCTCTGCGAGGCTCTCCATCATGGCCAAGGAGTGGTTCACTACCTGTTTCCGAATGGTTTTGACGATTCGTGAGTCCTGCAACATTTCCCGCGATACATTCAGCGGCAGATCTTCCGAGTCGACGACGCCACGGACAAATCGCAACCATCGAGGCAGCAACTCCTCACAGTTATCCATCACAAAGACACGCTTCACGTGGAGGCGCACACCGTGTTTGGACTCGCCGTTGAATAAATCAAAGGGCGCGCGCTTGGGTAGAAATACCAAGCCGGCGAACATCTGCGTGCCTTCCACCTTGAAGTGTTTGTGCTGAAGAGCAGACTCCCAATCGTGGGAGAGGTGCTTGTAAAACTCCTCGTACTGTTCGTCTGTGACCTCGCTGGGACTCCGCTGCCAAAGGGCACTGCCCTGATTGATCACTTCTGATACCGGCGCGCCATCCTTCTGATCGACCAACTCGATGGGATGCCCCAGATAGTCGGAGAACTTGGTGACTAGAGCTCGCAGGCGATGCGGCTCGAGGTACTCCTTCTTGTCCTCCTTCATGTGGAGGGTGATCTGAGTTCCGCTCTGGTCGCTTTCGGCGGATTCCATAGTGTAGCCGTCTTGCCCATCGGAACACCATCGGTAGGAAACCGAACTGCCCGCTCGCCGGCTGACAACTTCTACCGAATCCGCCACCAAGAACGAGCTATAGAATCCAACGCCAAATTGGCCGATGAGTTGGACCCCTTCAGCTTGAGCTTTTTGTGCCTCCTGCATCTTCTGGACGAATTCTTTCGTCCCGGAGCGGGCGATGGTTCCGAGATGTTGCCGGAGCTCTTCCTCGCTCATGCCGATTCCGTTGTCGCTGATCGTCAGCGTCCCTTTGTCGGGATCAGGAATGAGCCGGATTTTCAGCGGGTCATCGGAACTGCGGAGTGAAGGTGTCTCGATGCTCTCGAATCGCAACTTATCCAGCGCGTCCGAAGCGTTCGACACCAACTCGCGCAAAAAGACGTCCGCGTGGGTGTAGAGCGAGTTGACCACCAGACGTAGGACTTCGCTAACTTCCGCTTCAAATTTGTGACTATCAGCCATGACTTCCTCCAGGGAGCGCAAACACCTGCACATTTCACGCGCTGTCAAGCTGCCCCGTGAGTTTTCGCTGGATCATCCAAGATCCCTCGCCCGAACGGGTCGGTGGTACACTAACGCTGGCCCCAATCGGTCGGCAGTTCAGGGACTTGCGAAGAGCAACGAAAAAATGGGCAGCGCGTGCTGTCGGGGCGGTCCTCGTTGCGGGGGCGGCGGCGGCCCTCTCTTTGGCCTTCGCGTGGCGATTTCCCACGCCGCCCGACGTCCCAGACCCCAACGAGCCACGGCGCCACGCTCTGCCTGAGTCGCCACGCTTGCGCTACGAAACCGACCTTCGACGACTCTCGCCCCATCACTTGGGGGTGCGTGTTTACGGATTTGTCCTCGACACGGACACACAACAGGCCCGATCCAACGGCTGGTTAACGGTCCTCTTGGACACCGGGGCGACGCTGCCACTGGCGACGACAGCGGCGGTGGAACGCCTTCGGCTCGGGCGCGACAAGGCCCGCGCCATTCCAGTCAGGAGCTTTGCCGGCGCTCTGTCGAGTCTCGACCCACTGCCCGCCAACGAAGTGTTCCTCATCTCCACTGAGAGTTTCGCCGAACCAGGTGCCGTGCTGACGCCCGTCAAATACATAACCCCCACAGCATTCGAGGGCGTTGACGTCATTGTTCCCCCCAGTGCTCTGGCTCCCATTGGCGGGGCGGTAAGAATTGACTTTCGGCAGGATCGTTTCACGATTTGCGAGTCCATTGCCGCGTGCACCAAGGGCACCGGATGGCACCTTAGCGCAGAGTCCAAATGTTATACTGATGAACAGCTGGTGGGCATCGACGCGCGAGTGGGTCGCCTCAATGGGCACTTCATGCTGGATTTGGGCGGAGTGACGCTGATCTCGCAACAGGCCTACGAGGCAAGTGGCATCATGCCGTCGGCTGCTCCTCAAAAGGCGTCGCTCCTCGGATCCGACAGAAAAGCTCGCGACGCCCACCGGCTGGTAGGCCCCTTTCCGGCGCTGTTGGGCTCAAGAGCGGGAGTAAAAATTCAGATCCCGCGTTTTTGGCTACTCGACGACCCCGTTACTCGCCAAGCGTCGACGTGTTTCGATAGTGGGTCCTTGGGCACGGAGGCACTCGCGAATTGCGAGTTAGTGCTCTCTCAGCACCTTCCACGCCAAGGCATGCTTCGCTGCGGGACGCCCCCGGACGAGCCGGAATGAGTGGGCGCCGCTTGCGACAATCGCCATAGTTTGCGCCACAAATCGTTCTTTGTACTAAGCTGTGCTTGCGATCCGTGAAGTCCGTCCTAGGTACCCGTTCCATGCCCAGCCTGCGCCACCGAGATCTCGAATACACCATCGATCAGGTGGTCGATAGCTACGACACGTCGAGCGAGATCAACAACCTGGAGAGTGCCACCCTACCCAATCGCCGGGCAGTACTGAAAGCCTTCCATCACCTGGTCCCTGTCTGCTTCATGGGATTTTATAGCAGCCGAGGCCTCAATCGAGACAACCTCCGGCACTCTATCAGCGAACATCTTTACCCGGCCTACGAAACCCTCGTGGAGCAAATCGAACGAGCGGTAACTTACCACGATACCGACAGTGACCAACGTCACCCGCCAGGCTGGAGCGAACAGACGGTTCTGGAACTTTTTAAGGCCCTCCCGCAGATCCGCGGAATACTCAACACGGACGCGCTTGCTGCGTACGAGGGCGATCCCGCAGCCGGGAGCCTCGAAGAGATCATCTTCAGCTATCCGACAATCCGTGCCATCACAGCACATCGAATCGCTCATCAACTCTACTCGACCGGTGTCCCGATGATTCCTCGCATCATTGCGGAGTGCGCCCATAGCGAAACGGGAATCGACATCCACCCGGGTGCGCAAATCGGACCCAGTTTCTTCGTCGATCACGGTACTGGCGTTGTGATCGGTGAGACGGCAGTGATCGGCAGCTCGGTGAAGATCTATCAGGGCGTGACGCTCGGTGCGCTCAGCACGGCGCGCTCCCACGAGACCGACGGTAGAGCCAGAAAGCGTCATCCAACCATCGAGGACGACGTCACCATCTACTCCGGCGCGAAGATTCTCGGCGGTGATACCATTATCGGCAAAGGCGCTACGATCGGTGGCAATGTCTGGCTGGTCGACTCGGTCGCGGCCGGCGCGAAAATCTTCGGCCGCGAATCAAGCTAAACAGCGAGACCGGCCGCGCCCGAAGGCCGCTCCCCCGTGCAAATGCTGGAATCTGCAGGGAATTCCAGGTGCCCCGTGCTGCTGCTTCAAGTACGCGGCTGTCGCCGTAGTTACGATGCGTGGGAATGATCATCGAAAAGTATTGGTCTTCGAACAGCCACGATAAGGCTGCCGATGCAAAGGCGGGCGCCAGCATGGCTGCCCTCGTCGGTAATACAATCGCAGCCAAGCCCTTCCCTCGCGCCGCCCAACGCCTGGCCCAGCTGACCCAAGACTCCGGCTGCCGACTGGACGACGTCGTCGGCATCCTTGAGACAGGTCCGGGGCTATGTAGCCACATCCTACGCCTGGTCAATTCCGCTGGCTTTGCGCTCCGAATGCCTTGTTCGTCCATTCACCATGCCGCAGCTCTAGCGGGGATGGCGCGTCTGAATCAAGTCGCCACCACCGCGGCGGTACTCCCAATGTACGACGGCAAGGAGAATTGTCGACCAAGGTCCTCGCCCAATCAGCTGTCGTGGCCGCCGTCGCTCGCCGTCTAGCCGTTCACTTCGCGTTGTCTCCAAACGACATGTTCACCTGCGGCTTTCTACATGACCTCGGCAAACTGATCTTGCTCACGTACTGACCGCGTGAAAAATACCGGAACCCGTGCCGTCGGTGATAGCGTGGTACCACGACCCAACTCGCGCCGAGGCCGACGATGACCCCGCTCCCCAAGCCGCGAGAGTAGCCGCCACGGACTCAGCAGAGGCGCTTGACGTGACCGCAGAGCAACTCGCTGAACTTTTGCACGAGTTTCCCGCCAGACAAACTGCGGCATATTGTTCGATGCCCCGGTGACGGCAGTGCCCCCAGTCGTCGCGGAGCCCGCGCCCGAAACGGAGCAATCCCCTAAAATCGCCGCCGCACCCGCTCTGCCGGTGGGACCTCCCATCAGCGAAACCCCTGCCTGGGAACGCGTACTTGAGTCTTTGCACCCCAGCGACCCTGGATCCTACGCCGTTCTGGACCGGCGGCGGTAGTCGCGTTAGGCACGCCCTATGATCCTCACCGGCAAACAGAACCGTCATTTGCGCGGTTTGGGACATGGGCTCCAACCAGTAGTGCAAATCGGCAAGTCGCTACTGTCCGAAAGCGTTGTGCAACAACTGGACGACGCGCTCGACCAGCACGAGTTGATCAAGATCAAGTTTGGTCAAGATATCGAAATCGACCGGAAGGCCACTGGCGCTGAAATCAACGCCAGCCTGAAGTGCTCCACCGTGCAAGCCATAGGTCGAACGATGTTGCTATTCCGTCCCCGTAAGAAAGACCCCACCATCAAGCTACCGCCGCGGGGCGACTAAACCCAGTGGGCAAGGTCTACATCCAGCTGAACGGATCCATCGGTTGGCTCATCTTTGATAATGAGTCGCGGCGAAACGCGATATCTGTATCCATGTGGCAACAAATTCCGAAGCTCGCGGCCGAGCTGGCGGACAACCCGCAGGTGCGTGTCGTGGTCCTCCGCGGCGCGGGGGAGACATCCTTCGTCTCCGGTGCCGACATCTCCGAATTTCGCGAAACTCGAATCGGGGAGAATGCGCGCGGCTATGACGAACTCAACAGCGCCGCCTATCGAGCACTACTCGATCTGAAGAAGCCGACCATCGCGATGATTCACGGCCATTGTATTGGCGGGGGAACCTTACTGGCTCTCACGTGCGACATTCGCTACGCCTCCACCTCGGCAGTATTCGCCGTGCCGGCAGCAAAGCTAGGCCTGGGTTACCCGATCGACGGCATCCGCTTACTGACCGCCGCAACTAGCCCTGCCCGGGCAAAAGAAATTCTCTTCACGGGCACCCAATTCGGCGCCAACGCGGCGGCCGAAGCCGGGATTGTGAACCTTGTCGTCGACACGGACGATCTAGAACCCAGAGTCCGAGCGCTGGCGAACGGTATCGCCGACAACGCCCCGTTGACGCTGCAGGGCATCAAAATCGCCATGGCCCAACTCTCCCGGCCACCCTGCGAACGCGACATGTCTGTCGTCGACCGGGCTCTGGAAGCCTGTTTCCACAGCGAGGATTACGCTGAGGGAGTCGACGCGTTCCTCAACAAGCGCCCCGCCAAATTTAACGGACGCTAAACCGCACAGCCTACTTAAAATGTAAGTCGGAGCGCTGCCCCGCCCGGATGGGGCGCGATTGCCCATGCAAACCGGGGAGGCGTCAAGGTCATGGCTGAGCCGCGGCGTCGGGCCTCAACCTCCCGCATAGCCGATGTGGGTACGGTGGCGATGCGCACCTGGCCGATGGCGGAGCCCCCTACGAAGGTAAAAAGACCCGAACCGAATCGATCGTACTTCAGATACAGGATGGCGCCCAAGCCAACGGGGACCAGCGTGCTGGCGATATGAACCCAAATCGACTTGGCAAAACGCTCCGAGCGGGCGGTCCGCTCGAGCAGCCGACGGGCGAAGTGCAATCGCTTCAGTCGCTCCGCGGGCGTGCGCCCCGGTGCCTCTCTGAGCTCTGAAGCAGCGCTAGTAGCGGGGAACGGGATCAGGACGACGCTCAGCAGACCCAGAGATGAACCGAGGGCCCCGACCGCTAGGTTTGCGCGGAACCCGTCGTACTCGAAGTAATCTCCCGGCACCTTATCGCCGATATAGTGACTGCCGACACTTTGGGTGATCAGCATCCCGGCATAAAAGCCAGCCCAACCGTACCACCAGGCGTTGCCCGGCTGTTCGTCCGCCTCGAGAACCGCCAGAATGCGCCGAGTCTCGGTGTGGGTTGCGTCGTCGGCCTTGACGGCTTCAGTCTGCGCACCAACCCGCCCCGAGAAAGTGGTCAGGGTCATCAGTAATGACAGCACGATCGGCGGAGTCGGGAGCAACACTCACTTCATCATTAGCCAATCGGGACAGTGATTGCAGCCGAATAAGCAGCATCAGCGTGACTTCACGCCGCCGCCCAGGTTCATCAGGGCAGCCTCTGTCAGGGCAACCTCTGTCTTGTCCTGATACCCGGGCCGGGGCTAGGCAGCTAAAGAGGTCGTATCGGACCAGTTTGCGCCGTATTGGGGCACGCAGCTCCTCAAACCGCTGGGCCACCGACCGACGGCTTAACAGGACAGTTTGACCCTCGGAACGCACCAATCTCGGGTACCGGGCGACCGGCACAATTGATTCAACAGCTGCTCATGAGCGGCGCTGGACCACGAGAGTATCGAACTAGCCGCCACCACACCGTCGTGCCGGCGCAACGGCGTAAAACGAGGTACAATCGCAGCGTGGAGACGCCGGAACTTCTCAGGTTTTTGGAGCTGGTGCGCGAGGAAGTCGGGGCTGCTGATGCCCGATACGAACTCGGCGGCCAACCGCCTAACGACTCGCGAGTGACCAGCCAAGCTCTCGACGAGGAGTGGCGCTTAGTCGTGGCTTTTACAGACCCCATCAGCGATCGCAGCGCCGTCGACAAAATGTTGGAGCGGCTCGTCTCGCCGTTTGTCGATCTGCTGCGCTCGGTCACTGTGGTGAAACAGCCCGTACAGTTGGATCGCGGCACCACCCGACCCGCGGCGGCGCAGGCTCGACTGGATCGAGCGCTCGCGCAATTGGCAGACCGGGCCGGGGCCAGCTGCAGTCTGGTGATTGACGATCGTTCACCCATGCTCTGGGGGCCCGGCACCATCCGACGGGTGATCATCGATGTAGAGACGGCGATCATTGACGCCTCCTTGCTCAAGAAACTGGACGGCTCACCGGAGCCCACCAGCAGGGGTCGCTTCGTACGCGATACGATGCGGGAACGCCTGGATGCCCTCGGGCTCCAGCCAGCAGAAACCGTGGAAGCCGACGCGCAGATCAGTCGTTGGTTTGACGCCGAACAAGTGGCGCCCGGCTGGGTTCAGACTTGTTTGCTCGCCGCAACGGCCATCGACGCTCTGCGCGGCCCCGCCAACGCCCATCTTCGGCCCGTCGAAGACACCCTGCGGCGGGTGATTCACCGTGAAAACTTCGGCTGCTTGGCGCGGCGTTTCGCCAACCAATACTGGCTGTGCTTGGTCTTCAGCGGAGAATTCTCGGAATTGCGCGCGGAGGCTCAGGCCATTCGCGCAGCCCCGTTGATCGAGGCGCTGGTTCACCATCTGCCCCCCGTCGAGCCAGATTCCGGCGGTAAATCAAAAGCCTCTAGTCTACGATTGGTTTAGAGCGCCGTCGGTATCGCCGGGTGTCGGTATCGCCGCCTATTTCTCAGCGTCGAGGATCGCCTGGTACTCAGCGTTCGGTTTCGCCTTACCCGCTTCAATCAGTTTCTGTCGCATCCGCCAACCGTTGCCGGGTTTTGCCACCATATCCGCCGGCTGAGTAGAAATACTGGGCGGCGGCCACGCGTCGTCCTGACGCTCGCTCTGCTGCGCGATGGGACCCATATCGACGTCGTCGTCGATGGCTGGCATCTGCACGATGTCGAGACAGTCCCAACTGATTTCTAGTGGGATGTTTTGGGGATCGTAGAAGTAGATGCTCCACCCCACTCCATGATCCACCGGACCATGTACGTCGATACCCGCCGCTTCAATGCGATCCTTCATGACAAATAGCGTCTGCCGCGTAGCTACCGTGAAGGACACATGGTCGAAGCCCAGGGGCTTCGATGTTTTTACGCCAGGGAACTTCTGGTCCATCGGAGCGGCGCCGTCGTATTCGAAGAACGCGACCTGAGCGCTACCGGCACCGAAGAAGTAGTGGCGGTAACCGCCGTGCCCAACACCACCACGCAGTTCCATACCGAGCAAATCTCGATAAAACCGAATCGTGACTTCCATATCCGACGTAATGAACGCCAGGTGATTGATTCCTGTAATCATCCCCGTCACCTAGCCTACCCTGTCGGAGCGCGAAAAGCAGCCATTCGGCCTGCTTTTCGCGCTCTGACGGTATCAGCAGCTCTTCTGGCGGCGCATCTCGGCGCTGGCTTCCCGCTCATTCTTCAGTGCGCTAGCTAAATCGGCTGACTCACCGAAGTTCAAAACACTCTTGGCTGCCGCGGTAACGGCCCCCTTATTCGCCGCGATCTTTTCCGCCAGAGCGATGGCCGTCGGAAGCACGTCCGATGCGGGAACGGCTTGGTTCACCAGACCGATGCGCGCGGCTTCCTCCCCAAGCACAGTGGCCCCGGAAAGGATCAACTCCTTAGCCTTCGCCGGTCCGACCAACCGAGGCAAGAAGTACGTGGAACCGAGTCCAGGCAGCATTCCGAGCTTGGTGAAGGTCAAACCCAGCTTAGCTTCGTTCGCGGCAATGCGAATATCGCACGGCAAACTCATGGTGATGCCCACACCAATCGCGTGACCATTCATCGCCGCGATGATCACCTTCGAACTCGCCGTCATTTCCAACGGGAGTTTGGTTACAAAGTCTTCTTCGCCCAGCTTGGGGCCGACCGAGGGTTTCCCGGACTCGCGTTGGGCTTTGAGAAACTGAAGATCGACCCCGGCGCAGTACGCCCTGCCCGCCCCCGTGAGCACGATCACCCGTACGTCCGGATCCTCTTTGTACGCGCGAAACGCGCTCATGAATTCTTCGCCCATCCCGATGATGTACGCGTTGAGACTGTCGGGACGATTTAGCGTGATGATGCCAACGCCGTTGCGGGTTTCCGTAAGAATGTGCTCGTAACTCAATGGGCTTGCTCCTGTTCCGTGGCGTCATCCCAAATCGAGCCGCCCAAGTACAGCCCGATATGCGGTGTTCCGCGTACGGCGTCATCTTCGTGCTGACGACGGGAGTCAAAAAGGAGAGTTGTGTGGCGAATTAGGGCGATTCGCTACGTTCCTCAAGCCAATCACGAATTCTTGGGAACACTTCTGAGGGAGACGCCAAACCGGTGAGCAAGTCGTCATGCCCGTAGTCCACTGCAAATCCCTGCGCCCTGCCGCAGCGAATCAAGGTCTTGTCGGTGCTGCCCATAGATTCAAACGCTGCCTCGACCGCCTCTGCTGGGCGCTGCAAATCCAGCTCCGCCGCCAACATCAACAATGGGACCTTCACTTCATCGAGATGACACGAATACACCCGGCGACCATCCCGGCTACGCATGACCCCTTCGCGAATCCATACAGCGAATTGGTCGACTAGATCCGTCGCCTCATCCGGGATCCCGTTTCGAAAATAGCGCGAAACCACGACGGGATCGACGTTGCAACCGCGAAAGCTGCTCTCCAACACCCGAGACTTCGTATACGCCAGCACAGGACCGGCGAAGGCCGCGCCCCCGCGAAACGGGACTCGACCGCCGCTCCGTCCTTTGGGAGCCGAAGTAACGCCAGGAACCAACGCCGTCTTGGGCGTCAACACAGGTGAGCCCATGGTGACCGCACCGCGGATCTTGTCGGCGAGCCGATCAATGCTCGCGGCATACAATACTTGGCCGCTCATCTCCATACCGAGCCAGAACGCTTCGGGAGCTCCCGAGACGTCCAACACCCGGTTCACTACCGCGGGAAAGTCCTGTTGCACCAGATCATCAAAATCCCACTGAGAAGTCCTGTCGGGGCCACCATCGGGCCAACTGTCCATTCGCCCCCGCCAGTCGATCGTCCAAACGTCGAACCCCTCCGCCGCCAAATAGCGCGCTATCGAATAGTGTTCGTGAAGATCGTAAATCAGACGCGTGCCCGCCATTCCATGGGCACATACCAGCGGGTATGGATGGCGTTTCTCTCCTGTGGGACGATAACGATAGAGCCCAATATTCCAGCCGTCACCTGTTCGGGCCTGATGCACCTCGTCGTGTGCCGTCTGCCACTCAAAGCTCCGATACCAGCGTCTGAACGCCAATGCCGCTGCAGCCCCGACACCCACCGCCGGAAGCCCCATGTCGATAAGACGTTCCATGCTTGAAGTTTCCATCATCGAACGTGAAGCACGCTGCTCTTCACTCGTCGCCCGACACGCTCCACCCGTCGCCACGAGCTCTGATCATTCAAAGATGCCCAGCGCCGCTCTTCGCTACGGTAATGCCAATCCTTGTCGTTCTGGTAGTAAACTTGCAGCCTCGGGCCTTCGACAATGTTGACGATCTCGTGGCTGTGGTAGTTTTGCTCGTCGTAATCCGTCAAGGCACGTTGCCCCATCTCAGCGTATAGCGACTTCAGATCCAAAAGCAGGTCATTGATATCAGCATCCAGGGACTTGACGTTCAGACCAATGCGCTGCGCTTCCCGAAGGGTGATGGGATAGTCATGGGACGGATACTCGACACTGAGTTCCTTGCTGATCGCTCGTACTCGCTTCTTATCCTTCATATGATAGGTCAAGATTTCCTGACACAACTTGAGCGAGAGTGAACTCATCCGGTCAACTGCGCCGATGACCAGAGGGTGCACGTGCTGAAACAAGGTCTGGTAGGGATTCTTGTCTTCCTTGCTCGAGTTAGCCACCCACAGCCGGACCACACGCAATAACTCGTCTTGGCTGACGCTGACCAACTCGTTGTCAATATCGACCGGAGACAGCTCGTGGCGCAGAGAGGTATCCACCGCTGAAAGGTGCGCGAGCGGTCCCATTCGTATTTGCTCCGCACCGAGTGCCATCATCGTCGCAGCCGACGCACACTCAAGCGGCACCATCACCTCAAGACGCCGGGTGTACTGTCGAATCAAATTGATGATCCGAAGCGCCGCCTCCCCCGATCCCCCATCGGACTTGATGCTGAGCACCAACTCGTCCTGTTTGCCCAAGGCCGACAACACCTCATAAAAGGCCAACACGTCATGGTTACAGACAGCGCCATTGGGACTAGTCCAATAGGCGAGTACGGGTCGACCGAGACGTTTTCCAAGCTCGGTGATGATCTTTTGGGTTTGGCCGAAAAGCACCGGCGGCTTCTTAATCGTGGTTTGTTTCTTCCGGCTTCCGGGCGCAGCTTTTCGAGTGCGGGTGGTGCTCATGGCTCAATCTCTCCTGCCGAAGCCGCCACAGACGCGGGTCCGAATTGCCCGGTAGCCTAACCACTATTTATAAGCAACTGCGGAAAAATCCTGCCTCAACGGTTCGCGTCGATCGACGGCCCCTACACGTATATAAAGCACGCATGGCGCTAAACGAACCGACCTCCAACTCTCATGGCTCCCCTGACACATCGCATTCTGCGGCTAAGGGAAATCCACGCGACCCAGCCGGCCGGCGACGTCAACTCGGTCTATTCCTGGGTGCTACCTACGGCCTCTGCTTGGCGCTTTCAGCCTGCTCGTCAGAGGACGACGACAACTTGATCAAGGGCACAACCAGCTCCACTGGCGGAAGCGGCGGCGCTGGTGGCACCGGCGCTATTCTCACCGGAACCGGTGGCAGCGGAAACACGGGACCGGTGATCCTGGGTCCTCCTGCTGATCCGATTCCTGAGGAACTAAGGTGTGTCGAGGCCGCCGAGCGCGCCGAACCGGTGCCCCTCGACTTGATCATCATGTTGGACCGTTCATCGTCTATGCAGGAGATGCTCGAAGGCTCAACCGAGACCAAGTGGGATGCCGTGACTGCGGCCATCATCGCTTTCGCGGGTGACTTGGAAGCCAGAGATCTCCACATTGGGCTCAACTTCTTCACCCCCATCGGCGTCGACGTCGATGACTGCAATCCTGCAGACTACGAAACCCCCGAAATCGATATCGCCCCATTGACCGCTGACTCCGCCGCGCAATTCAGCTCGGTCATCGCGAGCATGTCACCGCCCCTGTCCCTCACGCCCACTGGACCTGCGCTGGCCGGCGCTATCGAAATCGCGAAACGCAATACCCTCGCCACCCCGGGTCGCGAAACTGCCGTCATACTAGCCACCGATGGTTTGCCCTCGAAGTGTGACTCCCCAGGCGGCGTCGAAGACATCGCTCGGGCCGCAGCCAACCCGCCAAGCGTGGACGGCGGCACACGTGAACCTATCATTCACACCTATGTCATTGGAGTCGGCGACATTCGTTCCAATATGGACAACTTCGCAGAAGCTGGTGGCACCATCGCGGCCACCATGATCGAGGAGGGCAACGTCGGAGCGCAGTTCATCGCCGCCCTCAAGAATATCACGGCCCAACCACTCTCCTGCAGCTTCAACCTGCCCGAGGTCGAAAACCCCGAAGACCAACGAATCGACGTGGGCAGCGCCTTTGTTCAATACGCGCCAGTCAACGGAGATCGCATCGACGTCCCTCCCCGAGCGGGACCCAGCGACTGCTTTACTGGCGACGGCACTGGCTGGTACTTTGTTTCACCCGACGACCACAGCAAGCTGATTCTATGTGGAGAATCCTGCAACGCCCTCAATGCCGGCGACTTGAACATTCAGTTCGAGTGCGAAAACATCACGACGATTCAGTAACCGCGATCTGTAGCCTCGGTGAGCACCGCCGCTCATTACGATCACCGGGCGCTCGCACAATTCGCCGTTGGTGTGCGGCTCAGTTGGGTCGCTTCGAATCAACGCTGATGCGCGCGTCGGCGGTCCTCACCCCCGTCAATTGGTTGACCACCTAAGCGCGCTGAGCGCCCGAGTCGAAGGACCGGCGGAGATATCGACGTCACACGAGAAGCCGTTACAGCACGACTGGCATGACTTGCCGCAGTTTAGCATCAAGCTACCCTTACTAATGGTACATGAGAAAAGGCTCACGATCCCCTCCCAGCTCTCTCCGTTCGGCGTTCCGACGCAACTGGCTGAGCGATCGAGCAGCCGTCGGCCTCACCGACGACTGCTCGGCTCCGCCATTAGAGAACATCGAATACGAAACGGCTGTCGACATCTCCGGTAGCCTGGCCCGGGCGGTGGTGTACATCCAATCCGAATTGTACAAACTTCGCCAACTGCTACGTCGACTGGAGAGCGCCCGTGCTGCATCGGACGGGTCCGAAGAGGCAACATTGGTTGCGAACTTCAACGCCTCACGGGACGAGGCAACGTGGCGACTCGGGCAACTACGAATTCAACGGGCGGCCCTCGGCGTTGAATGCCACAAAGAGCTCGATGTGCTGTATCCGATACCGCAGTCCCAAAGAGCGACACTCCCGGGCTACTCGTCGACGAGCAGTGGTCGCTGGGATCATTAGTCGGTCGCGGGCGGACGCTCAGTCTGTCCTCGCTGCACCTCAGTTGGCATGAGCTGACGCATATACCAAGCGTGAGCGAATAATTTTTCTTCCGCCGCGTTGAACCGTTCCACCGCGATGCCAATGATGGCCGCCGGCACGCCGATGGTCAGCACTGCTACGCCCATGAGCAACGGGATCGTAGTGGAGGCGTCGAAGGGCATACCCCACGGTTGAATGCACATGACGCCCCCTTCATGAAAAGTGTACGACGCCCTGATGTAACCCCAATCCTGCAAGAACGCCGGCACCAGAACTCCGAGGATCCCGATCCCCAGAGACATCATCCACATTTTTCGGTCCATCCGCATGGCGACAATGAACAGGAGTGTGAGTGCACAAATGATGCTCGGTACGATAAAAAGCGCACCGAACCCTGTCGTGGTCGAGCCACCAATCGCTGCGGTCAGCGCCACCAAACTGAACATATGGCGTTTGGTCGCGCGCCCGTGGGCTCCGATACGCCAGAGCAACAAGCCAATACCTAAGAACAGGACGATGGAGAACAGAAACGACACGGTGTCGCCGACTCCAACGTAGACGTTCACACCAAACAGGACGATGCCCGTGAGAAAGGCCAGAGAGAGAGCCTTGGCGAACTCTGCTCGCTGTCCAGCCCGCTCCGACTCCAGTTCGGCAGCGGCTTCCGGGGGAAGCTTTTCAGGAACGTCGGAAAGCAATAGTCCCATCGCGCGCAAGGCCGCATCATTTGTTGAATCTAAGGACACCGCCGCGTTGAGTTCACGTAGAGCCCGCGCTCGTAACATCTCTACGTCCTGTGGATTGCTACGCGCATCCCGGGCTGCCTGGCGAGCCGCCTCCACATGGCGCTCGGCCATTTGTCGGCGGGCCTCCGTGTCACGGCCGCCATCGAGATAACGCTCGATGGTTTCGGCGACGTCTAACATGTCGTGATAACGGTGGTCGCGATTCAGAGCGGTGGCGGCGACACAAAGCCGGTCGAGTTCCGGCGCAAAATTGCGATGGGGAGCCCTGACGCTCGGGCGCGCATCCACGCCCTTGACCGTCGACGCCAGTACGTCTTCCGCCTTGCCTCTCTTGTGTAAGGGAGTGAGCGTTAGTGTTTCGAATATGATGACACCCAAGGCGTAAATATCTGCGCGATGATCCACATCACCATCAGCGTAGGCCTGCTCCGGCGCCAGGTATCCGGGAGTCCCCAGAACCGCGCCAGCCTCGGTTTGCCCTTGAATAGTCGTGTCGTCCACTCTCAACTGATCGCTAGGACGGGAGGGTTCCTCCGCGCCAAATATTTTCGCGAGCCCCCAATCAATAATGTAAACCTCGCCATAATTTCCGACGATGATATTTTCCGGTTTGATATCACGGTGCACCACACCGTGTTGGTGGGCATAAGCCAGAGCTTGGGCGACCCGCAGCAAGGTCGTCAAGATCCGCCGGTCGGAATACGTGGCCTTCAACTCGGGATCGCCCTTGCGGAGGCGAACGGTGATCTCCTCCAAAGTGAGGCCCCGAATGCGCTTCATGGTGAAGTACGCCGCGCCTTCGGGAGTGACCCCTAAGTCGTATACCGGCACGATCGCCGGATGTTCGAGTTGGCCTTGGACTCGGGCCTCTCGTCGAAACCTCTCCAAAATGTCTGTCGCATGAATGTACTTGTCGCGTACGACCTTCATGGCGATGTCTCGGCCAATCCGCTCGTCTCGGATCAACTTGACCTCTCCCATGCCGCCGTCACCCAGAAGACGCTTGGTGTGGTAACGACCCTCAAATTGCTCACCCACGACGGTGACATCGATATCGACCATGCTCGACTGGGACATGGATTTGGGGCGGTCGCCCCACACGGCTGCTGGCTGGCGACTCACCGAACTGAGTTCTGCTCCCTGGTGGGATTGCGCGCGCGCCAACGACGGCTCACAGGCAAACGGCGTGTCTGGATGAGTCGAGGGACTCCGTGCCAGACGTTTGGGCGGCTTCGGCGGCTTCGGCGGCTGGGAATCGCTCATGATCGTCACAAGTGTAGTGAGCGACCACAGATTGGCCCAATCCCATGGCTGCGACGTTCCGCATCATCAGCTCATCAGTAACGACATCAGGAGGCGAACCGAGCTCGGTTCCGAACGGCTGGTCAATGGCCGATTTCAGCGGCCGATGAGTTGGTCGAACCGAGCCGCGAGTCGCGCAGAATTCCCGTTCAGGAGAAAACCAGAGCGATCCCTTCGAGCCAAACTCAGTGTCCGTTGGGCCGCGATCTCCGGCGCGAGCGGCTGAGGGCCGGACGGCAACTCAAAACTGCGAAATATCACGCCGGAAGCCAACGCCCACTTCGATACCAGCCCGTTCCACTCGTGGCTGTGCTCGGGGACAGCCAGCCACACTTCCAACGGGCGCTTTCGTTCCTGACTCAATGTCCGACAACCGTCAAGCCACCTCGACTGAGACAACGGCCCCTCTGCGGTGTCCAGCAGCATCAAAACGTCAATGCGCTTGAGCGCGTCCAAGCTCGGGGCGGAATCCAAGTCGACCACCGGGTGAACAGAACTCCTGCCGATGGCCAAAGCCACCTCACGCCCGAAGTCCGATTGGCCACCAACAACACCGAAGCGCCGTGCTTCCAAATCGCAGGCGGTACCCAGCAGACGGTCAAATACCAAGACGTAGGCGCTAAAATACGAGTGAGGATAGAGATGGTGAAGTGCGTGGTATCGCGCTGTGCCAAGCCAACGCCGGGGATAAGCGGTGAGCACGTCGATGGGGCGGTGATACGCATCGTTCCCACCTTGCAGGACGATGCGGACAAAAATCAGAGTCTGCAAGGCCAACGTTGCCATCCCCAATTGCAGCGAGCAGAGCATCAGGGCGAAGCTGAACAACACCTGCGGCCCAAACTCAGGAACGATGTGCAACACCATGTTTCTGAACCGATAGTCGCCGTGAGTCTGAAGATCAGCGCCAAAAAACTCATGATGAGCCTGATGCAGTCCCCCCAGGAAACGCAGGAGGCGCCAAGGAGATCTCGCCATCCAGTGAAGCGACCAGTGCACGACGTCAAACAATACCGTTGAAAACAACCACAACGGCAACGCTGCGAAGAATAGGAACACGACGCGTTGCGCGTTCACCGGAGCCTCGGCCAAAATGGCTTCGGTCAGCGGATGAAGCAGCTCAGACATGGTGGATTCCAGTCGTTCTCAGTTGTCACGGCGGCCAGGACTGAGCCGCCAGAAACCTATCATTGAGAGACCTATCATTGAGCGGCGTATCCGTTCGGTACCGCGTGAGTGATGACGCCGATATGGTCCGAGCCCCAAAGCCATCCGTCAGGAGAAGTTTGAACTAACACCGCCTCGTCCATAAACAGCGCGCTGGAGATGACTTCAGCGTAGTCCCGGGCAAAAATGTAATCGATGGTCTGCGTCGGGTTAGCGAACTGCTGCTCGATATCATCGACGTCACTGGTAAAGTCCGAAGATCCGTTCGCGACTACGTAGGTGTCAACAAATCCGCCCGACGTCATCCTGGAGTAGGCCGGGGTGCTGGGTGTCACATTGAAATCACCCGCGATCACTAACGGATTCCGCCCCTGAAAATGAGCGAGAATTTCCTCCGTCTGCTCATCGGCGAAATCGCCTTTGAGGTGGCAAGATATGAAATCCAAATCTCCATTGGCCCCACTGATAGTCACCCTCAAGGCGGTTCTCGTTTCTATGATGCCACCTGTTCTTGCTTGGGCATCGAAGATAATCGTCTCTGCTGAAAGCACCTCGTACTTTGTCAGTACCGCATTGCCGTCAGCGAAATTGACCAACATCGGCGAAATATTCGACTGGTTGTAAACCGAGTTATAAACGGTAGAAGTCCCGCTCAATCGCGAGTTCACCGCGACGCGCAATCGATCCAACATGTGCCCCCCACGCCGTTCAGCCACGATCGCGACCTCCTGAAGCAGCACCACATCGGGTTCGACGGCAGCGATGGCGGCGGCAAGGAGTTCGAGACGCGCATCCGCCGTCGAGCTCTGTTGCTCGTTCTCGCCGGTGCCGATGGGCCCCGGATGCAACATGTTGTAGTCGATGACAACTATCTCGGAGCGGTCAAAGGCATTGCCGGTCTCGACATTCACGATCACCGGATCCTGCGGTGTCGACGGTGCGGTTGGAATCGAACCAGAACCGCTATTCGAGCCCCCTCCCGCTCCTGCAGTTGAGTTGCCGTACGTAGGCGCTCCTCCATAACTGTCATCCGGAGCACCGGCGTCGGGTGCCCCTCCAGTTCCCCCTAGGCTGCCGCCACCGCCCGACTCGTAGACAGAGGCCCCCGAGGAGCCGGCTCCCCCCGCCCCGGCATCAACATCGCCACCGCGTGAACCATCCGGAACTCCACTGGTAGCCGCACACGCCAGCAGACTCGCCACCGTCCAGAGCCCCCCCAGCGTTAGACCCACCAAATTGGAACGAACTTTCATAACTGTCTCCCAGCCGCCTCGCGGCTAACAAGCCGGGACCCATATTAGCACAGTGTACAATAACTGTCACCGGCGTTATTGGCCGACATGAGTGCGAGATACCCAACGGAACACGGTATGTGGTGTGCCGGAAAGTCGGAAAAACCGCCGCTAAATGTCATCCGGGGTGAAGGCCTTTTTGGCGGCCTTGGGCTTCGCCTTCCGTTTGGGCCGTTTCTTAGGCGCTTTTCTCGTGACGGGTCGGGGGGGCCTGGGGGCCTGGGGAACTACCACCGGCTTCACTGGCTGAGCCTCAGGCTCCACCTCGGCGGGCTCATTTTCTACCTCCGCGCTCATCGCCGGCGCGGGACTGTCCGGTCCAACCGTGTTGGCGCTCGGGGCCGACTCGACACTCGGCTCGGGCACCTCGGGGACTTTCAACTCGGGCTCGTTTGCGGCAACGGGGGCGTCTGCCGAAGCCGCGGTCGCTGTTGACGTCGTCTCAGTCTTAATTGAGGTGGTGTCGGATGATGCCCACCACACAGCAGCGAAAACCATCAGGGAACCGACAGCTGCCGCTATCCAAATGACGGGTGGGCCTTCCCCCCGGGGGCCCGACGATGCCCCCCCGCCAGGTGGAATGGCCGCTGCCCCTGCCTGCCCGCCAGGCAGGGCGTCGGAGGGGGCGTACACCCTACCGAACGCACGTTTTGGCGCCGGAGCATGAGAAATACGATCTTCGAAAGATGGGACTCCCGCAGCGTCAGACGCCTCCACCGACGGCTGAACTCCCGTGGGTGCGGCCTCAGGAAATGCACTGGGCACCTCGGACACATCGACGGGAATTTCGATCGTGCCCGACAACACCGGCGGCGGAACGGCAAAATCTGGCGCGCTCGCCAGTGCCGCTGTCTCTTCGAAGGAGATCTGTTCCGGTTCTGGCTCCGGCTCCGGCATCGGCTCCGGCATCGGCGTCTTTTCGACCGCGACGCTAGTTTTGTTAGCCTCCGCAGCGGCGGCGCCATCCGTAACGGCCGGCTTCTCCACCGACGCCTTCGGCGCGGGGGCGACCAGACCCGCCAGCAGAGCGTCCTGGGGCATACGAACCGTCTGTTCCTCCTCGGTCCGATGCCCTCCACTGCGCTCCGCCGGAACAAGCGGTGCCGGACCTGTTTTTTTTACGCCCGATGCTGCCACCGACGGTGCCTGGGGCGTCACCGCCGATGGTGTCTCGGTGGAGAACGCAGGCTTGTGAAGATCAATCCTGGGAATCGATGGCGCACGCTTCCGAATCGGCGCCGCTGGCTTCGCTTCGGTACCTACCTTGGGCGTCGGCTTGTTGAGAACCGGGGGCGCCATACCCAGCATGGTGCGCTGAACTTTTCTGGGTACGCGCCGTCCGGCACCAGCGCCCGGAAGTGAACTCCGCGTCTTTGCCTTCAAGGCATGGGCCAATTGGTCTCTGCGATTTTCCAAGGGCCGAGCACAGAGTTCGGCGACATACGCGCCAAGCTCGTCTCTGCCGGGCAGCGCTTCACCCAAAGCCAACAGCGCGTCGGCAAACTCATCCAGCGTCGCGTAGCGATCCGTGGGATCTCGCTGCAGTGCCTTGTCGACTATGTCTGCGAGTTCCGGACGAATCGTCGCCCCATCCTTCCGCTTCAGGCTGTCTGCACGGGGGATCTTGGCGCCCAATACCTTCTGCCCCACCGCTCGTGCCGAACCGATAAACAAGCGGCGCGTAGTGAGTAGCTCCCAGAGCAGGATCCCGACAGAGAACACATCCGAAGTCTCCGTCGCTTCTTTGTTACCACCAATTGTTTCTGGTGACGAATAGGCGATCATCTCCGCGCTCGCACCGACGCTTTCGAATTTCGTGGCGGCACTGGACACCACAACGTCGAACAGCCGGACGCCTCCGTCCGTGCCCAACAACACACTGTCGGGACTGACCCCCCCATGGCAGAGCTGCTCAGCCAACACGGCCTTGAGCGCATCGATTATGTCCAAACTGATACGCAGCACGGCCTCCACCGTCGGCGGCATCCGCCTCACTCCGCCAAGCAACTGAACCTGACGCAAGCCTTCGCACTCCATGTGTGGGCTCACCAAACCGATGCAGCCATCGCCTTGCACGCACTCGAGCACGGACGCTACTGACGGGTGGACGATACCACTCGCCTGCTCCGCCAGCTCCAAAAAGCGGGGAACATCGGCGCCATCTGGAATCGCCAACATCCGCAGCAACACCGGTGAGCCCGTTGGGTCCAGTGCGGCGTACAGGGACCCCATCGGGCTCTTGGCGACTTCGCTGACTAGAGCGTACTCATCGATGGTCGGGGCAGAACTTGACATACTATCGCTGGGACCTGCGGCCAGCATAATGGGTCGTCTCTCCCCGGGCAAAACGTGCCCAATTCGGAGCCCCATCCGACCCCGCAAGCGCATGCCGAACCGGACAGTCCCCAGCCAATCGACTCGCCGGCCTACACATGCCCGGGTGTCGAACCGCGAAAACTCCGGGAGTTCTTCACCAAACGCCAGGCACACGCCATGATGTCGACTTATGGCAGTTAGTCGGCGGCCGCCCCCCAGACACCCAACGGACACCTCCGGCTCTCAGACACCAGAGTCCGAGCCAGCGGTGCTGTTGGTGGGAGCCGACAGGGCGTTCCACGACGCATTGGCCGCGGCCCTCTCCAACTACAACGTGTTCGTCGAAAACGTGGAAACCGACGCTGTGTACGAATGCGCGCAGGCTGCGGCTCCCGATCTGATTTTGCTGATGGGGGATTCCGCACTCGGCGGTGGGACCCAGGCTCTCCAACTGCTGTCCGGTTCGCCCCAGACCTCGGTGATCCCGGTCGCCATCCTCGCGGATGACGCTGCGTTGGCAGAACGACTCAAGGCATTTCGACACGGCGCGACCGCCGTTATACCGCTCACCGCCTCGGTGGATGCGATCGCGGTCGAGATCGCTCACTTGGCGAGAGAAATCCCGGACCGCGACGGTACGACGACGGGGCAGCTCGGCGATACCACCCTCGATGAGCTCGTTCGCGCTCTAACAACCGAGCTGCGAAGCGGAATCTTGTCAGTGCGCGGCGGCGCAACCAGCGATGAAGAAGCGATCCGCCTCGTTCTGGGCGGCGGCCGACCTCTTGCCCAAACCATCGACGAATTTGTTTCCCAGCTGCGTGAGCACGTCGTTCACGCGGAACCGCTGCATTACGAATTTGACGAACGCGCTGGGGGAACGGTCCAGTTCTTGGGCGGCGATAGTCTGGCACCACCAGGGGCCCCCGAGGACGTCGCGGGACTGCGACTTTTGATCGCGGACAAGAACTCCGGCCGAGCTGATGCCGTTGCGCAGGCGCTGAGGTCTCACGACATTGAGGCGACCGTCACGGACTTCGATGTGAACGAGGCCCGGGTGTCCCGGCTCCGCCAAGTCGATCCGGCGATTCTCCTGATATCCGACGAAGATCTGCGCGGGGATGGCTATGCGTTGGTGCGTCTGATGCGCCAGGACACACGATTGCGATGGGCATCACTATTGGTCGTACCCTGGGATGAAGTCTGGCCCGAAGACACGAACGTACCCCACGTAGATGAAATGCTGGCAACGTTGGCAACGTTGGCCGAGCCCGAACATAGTATCCGGGACCGCATCCGCTCGGGACTAGCCTTTGACACCCGACTGGAAGTGACCGGCCCCGCTCGGATGCTAAGAGCGCTGATGAGATCTCCGCACATGTTGCGCGTCAGTGTGTTCAACACGCGAGCCTACGTGCAGGTCGACATTTCTGACGAGTTGGTCGTGGGCGCCAACGGCGAAATCCAAGGCGACGACCCGTTCTCCACGGAAGGAATCGAGGCGCTGTCTACATTGCTGGTGCTCGGATCCGGACGCGTGCATATCGAGAAAATCACTCACGCCCAATCCGCCAACGTCATGGCGACCATCGCAGTCGCGCTGACCCAATCGGAGGGTTCCCCGCCGCCATTAGCCCCCTCAATCCCAGCGCCGTCTGGCACCCTTCCCCCGCCGCCGATAGCCACCCAGGCGGAACCAGCGGGCAGCAACCCCCTTGCTACTGTGACAACGGCAGCAACCCCCAAGGCAAAGCTAATCGCCATCGCCGTTATCGCGTCAGCACTGTGTCTGGTGCTGGGCATCGTGCTGACCCGAGGCGGCGATTCTGCAAGCGTTGTCGCATCTGTTAATTCGACGGCGACCGCCCCCCAGAAGGCCGAAGCCCGGCCGTGGCCGAGCCCCTCGGCCACGGCCGGTGATGAAGTCGCCCCTGGACCCGCCCCGTCGGCGCACGTGGAGGAAGCGGACGTGCCAGCGGAGCCGGAGGAACCCGCGGGCGATCCACCGGGAGCCGTCGCGGAACTCACGAGCCGAGAAGTACAAAATATAGCCCCGTCATGCGAAACGTTGGTGGGGGCGGCATGGGAACTTCTGCTGCGCGGAAATCGGGAGGGCCAATCGATTATCGAATTGCGCCTGGGCAGAAAAGCCATGGTCCGCGGAGACATTGGAGCCGCTCAGACAGCGTTCTGTCGAGCCTCTGCGATGGATCCCGCCAACCTCCCGGCGGTCAGCTCGCTCGTACGGCTTTTCATGCTGCAAGGAGATCTCGATCAGTCCCAGGACTGGGCGAAGATCGCGGCCAAACATCACCCAAGCTCCGTAGATACGCAGGTCTTGCTCGGTGATACACTCGCGCGGGTCGGCAAGCTCGATGAAGCGCGCGCGCTGTGGATGACGGCCGCTAAATTGGAGGCCGACAACAGCAAAGGCATCGAGCGCCTCGCTAACCGCTACCACCACGCGGGCACGCGCGCCTTGAAAGGCTCAGATTGGGCGCAGGCGGACCGTTTTTTTCGGCGTTGTGTGATCCTCCGTCCGGAATGGCCGGACGCCGCCACCGGGCTCGCCGAAGCACTGTTTCGTGCCCAGCAAAACGCATCGGCCTTGGGTTGGATGCGGAGGGCGTTGGGCCTGGGGGCGCTGGACGCCAACACACAGGTTCTCTACGGAGATATTCTAATCAAAAATGCTGAAAACGATGAGGCAGTCAAGGCTTGGCAAATCGCACTCTCACTTGACCCAACCCATAAGAAAGCAAGACGCCGGCTCGCTCAATCGCGCTAAGGCTCCGAATCATCAAGCCGCTTAGGCGGCTTCGGTTAGCTTGGCCACCGTCTTTATCAGAAACTCCGGTAAGAATGGCTTCACGAGCCACCCCTGGGCGCCAAGTCTGCGCGCCTTTCTCACCCGTTCCGGATCTCCGACGGTGCTGAGCACAACAATCGGCAGCGACGCAATCCGCTCATCGGCATTGCCTCGGACCTTTTCGATTAGCCCCAGCCCATCCATCCGAGGCATATTGATATCGCAGATCACCAGATCGATATTTTTCTCGGAACCGATCTGCGCCACACCGTCAAAGCCATCTACAGCTTCAATGACTGAGTAGCCACAGTCCTCAAGTGTGACGCGAATCTGAGCCCGCACCACGGCGGAATCATCGACTACCAGCACATTCTTCATTCCATTTCTCCGTCATCAGCGTCAAACAACAGAGCCCCGCCGGGAGACAAGCTAAAACGCTTATCTGTTTGCATAGGGCCCCCCACAAAGTTTTCTAATACTCGGATGTCTACGCTCACGTATACATCCCCAACATCAGCCCGCACCCGCTTCCACCGCGGGCGTTCCACCGGCCGAAAATGCAAGTCCGTACCAACGACAACAGTCGGACTCGTCAAACACAGCGGGTAGCCGTTGATCGCGAGCCGCGTGATCGCATATCCCAATACGCGATTGCAAAACTCAGCCCACCATTCTCGGGGCGAGGCGTCGACTTGCACTAAGGCTCCGGGCCGAGTGGCGCGCACCACCTCCAGATCCGCACACACCGTCAGGGAGCCGCGGGTCGCATCTCCGACGAAGCCAATGAACCCCGCGCAGCTGCTGTCATCAAGCGCTGGAGTCGTCTCATTCGCGCTAATAGCGCTGTCGTCGCACCCGAGGATGATACATGTGCCCCAGGCCACCGCGTCGAGAGACGCCTGAACAAATGCCTCCGCCTCGCCCGCAGGATCTTTCGGTTCGCTCACCATCCCGTCGAGCATGTGCTGATGGGACCAGAAAGACTCGCACCCACCCGAATGTTCTCCACTCCCCATACTCTCCTTAACGGCCTCAGACGACACCACATTAGGGGCGCAATTTAAAAACGTGCCAGCCCCGCGTCGTGCCGTTTTAGGCGATCATTTTGTGAACCCACTTACCTACCGAGGAAGCCAACACCTCCCGCTTGAAAGGCTTAGTCATATCGTCATCCATACCCGCTTCGAGACAGATCTCCGGATCTCCCTGCATGGCGTTTGCAATCAACGCAACAATCAAAATGCTACGACGAAGAACCGGACGCAATCGACACCGAATCGGAATCAGACGTCGCTGCCTCAGCCGACAGCATTCAGGCGACGCCTCCCGACTCTTCCCCCCCGGCGGCTCTGCGGGATGCGGTTTCAGTTCTCCTTGAAGATCTCGCACCGGCGGTGCTGGAGCGCATTCAGCGGGTGAACGAAATGACCGAGTGCGAGGTGCTAGCCGCTAGTAACGCTCTGCAAGCCGTAGCGAACGAGGCTCGCGCCCATATCGACGATACCAAGCAGTGTCTGGGACAAATAGTCGGCGGCGCTGATGTGACCGCGCTCATCAGCGAACAAACGAGGCGACGTCGCCATATCTGAGCGCAATGGAGAACGTAGTCGACGAGCAGAAATCGTCAGTTGATCACGCCTTGGGTCTGTCGAGCCGAATCGAAGAATTGAGGAAACAGATCGGCAATATTCAATTTCAGTCCCGGCTGCTGGCGCTCAACGCGAACGTCGAGGCGGCGCATCTAAAGAAGGGCGGAGCCGCCTTCCATGCCATCGCCAACGAAATGCGCCGACTGACGTCATCTATCGAGATCGCGAATTCGAATGTTGCCGAACTGACCATGTCGCTGCCTGCCATCGCTGCAAATCGCTGCAAATCGCTGCAAGCTGAAGGCAAACTCCGCCAGTTTTCGCTCCAACATCGAGACTAGCTTCACCGCCGTCGACGCCGCCACTCAATCGATGACGGAATCCGTCACCGCCTCCATGACCGCTGCCGACCGACGATTGGCCGCAGTGGTGGACGCCAGCCACGACGCGCCTGCGTGACCTAGGCGACACCGATTCGTTCGCCCGCTGTGCCTTGGACGCCACGAAGGAAGAACCGAGCAATCTCGGGCGCATGTTGCCCTAGGGGCACACAACCTTTGTCTCTCAACCAGCGACGGAAATACGCATGGACGAGACCATGCAGAAGCAATGCGCTGGTCTCCGCCTCGACGCCGCCCAAATCAGCGGGTGTGGCGTTGTTTCCGAACCACATCTCGATCGCCGCGATGTATCCATCGTGTCCGCGTTTGGGCTTTCGACCGGCATCGCGGGGAGCGGCTTCTTCGCCAGAGGCCAGGCTCATCAGGAAAACGAAGGCATCTTTGCGGGAGTCCGCGACGCTGAGCGTGTTGGTCAGCAACGTCGTGAGTTTCTCTTCGAAAGTCCCCGAGTGATGTGAGTCAAAGTGGGAGAATGTCTCCTCGACGATCACGGTTCGCAGAGCTTGGTAGATCGCCACCTTACTCTCGAAGTAAGTGTACAGCGACGCGGCGGTGAAACCGGCCTCCTTCGCGATCTCCTGCATAGTCGCCGCGCGGTATCCTGACCGCGCGAAAGCAGCAGCAGCAGCGTTCAATATGTCTTCCCGGGCGGCTTCCACCTGACGGGCTTTTCGTCGTTGAGCTACGGTTTGTTGATCGGGCATCGTATTCTCTCGCTCTGTATTTCGGGGCGCCGAACGCTCGTTTACCATAACTTACACGAAGTCGCGAACAATAAAAATCGAGCTTAGCCAACTCACGAACCGGCACTCCACAAGCGGCCGGGAGACCGGCCTTGCCCGAATTCACCGCGTCGGTTGGGGCCATGGCGATCCCCAGCGCGTCAGTTACCCGATTCCACCGACAACGGGCGCAGGGGGCGCAGCCGATTGCGTCGGCATCTCGACCAGGCCCGACCGCCTTACGTAAATCTGCGACAAAACCCGGCATTTAATCGCTGTATCGCCAGATCGGCGGCAACGACTCCCCGGCTCGGCAATCGGGGTAAGCTGAACGGTCCCGTCCGGCCTCTAAATATCACGCGTGAACGATCTACTCCTGCTCTCTGTCTTGGCCTTGGCGTTCGTGAATGGCGCCAACGACAACATGAAGGGCGTGGCCACTTTGATTGGCTCCCGCTCGCTGAGTTATCAAAGCGGAGTCTTGTTAGCCACCCTCAGCACGGTGCTTGGCTGCCTGGCATCCGGCATTCTCGCGACTTCTCTCCTTCATGCATTTTCTGGCAAGGGCTTGGTGCCCAGCGACTTTGTCACCACCAGTTTTCTCGCCGCCGTCGCGATTGCGGCGACCATCACCCTCGCCGCCGCCACCGTGATTGGCATGCCAGTCTCGACCACTCACGCCATCGTGGGCTCCCTGGTGGGCGCCGGCTGGCTCACCGCCGGTTCATCCCTCAACCTAACCGCTCTGGGCTGGGTATTCCTGTTCCCCTTGCTTCTCGGACCGGTGGCAGCATTGGTGATGGCGTGGGGCCTCAGCTCTTGGGGCAGACGTCTCTCCGTGCGCTACCAAATCAAGATGTCGGACTGTCTGTGCCTCAACCGACAGCAATTGACGCCGGCGCCTGAGTCAGGCGCCACCACCGCAGAACGCCACTCCAGAGTGAGCGTCGTGCATCGCGACAGCTGTGCGCCAGGCTACGAAGGTTACGTCTGGGGCATCGAAGTCGAAAAATGCATCAAGAGCGCCCATTGTGTCGCCGGTGGCCTGGTCGGCTTCGCCCACGGACTCAACGATACGCCGAAACTGCTCGGATTGGTCGTCGGGGTATCCGCCCTCTCGCCGACCGCCGGGGTCTTCGGTGTCACCACCGCCATGGCCCTGGGCGGCCTCTTCGGCGCACGAAAGGTCGCGGAGACTCTCTCCAAAAAACTGACCGATATGACCCCAGGCCAGGGTGTGGCCGGAGGTTTTTCCACGGCGCTGTTGATGCTGGTCGCCTCTCCGCTGGGCCTCCCCATGTCGACCACCCACGTCAGCACCGGGTCCATCGTCGGCATCGGCATGTTCCGACAAAGCGTTCGTTGGCCCAAAACCTTCGCCGTACTCGGTGCGTGGATCGTGACCTTGCCTTTGGCGGCAGGTCTCGGCGCCCTTTTGGTCAAGTTGTTACCCTAAAGATCCCCCAGCAACTCGCGGCGACAGTCGCTTCAGTCCCGGAGCCCTCGCAAGAAGTTTCCGACTGCCGGCACGCCGCCCTCTCGCAATCGATTGAGACTCTCGCTACCGATCACTGCCACGTCCACTTTTCCCTTAAGAAAATCGACGTCTGCTTTCTCTTTTACGCCAAAGCCAACGGCCAGCGGAATTCCGGCGTGTTGGCTACAGCTAGCCAAATACGACTCCAGCTCCCCGGAGAAGCTCGTCTTACTCCCCGTTACGCCCTTACGGGCAACACAATAAATGAATCCGTTGCTGTGTTTGGCGATGTAGTCCATGCGCGCTTCGGTAGTGTTCGGCGAATAGATAAAGATGGGCGACAGCTCACTCGAGTCCATCGCCGCCAGGTACTCCCCCGCTTCCTCCGGCGGCAAATCAGGGACGATGGCCCCCCGCAGCGGGATCCTGGCCATGCGCTCCACAAAGCGCGCCGTGCCGTATTTGAACAGCAGATTGTAATAACTCATGAACAGAAACGGGATGTCAAAACGGGTCGCGACGGTCTCCGCGAACTCGAAACATTGCTCGAGCGTCACACCGGACGCCAGCGCCTCAGAGTTGGCCTTCAGTATCACCGGGCCGTCTGCGATAGGCTCCGAGAACGGGATCTGGAGTTCCATCAAGTCCACTCCGGCAGTCACCATCTCGTCTACCAGCTTCAGACACGCATCGAAATTCGGATAACCCATCACGATGTGCGTCATCAGCAGGATATCTTTCTTCTGCCGCTGCTGCTCGATGTACTGCTGAATCATGAGGATCTCCTGGCCGCCGCGCGCGCTTGATATTGAGCCGCCTTGTCGATGATGAACTGCTCCCACTTCGGGTCATCGAAGGCGTCTGCCACGGTGAAGATGTCCTTGTCCCCTCGCCCGGACTGGTTGATCAACAGCACATCGTCAGAACTCAGCTGCGGCGCTTCTTTGAACGCAGTCGCAAAGGCATGAGAGGATTCCAAAGCCGGAATGAGACCTTCGCTCTTGATGGTCAGCGCCAAGGCCTCGATCACTTCTTTGTCGGTAGCAGCTTCAAAACGAACTCGACCGCTATCCCGTAGATGGGCCAAAATCGGCGACACGCCTACGTAGTCAAGACCTGCCGACACGCTATGGGTTTCCTTCATCTGCCCGTCACCGTCTTGGAGAAAATACGTCTTGTAACCCTGGGCGACACCAATGCTCGCGTCCTTGGACGCTAGTCGAGCTGCATGTTGTCCGGTTTCGATACCGTGACCGCCGGCCTCGACCCCAATGAGCTCGACGCGTTTGTCTCCGTCGTCGTCAGCCAAAAAGCCCGAAAAAATCCCCATGGCGTTCGATCCCCCGCCCACACAGGCGTAGACACGCTTCGGTAGCTTGCCCGTGATCTCCAGGATCTGTTTGCGCGCCTCGGTGCCAATAATCGACTGAAAATACGTGACCATCTCGGGAAAGGGATGGGGTCCGCAGGCCGTCCCCAACACGTAGTGGGTGTTGTCCATGTTGCTCACCCAATCGCGGAAAGCTTCGTTAATGGCATCCTTAAGGGTCCGCGAGCCATCGGTCACGGGCACCACGGTCGCCCCCAAACGCTCCATCCAGAACACGTTTGGACGTTGACGCTCCACATCCACCTCGCCCATGTAGATGGTACATTCAAAGCCCAGACGGGCCGCCATGGTCGCCGTGGCGACACCGTGTTGCCCCGCGCCGGTCTCTGCGATCACTCGGGTCTTGCCCATTCGTTTGACGAGCAACCCCTGCCCCATCACGTTGTTCGCCTTATGAGCGCCTGTGTGGTTCAGATCCTCGCGCTTGATGTAAATACGCGCGCCCCCGAAACGATTGGTCAGATTTTCCGCATAGCTGATTGGCGTCGGCCGACATGAATAGCTGCCCATGAGCTGGACAAACTCTTCCCAAAACGCGGGGTCCTGCTTGGCCGTTTCGAAAGCGAGCTGCAATTCGTCAAAGGTCGCCGTCAGGATTTCCGGAACAAAAGCCCCGCCAAATTCCCCGTAATATCCGCGTTCACTCATCTTGGGTCCTGCCCGATTGCTGGGACCGACGGCCCCCGTTGAGGTGATGGTCGGGGCTTCCGC
This sequence comes from Polyangiaceae bacterium, assembly GCA_013214025.1. GTDB lineage: Bacteria > Myxococcota_A > Polyangia > Polyangiales > Polyangiaceae > JABSRN01. Next base: position 70,968 of record JABSRN010000006.1, read on the forward strand.
CGGCGTTGTTAGTGATCTTTTGGGAAAACACCATGTGGTCCGTTCGACAATAAAGCTCACAAAATATGGCGCTATCTCGAGCGGCAAAGTGCAGCGCGCGCTGCACATACAGCAATGGCTCCCCGACCTTCATGCCCAGATGACGAGCAACCGCACCTTCCGCGTGGCACACCCGAAAATTCTGTGACGCGCTCCGGGGGGACATAAAAAAACGGTCCTGCACGATGCTCGACAGAGACTGCTGCTCCAGCTCGAGATCCCCCAAGCCCGCAAACAGCTCGGGATCAAAAAACATCCGTTCAAACAGAACCGACCGTCGTTTCACTCGGCTCAGTCTTTCGATTCGGATCCCCCGCTCTGACTCCAATGCGGCGGACGCGGACTCCGACAACTTGACTGATTTGGGAGCGCCCAAGAATCGCGCGCAAACCTCGATGCCCTGCTCTTGAAACGAAGCGATGGTGCCACCAAGGGAAAACAAGTCGACTTGCTGCGGCGTGGGACGAACAAATGTGCCAGCCCCACGCCGACGCACCAGTACCCCGCGGGACACCAAGTGATCTGTCGCCTGTCTAACCGTGGGACGACCGATGAGAAAGGTCGCGGCAAGCTCGTGTTCCGATGGGATGCGCGCGCCCTCCGCATAGGTGCCCCGGGAAATACGCCGAGCCAACAACTGGGACAGTTGATGATAGAGGGGCACGGGGGATTCCGGATTTAGCGCAGCCACCCCCGGACGTTGGCCTGCCCGCCCCAACTTGTCAAGACAACCATACAAGTGCGGGAGGGCGCCACTATCTCGCTCTGCGATCCATGGGTCCTAATCGGCCTCCCGAAGTGATTCGATTGTTCGGGGCTGAGCCATTAGACGTTCACGCTGGGCCACGGCCCCGAGCACCAACGCCCTCTGGCGAATCGGTAGCCGAACCACATTGAACCCAGGGTGATCTCAGCCACCAACCCGATCCAACCGCCGAGCGCACCGTAGCCCAAGTAGACCAAAAAAAACGCAGTCAACGGCGGGGTACATAGCCACGCCAGAGCCACCGTACCCGACGCAACAGCACGCACGTCGCCCACCCCGTACAGGGTAGCCCGAAAGATCTTGTAGCCAGGGTCCATGACGAGCACCAACGCCACCGCCGGCAGCAGCCCCCGCCCAGCCGATTGAACCGCCGGATCAGACGTAAACAATCCCATCAGGCTGTGGCGAAAACCCCACAAGATCATCGCGATGGTCACCGCCACAACCTGAGCCAACGAAAACCCCACGGAAGTCAGTCGAGTCACCAAACGCAACTCTCCCGTACCGACGGCTCGCCCGACCAAGATCCCCGTACTCTCGCCGATGGCTAACATCGGCAAAAAGCCAACGAGACACAGCTGCATAACAATTTGAGGTGCTGCCAGATCGGCATCGCCCATACGGGCAAATATCAAGACCATTACCGAGAAGGAACTGCCGTCCAGAAAACGCTCCAAACCCAATGGCAGACCTAAGCGCAATGGCTCGCGCACATCGTTGACATTCCAGAACCCACGGCCCAAACCCCAGCGTCGCTGGCCGCGCAGCAACCAGGCTAACGCCACGAGGTTCGCGCCGACGGTGGCCAGAGCGGCTCCGGCGACTCCCCATTATAGATAGAAGACGAGAAACGCGTTGAGCCCCAGATTCGCGACATTCGCCACGAGAGCCCCGTTCATGGACGACCGGGTATCGCCCACCGCGCAGCGGAACTCCCGCAGAGCACATGCGAGCAACAACAGCGGAGCAGCCGTCAAACGCAGGCCGAGGTAGTCCGCCGCCAGTGCTCCGGGCTGCCCCGGAGCACTGGTCGACGGTATCGCCAACACGACAAGGGGGCTGATGATGTCGACGATCGCGACAGGACGCCGACAATCACGCACGAGGCGCCGAGATAGGGGCGCTGACGGTCCTCACGATCCGCTCCGACCGACTGGGACACCAGCACCTTAACGGCCCGCAGGGTGCGAAGCCGAAACACATGACGGTAAACGCCACCACCCCTCCGATGCCGACCGCCACCAGAGAGGCGGCCCCCAATCGCCCGACGAATAATGTGTCGATGAGCGCCATCAAGCTGTTGGACAACATGGAGATGGTGAGCGGCCACGCCAGCTGTACGAGGGCGGCACTGGGATTTTCGCGCCAGGATGAGGCTACGAACTGGGATGACATGACAATTATCTTAATTTTCTGAAAGGACAGTGGTAATCGGTGATGGCTGGATGAAGGCCCCCCGAACACAAAACAAACGGCAACAAAACGCAGAAAGCCGCAGGGCCCGATAGGCGCGGCGGCTTCAATGAGTCCGTAATACTAGTGTTTTGTTACCGGTTGCGCCGCACCGCCTGCATACAGTTGGTGCTACGTCGCTTGGTGCTACGTCGCTTGGTGCTAACGTGCTTCGTGGCTACACGCCGATTGCTGAGCGTGCTGCCGGACTGCCACGAATCCTGCGACCACGCAGCGCTCAGCAACACGGGACCACCGAGGGGGAGCCGATAGTCGGTTTGGCGCTGCACGCATCCAGGCGAGGAGAAAGATCCGGACGTCATGACGTAAACTCGTTGTGGTCGCTCTCTGTGACACGAGATATCTTGATCGTCAACTGGCTTGTGCCGCGAACGGCCCCGCGAGGAAGATCTCTGAGCGGAGCTAGAACGGACGGGTACCGGCTATCTGCACCCGATACATCACTCGGCGTTCCTTGTTGTCGAAGGCTTCGCGCTTGTGGTTGGTACAGCGATTGTCCCAAAACACGACGTCTCCGGGACGCCATTGGTGGGTGTAGTAATACTTGTCCTGACTGACGTGCTCTTGCAAGACATTGAGTATCCGCGCCGATTCGGCCGCGCTCAGTCCGTCAATTTCGAAGTTCGTGATCCCTATGTAGAGGCTTTTCTTGCCTGTGGGCGGGTGCGTACGGGCGATGGGGTGAGCGAATTTCGAAGCGTCCGCCGCTAGGGTCTTCTGGCTTTCCCCCGCCACGCCTAACTCCCCCGCTTTGCCGGCGAAGGGATTGATGGCGTAGCTGTTGAGCCCGTCTATCCGCTGCTTCATATCTGCCTCGAGCTCGTCGTAGGCGGTGATCAAGTTCGACCAAGACGTCGCGCCGCCGCTTTTCGGGACTTCGACGGCTCGCAGCATAGCGCCGAGCACCGGTACAGCCACAAAATTGATGTCCGAGTGACCGGGGATCATGCCGTTGCCCAGCAATCCTCCCTCCACCACATTCGACACTGCAATTACCGGCGGCTGATCGATGCCGCCAAGCATGGGCAAGTCGGGCGGAGCCACATATCGTGGGCCAAACCACTCGGAGACTTCGAGTTGCCGGTCGTTATCCAGCTCCTGATCGCGGAACACCAATACGTGATGCTCGTCGAAAGCCCGAAGGATCTGAACGATGTGTTCTCCGCGGACGTGCTGACCGAGTTGAATACCCCGGATCTCTGCGCCTAGAGGGGCGTCGAATACATGAACATCGCAGTGGAAATTGTCTGTCATTCGCCGAGTAAGGCATGCCCTTAATTTACTATCAAGAAATTCTAAGATATACTCTATTCCCTCTTCTCTCCAAGACTGCAAGAAGCACATGTATGGGCAGGGGATACCTTAATTATGCCGTACAATTCCAGTCTCGCTACCCGAGCGAAGTTGCTCGCTGTTGCAGAAGCGCAATTCGCGGCCCGGGGCTTAGAGTCAGTGACGCTGAGCGAAATCACCAAGGCCGCAGGGCAACGCAACAAGTCCGCGCTGAATTATCACTTCGGCGGGAAGGCGGGCCTACTGCAGGCCATCATCGACAAACACCAGCCCGATGTGGTGCGCCGTCGACACGAAATGCTTGACCACCTCGAGACTCACGGGGATGTGACGGTGGAGACTCTTATGGGCGCGGTGGTATTGCCACTGGCCGAAAAGTTCGACGACCCCGACGGAGGCCCCCACTACTTGTCCATAAGCGCTCAATTGATGAGCAGCCCGAGCTATTCCGAGCTCGCCATCGCTCATCACGCAGGGCATAGCCACCATACCCGGCTGGCCCGACTGCTGCTGGGCGTGGTGCCCGTGCAACACACGGACAGCTACCTGCCCCGCACTCTGATCCTTGCGGGCATGCTGTTGCACAGTCTGGCCGACTACATCAACCTGCGTAAGAACGCTCCCCCGAGCCTGCATGATCCCGACACCCGCCTATTTGTCGATACGGTGGTCCAGTCCATGGCCACGATCGTGACCCTACCGGCATCCCATTCTGTACGCCATCGGCTGCTCTGTAACGAGCCGACGTAACGAGCCGACAGGCTCTGTATCAGAGCGTCTTCTGCCAATTCCAGGCGTCTCGCATGGCGGTTTCGGTGTCGAGCTCGGCTGTCCACTTCAACTCGCGCTCGGCCTTGTCGGCGTTGGCGTAGATCTCGACCACGTCTCCCTCCCGGCGCGGACCGATGACGAAGTTGAGCTTAGTACCGTTGGCTGCCTCAAAGGCTGCGATAGCCTGAAGAACCGACACCCCACGTCCCGTCCCTAGATTGAATGGCTCGTTGAATGTCCCCTCGGGAGCGGCCAACAGGTAATCGAGCGCCTTTACATGAGCGCGTGCGAGATCCACCACGTGAATGTAGTCCCGCACGCAGGATCCATCCACGGTGTCATAGTCGTCTCCGTATACGGTCAACTTCTCGCGGATTCCGGCGGCGGTTTGAGTAATGTACGGCACCAGATTGTCCGGCACTCCCTCCGGAAGCTCGCCAATCAAGCCGCTCGGGTGGGCACCAATGGGGTTGAAGTAGCGAAGAGTAGCGACCTTCAGGCTCATACCCGAGCGCACCGCGTCTTCGATCAGCGCCTCCCCGATCTGTTTGGTGCGACCGTAGGGAGACTCCGCCGGCTTTTGCGGAAAGTCTTCGGTCACCGGCAGTGAATCGGGTTCGCCATAAACCGTACAAGACGACGAAAAGACAAAATGGGCGATCTTAGCTTCCCGAATAGCCGCCAGAACCGTCGCGAGGGATCCGATATTGTTTTGGTAATACTTGAAGGGCTCGCGCAACGACTCGTTCACCGACTTGAAGGCGGCAAAATGGATCACGCCGCAGACATTGGCCTCGCTGGAAAGCACAGCCCCAAAAGCTGCGCCATCGTTGCAGTCCACCTCGTGCAATTTCACCGGACCTTCGAGAATGCGCTCAATACGCTCGGCTATGAAGCGCTCCGAGTTCGAGAAATTATCGACGATGACCGGTCGGTAACCAGCACGCGATAGCTCCACCACCGTGTGCGAGCCGATAAATCCAGCGCCGCCGGTAACGATCACTGTGCCTTTGGCGTCCCTCATGGCCGGGGTATAGCGCCATGTGCAGCTGGGGGGCTACCGATTGCGGCTCTGCGGGACTCACCCCGGCAGCCACAACCGTCCAAGAGCGCCAGGGCCGGCTACTTTTCCCCACTAGATCGCGGCCGGATCTCAGCCATTGCGGCCGGGTCCCGAATGACGAAGACCCCCGGGGTTATGATACGGAACCTAGTCGCGATGTTGACGGGACAATTGGGCGGCGCCTTGGCGATCGGCCTCGTCCAGTCCGTGAGTGTATCCATGTACCCGCCGGCCCCCGGGGCAGATCTCCAAGATCCGGCTCAGCTCGCCCAGTTTGTGGCCTCGATGCCCCTGGGGGCCTTCGCCATGTTGGAGCTCTCGTATATTTGCGGGAGTTTCATCGGTGGCTTTGTTACCGCCTCCATCGCCACCGAGCGGCACATCGCCTATGCAACAGTAGTGGGGCTGGCCTTCACCGTCGCCGGCTGCGTCAACCTGTTCACCATCCCGCACCCCATCTGGGTGGCACTGATGACGACGCTCACCTACGTGCCCTTGTGTTACCTGGGCGCCCGGCTCGCTCTTAAAGTCTCGGGCAAGCCGAAAACCGCCGCGGAAGACGAGGCCACTGTCGCGATAGCGGAATAACCCACGAGGAGCGACGCCGGATCTGGCCGCGCGCCTGTTGTTGCGGAACGATTGGCTGAGTTCTAGCACCACACAGAGGCGAACACGTTCTCGCGATAGCCCACAGTGGTCTGGCTTCCGTCAGTCACCATCGGGCGTTTGCACAACTTGCCGTTGCCGGCGAGCAATGCCACGGCTTTGGCCTCGCTCAAGCCCGGCAGCTGATCCTTGATCTTCAGCTCGCGGTATTGAACGCCACTCGTATTGAACAGCTGCTTGAGCGTGTACTCGCCAGCTTTCAAGATGTCGCTCAACAGCTTCTTGGTGGGCGGCTTCGTTGTGATGTCGATGTACTGGTACTCGACACCGGCCGTCACCAGAGCCTTTTCGGCTTTACGACAGCTACTGCAATTTTTGTATCCGTAGAACTTGAGCATGGCCGCGGCATAGAGCAGGCAGCCGGCGCCGCCAAGGGGCCCGCCGCTCGCGGAGTATTTACGGCTTTTGAGGCGCCGAAGTGTTCTCGGCACTCCGGAACTTTTTCGACTGGTTACCCACGATACGCCTAGCAATAGCTGCCGGGAGATAACGCGCGAGCAATTCCATCCCATGGTTTACCGGACCATTGATAAACACTGGCTCTCCCTGGAGCACGGCATCGACGCCCTGCTTGGCCACCAGTTCCGAGCTCATCCACATGAACTTGGGCAGCTGGTTCACCTCGTTGCGCGTCCCGGTAACGTCGTGAAACTCCGAATGGGTCAGCCCGGGACATACGGCGCAGATCTTGACGCCCCTGTCCGCCATTTCCACCGATAGGGACTCAGAAAACTTGATCACGAAGGCTTTGGCCGCCGAGTACAAAGTACTGCCGCCGGTTCCGGGCAACATGCCGGCGATGGAGGCCACGTTGATGACGTGCCCCTCACCTCGCTCGACCATGGGCGGAAGCAGACGGTGACACAGCTCGAGCAAAGCCCCCATCAGCACCCGCATAAAATCTGTGTGGGTCGAGAAATCGTTGTTCAGAAAGTGCCCGGGCACGCCATAGCCGGCGTTGTTCACTAGAAAGCCGATATCAATCGATCGCTCGGTCAGCTCCGCGCACAATTTCTCGACGGCGTCCGGCTCGGCTAAGTCTGCTGCGAGGACCTGGCAACTGACGTCGTGTTCGCCACTGAGGCGGTCCGCCAGCGCTTGCAGGCGCTCCTCCCGCCGAGCTGTTAACACCAGATCGTAACCCCGACGGGCCAGCTCTTCTGCGAATGCCTCGCCAATGCCGGCAGAGGCGCCTGTAATCAATGCGGTGACTCGACTCATGACGTTTTCTTTCGGCTGTCCGCGGCGTCCCATGGCTGGTTGTTGAGACCCGCCTTGAGGGCGTCACAGATCTCGTTGATGGCTTGATCCGAACCGGGAATCATCTGGCTCAGGGAGAGGAAACCGTGAACGTAGTGGGCGCACCTTTGTTCGCTCACCTCCACTCCCGCTTGCCTCAACTGCTCGGCATAAGCTTGCCCCTCGTCGCGCAACGGGTCGAAACCGGCTGTCACCACATGGGCCCTGGGCAAGCCACTGAAGTCTTCTGCCAGTAGCGGCGAGACACGAGGATCCGCCCAGTGCTCCGGCGATCGCGTGTAGCGGTCTCGGAACCAATGCATATCCGCTCGACTCAACAGGAAACCTTCAGAAAACTTCTCGTAGGACTCGCTGTCCTTCGAAATATCGCAGACAGGGTAAACAAGCAGCTGAAAACACGGCACGCAATCGTCGTCCCGCAATTCGTGGGTCGCCACCGCCGCAAGGTTGCCCCCTGCACTGTCGCCGCCGACGGCGATGCGCTCGGGATCAATGTCCAACTCGTCCGCGTTGGTTGCCGCCCAACGGAACGCATCGACACAATCGTTCATGCCGGCGGGCCAGGCGTGCTCCGGCGCTAAACGGTAGTCCACACTGAGCACCACGGCCTCAGCTGAGACAGCCAACTTCTCTGCCGTGCCGCCGTGAGTCTCCAGGCTGCCGTACACCCAGCCACCACCATGAAAAAACACAAGAAGCGGTGCCCGCTTGGCCAGCGCCTTAGGTCGATACAATCGAGCCGCAATCGATTGGCCATCTCGCCCCTCGATGTTAATTTCGTCGATGGATATTTTATCCCCCGACGAAGCTCCCAACAACCCGGCGAACTGACTCTCATCTCGTCGGCCGCGGACGATGTCTTCGAGCACCTCGGCCTTTAGATCGTTGAAACCGATCACGAAACTGAGCCAGCGACAGTTGGCGTCTAGCTCGGCGTCGTCTCGCACAATGGGCCAGTGATTCACCAGTTCGACAAATGCCGGCGGGGGCTTCATCACACTTCGGATCACGTCGATTATTGATGGGACTGAACTCGAATTCGGCATGTTTCCGGGGCACCTTAGTCGATCCTCGGCGGCCGACACAGGATTCGAGCCTTGCCGTGGCCGACAAAATGACCGGGCTTTGCCTCTGGAGCGTTGCTCACGCTAGGGTAGCCGCTCTCGCCGATCCCTATGGCCTCCAGCTTCCCATCCGATGAAACTCTCGACCGTTTGGTTCGACCCAGCGATTGGACGAACCCGACACCTCTCGGTCGATACAACCTGGTGGTCATTGGCGGCGGTCCTGCCGGCCTGGTAGCAGCGGCAGGTGCGGCTGGCCTTGGAGCCAAGGTGGCACTCATCGAGAAACACCGATTGGGCGGCGATTGCCTGAATACCGGCTGCGTACCGAGCAAAGCGCTGCTCCGTGCTGCAAGCGCCGCCTACCACGCGTCCCATGGCTCAGAGTTCGGCATCATCGGAGCTGCCCCCAAAGTCGACTTTCATACGGCCATGAACCGAGTCCACGAGCTGCGGGCGCAGATTGCCGAAAACGACGCAGCGACGCGATTCGCCGAACTTGGCGTTCATGTCTTCTTCGGCGAGGGGAAATTCATCGGCTCGGATCGAATCGCGGTGGACGAAGATGTGCTGCGTTTCCGTCGTGCAGTGATCGCCACCGGTGCCCGCCCCAAGACTCCCCCGATCCCCGGTCTCGCTGACGTCCCCTTTCGCACGCACGAAGACATCTTCGATTTGACGGAGCTTCCCGCACATCTCGTTGTCATCGGCGCTGGCCCCATCGGCTGTGAACTCGCTCAGGCATTCCGACGATTGGGCAGTGAAGTGACCGTGCTCGACGCGGCTCCGCGTCTCTTGTTCCGAGGGGACGCGGACGCCTCGGCCGTACTCGCTGAGCAATTCGCTGATGAGGGCATTCGTACCCACCTAGGCGTAGAGATCCTCGAGGCCGAGTCCGACCGCTCGGGGCTGAAGTTGCGATATCGTGGGGGATCGGAATCAAGCGTCAGCGGCTCTTGTTTATTGGTCGCGGCAGGCCGGGCACCCAACGTGGAAAGCCTCGGTCTCGCCGATGGCGGAGTTATTACCGACAAACGCGGCGTCCAGATCAACGACCAACTTCGCACGAGCAACCGCAGGATCTACGCGGCCGGCGACGTGTGTAGCAGCCATCCCTTCACACATTCCGCAGACGCCCAGGCGCGAATCGTGATCCAAAACGCGCTCTTTTTCGGCCGCAAAAAGTCCAGCGCCCTGACGGTCCCCGCGGCCACCTACACTCAACCCGAAATAGCATCAGTCGGCATCAGCTCCGAAGAAGCTAGCTCTCGCGATGATGTACTGACCCTGACGGTGCCCATGGCGGAGATGGATCGCGGAATGTTAGATAGCCACACCCGCGGCTTCGGGCGTCTGCACGTCGCAAAAGGCAACGGCAAGATCCTCGGGGCGACCCTGGTGAGCAGCCACGCCGGAGAAAGCATATCAGAGGTAACCCTCGCGATGACCCACGGACTTGGAGCGGGAGCCCTCGCCGCCACGCTGCATCCCTACCCCACGGAAGCTGAGATCTGGAAGCGGCTGGGCGACGCGTGGAACAAGACTCGCTTTACTCCGACGGTCGCTAACCTGTTTGCACGATTCCTGGGGTGGTTCAGCGAGGATTGACCCCTCGCCGGGGCGCCCACCCCGTCGCTGACGACGCTCTAGTCCCCAAATAGCCAACGCACCTACATCTCTACGGGCTCCCTGCCTCCCTTGCGGAATCGGACATGGCGATCAGCTCTGGCACAGGCTGGCACAGAACGAGACCCGTTAATTCTCCTGTGAACCGTGCGCGCTTAGGCACTTAGCCGACTCGTGAGACAGAACGCGAGTGGTGCCGGTCGTGGCACGTAGGTTGCTAACCGGTGCGTGTAGACGGCTTACGTCGGAGGAGAGCACATGAATATTCGCATTACTTATCTCGTAACTGTTGGCTTGTTGGGCGCGTTGAGCGTCGGTTGCTCAGAGGACTCGGACTCGACGTCATCAGCCGGGGACTCCATCTCAACCACGGATTCCGGCTCGGTGAACGGTTTCGACGACAACGAAAGCGGTTACGGTGGCTCAGGCTCCAGTACCGGGGGCACAGGCGGGTACGCCTACGACATGGGCAGCAGCTCGGGCGGCTCCGGCAGCGGTGCAGAACTATATGCTAGCCCGCCAGAGTACGCCTCTGCCGACAGCGGCACGGCCGACCCCATCATTGTCGAGGTCCCCGAAGAGCCCCGCACCAATCCCTTCACCCTCGTGAGCAGCGACCCCCTCTCCACCTTCGCCGCCGACGTCGACACGGCGAGCTACGATATCTTCGTTCGCGACATCGGCAACGGCTACCTGCCTCAGGCCGTCAGCGTACGGCTCGAAGAGTTCGTCAACTTCTTCCACTACGATTACGAAGCGCCTGCGGCAGATGCCGAGCAGCCCTTCGCCGTACACTTGGATGCCGCCCCGAGCTTGCTGGACAAAGACACGATCAACCTCCGCGTCGGCATCCAGGCCGAGCAGCCCCCGCCTTCCGAGATGCTGCCTGCCAATATCGTGTTCCTAGTCGATACCTCGGGCAGCATGAGCGGAGATCTCAGGCTTCCGCTCGTTCAACTCGTCATGACGGAAAGTCTGGAGGTACTCGCCCCGACGGACACTGTCTCCATCGTTACGTACGCCGGCAGAACCACCGTCGCTCTCACGCCCACGCCGGTGAGCGACAGCGACACAATCCTCTCCGCCATCAATTCCTTTAGCGCGGGCGGCAGCACCGCAGGCGGCAGTGGCATCAATCTGGCGTACGACCAAGCCAGCGCCGGATTCATCGACGGCGGGATCAATCAAGTCATCCTGATGACCGACGGAGACTTCAACGTCGGCGTTTCGAGCGACACCGATCTCACGACCTTGATCGAAGAGAAACGCCAGAGCGGCGTCATGTTATCGGTCCTTGGCTTCGGCAGCTACAACAACGACAGCATGATGGAATCCATCAGCAACGCGGGCAACGGCACCTACGCCGTGATTGGCAGCGAGGGCTCAGCCCGCTCCTACGTCGAGGACCGCTTGCTCTCCAACCTCCACTTCGTGGCGCAAGACATGAAGATCCAAGTGGAGTTTAACCCCGCCCACGTGCTCGCCTACCGCCTACTGGGTTACGAGAACCGGGCGATCGCCGACAACCTGTTCCGGGATGATACCGTAGACGCCGGTGAAATCGGCGCCGGACACCAGGTCACCGCTCTGTACGAGTTGGTACTGCCCGGGGGAACGATCCCGGTAGTGACGGACGGCCCCGAGTTCGTCACCGGTGAAGGCTACGCCGGTGACGTCGAAGTCGGGGCGGATGACATGGTATCGGTGAAGGTACGCTACAAAGACGTCGGCGCGACCGAGGCCGAACCGGCTTACGAGGTGGCTTCGTCTCTCGCTCCCGCCGCCATCGGAGTCACCCTGGATGCAGCGGATGGTGACCTCCAGTGGGCAGTCGCAGTCGCCGCTTTCGCTGAGTTACTCAAAGAGAGCCCCTACGCCGCCGGTATCAATCTGGACCGAATCGAAGGCATCATCGCCAGCCACGCCGGCACGGACTCCGACCGCACGGCATTCGAGGGCTACTTCCTCACCGCGAAGGGGCTTTTGGGACTGTGACGTAGCTTAGCCTGCGGGGCCTCCATTCCGCCTGGCAGCTGGGTCGGCGTGTTCGTTTCGCGTCGGGCCAGTCGCCATTTTTGGGACTGATTCTGTTAAGACGCCCCCATGACGCCCCCGGCCGGAACCGTTCAGCGTTGGGCTTGGGACTTCATTCTTAGCGAACAACTCGCTGTCAAAACCCAACCACCGCCGCTCCCTTCGACTTGGGAACTGCAACCACCGGTACGCGACAGACGGCCAGGCCCGCGTCCGACGGAACTCACAGTTCGCGCAAAGACTCGTACCGCCCGAGCCAAGTCCCTGGAACAACCCAGCTCGAGAGCCAAGCTGTTCCACTCATTTTGGCATCACGAACTACAAGCCGCCGAATTGATGTGCTGGGCGTTGCTCCGATTTCCGGAAAGTGAACGCGCCTTTCACTCCGGACTGATCCAGGTCTGCCAAGACGAAATTCGCCACATGGCTCTTTATGCCGGGCACATTAAGGAACTCGGCTTCAGTCTCGGAGACTTTCCGGTGCGCGACTGGTTTTGGGAGCGGGTGCCAACTTGCCAAAGCGCGATTCAGTACGTCGCGCTGATGGGCATGGGCCTGGAGGCGGCTAATCTCGACCACGGCGCCACTTACGCCGCAGAGTTCGACCAAGTGGGCGACAGCGCCGGGGCCGCGATTCAGACGCGGGTCGTCCAGGAGGAGATAGGGCACACCCGATTTGCCGCACGCTGGTTCGAAACCTGGACGGGCAGCACAGACTTTGAGCGCTGGCAGGCCGAACTACCGCCACCGCTCAGCCCTTTGCTCATGCGCGGCAAGAGCATCAACGCTTCGGGCCGCCGGCTAGCCGGACTCAGCGAGGGCTTCATCAATGATCTGAGCGCGTGGCGGCCGGTCACGCCCCGAAACGGCTCGGAAGAGTCATGACACCACCGCGCAACCGAGCCTGGTTGCTCAATCTGGATGCTGATCGTGAACTGGCGACTGTCGGACACTACACACCGCCAGTGTCGATCCAGCGTCAAGTACACGCACAAGCCGAACACACCGAGTCGCTTCGGCAGGGAGAGGAGCTCCTCCCCTATGGCCCAACAAACGGTGGCCCATCAGAAGGAGTGAAGAAGACCGACCACCCGACGGATGGTCGCCCGGTGTTCGCGTGGTGCCCGACCCACCGAGCGATCAGTTGGGGCGGACCGAACGTGATCCGCGGCCCCCAATTGTCCGTACTTCGCGAAGCGAATCATCGTCAGTTCCTCTCACGGATCCCCCAACACACCCTAGGCGGCGTCTACCTAACGGGCCCGGACGCCATCGCTGGGTTGCTAGCCGACCTCGGTACCAACAAGCTGCGTCTCAAACGTGCCTTCGGCTTCGCAGGAAAGGGGCAACGAAGCATCGGTCAGCTGCCGAGTGCCGACGACCAGCGCTGGATCACCGATTCCGTCAAACGTCTCGGGCTCTGGTGCGAAGCCGCTGTCGACATCACTCACGAGTATTCGATTCACGGTTATGTAGACGAAGAGGAGCTCTGGGTCGGCAGTAGCTGCGTCGCCGTCACGGACGCCTATGGTGCCCCCGCTTCGTTTGACCTTCGGGAACGCATGAACGCTCCCATGAGCGACACGGAGCAACAGCAACAGCTCAACGCAGCTCACGACGTCGCTGCCGCACTGAGGAGCGTCGGCTACTTCGGTCCCTTTGGTGTCGACTCTTTCGCGTTCAACGCCGACGGGCAACGGGTGTATTGCGCCGCCAGCGACGTCAATGCGCGCTTCACCTTAGCGTGGTCGCTAGGCATGGGAGCACTGCGAGAGAGGGCCCTCGGGCGCTACCAGCGGCGCGCCACGCGGTCCCCCGAAGGGCCCAAACGCTGACTCCGACCAAACAGGTAATTACTGCAGCGCTTTCGTCAAGTGCGATTCGCTCGCTAAAAATAGGGGTACAGACGCCCGTTCCAACAAAAAATCGACGATTTTTTGTTGGAACGAGGAGAGCCGTTCGGGCCCCCTGTGGTGCAGCTTGAAGCGTGTCGTGGCGCCGATAGCCTAGCCGGCTAGGCTCGAAAGGCCCTGGCCCACGCGGGCACTCATTGTGCTAACCGGCTTCTCAACCAGCGAGCCAAGGCAATCGTGCAAATACCTCTTATTTTAAGCACTTCCGCGTTCAGACCTCGTGTTTCACATGAGCCACGGCGGGCACCCTTCGGAGGGACAAAGCCAGAGCATTTCGTCTCCTAGCGGCTCCGTCGAGCCCACCGTTCGAAGCCGTCGTCTCTGCCTGTTTGGGCGCCTTGATGCCTGCCCACTGGGGTGACTCGAGCGGCTCTGGTTCGGGCACCCCCTAAAAATAGGGGTTCCGTGTTTGTATTTCTTTCCGTTAGATACGGGCATCAAAGGTTTGCGGTGTCTCCAGCAGGCACCTCAAGATCACATCCCAATCAAAACATCCCAAAAGGACTAGATTAAATATGGCATCCAAAAAAGCAGCAGCTATCACTGAACGCTACAGCAAGACCCAACTCCTCGTTGATATCGCTGAGTCCACCGAACTGTCCAAGAAGGACGTCGGTCGTGTTCTCGAGGCCCTCGAAGGCATCATCGCTCGTCACCTAACGAAGCGCGGCGCGGGCGAGTTCGTCCTGCCCGGTCTGCTCAAAGTTATCACCGTCCGTAAGCCCGCCACCAAGGCGCGCAAGGGCATCAACCCCTTCACCGGTGAAGAGACCACCTTCAAGGCCAAGCCGGCCCGCACGGTCGTCAAGATCCGCGCGCTCAAGAAGCTCAAGGACATGGTCTGATTCGAATTTTCGAATTAGAAACCCGCTAGGTGGTGACAACAATCACCACCTAGCGGGTCGCTTCCAAGCGAAAGAAACGAGCGCCCTCACCGGGCGCTTTTTTTTTGCGTAGCGCTCACTCGGCAGCGCCCGCTCACTCGGCAGCGCCCGCTCACTCGGCAGCGCCCGCTCACTCGGCGGCGCTATCGCGATGGGCTGGTTCCGTTCCGACAATCTTCCCTCGATCGGCTGTACAAAAGTTGCGCAACGCAGTCGGTCTGCTTGTCGACCTACCGAAACGAGGCAAGATCCCGCGAGGAACACTGTCAGCGCGGATTATTCGTCACAAAGTGGGGTTCAGCCGACTGGCGCGCCAGCAGTCACCGCGGTATGCCTAGGTCTACGTTTCTGCCCCGCCCCCAGCCTATGCATCGCTATTCCAAGTCCCTCGCCCTACTCGCCTTCCCGCTGCTCGCCGGAGTCGCCTGCGGCGAAGCCAAAGATGCCCGCCTCCCCGAACTCCGAGGCGAGGTGGTGAAAGCGACCGCCGTACTCGCTGAAGACACTACTGAGGAAGACCGGGAAAAATTCGTCGTCGATGACGCTGTGGGACCGACCACTGGCGCGGTCATCACGCAGGAAGAGGTAGTGGAGACCGCCGGTTGCGGCGACCCCAGCATAGATATCAGCGGCTACCCAACCTGCGGCAGTGATGGCGTTTGCGCTCCCGCTGACTCACTGAACGCCCAGAGCAAAGAGATGCTGCCCGCCGCGGGCCTGGAGGGCTGCGGCGCGAGTGAAATTTGTGCGCCGAGCTATATCGCGCAGACCGGCGGCGAGTTCCGCTATCGCAAATGCGATTCCCTAGGTGGGTTCGAAGGCCGCTGCATTCCTGATTACAGTCCAATCATTGGCAATTTTGCCGACTGGCTTCCAGCTGCGGGCTGCGACGATCCCGGGCACCTCTGCATGCCTTGTTACCACCCAACAATACCCGATTCGCCTACGGGCGTCTGCGGACTCGGCTGCGACGATCCCGGACCAACTTTCGAACAGGGCGCGATGGCAACCTGTTGCGGTGACGTAGGAGTCTGCCCGCCGTCCGACATTTTACCTCCCGCGTTGGTGGACGCATTGCCGTCTTGCCCCGCCGAAAATACCACCTGCGTTCCGCGCAAACTTTTCGACGAATTGATGGTCCGCGCCGAAAGTTCTGACAAGCCGCAACTTGACACTTGTTCCACCGACATTCTTGGCAATCGAGGCAACCCGGGGCGCTGCGTACACGGTGAATGCTTCGTCAGCGGCATGACCGAGTCCACCAGCCAATACAACGGCATCAAGCAGGCAGACTGCCCGTCGGGCGAAAAATGCGTCCCGTGTGAGAACAAGGGAGAAGAAACCGGCATCTGTAACCCCATCTAGACGTCAACTGAAACCGCCGTCCCTAGCGTAACGTCGCACTGTCAACGGACATCGTCCCGCACAACTGGCGAAAGCCCGTCGCTACGGTTACCCTCCGCGTGTTGAGAGCGCCGCACTTCCCGCGGAGCGGAAGGCCATAGCCATGCGAGTAACACGGAAACAATTCTTGAACTTTGCCCTCACCAGCACAGCGGCTGCCACAGTGTTCGGCTGCGGCGACGACCCAGAAGCCGGTGGCGATGGTCTGGCTTGCTCCGACGTCGGCCCCGGTCCCCCGTTCGCGGTCTGCATCGGCTCCAACCACCAGCACGCGCTGGACATCACAGAGGCAGATGTCACGGCAGGCGTCGCGAAGACCTATGAAATTCGTGGCGGAGGCACCCATGGGCACGAGTTGGTCATCACCCCCGCGCAGTTCACACGAATGGCCGCCGGGGAAACGCTCAGTCTAGTCGCCCCCGGCACCGCTCACGACCACACAGTCGACATCATCTACACACCGCCGGAGTGACGACGAAGCGCTCCGAGGGCGCTTCGTCGTCGGGACAGCGCGTCGGTATCGGCGGCAATCGGCCCCGCGCCGTCAGAGCACCCGCCGGTTGGACCTCAGCGTGAACCCGCGTTGAGTCAGGGCCTTTCGGAAGCGATCCATCGGCACCACTCGCTCTTGAACCTGAACCCCGCGCTCAGGGATCTGACCGGTCGCGATCATATCGAGCACTATCGCCGCCGGGTAACCGGTGCAGCGGGCCATCGCGGAGAGCCCGCACTCGGCGTCGCCATACTCGATCAATTCCTCAGACATCTCCACCCGATCGTCACCTAGCCGACCGCGGCAAGTAAATCGTGCGAGCACGACGTCGTCCACGGATTCGTTCAGCCGCGTGGCCATTACGGCTTCCGTGACGTTTCGGGGAATCACCTTAGCTGTGCCCACCTGGATCTCGTCCTCCTCAAACAGGCCCAGTCCCTGCAGAGCACGGATTGTCTGGCAGTGCCCGGGGTAACGAATGGTCTTGTAGCTCAATTCGGGGACCAATTCCGCTAGCGTCTCCGTGAGCGTCGCCGTGCCCCCCGAGGTTTGAAAGGCTTCCAATTCGCCGAAGGGCGCCACAAATTCGAGCCTCTCCAGCTCACTCAAACCGGGCACGATCTTGAGTCGGCCACCCTCCAAAGTTCGACAATCTTCAATATATTCGTTGATGAGTCCCCGCACAGAAAACACCAAGCGATAGTTGAGCGGCTCTTCAGGAGTGACGGGTAATCCTCCGACGCGGAGCTGAAGGCTCTCCGGCACGTCGAAGCCGCGCACCAAGTCTGCACCGATCAACCCCGCCAGGCCCGGCGCGAGCCCGAGATCGGGGATCACCAGCACGCCGGCAGCCCGGGCGTCATCCGTCAGGGCGAGCTGGGCATCCACAACATCGTGGTTCCCCCCCAGGTCGCAAAAGTGTGTGCGGGTGGAGATGGCGATCTTCGTCAACGCCTCATTGTCGTCGTAGGAAACAGCGCCAAGGGCCGCGTCCACCGACTGCAATGCCGAGGCGACGGCGGAGTGGTCCCGCACGTCCAATTCGGCAGCCACAAAACGCCCATCGCCGAGTTCATCGACCAAGGCCTGGGCAATTACAGGCTGTTGGTCAAACACCTCGACACGCTCGGCGCCAGAGAAACGACTGATATCCCTCGCGATCGCCCTCGCTTGAGTGCCGGCTCCTAAGATGGCGAGTTTCACCTTCTTGAGGCTAGCGCTCCGGGCTCGTCGACGCCAATCTCAGATGGCGTGCCGCCTGACGCATCGGGCGGCACGCCTCAGACTGCCGGCACTCGGCTGCGTACACCGAGGTCCTAGGGAACGAGCACGATGCCGGAGCCTCGATGTCCAGCTTCCACAGCCAACTCGTCCACCAGATCGTTCATCGGGTGCCCGCTATGCCCCTTGACCCAACGAAAAGTGACGTCATCGCGCGCACGTACCGCCTCGATGAACGGCTCCCATATGTCACGATTGGCGACGGGTTCACGTTTGCTGTTCTTCCAGCCGCGCTTGAGCCAGCCCTTCCACCAACCATCCCGAAAACAGTTCACGACGTAGGTCGAATCACTAACGATCTCGAGTAGCCCGGGGTTCGCCTTGACCGCCTCAAAAGCCGCTGTCAGTTCCATCCGCTGATTGGTGGTGTCCGGCGACGCGCCACTGGCGCAATGTTCCCGGTTAATAGCCCAAGCCCAACCCCCGGGTCCGGGGTTTCCGCTACAAGCTCCGTCCGTATATACGATCGTGGTCACCGCTCCGGTCTAGCCCATCCCTCCGAATCCACCAACGTGCTTTGGCAGCAGGCTCCCGAGGGCATCAAGATCATCGCTAAAAACGCCGGTCGCGCCCGCGGCCAATAGCGCCTGGGCACGCTCCAGCTCGTTCACTGTGAACACCAACACCTGGTCGAGCTGGTCGGCCGTGCGGCGCAGCTCGTCGAGACTCAGGCCCCTATTTGAGATCCCCAGCACCCTGGCTCCCAGGCGTTGGGCCCGGGCCGCCCACGCAGCACTTCTGTTGGGGCCGCCCGGGGGCTCGGAGTCATCCGCCAGATCAATGAGCAAGCCGGTCGTAAACTTCGTCTCAGACGCTTGCAAAGCCAATAGGACCCGAACATCGAAACTTGAAATGAGTACGCGATTTGTGTCCCAGGCAGCGTCGCCCTCCAATACCGCCAATACCGCCGATACCGTCGCGGTCGCTCGCTCCGTGGTCTTGATCTCAATATTGACCCCCAGGCCCAGCGAATCGCATTCTGTCAGTGCCAGACCGAGACTCGGAACCAATTCGCCCGCATGCTCCTCGGAAAACCATGAACCGGCGTCCGCCTCGCGCAATCCGGCGTAGCTCTGATCCCACACATTGCCGAGTAGATCCGTAGTGCGGTCGAGGGTGTCGTCGTGCATCACCACGCAGATGCCATCGGCGCTCAAGGCCACGTCAAACTCAACCCAACTCGCTCCTCGCCTTCGGCCTTCACGGAAAGCGGCCAGCGTGTTCTCCGGCGCGTGGCGCGCCCCACCGCGATGGGCCAATACCTGGGGTAGTTCAGTGGTACTCATGGGCGCGTGATTCCTTCGGCTAACGGATGACTCGCCATCTGTTGTACGCCGCTAGCCGGGTGGAAGACTGCCCCCTTCTGGCCTCTTTCTGCCCATCATCGGAATCGCGATGCGCCAGACCCCACGCTGTCCCTCCGAAGATCCCCGCCGATCGCCCACGCCAAGGCACGGCGTCCGAGTCCCCGGCCGATGCATTTATGGCCGCACCGCGTCTTTGGGCTACGCCCGAGCGGCCCAAAGCAGCAAACAAACGGGGGCGCGGCCAGATGTTGAAGAGAGCTGCAAAAGGGTCGTTAGCCCTCGCCCTCAGCCCCACACAGCGGTGTGGACTCAGCACAAGCGTTTCTGTATGAGTTTTAGTCTATGCGCCCTAGCTACAACGAAAAAAAGTACTTTGCCACGAACTCCCAAGCCGCCCGCGAAGATTTGCGAGTCAAGGTGGACAAAGCCGCATCCGAACTCCAGGCTCGCCAGGACATCGGCAGCGCCGTGTCGACTGACAACGCGGCCTTGGTCGGACGCATTCGGAAACTGGGCTTCGACGGCGACTCCGCCCGGGTGTTCGATTTGCTACCGCTGATTCACGTGTCCTGGGCCGATGGAAAAATCCAGACCGACGAGCGCAACACCATTCTCGCGATCCTCGATAAACGCGGCGTCGAACCTGGCAGCCAAGCCTGCACGCTGATTGAAACCCTACTTGAGAAGAAGCCGTCAGAGGCCTTCTTCGCCGAGACTCTCTCCATCTTAAGAGCCCTAACGAAGTCACAGTCTGCCGGCGCCAGCGTTGTCGAACTCTGCATCGAGGTGGCTGAAGTGAGCGGCGGACTGTTTGGTCTCGGCAACAAGGTGAGTGCCGAGGAGAAAGAACTGATCGCCCAGGTAGCCGACGCTCTTGGCACCAGCGCACAGGATGCGTTTAAAAAAGGTCTGGACTGAACGGGCTACGCCCCAACAGCATTAGCCCTATCGAAAGGTAGGAGCTGGGCGGCTCTTGGCCTTCTTGAGCGCCTCTGTGAGACGCCCGTCACGGAGACAAGCGAAACAATCCTCTGTGCCCTGGGCGCCGCAACCATCGCGTTTGGTGACGCCAAGCAATGGGCGCAAAGAGCGGGTATCCCCATGGGTTATCGCCCGCGCCAACAACGCTTGGAAGGCCTCACAACCCCGGGCGTCCCGTAGCTCTAGGGCGACCCTGAGCGCCTCGGATGCCTTGGACCGCACCGATTGAGTGGAGAGCAGCTCTTTTGCTTGATGGGTTAGTTTCGTCCGATTGGAAGTAGAAGCCCACACGTCGAACAAGAGGTCAGCCCCCGAGGCACCGGTCATGATCCCGGCTAGACGTAACACCCTCTCTGCAGTCTCCGGGAGATCTGCTGCGGCTCGAACATCCGCAAGCAGCTCCCTATCGGACGCGTATTTTCCGTCAATCTCCACCGCTCGAAGGAAAGCCGCCATGGCTTCCGGGTTCAAATCGTTCTTGGTCCGCGCCTTGCCGATCACGTACCACTCCCGAGCCGAACGGTCGTCTGCGTGACGTCGCTCCAAGCGAAGCCAAGCGTTCTTGTCGCCCATCTCGGCTCGGGTCACCAACTGATCCACCGTAACCGGGTTTCGCACCGGGACGCCACTGGAAGCAGACGGAACTACCGGCAAAATGGATTCAGAAACGGGGACGGCGGACACGACCGACTTTACTGGATGGGACTCTCGTCCGCCGAGAGCGACGGCGATGGCAAGAGCTGCCGCCAAACTTAAGCCTCGGCCGACTCGACTGCGGCCAGTCGAAAGCCGTTGACCAACCACAGCGGCCAATGTCGAACCACTAATTGTCGATCCCCGGCGCAACCGGACTCGTTCCAACAATGCGTCCAACACCCGAGCTACTTCTGCGGCAGTCTGGACCCGGTCGTTGGGATCCTTTTCCAGGAGCCGCATGACAATGGCGCGCACGTCCCGATCGACAGTCTGAGGTAGTGGCGGTGGCAATTCTTCCACCTGGGACTTCAGAACCCCCGAGATGTCCTCCGAAAGGAACGGCGGATGCCCGGCCAACATGGCGTAGGTGATCATGCCGAGAGAATAGATATCCGCCCGGTGATCCACGGCCGATCCCGAAGCCTGCTCCGGCGACATGTACTTCGGCGTACCAAACACCAAGCCGCGCTGGGTGAGGCTCTTGCTATTTTCGTCGTCGACTTCCAATTTGGCCATGCCAAAGTCGAGGACTTTCACGAAGTCGTCTTCGTCACCGCGCTGGGTAAGCATCACGTTATCCGGTTTCACGTCGCGATGGACCACCTCCGCTGCGTGCAGTGCGGACAGCGCGAGGGCTACCTGACGGGCGATATTGAGCGACCGCTCCACCGACATAGGCCCGTCTTCGAGCGCTTCGCCGAGGCCCCTTCCTGGCACGTACTCAAGGACCAGATACAAACCACCATTGTCCAGCTCACCGAAGTCGGTAGCGGTGACCAGGTGCGCATCCTGAGCGCGACTCGCTACTACCGCTTCCCTCTCGAAGCGCTGCACGACCTCGGAGACGTAGGTCATCTGGCGGTGAAGGATCTTCACCGCCACCGTTTTCTCCATGCGGATGTGCGCGGCGCGGTAGACAGTGCCTGTCCCACCCTCACCCAGGTGCGATTCGAGGCGATAGCGGTCAGCCACGATGGTGCCGATCAATGCATCCGCTGTCCCTCGACCCAGCATGCTCTTAGTCCGCTCAGACATCGCTTAAACTGATTTCTCCCACGTGCACGCAAGTCTAGCATCTGGGCCGCAGAACCGGAGTTTTCGCGCGATGACCGAAAGCCCCGGGCCCCAGAGGGGAAAAAATCCGTCACTGACAAGCGCGACTGGCCGTCCGGTGGGGCCCGATATTTAGGATCTCAACCGGCCGTCGACCACAACTCTTCAAGCAGTTCCGCTGACTCATTGCTGTCACGACTCAACTTCACAGCCGCCTCAAGTTCTCGGCGCGCGTTCAGACCGAGCCCCGCCTTCAGATACACATGCCCGAGCGTTCGCCGGTTTTGCGGCTCCGTCGGCTCTAACTTCGCCGCGTGGGACGCGTACTTTCCCGCATCATGCAGATCGCCGCCCGCCGCTAATATCGCTTCTGCCACCTGGCGATGACAGGCCGCGATGCGAGGACGCCCCAAGCACACGCGTTTCCAACTCTTCGCAGCCTTGTCCCACTTCTGCTGTTTCTGTTCGTACAAGGCCTGCTTCTCGTAGGTGGGCGCCAGTTCCACGGCGATCTCTCGACTCAGCCGTTCGTAGTGCTCCCGCAGCTCGGGACGGTTCCAATCCAGGGCGTCCAACAGACTCAGGGACTGAGCTGCCTCCGCGGCGTTCCCGTCCGCGTGGGCCTTCGTCGCTCGCTCCAAGTAGGTTCGCACCAAATCGAGAGACTGGGGCGGGTCGCTGCCCGTCTTTTTCTTACCCTGAATCGGAGTAGCCGAGTGTCTGCCCCGACGGTTGATCTGCCGCGGGGGTCCACGGACACCGGAAGGCTCCCGACGACGCGGCCTCGACGGCTTGGCCACTGGCTGCGTGGGACGCCCGATTTTGCCGACCCGACGCAGATACTCATCGTACTGGGAGCGCGTATGGGCATGACTGAGGGTGGCGTACGCTTCGCTGATTCGAGTAAAGGCGGCGCTGTGTTTCTGTTGAATTCCGCCTGCTGTTTTTCCAACGGCTCGCTCGGGGTGAAAGCGCGAAACTCCAGCGAAGTATGCCTCTCGAATTGCTTTTTTTGTAGCATCTGCCGCGACGCCTAGCACGCTGTAGTGGTCCGTCTCTGACATCTTGAGAAACGCGGTTACCTCCCGCAATTGTTCGGCATCGCGTGCAGGCACATCCGAAGAAGGACTTTCAGCGGAACCAGGCTGTAGGGTGTTCCGAGAGCCAGCCGTCGAACGTTGAACCGGCCAGACCCAATCCACGAGTCCGCGCCTCGCGAGCTCCGTCAACATGCGGTCCACCACCTTGAGATCCATCGCTAGCGCTTCGGCGATGGCCTCGACACAACGGGTCCCGTCGATACCGGTCAACACGTACACCAGCATCAGATCGTCTATCGAGCCCTTTGCATCGGTCACTGCGGGTACGCAGCGCTTGGGGTCGTTCAACTTCGCCCACTCGACGAGGTCATCGACATCCTGAATCTGTCCGCGACTGAGGCTGTCGAACTGCAACCCAAAGCCAGCCGCAATCCCGATCTCAGCCGCTTTTGCTTCCGGTATCAGATGCACGATGCGGGTGGACAACGCTAAAAATTGCCCCTCCTCGGGCAACTGGATCCGAATATCGGCCTCGGTGAAGATCTCTGGTGAATAGGCGGTGGCAATGAATATGCCTCCGCGGCTCAGATCCGTCGCATCGAACGGTTGATACTCTTGCCACCCCTCACAGCGCAGCAATACGCTGAACTTCGTTGAGTACCGGCGAGCTAACGGCTTCGGCGCGCTCACGTTCCGAACGCTACGGTGCTGAATCGGTACAAGTATCCCATTCAGATATAACGAACGGTCCCTTCCACAAAACCCCAAGGGCCCTTCCTTCAGTGCCAACGGTTTAACCTGGCCCATTCACCGCAATGTCACCGCTGACTCCGAACAACCGGCCGCTCACCCTGACCTACTGTACCGTGTATTTATGTTCACGACAGGCCACGGCTTTGATACGGGTCACAGACCCCAAGCTTAGAACTTATCACCACTTTTCGACATTTCGGCAGGAGCTACGTGACACAAACACGCAAGCGTTCCACTAAACATACCCCCAGGACGGGGATACCGCCCAAACGCTCAACCTGCGATTCCCCAGCCTTAACGCGAACACTGGCTACACTGACCCGCGGCGCGACTTCGGGCCCTGCTGTTACCCACTCGGCGAAGGGGCGGTCCGCTCCCAACGAGCAAGCGACGCGGCAGAGCGCACGCCTTGCCGCAGCACGCAGGAAGACCGTCTCCAAAAAGACGACTCGCCAAGCCCCTGTCCGCAAGAAGGCGCCCGTCCGCAAGAAGGCGCCCGTCCGCAAGAAGGCGCCTGTCCGCAAGAAGGCGCCTGTCCGCAAGAAGGCGCCTGTCCGCAAGAAGGCGCCTGTCCGCAAGAAGGCGCCTGTCCGCAAGAAGGCGCCCGTCCGCAAGAAGGCGCCCGTCCGCAAGAAGGCGCCCGTCCGCAAGAAGGCGCCCGTC
>JABSRN010000006.1:95590-174511 GCA_013214025.1 Polyangiaceae bacterium
GTCCGCAAGAAGGCGCCCGTCCGCAAGAAGGCGCCTGTCCGCAAGAAGGCGCCTGTCCGCAAGAAGGCGCCTGTCCGCAAGAAGGCGCCTGTCCGCAAGAAGGCGCCCGTCCGCAAGAAGGCGCCTGTCCGCAAGAAGGCGCCTGTCCGCAAGAAGCCTGTCCGCAAGAAGGCGCCCGTCCGCAAGAAAGCGCCCACTAAGACGGTCACCGACCGCGACACAACGCAGCCCAACAAGGACTCTACGACTCGCCCCGCCGCAACCGCGGCGCGCCGTTTCAGACCCGCTGCTCGTCAGCCACTATCTCCATACAACACCACACCGGCCATGGTGAAGGCGGCGCCGACGGCACCCCCTCCTCGCCCCATCGCCAGCGCCGGCGCTCCCCTCGCCGTCTGCCGAGGCCGTGAAACTAAAACCGCTACGACCCCGGCGGCAGCCCAACGCCCCGCACTGCCCGTATTGAGCGAACAACAGCTGCGCAGGTTCGCTGAGGGGCTTGAGCTTCGACCAACCTCATCGTTAATCGAACGCGCCAGCTACGCACTTCGCGGACGGCCGTTACTGCTCGGCGGGGCCAAGCTAAGCGACTGTCTGGATCTACTGGCGTTAGTATCCACAACGCAATCTCGACCAGCGCTCTTCGTTAGCCCCCACTCGGAACATTGCCGAACAGCCGCTGAACAACTCCGGCGCTTTGGAAACACCCTCGATTTGAGTCGTCCCGACGTGCGGTGCGATCGTCGCATGGTCGAGGCTGCGCTGCGCGACGGCACTCGGTTCATCGTGGCAGAGTCCTCTTCATTGCTGGCACCGGGCTGCGTTGAAGAACTGACGAAGGGTGGGCTCGGGCCTCTCGGCTTCGACACCGCCGAATGCGCTGTTCCTGCATCCCCCGACTTTATCGCCGCCCATTGGACCCTAGGCAAAGTGCTCCCCAGCGCCGCCCCCACGACGATTGCCTCGCTCTGTGTCGGCCCGGAGAGTCTGAGCGAGAGTGTGCTCCGCACACTCGGCCTCAAGCGGGCATGGACCATCGGCGCGCTGCCGTACCGCCCGGATCTCCAGTTGGAAATCCGACGGGTTCGCGGACCTGTCCGACATGAGTTGATCGACCGCGAACTCTTCGCCTGGCCGCGGCCCCTCGCGATTCTCTGTAATACCCCCAGCGAGGTAGACCGCTTGGCGAGTCGCTTGACCCACCACGGTGACGTTGTTCAGCGATATCACGAAGACATGCGACCGGGAGAACGCGTAGCCGCGTGGCTCGAGTTTCAAGCGGCTGAGGACGAAGCGATATTGATCGCAACTAGTGCCCTCGCCCACCACGACCGCTCCCTGAACTCCGACGACACCACAGAAGCCGTACCCGAGCGATTCGGCCGGGCTCTACAACACGGGGGCTTGCGCACACTCGTAGTGGCGGAGGCTCCGAGTTCCATGAGCCAATTCTATCGGGAGCTCATACTCTGCACGCAGCTTCCGGGAGCCATCCCGCCCCGTGCGGTACTCCTCTACGATCCAAGCGACCGGCTCTCCATCGATGCGATTCGAGCCACCCGTCGCATCCCGAGAGCCCAACTACTGCGCTTCGGCGAAGCTGTCGACCTCATAGCGGGCGGCGGAGCCAGTGCCACCGTTGAGTCCCTGGCGATGGAAAGCCACCTCAGTTCTCAGACCACCCTCCGATTCGCACGGCTGCTCGCCAGCGCCGGCATGCTCGACAATCGCGGAGGTTGGATCCGCAGCCAGCCGCACTCGGAGAGTTTAGCTGGCCGGCTCCGGCTCCTCGCCGACGCTCTGGATCATCACGATTCGGCGGCATCAGCTGCCTTCGATGCTGTCGCCGAATTCACGACACCTCCGCGCTGCCGCATGCAACTGCTCTGTCGCCCGCTAGGATCCGATGTCCCGGCCTGCGGCCGTTGCGACGTCTGCGACCCGAGCCGTGCACAAGGAAACCTCGACCGGGCTGAGAAAACCCGACAGTCAACCGCCCGACGATTTCATGTGGACGTCACGGAGGAACACAACAACCGCAGTGCCCACTCGGAGCATCACCGACCGAGCGCTTCTCCTCTGACCGCCCGAATGGGCGACTACTGACTGGGTTTGGGGCCCGAGCCCCGCGCGGGCACAACCCGGAAGCAGGCGCTAACTTTTACTGCTCGATCAAGCCCACTTCTGAGGCGTGGAAGTTGATGTAAAACCACCAACCGGGAGTGCCATCTTCGAGCTCATCTAGATCGCTGTCGGGGGCGCCGGAAACACAGCCGCCGCCGCCTTTGAGCAGTTCCCAAAGAGGCTCACCGCGGACCGGCGCCGGGATGGGCTCCCGATCCGGCAGAATCGTGTTTATCGCAGAGTCTTCGGTAATGAAACCGCGAATGAGCCCGCCTTGGAGCTCCTTGTTGGTCGCGCCATCTACGATGGTGCCGGCGAACTGAGCCTGAGCCAGCACCAGCTCGATACCCGAGATGGTGAGTACCACGGCCGCCGGCTCCGTCACGACACAGGGGCCGTTGACGGCGTCCACGGTATAGTTGCTCGTCCCCGGCACGGTGCCCAAACACAGCTCGTTGGTGGTGACCGTGTTGAACACGAGGGGCGTGCTTGGCGGAACACTCTCGCAATATGCGGGTGGAAACTCCCACACGTTGGTCCCGGCGGGAATTGCTTCGCAAGACCCCGTCAGCAATGCTCCTGGGTAACTAGCCGCCGTCAGGTCGGCGCCTTCGGGATCTAACAAGAACGAGGTATCGAACTTACCGTCAGCCGGATTGAAATCGTCGCTGAAAGCATCGTTGAAGACGTCATTCACCAAGTCTGTGGACTCGAGACAGCCGAGCAACGGGATACTCACCATGACGAGGGGGTCTCGAAGGTTGATGTTGTCGACCAGAAAGGCCAGGCGCGTGGTCACGTCAGGCGGGATGCCGCCGGAGCCAGCGTTGCCAGCCGCTCCGACACCTCCTGCTGTTCCGCTTGTACCCGACCCGCCGGCACTATTAGGAACACCACCGGTCGCGCCGGTCGCTCCGCCTGACTCGGTGAGCGTGCCGCCCGTGGCAGTACTCCCGCCGCCGGCGGTCCCCGACGTGCCAGTACCGCCGTCCGCGCCGATGGGGGACGGACCCGACCCAACGATCTGGCCGGTAGCGTTCTCGCTGTTGTTTCGGCAGGCCATCGCGCAAGTCAGCGCTAAACTGCCCACACTCCACTTACTAAAACGCATCTTCATCTGATTCCGAGACTCTTCGTCTGATTACGACACATCTGGTTCTAAGACGCAGTGCCGCACCGCCGCTCGCGCGTGCTGCGCTCAAGATATCACCATCCGTAGAATAGTCGGCCAATACCCGCGGCCAGCGATTGTTCCAGTATCTCAGTAATTGCGACCTACACTGTAGACTTAATCCCACACCATGAAGCCCGACACCGACGTAGACGGCTGGCTGTCGCAATCGTCACGGTCGCGACACAAGCGGATCTCAGCA
Organism: Polyangiaceae bacterium; assembly: GCA_013214025.1. Classification (GTDB taxonomy): domain Bacteria; phylum Myxococcota_A; class Polyangia; order Polyangiales; family Polyangiaceae; genus JABSRN01. Next base: position 99,088 of record JABSRN010000006.1, read on the forward strand.
ATGGGACTCGGATCCCAGGACGTTTTGCACTGAGAATGGGTGACCCCGTAATTTAGGTAGCCGTAGAACTCCGCCAACCCGTCGCAGCAAACCTCGGACCCCGGACGGTTGTGACGACCCGAACACTCGAAGGTGGCAGCGACATTACAACATCCACATTCTGTCGCGACGACCGCCAGGTTGTTGAAACCAACGCCACAACACTTCCGGGAGCCTCCGCAGTCTTTCGGCCCATGACAGGCCAACGACACATCGCATTCTCTTGCGCTGTCCGCACACTCCGTAGTCGAGCCGTATGCGCAGCATACTTCCCCGGTGCCAACCGGGCACCAATCAGCGCCGCAATGCAGGAAACCGTCCGCGGGCAGTATCCCGGAATCGCTCTCCGTCGTATCGGAGCCGTCGGCGCCTGTGTCCGGGCTGCCGATTTCGGGCGTCCAGCCGCTATCGATGGGTGTTCCACCCGTCGACAAGCCACCGGCCCAAACACCGCTCTCGAGTCCCGGGCCCTAGGGACCACCGAAGAGCGTCCCGCCTTGAGCCTTCCGCCCCTGCTGCGCCGCTGCGGCGCCCACCACGCTGCGCCGGATCCGATACCGCCCGTCGCGACCGTCCCGCCGGCGTCCCCGACGCTGCTAGCACCAAAAAGATTGCTGTCAGCATCCGAACAACCCGCGAATGCTAGTCCAACTAATAATCCTTTTAGTAACTTTATATCCCCGCGCCCTATAGCTTGCCCAACGTCGCAAAAAACGCGCTCTACCAAGGTTCGGCCCGCGGTAACCGCCAATCCGTGGGACGTCGAGCGTCATCGGGTCGTGAAAACTCCCATCACAGACCGGGCATTCGCGGAGAAGGCAGCTATACCTGAGCCATGTCCCTCACCACACTTCGGCGCTCTCGCCGGGGCCCGCCCGCCCAAGGCCCCCGGGATAAAATGCGCTTTCTTCCCACAACTCGGGAGGAAATGACGGCGAGGGGCATCGATCAGCTCGATATCCTGATCGTCACAGGCGACGCCTACGTCGACCACGCAGCCTTCGGACCGATATTGATCGCGCGGTTTCTAGAGGGACGCGGCTACAAGGTCGGTGTGGTCGCCCAACCGAAATGGGACGATCCCAGCGATATTGCGCGCATGGGCGCCCCACGGCTTTTTGTCGGAGTCAGTGCGGGCAACCTCGACTCCATGCTGGGCAAACTCACGTCCCAACTGAAGACTCGCAGCGAAGACCAATATACACCCGGCGGCGAACGAAACCAACGCCCCAATCGAGCCACCCTCGTCTATTCGAATCTGTGCCGCGCGGCCTTTCCCGGAGTCCCCATCGTGCTCGGAGGCATCGAAGCGTCACTTCGCCGGATCGCTCACTACGACTACTGGTCCGACAAGGTTCGCCGCAGCATGCTGCTCGATGCCAAGGCAGATCTGCTGGTTTTCGGCATGGGGGAAAAACCCGCGTGGGAAATCGCCCAGCGCCTGGACGCAGGCAAACCGCTATCGGCCCTGCGAGATATCCGCGGCACCGCCCACGTATTGAACAGCCCCAAAGAGTGGCGACCCTTCGCCGACGAGCCGAGCCGCAACGTCAAAGACGGAAAGGTACTGCTGCTGCCCTCCTACGAAGAGGTGCGTGGCGACCGTTTGGCATTCGCAAAAATGACGGGCACCTTCCAGAAAGAAACCAACCCGGGAAATGCTCGCCCGCTGCTGCAGGTGCACGGCGACCAGGCGGTGTATTTCAACCCGCCGGCTCATCCCCTCAAAGAAGAGGAGATGGATGAGCTCTACGACCTACCGTTCCAACGGCTCCCCCATCCCACGTACAAGCAGGGCGTGCCAGCCTACAAGACCGTCAAGGATTCCATCGTCACCATGCGGGGTTGTTTCGGCGGCTGCACGTTCTGTAGCATCACCGAACACGAGGGGCGCATCATCCAAAGCCGCTCCGAGTCCAGCGTGCTTCGGGAAATCCGTCAGCTGTCTCGCATGAACAGCTTCAGCGGGACGCTCACGGACATCGGTGGCCCCACTGCGAACATGTACAAAGTTCGATGCAAGAGCGAGAAGATCGAGACAGCCTGCCGTAGGCTTTCCTGTTTACACCCCAAGGTTTGTAGCAACCTCAACACGGACCACACGCCCCTGCTCGATTTGCTCGGCAAAGTCCGGAAGAACAAGGACGTCAAACACGCCTACATCGCGTCAGGCATTCGTTACGATCTGGCGGAAAAGAGCCCTGAGTTCATTCGCGTACTCGCTCAACATCACACAGGTGGGCAGGTCAGCGTAGCCCCCGAGCACAACAACCCCGACGTGCTCGACAAGATGAAGAAGCCACCCATCGAAGCCTACGAGCGCTTCGTCAGTAGCTTCTGCGACGCCAGCGAAAAAGCTGGCAAAGAGCAACACTTGGTACCTTATCTAATCACTGGGCACCCGGGCTCAACGCTGAGCGATGCCGTCGATCTCGCGCTGTACCTCAAACGACAAGGCATGCGACCGCGCCAAGTCCAGGACTTCATCCCGACTCCCATGGCCATCGCCACGGCGATGTATCACACCGGCTACGACCCCTTCACCCTCGAACCCGTCTACTCGGCCAAGAAGCTGCGCGAAAAACGCATGATGAAAGCGCTCGTTTTTTACTGGGACGAACAGCACTGGCCCCTGGCGCGAGAGGCGCTCTTGTCCCTAGGCAAGGGCCATTTGATTGGCCGAGCGGCAGACTGTTTGGTCCCCCCGGACTACGGCAAGACCAAGAGCACCGCAGGCAAACGTTCACCGCAGGGCCCGCGATCCGGCCCCCCCAGAGGACCGCGATCCGGCACACCCCGCGGACGCAAACCAAACTGACGCCGTCGGGAGCGCCGCAGCTGGCTGCCCCCACGGCCAATCAATCAAGCGCTTAAGCCAAGCAACCCATCACTGTGTCAAGCCAATGACACCCAGACAGTCCGCACGCGCAGGACACCCATGAACGTATCTGCGCTCACCGCTGCGGCTGTGGACAACACCGTGGATGATGAAACTTTTCCGCAAGTCTCGCTATTCCCGCAGCTGATTCGCTAACCAGCATGTGCTCCTTCACCGTTCGGCACTATTCTATTACTAACAATCATGACGATGGCTAAGGGGACACTGACGCTCGCGCACTATCACGGCGCTCCCATTCGCGTGCATTGGTCGGTACCCATCGCCGCCCTGGTATTCAGTCGTTTTCGTTTCGCCCCAGCCTTCTGGGCGGGCTTCTTCGGACTCATTGTCATTCACGAACTGGGGCATGCACTACTCGTTCGACGCTTCGGACTGACCCTGCACTCGATCACCGTGCATGGGCTCGGCGGCTCCTGCTCCTACTCCGGCATGCCCTCCCGGCGCCAAGGAGCGTTGATTGCGTGGGGCGGTGTCTGGGCCCAAGCCTTACTCCTCGGCACTACCCTCGCGACGTGGACCTTCCTCGGCCCTTTCAGCGGCGTGCACGCCGCCGAATTGTACGGGGTACTAGTTTATACCAATCTACTTATCATCGGGCTGAATCTAATTCCCCTCGAACCCCTCGATGGCGCCCAGGCTTGGCCGCTGCTGGGAATGCTCGGTAGAGACGTCAAGCGTCGATCCCGGGCCCGCCGCCACGCCGTTCAGGTAAAACGCAGCGTGAGCGACGAGCTCCGAGAATTCGACGCCGCGACCCAAGATCCCGAGCGTCTCAAAGAAGCTGATAAAGCCATCCAAGACATACTTCGGGACGTCGATCGCGCCGACAGCAAATCGACTGATTGAAACCACATCTCGCGCGGGCAGCGCGTTAGGCTCGCTGCATGAGCGCGAACATCATGATTACAGGCATCAGCCGAGGCATCGGCCGAGCGTTGGCCGAACACTGCTTGGGGCGCGGGGATGCCGTATTCGGCATCAGCCGAAGTTCCGTGAATCTCACGTCTCCTCCCGGTACCCTGAGAACAGTTCAGCACGACCTGTCTGATCTCGACGGCATTAAGACCCAACTGTTCGCACTACTGGACGGCCAACGCGAGTTGGACTTGCTCGTATTAAACGCGGGCATACTCGGTCCTATCCGCGACATGGTCGATACCCCGCTGAGCGATATCCGGCAACAGATGGAAGTGAACACCTGGGCCAACAAGACGATTCTCGACGGCTTGTTCAACAACGGCGTCCGGGTGCGACAAGTCGTTGGGCTGTCGTCCGGCGCAGCGGTGAGCGGCAGCCGGGGATGGGGAGGCTACGCGCTGTCCAAAGCAACCTTTCTCATGATGCTCAAGCTGTACGCAGCGGAAATCCCTGACACACATTTTTGCTCCTTGGCTCCCGGCTTGGTGGATACAAGTATGCAAGACTACCTGTGCGGTCTCGAAGCGAGCTACGGCGCAAAATTCCCGACCGTGGCGCGAATTCAGAGCGCCCGGGGCACGGACGGCATGCCTTCGCCTGAACAGCTCGCGCCTCGCTTACTGGACAAAATCGGAGAGCTATTAAAGGAGCCGAGCGGATCTTTTATCGACATCCGTCACTAAGCCGCCTCAGTCAGCGGCCTCAGTCACCGAGCATTTTTAGCAAGGTGGACTCATCGAGCACGTTGACGCCCAACTTCTCGGCCTTCGCCAGTTTGCTGCCCGCGTCTTGCCCTGCCACAAGAAAGTCCGTCTTCTTCGAAACGGAACCCGAAACCTTGCCACCAGCCTTCTTGATGCGGTCTCCGGCGTCAGTTCGCTTCAACGTAGGAAGAGTGCCCGTGAGCACAAAAGTTTTTCCATCCACACCCTCTACAGACACGAGCTGACTTTCGAGGACATCGAGCCGGACCCCCGCGGCCCTCAAGCCTTCGAAAATGCCCCGCAACTGAGCCGAGTTGAGCTCCGCGAAGATACTGTCCGCAGATTTTCGAGCCAAACCTTCGATGACGCCCCGGTCGGTGGATTTGTCAGGAGCCACGAGCTGCACCGCATCGTCATCGCCATCACAGTACCGTTCGGCGAACGAGAGCAAGGCGGTCGCGGCTTCGAAGTGAGTCGCCAAATCCTCAGCCATGCTTGTGCCTACATGACGAATCGAGAGCCCGGTCAACACCTTGGACAGGCCTCGCTCCTTCGCGGCTGCTAAACCAGCCATTGCGTTGTCCGCGCTCTTTTTGCCCATGCGCTCCAAGCCCGACAGCTGCTCTGTAGTCAGAGAGAACAACTGGTCCGGCCGCGAGACATCTAAAGCCGACACGACTTGATCGACCAGCACCGCGCCAAAGCCCTCGATGTCCATGGCGATCCGGCTAGCGAAATGACGCAACCGCTCACGCACTTGGTCCGGACACTCGGGGTTGGGGCAGTAAATGAAGATGTCCTCTTCCACCACCGCGGTGGCACAGGTGGGACAATCAGCGGGCCGCTTGATTCGACACGTCCCCTTCGGCCGTAATTCCGGAACGACAGCCACCACCTGAGGAATGATCTCCCCCGCCTTCTCCACCAGGACCGTGTCCTTGATGCGAACGTCCTTGCGCTCCAGCTCAACAAAGTTGTGCAACGAGGCACGAGACACCTGGGTGCCGCCCACAAACACTGGCTCCAACTCGGCGACGGGCGTCAACTTGCCGCTCTTGCCGACCTGAACGCTGACGCCGAGCAACTTCGTGGGCTTCTGTTCCGGCGGGAACTTATAGGCGACGCCCCAGTGCGGATGGTGGCCTGTGCCCCCGAGCCGGTCGTAGCAAGACAGGTCGTCAATTTTGATGACCATCCCGTCGATGTCGAACTCCAGCGTCAAACGCCGCTCGTGATAACCCTCGCAATATTCGAAGGCGGCATCCGCGTTTCCGGCTCGCAGGAACTCGTCGGAATATACCGGCGCGCCGAGCTCCGCGAGCCAATCCAACACTCCCGATTGAGTTTCCGGCAATTGGATGCCCTCGGCCCACGCCACTTGGTACAGAAAAGCCGCGATGCCCACATCCCCGAGCCCGCTGGGATCCTTGCGCTTCATCATCCCGGCGCAACCATTGCGCGGGTTCACAATTGTCTTGTCGCCGCTGGCTCGAAGTTTCTCGTTGTAAGCGCCAAACGCCGAGCGCGGCCAGTAAAGCTCACCACGAATCTCAAAGTTGCCCCGCTTGCCCAGGCGTTCGGGCACGGCACCGGAGGCCCGCACCTGGCGAGTGATATCATCGCCCTTTTTCCCATCGCCACGCGTGACAGCACGCACCAGTCGGCCCTTCTCGTACAAGAGCGACGCACTGATGCCGTCGATCTTCGGCTCGACCACGAGCTCCAAGGCCGCGTCCTCTGCCAAGTCCAAATCTTTTCGACGCCGCAGGTACCACGCGTCCAGTTGATCGGAGATGGACACGAGCTCGCCGTGACTGTCCCGACGGTTGGGACTCAACTTCTCCAAACTGAGCATGGGGATCCGATGCTCGACTGTAACAAATCCGTCTGAATGGTCTGCTCCGGGCCGAGCGTCCACCCGCTGGCGCGCGTCCACACCGAGTTCGTCCGCCAACTGACGATAGCTATCCCAAATCTCATCGAAGGCTGCGTCAGATATCTCGGGCTCCCCCGCACGATACCGCTCTTCGTGATGATCGATCTGCTGAGCGAGCTGCTCGAGTTGCTTAGCCGCCTTCTGCCCTGTCATGACCACCACTATTTAGACGAGCACCCGGCGAAGCGCTAGCTTGACGGGTGGGCTTGGGTCGTCGTCTGGGACGATTCTGCTCGGTCCCGAGGACTACTCGGCGCCCTGGCGGCGACGTCCCCAGGCTGCAAAGGCGCCGGCGAGCATTAGGAAGCCCGCCGCCCCGGTTCCCGTGGAGGCCGCAGCCGGCTGACCGAGTTGGCACGAGGCAGACGCTTCGGCTTCGCCTTCGGCTTCACACACTCCGTCGGCACAACCAGCACTACCGCTCGCAGTAGCGCTGGTATCTACCGCGGCAGCCAAGATGGCTCCGAGGGCCGTAACGCAACTCTCTGCGTTCCCGCCATGATCAACGTATTCGCCATCGCAAAAGAGTGCGCCCTCGGGGGTAGAACAGCTCCCCGTGCACTCAAGTTCCAAGTTCGCTTCGCATTCTGCGGTGGCGGTCCCTTGGCAACTGATCTGACAGTCCAAATTCGGGCTGACCGAACAGGAACCTTCACAGGAGGCAGCACAATTCCCGGAACACTCCACCGGCGCGCCATCGCAACTGGCCGAGCAATGACCGGAGCAACTGGCCTTGCAAGAGGTCTTGCACTCGCTCTTGTTGTCGTGGGACTCACACTCCGCCTCACAATTGGTGTCGCAGGTTCCCTCACAGTCAGCGCTACAGCTAAAGTCGGGGTTCGCGCCACACTCAGCTTCGCAACTGGCTTCGCAACTGCCTGAGCAATCTACCGAAGGCAGCTCGGTGCATTCAGTAGCGCAATGATCGACGTTAACTTGAGCAGTACAAGCGGCCTGAAACGACACCGCAGAACATTGCACTTCGCAACCGCCCGATATCTCGGTTTTGCATTCGGCAGACGCCTCCACGTCGATATCGCCGCAATCGGCTACTGAGGCGGCGTTTGCGTAGCTCGCGCCGAGGAGAATGAGTGAAGCGATGGATGCGGAAAATGCTCGTTTCATGATGTGCCTGCTGAAGTCTCGAGAGGTGGATAAGAAGGCTACCGCCGCCGATACGAGGGTGTCCAACTTCTGATACCCGGAACGACATCCAATTCTTCCCTGATGGGAAGCGAGCAGTGACCCTACTGCCGAGGCCGCGCGACCTACACCCCGGGGCACGGACGGAGAGATCCGTCCGTGGATTAGCCTAATAGAGCCAGTCCGCTGAGCCAGCGCGGGCTAGGAGGCGGGCGCAGTCGGCGGCGGTTTGCCATCCAGCCCCGCAGCAGCGGCGGGCAACGGCATGACCATCATGGCCGCGTCGGCCGTCACGACCACCCGCCCCTCGCCGTCCTTGATGTCACAACTGACCACAATCATTCGAGAACCCGTATGTTTGGCGGTCGCTGTGGCGGTCACCTCAGTTCCTTTAGCGTTGGCCAGGTAACGGACATGCAGGTCCGTGGTCACCATGCTTTGGCGCTTCTCGATCACTTTTCCTGCCTGGGCGGCTGCCACGCCGCACACCACGTCCACCAGCGTCGCGTAGGCGCCACCGTGCACTCGGCCCCGATTCCCCACGGAATCCGCGCTGACTGGCATCGTCACCACCGCTCGTTCCGCGCTGCGTTCAACTATCTTCATACCAAGAAGCCGATGCAACGGGATCTCGTCGAAAGGAACGGGCATTTGAAGCTCAGAGGCTCGCGGGCGATCTGTCGGGGTAGTCATCTCCCGGAGGGTTAGCGGCATCAGTCAGTCCCGCCAAGCTGGATGATCTCGGAAAAATATTCAAAAAACAGAACGCGGAAGATGCGTTGGGTCTAGCCACCGGCCGGCTTGTTTTGTATGAGGTGCCCCATGAAACGAACTTTTGCCGCTTGGATTGTGCCCGTTGCTTGTCTCTTTGCCCTACAGGCTTGTGGGTCGTCCGAAGAAAATTCGGCGACGGACACTGACGGGGGCACCACTACCACCACCGCTACAGGCGGCACCGGATCGGGCGGCACCAGCGCCACGGGTGGAGGCGGCGCCGGCGGCGGCGCAACGGACGGGGTCATCGTTTGTGGCCCAGATCCCTGCACAGCCGTGGCCAACTGTTGTACCACCGACACTAACGAGTGCGGCTCCGACGCCCAGGGCGAATGCACCACCCGTGACGATTTGTTCTCCAACTTCGACGACCCCGACATCGATCTCGACCCCAGCTGCCCGGAGACCCCGGCCCTGTTCGGCGGCACGATGCGAGCCGGCTGTTGCATGGAAGGCATCTGCGGCGCCGAGGGCAGCCTCGCCAGCGTCTGTATTCCTGTAACGGACGAAGCCTTGCCGGAGAAGGAATGCCGCGGCGGCCCCAGCGCCTTTGACTCTGGCGCTCCCGCCCCCGTAGACAGCGGAAGCACCGCCCCCGTAGACAGCGGCACAGCCGATAGCGGCGATAGCGGCGACGCTGGCTGATTTCCTGAATGCCTAAGCGTCCTGCTGGGCGCTGACCAACGCCGGTCGAATGTCGCTCTCGCGGCCCCTCGATCGGCGTTTTTCAATTTGTACGCCCCGAAACAACGCCCTCCGGCAGGACATGCGCCGCCTGCGCCCCCCACCGCCGGCAACAGGGTACGCTAGGATTCGAGGCGATTTGGAACCGCAGTCTGTCGATGTAGTGGTGGTGGGTGCTGGACTCATCGGGCTCGCCTGCGCCGCTCCCCTCGCCGCGAGCGGGCTCAGGGTGGTGCTAGTAGAACAGCACGCGTCGGCCGGCACCGAGACGTCCAGTCGCAACAGCGGCGTGATTCATGCGGGCCTTTACTACCCGCCGGGGTCGCTCAAGGCCGAGTGTTGTGTCGAAGGGGCCCACGCGCTCTACGAACTGTGCAGTCGCCACGGAGTGTCCTACAGACGAACCGGCAAACTGATCGTCGCCACCACCTCGGACGAAGAACGAGTCTTGACGGAATTGCTCGAGCGTGGACAACTCTGTGGGGCGCAGGGGATCGAGCTACTGGGCGGCGCCGAACTACGACGCCGGGAACCGCGGGTGCGCGCAACCGCCGCACTCTGGTCGCCGAACACCGGCATCATCGACCCCCACGAGCTGGTGCGTTTCTACCAAAATCAGTGCGCCGAAGCCGGCGTCACGCTGGCGTTTCGTAGCCAAGTCACAGCACTGCAATCAACTCCGACAGGATGGCTGGTAGACGTGCGGTCTGGGGACGAGACGCTGCAGCTGCGAAGTCGCTACCTGATCAACGCGGCGGGTCTACAGGGGCAACAATTGGCGGAAGCGGCTGGACTCGACACCCGGGCTCTTGGTTACGAACTGCATTATTGTCGCGGCGAGTACTTCAGCTTGGCCCCGTCCCTCGGCGCCTTGACTCGCCATCTAGTTTATCCCGTGCCCCAAACAGCGGGACTGGGCATCCATGTGACCTTCGATCTCGGTGGGCGCTACACAGCCGGTCCCGACGCAAACTACGTAAACGCCATTGACTATCGGATCGATGAGACCGCCCGCAGCGCGTTTGCCCGGTCCTTGGCGCGATATCTGCCGGAAATTACCGAGGCACACCTCACGCCAGACTACGTGGGGATCCGTCCGAAGCTCCAAGGGCCGGACGACGAATTTCGAGACTTCGTGATTCGCGAAGAGTCAAAACAGGGCGCCCCAGGGTTCGTCAACCTGCTCGGGATCGAATCGCCAGGATTGACTGCAAGTCCGAGCATCGCCCAACGCGTAACTCAGTTGGTGGTATCTGGCGCGGTCTGAACACCCGGAAGCGTCAACACGGCGGGCCGCGCAACCACCCCTCGTACGCGAGCTGGCCTGTAGTGAAGACGAATTATTCAGCAGATCCTAGAATCAGCGCGGGCGCCCTGACGGAATCGACCCGCGGGCTGGCAACGCCTGGAAATCAGGCTGATTCCGGCGGTATTGCGGCGCAAAATGGGTTCCCCTCGCCCGCCGGAGGTTCTAAAGCATTTACAGAGCTCGTGAGGGGCGCACCACTCGCGGAGATCCTGTGTTCATAGCCAAACCTGTTGTCAAACCGCCGACGCCCCCAGCAGAAACTCTTCGCGATGCGCGCATATTGGCCGCAGAGCTGCCGCAACGCTGGCCCCCGATCGCAGCCGCCAAAACCCAGCCTGGCCAACACGATCGCCGATGCCCCAACACTCCTCCGAGCTCAGAAGACTGACCGCTGAACTCGCCTCAACATCCCGAAAGCTTTCCCAACGATGAGCACCGAAACTGAATTAGCTGGCGCCACCGGCACCAGTAACCGCTCTTCCCGACGCGTCTCCCGGCGCTTAAAACTGGCGGCTAGCGCTCTGATCACCGGCGCTATCCTCGGTATCACCTCCGCCGCCTCGGCCTCCCCAGTTTTCGAACTCTTTGGCGACACTCTCGGTTCCGGTGGGCTCAACCCGCGATTCAATTCACCCGGCCCCGCGTCGACCTACTTCAACCCTTCCCTGCTGCCCCTAGAGCACGGCGCCGAAGGTGCTTTCGGTCTGTTGATCATGAAGCAGTCCATCGGTATTGAACTCGGCGCCCGAGTTCAGGCCAACGACGTACCCGTAGAAAAACGCAGCGCGGCCCCCGGACCGCTCGACGAAGTACGGTACCAAGACGCGGGCGGCTTCGGCTACTTCGGCACCATGCCGACGACGTACATCGTCGATGGTTGTGACCCCAAGGGCACCGCAACTCCAACCGGGGTCGAAGAGTGCTCTCGCGGCCGTGAACCAGGCGGTCCCCGCCAAAGCAACGGCAGCGGCGAGGCGACCTGGATATATACCCCCATCGGCTTGGTCCAGCCCCTCATCGATCAGTATCTGGTGTTCGGCTTCTATGGCATCATGGGCATGGCAAAGTATCGCCTCCACGCATTCCATGTAGACGAGATGGAGCAATTTTTTACCAACAGCCTGCATCCGGAAATGTACTCGGACCGCATGACCGCCCAGGCCATCTCCTTTGGCTTCGGCAGCCAACTCGCGGACTGGGTATCCGTCGGCATCAGCTTCAGCCTGAACATCAACACGGTGGCCCACGGCAACGCTTTTATTTTTGACGCCGAGGACCAGAACGGCTCGCTTCGTCTATCGACAGACGCCAAAACCGAGACGGGAATGAAACCCCATTTCGGCATCACCTTCCTGCCATCCGAAGATTTCATGCTCACGGCCACGGTACAGACGGAAACCTCTTTCCAGCTGACCACCCACATCGGCAACGACCTGCCTGACGGCGAGCACCAAGAGGCAGAACGCTTCAACGTTCACGATTTTATGCCCAACCAGGTGAGCTTCGGCGGCAGCTACACCATCCCCTTCGAGGACAGTGATGGCGCTGTGAACATCACCGCCGGTGCGACCCGCAACCAGTGGACCGACTACATTGATCGACAGGGCGTTAACCCGACCGGCACCTACGCGTGGAGAAACACGTGGAATGTGAGTGCTGGCCTCCGCTACATCGTCGGAGACACCACTGTCTTCAGCGATATCCGCTACGTGCCCACGCCCGTTCCCCTGCAAACTGGCCGGACCAACTACGTCGACAACGACCGCACGGACGTGGTCGGCGGTCTCACACAACTCTTCGAAGCCGGCGGCCTGCTGCTGCGCGTCGGCGCCAACTTGCGAGGCTACATTCTTCACAGGCGGGCTCAAGACAAACTCCCCCCGGATACCAAAGCACTCAACGATGTCGACGAGGAACTGGTATTCGATGAGTTCCCCGACGGTGCCATCGACAAGGCCCGAGGCGACGAATACGAGCGCTCGGACGGACTGCAAACGAACAACCCGGGCTGGCCGGGATTCGCCAGCAGCGGGGCACTGGTCGGCGGTGGCCTATCGCTCGCCATTCTGTACTAACAGGCCCGCAGAATCCGGCGCGGGCCGCACGGACCCGCACAGCCATTCCTTAGCCTATGGTCCCACCAGGCCGACCGAGCTACGATTCCGTGATGGAGAGCCCCTGCATCCGAAATTGCTGCCTGCGCGACGATGACATTTGCATGGGTTGCTACCGTAGCCTCGACGAAATCAAGGGGTGGTCTGCGGCCAGCGAGGCTTTGAAGCACGAGTATTGCCGCAAAGCCGAAGCCCGTCGCGAACTCGCAGTTCGTTCCGGAACAGCGCCCCCCGTACTACGCCGCTAGTGTGCGAATCTGGCACAGCTCTAAACGACGTGCTGTCAGGAAACGCTCGGTGGAGTAACGCAGCCCAAGGGCTTTCCTGTTAGTCGGGTTGATCGGACCGGATAACGACAACGACGTCGAGTCAGCGGTGAACGGCGGCGCCCAAGAGCCGTTGGTTGCCGCCGTCCTCCACCAAGTGGTGGAACTAACCCACGCGCTCGAAGACCGCCGTCTGGGCCTGCTCGCCGAGTTCCCGAAGACAGAGCTCCTAAGCGTCAACGCGTTGATCGAACTGCTCACCGATGTCGGCGTAGAGGACAGCGACGAAGGACTCAGCGACGGTATAGTTTGGCTCGGCGAAAACCAAGCCATCGTATACGCGAACCGCACCGCCATATCTTTGCTCGGCTATCGAAACCCGGGCGAAATCGTCCAGGAATCTGCCCGCAAACTATTGGGTCCGGTACTACATCTCGACACCAACGAACCGCAAGAGCTAACCCCTCCTCGACCGGACGGGCTGGAGTTCACTCGCGACGTCATGGTCAGCGTCGGGGACGACAGCCCCACCGCATTTGGTCATCCACGACATCACCTTACAGAAAGCTCTCGAAAAGGAGCTACAGGCGTCCCGGGATCGCGCACTCGAACTGGCGCAATCCAAGTCGGACTTTCGCGCCTACATGAGCCACGAAATCCGAACTCCCATGAATGGCGTAATCGGAATGATCGACGCATTGCTGGAGACGGAGCTCACCGAGGAACAGAAGGAGCTCACACGCGACGGATGCGCAGCTCGCGATTATGAACGACATACTCGGCTTTTCGAAACCCGAAAGCGGGCGAGTCGTTCTCGATTGGTTGGCCTTCAACGTTCATCGGAACGGCTGAGCTGCACAGTACAGATTGCTGACAACGGTCGCGTCGCCACCGAAATATACGAAAACGATGAATACGATTTGGTTCTAATGGCTTGCCAAATTCCGGAGCTGGAAGGATTTGACGCCACCCGAGAAATTCGCCGTTCAGCGAAAGACCGAAGGTCCCGGCCCGGGCAACTGCATCACCACGCCATTCAAGAAAGAACAGCTCCTGGCCACGTTGACTCAATGCTCCGATGCCGCTGCAGGCTGACGCCGCTGTGGACTATTGAGGCAACCAGTTTTCGTTGTCCAAGAACGACTTTACGCGGCGCATGCCTTCGTCGAGATCCACAGTCGGTGAGTAACCTAAGACTCGTTTTGCCTTTTCCACCGAGTACGGCTCAGGACGAAGCATGAAATTCAACGTATCGGAATCTGCTTCCGAGGGCTTTCCGACCAGGCGGAAACCAATATCGAGGCACCACAGCAGCGCTCGCATGACAGGAATCGGCACTTCACGATAGCTGCGGCCCAAACAACCGCTCAGCCGTGAAAAATAGTCTGCAAACGTTGTCTCCGCGTCGTCTGTCACATTGAAGGTTTCGCCGCCTGCGTCCTTTTCGATAGCCAACATGACAGCATCGATCAAATTGTCGATGTACACATGATTCATGATGGCGTGCGCGCCTCCCGCATTCACGAACATTCCCTTGGCCATGAAACTCGCGGGTCGAGTGACCCAAGGTTTCGATCCTGGCCCGTACACATCGCCTGGACGAATCACGATGACATCGAAATTGCCAGGATCGTGCATAACGCCCAGAGCGGCTTCACTCTCGATCTTGGTCTGGCAGTAGGGATTATTTTCACCACGCAAAGGACCGTCCTCGGTGACGAAACGCGGAAACTGAAATCCGTAGACCATCACGGAGGAAAGGTGAACGAAACAACTGACCCCAGCGCTTCGGGCCTGCTCCGCCATATTCTTCGCGCCGCCTACATTGATCTTGCGAAACAGACCCATGTCACCGACAGCCTCAACGATGGCGGCAGTATGGAAAACAATGTCAGCGCCCTCGCACAGTCGAGCCGCGTCCTGCTCTGACGTAATGTCTCCAACAAAACAATCTGCTCCCAAGGCTTTCACTCGCTCCAACGCTGGCTCACTGAGATCCAGCCCCTTCACGGTCATGCCCCCGGCCTTCGCCATTTCCGCCATGCGAAATCCGATGAAACCGCCGACGCCCGTGATCGCTATCGTCTTTCCTGTTAGCTCCATGACTCCCTCCTATCACCGCTACTACTACAACGGGACAATAAACCGGAGCCCGTACCCTATTCCGCTCTCACAACAGCCATCGCGCCACAACCCCCGTAAAAACGCAAAACAAAGCCAGGCGACCACCTAGGCACTTGCGGCAGCATCCGCCTTTGCCGACCACTGGACCGGGCAAACGATGTAGTCTCCCCGCCATCAGACGCCATCCGACAACAACCACCTGCCGGATTGATCCGCTGCCGACAGCGACGAACCTCGGCTCAAGAGCTGGTTCAGCTCGGCCGACAAGCTTCGTTGGACGCGGCGGGTGGAGCTGCTCACGAACGCTATTGCTCCGGGACAACACGTGCTCGAGCTCGGCTGCGAATACAGGACGCTGACTGCTGCGCTTGCCGATCGGGAACCCAGTATAACCCCGGCAGATACGTCTGTCGCCTACGTCCGTCAGGCGGCGCGGAAGGTTGAGTTTGAACACGTCAAGTTCTTGACGCTGAACCCAAGCGCGATGCCTTTCAAAACCGACAACTTTGATCTCGCCGGCGACATCTCTTTCATCTATCGCTGCCGGCCGGGTGTGCGGACACAATTGGCCCGTGCACTGCGACCCGGCGGTCGCGCGCTGTTCGCGGAGCCCAACCTGCTGAATCCACACATCGCCACCCGACAACCCACGCGACTCCGCCGAGATCACTACCAAAAGGCCTTCGGTTGGCTTTGCGCCACCACATTCTGTAGGCGGGATTCGGTAGTGTCACTATCACGCCCTTTGACTTTCTCCACCCTGGGCTGCCTCCCGAGTTCGTTGCTCTGGGGGACGATTGGGCAAGAAAACTTGAGCGGGTTCCACTGCTCCGAGAACTCCGCGGCTCGTTAATTATTGACACGCGGCTCAGAGCTCAGAGCTTGCCAAGCGCGCGGGACAATGACACATTTTCTTCATGCTCGAACTCATCTGCAAACGGACCTGAAGCACCTGTCGCAAAGCGGTCGCTTTGCTGGAGGAAAACGCTATCGAGTATCGGTACCGCGACTACACCCAGGAGCCCCTCAGTCGGACTGAGCTCAAAAAAGTGTTTCAGCTGCTGGGAAAAAAGCCGGCCGAGCTATTGCGAAAAAACGACAAGGCCTACAAAGAATTAGGGCTCACCGGCGAAGAGTCCAATGCAAAACTGATCGCCCATATGGCGGAGCACCCCACCCTGCTCCAACGTCCCATCGGTATATTGAATGGCAAGGCAGCCGTCGGTCGGCCTGTTGAGAATTTGCTCGAACTCATCAAGTAGCGGTGCCTCTCCCGGTCCAAATCCCCAGGGGTCGTCGGGATTCTATTTGCTCTACGGATCTAAAGCGCTAGAGTGCCCAATGTCGATGAGGGCCATAACTACTCAGACGCTTGGGAACGATCGCGAGCCCAATCAACCAACGCCCAATCAGCCAACACTTGCGTCGGCCTACCAACGCGTGCGCGCCGGAACCGAACACCTCAGCGCCCCGCTGAGTGCCGAGGATCAGACGGCCCAGAGCATGCAGGACGCCAGCCCCACCAAGTGGCACCGGGCACACACCACGTGGTTCTTCGAACAATTTGTCCTGGCGGTTCACGACCCCAGTTATGTACCGGACGCGCAGTCGTCGAAGCTGTTCAACAGCTACTACAATAGCGTCGGCACGCCCTTCCCGCGACACCAACGCGGGCTGTTGACGCGACCCAGTAGCGCTGAAGTCACGACGTACCGCCAGCGAGTGGACCGCGCGATGGTCTCGCTCCTGCGGGGAGACATCTCAACGTCGTTGGCTAGCATCGTTGTCTTAGGCTTCCACCACGAACAACAACACCAAGAGTTGTTGTTGACCGACGTCAAACACCTGTTGTCGCACCACCCAGATCAGCCAGCCTACATGAAGGTTGCAGCGCCTCCCGACGCCGACGAACGACCGCTCACCTACGCCCGCATACCCGGCGCCTGCTATCGGCTGGGCCATGCGGGCAAGGGCTTCGCCTTCGACAACGAAGGACCGCTTCACGACCGACTGATTGACGAATTCGACATTGCTAGCCGACTGGTTTCCGAAGCGGAATACCAAGACTTTATCGATGACGGAGGCTACAGCCGACCCGAACTCTGGCTGAGCGCCGGTTGGGACGCCGTCCGGAAGCATGATTGGACAGCGCCTCTGTACTGGACGGCAAGCCGTGAGCAGTATCTATACACCATGAACGGTGCTCGGCCACTAGGCCGCCGCAGCCCCGTGACGCACGTCAGTTACTACGAGGCCGACGCCTATGCGCGTTGGTCGGATGCACGGCTGAGCACCGAATTTGAATGGGAGGTAGCATGCCGCCACTTGAAGGAAACGCCTCCAATTGGGGGGGGGCCAGCGCTGCACCCGGAGACTCAGCAGACCGGAGCTGACTTTTTCGGCAGCTGTTGGCAATGGACTCAGTCCGACTACGCGCCCTACCCTCGCTTCCGCGCGTCGCCGGATGCCGTCGGCGAATACAACGGCAAATTCATGAGCGGGCAGTACGTATTACGCGGAAGCAGTGCGCTCACTCCGGACGGCCATGCCCGCCCGACCTACCGCAATTTTTTCCCGCCCACGGCACGCTGGCAATTTAGCGGCATTCGCCTAGCTAGAGACGTGCCTTGAGCCTCAAATTTACGCCAACCGCTCCTTCCCAACTGAGCCCATCCGGCATTCTCGATCTGAGTCCCGAGGCGGGTGACTTGATCGCCGACGGCCTGGCGGGTCTGCAGCGATCGACCAAGACGCTCCCCAGCAAATACTTTTACGACAAGCGCGGGAGCGAGCTCTTCGAAACGATCACCACGCTGCCCGAATATTACGTCACTCGTACCGAACTCGACATCATGGCGGAGAGTGCGTCGGAGATGGGCGCACTGCTTGGCGAACACGGGCTGCTAATCGAGTTTGGTTCAGGATCCGGACAAAAGACACGTGAGCTACTCAGCGCCCTGCCAGAACCTGCCGGATGCATCCTGATCGACATCAGCAAGAGCGCATTGAGCGGCAGTATCGAAAAACTCGAAGAAGCGTTTCCGTCGCTGCCCATCTTCGGTGTCTGCGCCGACTACACCCGTTCGCTCCAATTGCCAGAGGTCGGTACTAACGCGAAACGGCGCATCGCCTACTTCCCGGGCAGCACCCTAGGTAACTTCTCGAACCATGAGGCCCGAGTCTTTCTGCAGCGCACCGCAGCGCTCCTGGGGCCGGGCGGAGCACTACTGTTGGGTGTGGACCGGGTCAAAGCAGTAGGCCTCTTGGAAAGGGCCTACGACGACGCACGGGGGGTCACCGCAGCCTTCAATTTCAACTTGCTGACTCAACTCAACGCCAACGGCGCCAACTTCGTTCTCGATCGCTTTCGGCATTCCGCGGTGTTCAACGCCGCTGAGTCGCGCGTCGAAATGCACTTGGTGAGTCAGGTCGAGCAGACGGTGGAACTGGGTAGCGCCACCATCCGATTCGACGCGGGCGAGTCGATCCGAACAGAGATGTCCCACAAGTACACACTAGAGGCTATCCGTGAACTCGCCGGCTCAGCGGACATGACCCTCGAACACCACTGGTCCGACAAGCAAGATTGGTTCTCCGTGTGTTATCTGAGTTGCCGCTGAGCGGCGCGCCCCCGACTCGGTACTGATACAGCACCGCGCCGGAAGGCGCGAGTACAAGGCTCAATAATTCAGGGACTGAGCTGACCCGACTTCAGTTGCTTAAATAACTCGGCGTCAATGCGCACGTACTTATCTTTCTTCAAAAAGTACAGAGCGTCACTAACCTTGGCGGGGTCGTAGCCTTCCTCTTGATAGAGCTTCTTTTGATGCTTGAAGGTCGCTGTAATCGCCATCCCATCTTGCAGGCGCAAGAAGTATGGTCGCTGATACGCAGCTAGGTTCTTCACGACATAGGTGGCGAAGACATCAACATCGAAGCCGTCGCCGGTACAAATGCTGGCCATGCCCGCTCGGCCCTCAGCGCCCTCTACCTTCACGCCATAGACGTTGGTTTCCTCTACGCCATCAAAACCGTTCACGAGCTCAGCAACTTCGCCGGTCGACACATTTTCGCCTTTCCATCGAAACGTATCCCCCACGCGGTCCGCGAATGAGAGCCACTTATCCTCGTGCAAGTGAAGCAGGTCGCCCGTGTTGAAATACTTGTCGTCCTTAACGAATACGTCCGACATGACCTTCTTGTTGCTCGCCTTCTTATCGAGGTAACCCTCGTAGGTGACGACCTTAGTGATAACCGACAGCAACAGCCCCTTCTCGCCCACCGATATAGTTTCGCAGAAGCCGGCAGAGTTTCGAACCAGATCACCGCTGACGGGATCGCACTTGGCGAGCATCTGCCCTTTGCCTTGACGGCCGAGCATGCCGGGCTTGCCCTCAAAGTTCGCGATGAGGGCGTTCCCTTCGGTGGCGCCGTACATTTCGCAAATTTTCTCGATTTTGAATCGCTCCTGGAACGGTCCCCACACGTCCGGGCGCAAGCCGTTTCCGTAGGCCATTCGAACCTTGTGCCCTTTTTCTTCGGGACGTTCCGGTTGATTGACGAGATAGCGACACAGCTCCCCCACGTAGGGGACGAGAGTCACGCCGTGCTCCTGCACGTCGGGCCAAAATTTAGATGCCGAAAACTTACGACGAAGGATCAATTTCGCACCTGTCACGAGCACGTTGCCCCAGGAACCTGTCAAGCCACTCACATGGTACAAGGGCAATGTCAGATACAAGACGTCGTCAGAGGTCGCCCGGGTCACCGCGCCACCAATTAGATACCCGGCCGCAACCCACCGCATGTTGGTCACAATCGCCGCCTTCGGCAGACCTGTCGTGCCTGAGGTGTAAATGTAGACGGCGGCTTCCTTGATTACAGGATCCGTCATGCCCTCGGGGAGCGCGGTAGCTTGCTCGTTCACAGCGTCATCCATGGCCGGATACTTTTCGGTGTTCTCACCGGCCTGATCGGTCTGAGCCTGATCCGTCTGAGAGACCACCTTGGCGACGCCTTTCAGCGACTCTTCAATATCTGCGATACTGTCACTGTGTTCGCTACCGACGATGATGAGTTTCGGCTTCGCGAGAGTGATCGCATGAGTCAGACCTGCCCCCGATATGCTCGAATTGATAGCGGCGGCGATTGCCCGCAATCGGTTCAGCGCGGTCACAATGAACAGATAGTCCGCGCGATTGTCCATCAGCAGAGTGACGACGTCGCCCTTGCCAATGCCTTCGGACTGAAACCAGCGAGCGTATTGATTCACCTTGGCGTTGATTTCAGCCCAGGTAAAATCCGTCCCCTCAAAGTGCAAACCGACGGAGTTGGGTGCGGTACTCGCGCGTTCTTCGAGAAGCTTCGCTGCGTTCCACGGAGCGGTCGGCATGAGCCGGCGAAAGTTCTTGTAGACCTGCCACATCGCGCTGGTCTGAATCCACGATGACTTAGCGCTTGAACGAAACCCCATAACTCTTCCCTCGACTCCTGCCCGGGCGCTCCCGGAGACTTAACAGATGGGCAATACCAGACTGTAGAGGACCGGGATTGCTCCAATTTCAGGAGATTTTCAATCTTTGAGCGCATGCCGACGCCGTTTGCGCTCAAACAGACACAAATCGACTACCCCAACCCCGAAAACCCCCGATTTTCGAGCCTGAGGGTTTTGGGAAAAGACCACGCCCTCAATCCGCTAGGATTCGTTGATCGAGTCCGCGTACAGATCCGGAGCATGAGCCGGACGCCGTTCTCTCTACGGCCTCTAGCAACATCTGCGGGGAGATCGGTTTCTGGAGCACCCGATTCTGGATGCCCTTGAGGAATCGCAGCACTCGTTCGGTAAAAACCCCGCCCGTACAGAATACAATTCGATCAATCAATGTCTCATGGCTGGCGCGCAATCGCTCATAGACCATGACGCCATCCCGGGACGGCATCATCAGATCACATAGAATGACATCAAACTCGCAGTCGAGGTCCAAGCGCTCCAACGCTCTATCTCCACCGAGCGCGGTCACCACTTCATGTCGCCGTCCCAGCATGCGCTCGTAACTTCTCAACACCAGCGGCTCATCATCGATCACGAGGATCCTCAAGCGTTCCGAACTGCTCGGCTCCGCCTCCGCGACCTGGCTGGGGAGCGCGAAACCATTATCCACCGGCAGCACTAGAGTAAACTGGCTACCGGTGCCCAGTTCCGTGCTGACGTCGATCCGACCAGCATGAGCTCTTGCAATGTCAAAGCAAAGAGACAGGCCGAGCCCTGTGCCTTTGCCCGCGCCCTTGGTAGTAAAGAAAGGCTCGAATAAGTTTCCCATGTGTTCTGGCTCAATGCCCGAGCCGGTGTCTTTCACCCTGACCAACAAACACCCATCCACATACCGGGTGCTGACGGTGACCACATTCTCATCGGCCGCGCCCTCTTCAATTGCTTGGGCGGCGTTGAGCAACAGATTCGTTATTACTCGACCGAGTTTCTCCCGATGAGCAACCAGAGGAGGCATGGGATCCAACTCCAAGATGACCCGCGCCCGATGCCGGAGTTCGTTGTCAGCCATCCGAACCGAAAACTTCACTACCGCGTTTAAATCTACATCGGATGCATCGTCGGACCCCGCGCGAACGAAGGGGAGCAACGCCTGAATGACGGACTCAATTCGGTCGACGCCCAGCTTGATGTCCTGGAACATGCCATCCACCACCGCGGGCGCCCCGTCAGCCCAGTACTGCGCAACAGCGCTTAGATTGGATTGAATGAACTGCAGGGGATTGTTTACTTCATGGGCCACGCCGGCGGCGAGCTGCCCTAGGGCGGCCAGTCGCGCCGTTGTTTCAAAATGACGCTGGGCCTGCTTCAGTTGTTCGTTGGTTCGGAGTACTTCCACCTCTCGCTCGACCTCCTCCGTCACATCGCGCAAAATAGCACAATCGAGTCGGCGATCACCCGCAAGGAAACTGGACATTCTAACGGTCACCCAGAACTCATTACCGTTCCGGTGCAACATCTTCAAACGCGGTTGAAGGGCGTGACCTGTCGTGCTCAATTCCTCTGATATCGCGGACACCACGATCTCTTCGTCCTGTGGACTCAACGCACGAGCGGTCAGCCTCAGGAACTCGTCCCGGGAGTATCCGAACAATTCGCAGGCAGCCTTATTCACGTCGACGAAACGCCCACTTTCGAAATCGTTGACCGTGATCGCATCCCCCGCGGTATCCACCAAGGTTCGGAAGTGTGACTCGGATGCAACCAAGCCGGACAATACGACGCGGATCGCCCGGGACATGTCGGAATCAAATTCGCCCAAACTGGGGGCGTCGCTCATCCGGGGCACCGGACGTTTCACCGCCACGATTTTGCGGAGCTCCCCGCCAGCGTCCATGAGTGGCGAAATCGTCGCTACTTCATAAAACGTCGAGCCGTCCTTACGCCCACCATTCAACGCGCCGCTCCAAGTCCGGCCGCGACTCACCGTTTTCCAGATGGCATCGTAAAAGGCCTGTTCGTGGCTGCCGCTTCTTAACAACTGCGCCGGCGTCTTACCCAGCACTTCTGTCTCGGAGTACAGCGTAACCCGCAGAAACTCCGGGTTCACGTATTCGATGCGACCGGTGGCATCTGTAATTTCCACGGTGTCGGACGAATGAAAAACCACCAGCCTCCGAGCAGCGTCCATCACTCGTTCCTCATAGGCAACCGCGGCAGCCGTAATGGTCGCCGTGGCGACCGCCGACGATACGTCAGACTCCAGAAAATAGTCGGCTCCGCGTCGAACGCTGTCTATGGCAGACTCAGCCGGTCCGACAACAATCACCGACGGCCGAGGCGTCAACGGCTTCCGTTCCGCGGCAAACTCCGCCGTCCAAAATTCGTCTTGTACGACGAGTACTGAAAACGCCAACCCTTGGGTCGCTTCGATCAATTCGGTGGGCTGCTCAAAGTGAACGAGCTCGAAGCGGTGGGGCGCCGAGTCGGCGTCCTGATTGACCCATGGTGGCCCTGGACCCAGCAGCAACCCTACCCTCGCCGACACGACGTAAGTATACGCGGGATATCGACCACCAGCCGAAACTTTCTCAGTACTAACCTGAAGTCAAAAATCCCCCAGGGCTTGTCATGTGGCGCACGCCGTGTTTCATGCGCGGCATGGGCCTCGATCTTCAAGCACAAGTTGGCGACGACGTCGAGGTACAGGCCTTTCTCGATGAGGTCATCGCACTCAATCTGAAACGCCAGTCGGACTCCCTAACGGGCTCCGAATTTAGTGCTGCCGCCCGTAAAATTGGCGCCCAACTGCCTCCGCTGCGCGCCAGCCGCGACTCGCAAGTATTCGGGCTGCGTTTCGTGATCTTCGTTATGGAGCGGCTTAAGACGGCGGATCTTGGGGAGCTCCTGAGTGGCACGAACGAATTGATGACCCTGTGTGCTGTCGTCGGCCATGACGACTTCGATTTGATGGTCACCCCGCTGCAACTCGCCATCCCAGACCTCGTTCGGATGAGACAGGAGCCCTTTATCGGCCTGGCCGCCTCCTTCGTGACCCAGCTGGAACAACACGCGAGGCGAGTGTCGGACGAGGATCTGCAAGCGTGGACCGAGCACTATTTGGCTCAGCAACCCGGGGAAATGCCGTAGCTTCGTGAATCCCGCATCTCGCGGCCTCCGTGTAGACTGGTATCGACGAGAAAACCGCGTTAGGTGACGCCCTCGATGCCCGACGTCTCCGCGGTCCTGATCGCCTCCGCCGCGGGGCTAGGAGCCTTCCACACGCTGGTGGGTGTGGATCATTTTCTGCCGTTCGTCTTGATTGCGAAGGCACGCGACTGGAGCGTCCGCAAAACCCTCGGTGTTACGGCTGCTTGTGGCATCGCGCACGTTCTCTCGTCCGTGCTGCTGGGAACTGTCGGCATCGCCCTCGGGATGGCGGCCGATCGGATGGCCCTCTGGGAGGGCTATCGAGGAGACCTGGCCGGGTGGCTGTTGATCGCCTTCGGCACTGTGTACGCCGTATGGGGATTTCGCCACGGACGCGATAAAGCACACCGCCATGCTCACGTGCATCAGGACGGCACCGTGCATAGCCACGCACACGATCACCGCCATCCCGGCGGCGAACGAATCGTGCACGCTGTGCACAATCATTCCGCGGCCAAACCATCCCACCTACCGACAACGGGCGCCCTGTTCGTCATTTTCGCGTTAGGCCCCTGCGAAGCGCTCATCCCGCTGCTCATCGGCCCCGCATTTGAGCGACAATACGCCACTATCGCGCTTGTGATGCTCGCGTTCGGAGTGGCCACACTCGGCATCATGCTGACGATGGTTGCGCTCGGTATTCGGGCAGCCCACGCGTTGCCCAAACTGCAGGGTCTCGAACGCTACGCTCACGGCCTAGCTGGCATCGGCATTGCGTTCAGCGGTCTTTCCGTCCGCTGGCTCGGCATTTAGCTTCGATACTTTCCTAATAAGGAAACTCGTCCACGTAGTTTCCCACGGGAAAATAGTTGCACACCCACACCTTGGTTACGTCGCCGCTACCGCTGGGACACGAGGCGTAGCCACACCCCACTTCACTCGAACCCCGCCAGACAATCTGAGTGTAGTGCCCGCACCCGCTCGCGAAGATCGCCTGGGTACAAGCCAAGTCGCAGTCGTTGGAACCAATTCTACCATAGGTGTAGCAATCAGCCTCCGCAGCCCAACCGTCCACGACACCGAAGACATCCAAAGCCTCCGGGTCGTCGACAGCGCCATTCCAAAAGAAAATATTCTCCCCATAGGAATGATTTCCAGAATGGGGATCGGTTTGAGGCGGGAATGTGCACACGTCCGACCGAGTGACCAGCATATCGGCCCAAGCCTGAGCTACCGCCGCCATTTCGGGACTCCACACTAATGGTGGCAACGGGGCGGCCTGGCCCACATCCAGCTCGCGCCGCACACGATTGTGAGCCGCCGTGATCCCCCCAAGAGAATTCCCCTCCGGATATCCAGCCGGCTCCACTGAAGCGCTCGCTCCTCCATCACCGCTACCGGCGCTCGCTGCGCCGCCTGAACCCACTCCCCCCGTAGACATGCCAGCACCGCCTGAGTTGTTCCCCCCATCAATATTCGAGACCGATCCTCCGGATGATTGGCTCCTTCGCGGCGTGTCTCTCAATGGCGATGTCTCGGGATCCGGTGTGCAAGCAATGACCACAAGAATTGACACTCCACAACGGTACCCAAGACGCGGCTGCATGTCAGCATGATGCCGGAGATCAGCGGAGCTCACCAGCCGCGCCCGGCTGCGCACAGCAACGACGCGACGACCACTCCTTGTAGGCAACAAAGCCCAAGACTCCCCATTAAACCCTCGGTGCATGTGAGCGAAAATAAAGTTACTTTACCCGTTCCACAGAGACCTAGACAGTCAGAATAGACTGAACCGTTGCGTAGTTGGAATTACTGGGGATAACCTGGGGCACGGATGTCTCGCTCAGCACACACTGCAGTTCGCGAAGTGGAAGCGGATGTGTGTCTTTATCAAGGCACATGGATAGTCGAACGCGGGAGCCAACATCGTCGCTACCGGGTGAAACTCCGAGGCGACTGGCACGATCTCTCGCGCTTACCGGCCTACGTACAAACGGCTAGAGACCCAGACGATAGGCAGAACGGCTCCCCTCACTTTCTCGAGAGCCCGCCTGGCTGCCAATATTGTATTCGCTACCAACTAAGTCTCCCGGTTGGGACGGAGGTGGAACGAATCATCACCGCTCCCCGGGACGTCCGCCCGACGATGAGTTCCAAACCGCTGCTGGCCTGGCTCAAGTACGAGCGGCCCCCCCGCCACACCGTCTCCACGCTATTTCGGGTAAGCCGCAATGGTTCGCTACTGCCGGAGGCGCGATGGCATAGGCGAAAGCCGAAAGCCCATGTCGCGCCCCGCGTCACCGCTGAAAACTTTGAACTTGCCGGGCACATCGACGCTTACCTAAAGAGCGGCGACTAGGCGGCACGGCACCGCGCCTCGCCGTGGAAGTTTCCCTCGACCATTTGCCGAATGCCGCTGCGACCGGCGACGACTGGAGCCACGAAGTCCGCCTCGCAGAACGCAACTGGTGAAATGCTATACTGCGGCGCTGTTCAGATGACCAAAAAGAACCTACTCAAGCTCGTGCTGCTACTACTCCTGGGACTGACCGCCAACAATCGATGGGGAAACCACGGATTTCTAGTAGACCAAGCAACGGCCAAGATTTGTCCCGCAGGCATCTGCGATTTCGAAGTCGTGCAAGAGAGTCGAAACATATTCGTCCACGACTTCACCTTCGACGCCGGCGAGCCTCGTCTGACTGAAGTTCGCTGTGCTCGCAGCTTGTGTCTAATTGGGTCCTACGGGTGTTACCGCCTTGACGTTGATGGCCATTGGAGAGACGGCCGCTAGCCACGCCCCAGCGTAATTCATACCCCGATGGCGCCTCTTGTGTCGTATCGGCGCAAGCCGCCAATTTCTTGACGAGTTCGCTCACGGACTAAAGCGTCTAGCCGCTTAGTGTTGTGAGGGCATGAAGTCTTCTCAGCGCGGGTTGAGCTCCGCACTGGTCACCCAGACAAATATCTCCAGGATGGAGGCTCAGAGGAACCTCAATCGTAACCAAAGAAACCTATCGAAAAGCGTTGGTCGGCTTTCCAGTGGGTTCCGTATCAACTCGGCAGCTGACGACGCTGTGGGGCTGGGCATCAGCGAAGGCATGAAGGCCAACATCGGTAGTTGACGTTGAGCAGTAGTTACACCGTTGCCGAGAGGAACGCATCCGATGGCATCTGAATGGCGCAAAACCGCCGAAGGTGCACGAGGAGAGCTCCACGGAGTTTTGGGACGAGGGAGGGAACGGGTCTGCCAAGTTCAATGGGGAAGCTCTTATGGGACGCCCCTGGCGCTGCTCCGGGCACGCGATTCTGACGATTTCGCTCAAGCATTGCCGCGGCGAACCGTTCTGAACTAACACGCCCCCTGCGGGTGTTTCCCTCGCCGATGAACTCCGCACGCTCCAAGCTGACCACACTCGAGACCGAGCGTCCGTCGAGCACACCCGCGTCGAAACGCGGATGGCGTTCCCTGGAAAGCGAGCGGACCAGCAAGACCCTCCGTGAGCTCCAGATTTTTCGTCCAGAAGTGGAGCTCCGAGCCTACTTGCCATCCGTGCGCACCCCGGGCAACGACGCGGTGACCGTGCCGCCGCCGGCCGTCGTCCGACGACGCGCGCGCCAGCCATAACGAAACCGGGGACTGGGCCCCCCCCCCCCGACGGCCAGAGCGAGTGTCTTTTCCAGGTTCTCGTCGAGAAACTGCGCACAGGGGCCATGGCCTACGGTTCGGCCGGTTCGTCATCTCGGGGCTAAATGACAGCTGCGGAAAGAACGTATAAGCCCTCGATACGGGACATCTAGTGAAACGCGCGATCCCATCAAGCCTGCTGCTCTTCGCAATATGGCTCATGCTGTCCGGCCATTTCGAGCCCACCATACTCGGTTTTGGCGTGGCATCGGTCGCGCTGGTTGTGTGGACTTCTCACCGGATGATGATCTTAGACGAAGAGGGACAACCATTTCACCTGGCCCTGAAGCTCATCGCCTTCCTCCCCTGGCTGATGTGGGAAATCGTTAAGGCGAATGTCGACGTCGCCAAAATTATCTGGTCGCCCCAACTGAAAATCAATAGCCAGACGGTACATGTCGACGCTACCCAAACCACACCGCTGGGGTACGTGATGCACGCCAACACGATCACCATCACTCCCGGCACGGTTTCGCTGGATGTTCGTGACCACGCGATACTCATTCACTCCCTCACCGATGAGGCCGCCGCGATCGACCAATCAGGAATGATCGATCGTAAAATATGCGCCCTTGAGGGCAGCGCCTAATGCTCACCGCTGGGATGATTGGCATTCTTGTCACCATGAGCATGGCGTTGCTGCGATGCGTTTTGGGACCGACGCCCTATGATCGAATTTTGGCGACAAATATGTTCGGGACGAAAACCGTCCTGCTCATCGCTGTCGCCGGCTACTACTTCGGGCGCCCCGAATGGCTCGACCTCGCCATCGTCTACGCCCTCATGAATTTCATCGGGACCATCGCCGTCATGCGGTTCTCGCGATACGGCACTCTGGCCACCGACGACCAGGCCAAAGTATGACCGAAGCACTCGAAATTCTCGCGGGAGCGCTGGTGCTGCTAGGCACTTTTTTTTGCTTCACCGGTGGCATCGGCGTGCTTCGCTTCCCCGACTTTTATACGCGCCTGCATGCCGCCGGGATGACGGACTCGATGGGGGCAGCTCTGATACTGGCTGGATTGGCCGTGCATCAGTGGACCGATTATGGCGCGGGCCTCAACCTGGGCCGCCTGGCTATCATTTGGTTCTTCCTGAACATTACCAGCGCTGCCTCGACCCACGCATTGGTGAAAGCAGCGTACGCAGGCGGCGTCCGGGTGAATGGGCCGACGGAGGATCGACGCAGTGTCGTTCCCAATTGAAATCATCCTGTTCGGGTTCTTACTGGTGATCACCGTCACCATCATCCGGCTGCGGTCCTTATTCGCCGCCGGCATGATGACAGGCGCCTTCAGCCTATTGTCCGCTGGACTATTTACACTCATGGATGCCGTCGACGTCGCCTTCACCGAGGCAGCGGTCGGTGCAGGCGTTTCGACTATCCTCTTCTTGTCAACGCTGTCGATTACGAAGAAGCAAGAACGCAAGAGCCCCAACTTGCACTGGCCGGCCCTGGCGGTGTGCCTTGTGACCGGAGCGGTCTTGGTTTACGGAACACTGGATATGCCGGCCTACGGCGATCCTAACGCGCCCATCCACGCACACGTCGCCCCCCGTTATATCAATGAGTCTCCGAAAGAGATCGGACTGCCCAACTTTGTGACGTCTGTGCTTGCGAGCTATCGGGGCTACGACACCTTTGGCGAACTCGGCGTCATTTTCACAGCTGGGGTCAGCGTCATGTTGCTACTCGGCGGTGCGCCCGCCGGAGTCGCCGGAGCGACCCGCCGCGAGGAACCCAGCTTCGACGACGAAGAGCGCCCGGACTTCGACGACGAAGAGTGGGACGGCTCCGAGTCAACCCCCGGCGATGAATCCGCGATCGCCCAAGGCTATTCCGCGACCGACAATGGCGAACGCGCCAGCGAATTCCCCGCCGAAAATGACAACGCCGAGAGCCAACCCAGCTCGGCGCCGAGTATGTCAGATGAGCCTCCCCCACCGAATACTGGTGAAGCTCAATCCAATCCAATAGGGTTTAGGACAGGGGCCGAACCCACGGGCGGAGAACGATCATGAGTGCCCCCCGTAAACAACAGGTCCATGAGCTGCTCGTCCTCCGGGCTACCGCGAAACTCCTGATCCCGTTCATTTTACTCTTTGCTCTGTACGTACAGTTCCACGGCGACTTCGGTCCGGGAGGCGGCTTCCAGGCCGGCGTGATCTTCGCCGCCGGCCTGATCTTGTACGGTCTGGTTTGGGGACCCGAAGCTCTCAAGCGTGTGGTTCCACCGCGGGTAGTGGAAGCGTTGGTCGCGTCTGGTCTGCTCCTCTATGGCGGCGTCGGAATTTTTTCGCTCGGAAGGAGAAAAAACTTTCTCGACTACGCCGCTCTCGATCCACAGCATCCTCAACACGGTCAACACCTCGGCATCTTGCTCGTGGAACTCGGCGTCGGCGTGACCGTCTGCTGCGTTATGCTCGCCATCTACTTCGCCTTTGCAGATCGCGCTCTCTACCACGCGGCGTATCACCCCACAGCCAGTGCCGTGCCGGCTCAGAGCCCCTTCGACCAGCCCCGGGAGTCGAAACGATGAGCGGCTACTTAGGACTCTGGCACTACTGGGCGACCATCGCCTTGTCCATGCTCGGGCTCTACACGCTCATTGCGAAGAACAACTTGGTCAAAAAGATGATGGGCCTGAGCATATTCCAGGTCTCCGTCATCATGCTGTACGTATCGATGGCCAAGGTCACAGGCGGCACCGCGCCGATCCTGCGAACCGACATTGAAAACCCCGTTTATTCCAATCCGCTCCCGCACGTATTGATGCTCACGGCGATCGTCGTCGGGGTGGCCACCACCGCCGTCGGCCTCTCGTTGATAGTGCGCATCCGAGAAGAATACGGCACCAGCGAGGATGACGAGATTCGTGCCATTGACCGGGAGGCGATGTGAATCACCTCCCAGTACTCCAGGTCATAGTTCCCCTACTGGCTGCTCCGATATGCCTGTTACTTCGCCATGGCGGACTCGCGAGGGTTCTCGCTACCTGCGTCGCTTGGAGCAGCTTTGCGATGGCTCTCATCTCCCTGGACCAGGTCGCCCAGCTCGGCACGCTGACTTACTACCTAGGCGGCTGGGAGCCCCCTTGGGGCATTGAGTACCGAATCGATCGCACCAGCGCACTGGTACTGGTTGTAGTGACAGGCATAGCTTCCGCGGTGATTCCCATTGGCCCGGGAGAAAAGAGCTATCAGATCCCCGGGCACCGCCACGCCATGTACTACGCGGCGTTTCTCCTGTGTCTGTGCGGCTTGCTCGGTATGACCGTGACGGCCGACGCCTTCAACGTGTTCGTGTTTCTCGAAATTTCGTCGTTGTCGACCTACACACTGATCGGCCTCGGCTCCAACCGACGAGCACTGACTGCCGCCTTCAACTATCTCATCATGGGAACGGTCGGCGGCACGTTTTACTTGATCGGCGTGGGCTTACTCTACCAAATGACCGGCAGCCTCAACATGGCCGACATCGCCACTCGGTTGAGCGAAATGCAGAGCACCCGGACCGTCGTGGTGGCCTTTGCGTTCGTCACTATGGGGCTGGCGGTAAAACTGGCCGTGTTCCCCGTCCACCAATGGCTGCCCAACGCCTACGCCTACTCTCCCAGCGCCGTATCGGCATTCCTCGCGGGTACGGGCACCAAGGTCGTCTACTACCTGCTCGCTAGGATTTTGATGACCGTGTTCGGCGCCGCTTTCGTGTTCGACATCCTGGGTTTCGACCGCCTGTTGATGCCCATATCGTTGGTCGCCATGTTCGCGGGGAGCGTGGCCGCGATCTACCAAACCGATCTCAAACGGTTGCTCGCCTATTCCTCCATCGCGCAAGTCGGATACCTAACCTTGGCGCTGAGCCTCGGGACCACGGAGGGCATCGCGGCTGGGCTACTACATATGTTCAACCACGCTCTCATGAAGGGTGGTTTGTTCCTTGTGGTGGCGTGCATCGTTTGTCGCACAGGCTCTTCGCAGATCTCTGAGCTCGGCGGGCTCGCCCGTCGCATGCCCATGACTTTTGCCGCCCTGATTGTCGGCGGCTTTGGGTTGATCGGTGTGCCCAGTACCGTTGGCTTCATCAGCAAGTGGTACCTAGTTAGTGCCGCACTCGGTTCCGGCTCTTACGTAGTCGCCGCGCTGATTCTAGCCAGCTCCCTGCTCGCGGTGGTCTACGTCTGGAAAATTGTGGAGGCCTGCGTTTTCGGAAAAGCACCGGAAGGCGCACCGCAGGAGGAGGCCCCCCTGGGTATGCTAATTCCCACTTGGGCCCTGCTAGGCGCCACATTGGTGTTCGGCTTATCCGCCGACTTTACCACCCATGCAGCGACCAGCGCCGCAGAGCAGCTGTCAAACGGCGTCAAGACCGCCAAGCTCATCTCCCGTGAACGGCGACAACTACACGCTCACACCCTGGCAGAACCGAATGCTGTCACCCCAGCCCAAGAGAGCGGGCAATGAATCCCCAACTACTCATCGCCTTGGCCCTGCTCACGCCCACCGCGGGCGCTGGACTGGTCGCGCTCACCGGTCGCTCCCCCAATCGACGCGATAGCATGACGATCCTGGCGACAATCTTGACGGCATTCTTCGTCTGGAATCTGGCGCCCATCGTCGCCGACGGCGGCCGTCCCGAACTCGTCTTGTTCGAGATCGTGCCCGGGCTGGAAATCGCCTTTGGCCTCGAGCCCCTGGGCATGCTGTTCAGCCTAGTCGCGGCGAGCCTCTGGGGGCTGACGAGCGTCTACGCGATTGGATATATGCGTGGGCACAATGAGGAGAACCAAACCAGGTTCTTCGTGTGTTTCGCGTTGGCAATATCAGCGGCTCTCGGAATCGCCTTCGCCCGGAACCTGATCACGCTGTTTCTCTTCTACGAGCTACTGACGTTCTCCACCTACCCCCTGGTAACCCATCACGGCACCGCCCAGGCCAAAAGAGCTGGCCGGATTTATCTAGGCATTCTGGTCTCCACTTCGGTGGCGTTCCTACTCTTTGCCATCCTCTGGACCTACCACCTGACCGGCACCACCGAGTTCCGACCGGGAGGGATCTTGGCGGGCAAGGCCGACAACATGACCGTCGGCATCCTACTGGCCCTCTTCGCCTTCGGCACCGGGAAGGCCGCGTTGATGCCCTTTCACCGGTGGCTACCCAACGCCATGGTGGCGCCGACGCCGGTGAGCGCGCTTCTACACGCGGTAGCAGTAGTCAAAGCCGGTGTGTTCACCGTGCTAAAAATCGTGACCTATATCTTCGGCATCGATCTTTTGGCGGACACGGGCATGTCTGTGTGGCTCATGTATGTCGCTGCCACCACCATCGTGTTCTCCTCAATCGTCGCTATCACGCTCGATAATTTGAAGGCGCGACTCGCCTATTCCACCATCAGCCAACTCGCATACATCGTGCTGGGCGCGGCGCTCGCCACCAAGTCGGGCATCTTGGGGAGCGGCATGCACATCGCCATGCACGCCGTCGGAAAAATCACGCTGTTTTTCTGCGCCGGTGCCATTTACGTCGGCGCCCACAAGACCCTCGTCAGCGAGCTCGACGGCTTGGGCCGCAAGATGCCATTCACCTTTGGAGCATTTTTCATCGGCTCCCTTTCGATCATCGGCTTGCCGCCCTTCGGCGGGGCCTGGAGCAAGTGGTTCCTGGCCCTCGGCGCCGCCGACGGTCACCAATACGTGTTCACCGCAGTATTCATGCTCAGCAGCATCCTCTCCATCGCCTACCTCATGCCGGTGGTCGGGCGCGCGTTTTTTCTTAGCCCCGAGCTGGAGGCGCCCGACGACCAATTAGCGGCGGCGCACGCAGCCGACGAACCCGGAGACTCAAGCAGCGACGGAGACTCAAGCAGCGACGGCATCTTCGCCAACCTGCACGAGGCTCCGCTCTTGTGCGTGCTACCGCTGTGTTGCACGGCCGCTGGT
The DNA here is from genome assembly GCA_013214025.1 of Polyangiaceae bacterium. Taxonomy (GTDB): domain Bacteria; phylum Myxococcota_A; class Polyangia; order Polyangiales; family Polyangiaceae; genus JABSRN01. The sequence goes on from JABSRN010000006.1 coordinate 132,263, forward strand.
TGCCTCGCCCTCTTCTTTCTGGCAGAGCGAATCCACTCCCTACTGACTCCGATTGTGGGGGGCTGATGGCAACTTCCGACTCCCCCAACGAGCCGCCCCGGTCGGACAGTGAGGGTCCAAGCACCGAGGCAGAATCCTCCTCTCAGCCCTTTCTCGATAGAACATCGACCCACAACGCCATCTTCTACATTCTGGCCGGTCTGTGTGTTGGGCTATTCGCCGGCGATGCCCTTTACCACAAGCACACTCACTTCGAATTCGAGGGTTGGTTTGGGTACTACGCCTTCTTCGGATTCTTCGCCTACATGGGCATTGTTTTCATTGCCAAGGCATTGCGCACCGTTCTGAAACGCGAGGAGGACTACTACGGTGAATAGTCTGCCTCCCGGATTCATTCTAATCCTCGGCGCCTTCCTGATCCCGTTCTTGAAGGGACGGGCTCGACAAGCGCTCATTCTGGCATTGCCCTGCTTGAGCCTCGGGCACCTGCTCAGTCTGCCCAGCGATCACATCGTGACCGCGCAGATGTTCGACTATCAGCTGGCTCCGATACGCGTCGACAAGCTCTCCCTAGTCTGGGGTTATGTCTTCCACATCGCCGCTGGACTGACCGCGCTCTATTCGGTCCATGAAAAGAACAGCCTCGGTCATGTCGCCGGTCTGTCCTATGCCGGCAGCGCGATCGCGGCAGCCTTCGCCGCGGACTGGATTACGCTGTTTGTTTTTTGGGAACTCACCGCCATCACCAGCGTCTTCCTGATCTGGGCACGTCGCACCAAACGCGCGTACACCGTCGGACTCCGTTACCTGCTCATTCAGGTCGGCTCCGGTGTCATTCTACTGGCCGGGGTGCTGATCCATGTAAGCCAAGGTGGCTCCCTGTTGATTCATCGCATGGGGGTGGACAGTCTCGGCGGCAAACTCATCTTTCTCGCATTCGGTATCAAGTGCGCCTTCCCCCTGCTGCACAACTGGCTGCAAGACGCCTACCCAGAAGCCACCGTCAGTGGTGCCGTCTTTTTGTCTGCGTTCACCACCAAGCTGGCAATCTACGCGCTCGCCCGCGTCTTTCCAGGTACAGAAATCCTGATCCCCATCGGTATCACGATGACGCTGTTCCCTATCCTTTTCGCAGTGATCGAGAACGATCTAAGACGAGTATTGGCCTACAGCCTCAACAATCAGTTGGGATACATGGTCGTCGGCGTTGGCATCGGCACCGAACTCTCCCTCAACGGCACGGCCGCGCACGCCTTCGCGCACATTCTCTACAAGGGCCTCCTGTTCATGGCCATGGGAGCGGTGCTGTTTCGAGTCGGGACCGTCAAGGCCAACAAGCTCGGCGGGCTGTACAAGTCCATGCCTTGGACGACGGTGTTTTGCATCATCGGTTCCTTGTCGATTTCCGGCTTCCCGCTGTTTAGTGGATTTGTCACCAAGTCGATGACCCTCACCGCCGTCAGCGAAGCCCACCTGGCAATTTACGCCGTGCTGTTACTCATCGCCTCCGCTGGCGTGGTCGATCACTCCGGCATCAAGATCCCCTTCTTCGCGTTCTTCGCCCACGACAACGGACACAGAGTCAAAGAGGCCCCGCTCAACATGCTGCTGGCCATGGGCGGGGCTGCCGCTCTCTGCATTGGTCTCGGGCTCTACCCAGCTCCGCTTTACAAGATCCTGCCCTACCCGGTTGACTACGCTCCCTACACAGTTTCCCACGTCGTAAATAGTCTTCAGCTTTTGTTGTTCGCGGCGTTGGCCTTCGGCATTCTGTGGCGGACGCGAATTTATCCCCCTGAGATCGACGCGATCAACCTCGACACCGATTGGATTTACCGTAAAGCAGCGCCACCAGTGGTCGTCGCCATCGGGCGCGTTTGCGCCGCGATCCACAAGGCTGTCGTCGGGACCGGTGCGCAGCTCGGCAAGGCCGTGCTTGGCGGCCTCGAGAAAACCCACGCCCCCCCCGGGGTCATGGGCGAACCCTGGGGAACCGGCGCCACGTCCCTCTGGGCAGCAGCGCTGCTCGGCTTCTGTCTGATGATCTACTACTTATAGCCGCCGTGACAGCGCCCTCACACAGCAGCCAACGCGATCAGGGGTCCCTGTCGACGGACACCCCTGAGAGACCACCACGGCGCCTGGTCCGGTTTCGGAGACCATTTCGGCCCCCTGGGCGTCCGGATCTCAAGTTTCTTCAAAAATGCTGCACATTTGATGACTGAAACCCTTGCCCACCGCAGCAGCATCCGCTAATCGTCTCCGCCCAATATGTCGAACCGAGCACTCTGGAACATCCGCCTACGTCACGTCTGGCTCTCAACGCCCCTAAAGCGCAAGCGCATGAAACGCCGCGACCGCCTTCGCTGCGCGCTCCAGGATGCCCTGGACCGCAAGGCTACCAAGGCCGGCGACCAGTCCGCCGACGCCAGCTGAGCTAGGCCAGGCACGGCGCGCCGAGCGCACTACCGACGAGTCTGTACGCCGCAACGACTCTCGCCATACCGGTCGCCTACTCTGGCGAGTCGCCCTTGCCCTCGCTGGAATTCCGGCGGGGGCGTAGTTAGTTGTGCTAGCCGGCCGAGAGCTGGTACTTGAACGGTCGTGCGCCACCTCAAAGTCTGCTGGCTAATTCCCTGCCTCACACTCGGCTGTTTCGGCGACGGCGACGCTCGCATCCCCGGCGAACTGCTCGGCACCTTCACCGCCGAAGCCGTCACCCAAGAAAATGGCTGTGGCCCCCAGCCCTTCGATGCCGCCGACAACCCGGTGTTCGAAATTCAACTGAGTGAGGACGCCCCAAAATTGTATTGGATCACGTCATCATCGGCGCCGACGACCGGCACCCTTGCTGAAGACGGTTCCTTTTCCTTCGAGACGGTTTCCCGGCACACCCCCGCCGAAGGATGCGTCATTGATCGCGGGGATGCGTTTATCGGGGCCTTCGCCGACGGCGACATGCACAGCGGAGCCCTCGACGGTGTGTTGACCTACTCCTACGCGCTAGCCGAACAGTCCGATTGTTCCGCACTGATCGGCGAAGTGGGTGGAGTTTCAGAGCTTCCCTGCAGTATCAGTTACTCGGTATCCGCGACGACTCAAGAGTAGGCACCGGTCGGCCGGTTCACCTTCGCTGCGGGGCGCCGTGATACTCTTGAGCTTCACGTGCAGGTTGGGGGCTTCCCCTCGGGGCGCGCCGAATGAATGCAGGCAATCGAACGACTCGATAGATCCGCTTGTCGATCTCTAGCGCTACCGGGTCTCCGGGTGACCCCCTGGATCGCCTGTCGACGACGCACGTTGCGTCCAAGGCAGTAACTGCCGCTTCGGATTTCCGATGTAGGGGCTTTCAACGGTGCGGCGGGGTGCCCTCGGGTACCCCGCCCGCTCTATCTTGTGCGACGTCTCCCCAGTTCTGTGGCGCCTCGCGGAGTGGTCTCGACATCTAGCTCGCCCCCGTGATGTAACGGGAATTGCCGTTCTGGGTTCCCCTGAGGCGCTCTAGCCGCTAGCTTCGCCGCGCCGACCGGCAGGAAGACTCGCCCTTGGCTGTTACAGAATTAATCGAAGCATTCTCCGCGCTCCAACTCGGGGCTGGTAGTCCTCTAGATTTCCTGTTCGAACCCTGGTCGTTCCACTTCGGCAAAGGCGATATCTTCGCCAAGAACCGGTGGAACAGCATCATGAACGGCGCCAAAATCGGCACAGCGTTTGTCGCCGCCGGTTTCTTGCTTCTGGAGATCCGTGCGCGCCGTCTCGGTTCGCCAATCCCCAAGGTTTGGGCGAAACGGATCTACTTGGCCCTAGTCGTATTCTCGACCTGGCTTTACTTCGACGGTTTCAACCCCAACGTCCGGTACGTCAACTACTACCACCGCCACGAGCTGTTTCACTACTACCTGGGCAGCAAGTACTTCAAAGAAGTCGGGTACCCCCGGCTCTACGAATGTGCAGCGGTCGCAGAAACAGAACTCGTCGGCAAGAACCGCATGAAGGATCGCGAAATTCGCGACCTCGGCGTCAACCTCGTCAAGCCGATGTCGAAGACGTACATCTTCGACATCCCAGAGAATTGCAAAGATCACTTTTCCGGCGAACGGTGGGACGCCTTCAAGGCAGACGTCAAATGGATCGAGCAAAGCGCGCGAGGTCAATACTGGAAGGACATGTTCAAGGACCACGGCTACAACCCGCCCCCGGTCTGGACGATGACCGGACATCTGCTGAGCAGTATCGATGTAGCGTCGGACAGCTTCTTCAAGAAACTCGCCCTGCTCGACGTGATCTTGCACATAGGCGTAATTTCCATGCTGGGTTGGGCCTTCGGCTTCCGCGCAATGATGATCGGCGCCGTGTTTTGGGGGTGCAACGCGCCCGCCAACTTCTATTGGACTGGCGGCGCCTTCATGCGCATGGACTGGATCTTCCTTCTGGTCAGCGCCACAGCTTTCGCCAAGAAGCGATACTTCGCCCTCGCCGGAGCTGCCCTCGCCTGGTCCGCACTGCTGCGGGTGTTTCCAGCGATCTTATTCGGTGGTTGGGTCGCAATGGGAGCTTGCTTCTGGCTCAAACATCGCCGCGCGATGCCCGAGCTCAAGCGGGCTCTTGGCGGCGTCATCGTCGCTGTCGGAATTCTCGTACCCGCCAGCATGGCGGTCTGCGGCCCGGACTCTTACGCCCAATTCAAGCACCACATCTCGACCCACAAGAGCACACCGCTGACGAACCACATGGGTCTAGAAACCATCCTGACCCACAACTGGGAGGGGCGGATGCGATTTTCCCGGGACGATCGCTTGGACGACGGCTTTCAGCCTTGGAAGGATGGACGCACCCAACGCAAGGAGGAGCGCCGCCCGCTCTTCTATCTGGTCTGGGCGCTCACCGCGGGTTGGATCGGCTGGGCGCTGCGGCGTACGCGATTGATTTGGATTGCGATCCCCATGGGGGTGCCCATGGTCATCGCCCTGCTCAATCTGACTTGTTATTACTATTCGGTATTCATCCCCATCGCGGCACTGGCGACAGTGCGCCGGAGCCTCGGGCCGGCATTGCTGACCACCGCCGGAGCGAGCCAGGTACTGTTGGGTCCGCCCAATTGGTCAACGTTCTATTGGATCGACGACCGCTACACCGCGCTCAGTTACCTCTTCTGGCTCATGGCGTTACTGACGCTGTACGCCTATTCGCGGCCGCTCACTCCCGAGCGATTACGCGCCTGGTGGGCTGGGCGAGCTGAGCCAAGAGCGAACTAAGCACCCGCACAAGTCGGACCCTGCGTGTTGACGCCGCTCCCCCCCAGAAGTGGGCCGGGGTCAGTATCTACTGCCGCTCAAAGATGAGAGTTCAGGCCACTCAGCGCGGTTCCCAGACCCTGTTCCAACACACTCAACAGGATATCAACGTGGCCGCTGTCCGTTTGAACGCCTTTCACCGTTACGAAGGGCGTGATCATGCCGATGATCGCCAAGGCTTTGGGGTTTTTAGCGATAGCGGGATGTTTCATCAGATCAATCACGATGGCGTCGCCTTCGGCATCAATCACCATCGGCGGGCGCTTGCTCAAGAACTTCAAGAGATCCCCCGGGCGGCTGAGATCCAGTGAACCTGACTCCAACAGGGCCTTGAGGGGCGAATCCGAATGCTTCGGGAGCTCAACAGACACATCCGTCAATCGGAACGCGAAACGCAGCTCGGAACTGTTCAAAGAAACCTCGTCCACGAACAGCGTCACGCCGGCTCGCGCGGGTGTCCCCTTAATGTCCACCGTGCACGCCACACGGACTCCTGGCGGAACCGCTTCCACCACAATATCGCTGGGGGCCTTTTTACCCTTCACTTGCGCCGCCAACCAACGCAGCGCGGCGAGCGGCACGCCAATTCGGAGCTTGGTTACGTTCTTCGCGGCGTGGAGCAACGCTTCGGGGTTACGCGCAAGATAACTGACAGCTCCTTCGAGCGCTTGTCGGGGACGAATCATTGACCCCACGATAGTCCGAAGTCCGCGAAACTGGGGGCCGATTTGGGTCCCGGGCGCTACCGAAGCAAGGATCCCGGGGCGGAGAAGTAGGTTTCTGCGGTAGCAACAACCCACCGACGCTACGCGCCGCATCAGCCCGCGAGGGCCTCTCAGCAGCGACCGAGGGAAAAACGAGCTAAACTCGTTGATGGCCTCAGTTCTCCCCTCCGCCCCGGCGCCCAGCAGTCGCCCACCTGCGTCTATCGGTCCGCGCCACATTGCCGCCGCCGACGTGCACGAGTCGCTCAACGAACACCTTTTGGTCGACGGCTACCCGCTGGTCGTCGACCTCGACAAGAGCCACGGCTCGTATCTCTACGATGCCAAGTCCGGGCACGAGTACCTCGACTTTTTCACATTCTTTTCCTCGAACCCCATCGGCTTCAACCACCCCCGCATGCATTCTGCGGATTTTTCACAACGCTTGCTGAGAGCCGCTCGGACCCGGGTTTCGAATTCGGATGTGTACACGAGCCTGATGGCAGAATTTGTCACCACTTTGGAGCGGACCGCCGGACTGCCTGAACTGCCGTACTATTTTTTCGTGGATGGCGGCGCCCTAGCGGTCGAAAACGCGATGAAAGCCGCCTTCGACTGGAAGCGCCGAAAAAACATTGCGGCGGGTCGCTCGGCCCTCGGCGAAAAGATCCTGCACTTCGAACACGCATTCCATGGGCGCTCTGGCTACACCTTGAGCGTCACCAATACAGATCCCGTCAAGACAGACTACTTTCCGCAGTTCATTTGGCCGCGGGTACCCAGCCCTGCCATCAGCTTCCCCTTCCGCGCCCATCAAGACGAAGTTCTCGCTCGGGAAGCCGCATGCCTGACGGCCATCGAGGACGAATTTGACCGAGGGCGTAACGAAATCGCTGGCATCCTGATCGAACCTATTCAGAGCGAAGGCGGGGACCGTCACTTCCGTTCCGAATTCCTCGCAGAACTTCGGAAACTGGCCGACACCCGTGAAGCACTGCTGATATTCGACGAGGTTCAGACGGGACTGGGCTCGACCGGTCGATGGTGGGCCAGCCAGTACCATGGCGTCACGCCGGACCTTCTCTGTTTCGCCAAGAAACTACAAGTCGGGGGGCTCTTTGCGTCTCGCCGTTTGGACGACGTCGAAGACCATGTGTTCGCAAAGTCCGGCCGCATCAACAGCACCTGGGGCGGCTCTCTCACTGACATGGTGCGAGCTACCCAAATCCTTCGAATCATCGAAGACGAGGCTCTGTTGAACAACGCTCGTCAACGTGGACACGAACTTCACGTAGGCCTCCAGGCCCTCGAACTCAGATGGCCGGACCACTTAAGCAACGCGCGCGGCGCAGGACTGATCTGCGCGATCGACCTGCGGACGCCAGCTTTACGAGACGCGGTCATCGCTGCCGCCATGGCCGAACACATGTTGGTCCTAGCGTGCGGTACCACCTCGCTCCGCTTCCGCCCAGCTCTAAACGTGAGTTGCGTCGCTATCGCAGAAGGGCTCGGACGGCTCGAAGCGGCGCTACTCCGGACCTTGGGTCGGCCGGAACCCAAGATCACCAATGCCCGGGGTGGAACACCCGCCGGTCCTCGCCGAGCCAGCGATGGAAACGTGCGCAACTTGCGTGGAAGACGCTCCCGCCGCTAAATCTCTAGCGGCGGAGGGACCTCCTAGCGAACCGGGTGCGCTGTCCACGAAAAGATGCTAGTTCGGCTCGATCCCCGTGCCAGACCCTCGTGTGAACCCGCCGTCCGATCCTCCTACTTTGGAGCCTGAGCTCCAGTCCGTCCTGGAACAGGAAGAAGAGTGCCTGCAACGGGTGCTGACCCACGACATCGAGCGCCGTGGCCGCGAAGACGATCGCCGAGAAGTCGACTACGACACACAGCTGCTCGACCTGCGCGACGAAATCGCCGCATCGCGCGCCGAAGATGCACCGCCGCTGCTCGAGCAGATGGAGCGCCTCCAGGCCATCGCCACACAACAACGAAAGTTCACCAAGGGAACCATCGATCCTCGATGCCCCTACTTTGGGCGCATGGTCTTGACGGAAGAGGATCGGAAACGAGAGGTCCTAGTGGGGCGCTCGACCTATCTCGACACCAAGAGTGACATTCGAATCGTCGACTGGCGCGACGCGCCCGTGAGCCGCCTCTTTTACCGCTACCGCGAAGGCGACGAATACGAAGAGGAGTTCGGTGGACGAGACGTGGATGGTGTCGTGACCGTTCGCCGCAGCGTATCCATCGTCGACCAGGAGCTGCGCCGCGTGGTCTCCCCTCAGGGCACGCTCATTCGGGACCGCAGCAATACATGGCGTGCTGGCGGCAATAATCTCAAATTGAAAGGCGGCGAAGGCACGGCAGCCCGCGCCGACAGCCTGCGCAAACCCGGCAAGCTCGGCGTCGGCGAGTCCGGGGATATCAGCGATGACAAACACCTCAAAGAGATCACCGCGCTCATCGACCCCAAACAATTCGATGTGATCACTCAGCCCGACTCGGGCCTCGTGGTAATTCAGGGCGGCGCCGGGAGCGGCAAGACAACCATCGGTCTCCATCGTCTCGCCTACCTCGCCTATCGAGATCCCCGCCGTTTTCGACCGGACCGCATGCTCATCGTCGTCTTCAATGACGCACTGGCGCGCTACATCTCGCAAATCCTTCCAGCTTTGGACGTGGAAGGCGTCGCCGTCACCACCTACGAAAGCCTCGCGGCCGAACAACGCAAGAACCAACTCCCGGAACTCCCCAAGGGCTACTCCGACGAAACGCCGCCGGCTGTGACCCGGGTCAAAAAACATCCTGCCCTGCTCCGCGCCTTGGACAACTACGTCAGCGCACTGGAATTGGAATTTGAGGGGCGCGTCGCAGGGGTTCTCGAAGGTGACGATCCGGCCGCGCTGGATGCCGCACGCGGCACCTGGCAACACGGCGAAGGTCGCCCCACCGTTCACCGCCTCAATGCCTTCAACCGCTGGCTATCGGATCGGCCGCGGGAAGTGTCTCGTAAACAACGCACCTCCCTCCACCGCGAAGTCGGGCTCTTCCTCGAGCGAGCGAAAGATGTCGTCGGCGCCTGGGCAGAGGTGCTCGGCAACGGGCCCGAACTCGCCAAGGTGTTCGAGCAGCATTCGCCCGGCGAGCTCACCGAACAACAACTGAGCCGTGCCCACACCTGGTGCACGAACCGCTGCGCGCTCATCCTCAACAAACTCGAGGAAGACGCCGAACCCGCGTCCCCCGACGACGAGGGCGACGAGACCGAATTCGTTGACGGCGTCGCAGCCGAAGTCATTCGTCTGGACACAGAGGATGACAGCCTGTTGTTGCGCCTCTGGCAAAAGCTCCGGGGACCGATGATGAAGCCGCGGAAACGCGAGGCTATCATTTACGAACATGTACTGATCGATGAAGCCCAAGATCTGAGCCCCATCGAACTGGCTGTTGTCATGGGCATGGTGAGCCGAGCCCAGAGTGTGACCCTCGCGGGAGACGTCGCCCAGCGGCTCCACATGGACAATGGCTTCACCGGCTGGACGAATCTGCTCGGCGAACTGGGACTAGACCACACAGAAGTGGCGCCTCTGAAGGTGAGCTATCGTTCCACGGCGGAAATTATCGAATTTTCTCGCGAAGTCCTCGGCGATCTAGCGCCAGAAGAAGAGCCCGAAGCCATTCGTAACGGCGCGCCCGTCGAACTGTTTCGCTTCGCCCACATTGGGGACGCCGCGGGGTTCCTCGCCGAAGCGCTGAGCGAACTGATTCAAAATGAACCCCGCGCCTCCGTGGCGGTGATCGCTCGCCACCCCGAGCAGGCCGACATGATTTACGACGGATTGCAAAAGGCCGAGACGCCCAATTTGCGCCGCGTCGCAGATCAAGACTTCCTCTTCCGCCCAGGCATCGATGTGACCGATGTCCGCCAGGTTAAGGGACTGGAATTCGACTACGTCGTGGTTGTCGAATGCTCAGACTCCAGCTTTCCCACCGACGCCGCTTCCCGTCACCTGCTGCATATCGCGGCAACGCGGGCAGCGCACCAGCTGTGGCTCGTCACCAGCTCGAAGCCGAGCCAATTGCTGCCCCAGTCTCTTCGAGACCGAGGATTCTAGCTCTTCGAGACCGACGCTCTGCGGCCTCGGGAACTGAGCGAATGCGCTGAGGACGTCTAGGACGGCGCCATCTGCAGCTGACGCTTACCCAGCTCGCCGAGCCGCATGTGCATACGGTGGTCGATCCCTACCACCTCGCCCTCGGCCAACTTGAACCACACATTCTCACCGGACAACTCTTCGCTAGATACCAGCAGGTGATTCACAAATCCAGTCGCGCTAGGCGCCTCACATTCCGGAGACAGGCTCGGGCACACATCGCGGTCCGGGCAGCGGTGCTTGTGACTGGACCACAGGAGCTCTTTACCGCCATGGACCGCAGCCATCAATTGGCCGTCGGTGATCATCATGGTTAGCAGCGAGCGTTCCTTGTCGCCCAAAGTCTGCCCCTCTGGGCAGGGTGGGTCACAGACACGACGCACAATCTGTGCGGTGGCGTCGATGGCGGCGAACACGTCCGCCAGCTCATGAGGCCGACCGAGCGGGCCAAAACGTTCCAACTGAGTCAACAGAAGATAGAAAATGCACTCGCTATCGGTGTCCCCCAAGATGTATCGGCGCAACCGAGGAGCCAGCTCCGCCAACAACAATTCACGCTTCTTGGCGAAACCAGGGATGTCGCCGTTGTGCGCGAACACCCAGCGGCCGTATTGAAACGGGTGACAGTTGAGCACCGAATTGGTTCCCTGGGTGGCCTTGCGGACATGGGCTACAACGGTTTCGCTAGCCACCACCCCGCTCAACCGATGAAACAGCTGATCTCCGAGCGCCGTGGCCGGGCTGCGGGTTAAGTGAGGCGCGCCATCCACGTAGTACGCAACGCCCCAACCGTCCGGGTGGTCATTGCTCTGGGTCCCCAGCGCATTGTCCGCTGCTAACAGCGAACGGTGCACTTGACTCTGAATGACGCTACGAAAACCAAATAATCGACACATAAATTATACGGGGAGCGGGCATCGGTAGTGATAGGAGCCCCCATGCCTGGCGTAAAGCGCGGCCGGAATATCTGATTATTCTAGGGCTACGGCGACACTTCATGGCGGCGAGACCCCTCAGTGGTGCCTCGCCACCACGCCAGACGGGGAGAAGCCGACGGCCCTGCCCCAGAACTAAGCCGCGGCGTCCCCCGGAGCTACACCACTTCACCATGCGAAAACGGGGCGTCATCGTGGACACCGCCCACGACGGCGAAGAGGCTTGGACCCTCGCGCGGAACTATCCCTATGCGGTACTTGCCGCCGATCTCCTGATGCCGGGACTCGACGGGCTCCGCTTGATCGAAAAAGTAACCGTTCTGCATCGCCGGCCCTCTTGCGTGCTGATTACCGGAGCGGCCCGAGACCGTGTCGACCCCCAAGGCAGTCGGAAGCCTGGATGTCGTCAACGTCATCAGTAAACCGTGGGACAACAACCAGCTCGAAACGGTGCTGTCGGACGCTATCGAAGAATACCAATCTCGCAGTGACGCCGAACGCATCTCCCTGCTGTCGCCAATCACGGAGGTCGGTCCCGCCATCTTGATTGTCAACGCGGAACAAGACTCACGAGCCCACCAACGCTCACTTTTGGCGACCGTCGAAGGCGCCGCCTACACTTGCCGCTCAGCCGACTCAATTGCTCAAGCAATTGAGTCGATTGAGGCAGACTCCTACGATGCCATACTCATCGATCCCCAGCTAGCCGATGCGAGGGGTTACCACGCCATCGCCAGCGTGCATGCAGCCGCTTCCGATATTCCGCTGATCGCCATCGGTGCCAGCGATGATGACGAGTTCGCCGTCAGCGTCGTACAAGCGCGCGCTCAGGACTATATCCCCAGATTCGTCCTGAGCGCGCCAGCGCTGCACCGCGCGATCGGCTACGCCATCGAACGAAAGAGAACCGAGCAAAAGCTCACTCATTTGGCTCACCACGATCCGCTGACGCAGCTAGCCAACCGTTCCTTGCTCGACGAGCGCTTGGAGCAAGCGCTGATTCGCGCCCGACGTCGAAACTCGATGGTCGCCGTATTTTATCTCGACCTCGACCGTTTCAAGAGCATCAACGACACCCTTGGACACCATTGCGGCGACACTCTACTGGCGGACGTCGCCCGCCGACTCGTTGGCAGCGTCCGGGAGTCAGACACAGTGGCGGGCTTGGGGGGCGACGAATTCGCCATCTTGCTCGAAGAGCTGCACGGAGCGAACGAAGCCACTCGCTTGGCCCAACGAGTGCTGAATTCCTTCGCGACTCCGTTCCGACTCAGAGGTCAGGGCATCAACGCCACCACCAGCATCGGCATCGCCGTCTATCCAGAAAACGGAGAGACCCCAACGGCACTCCTCAAGAGTGCCGTTTCGGCGATGTATCGTGCCAAGGAAATCGGGCGAAACAACTATCAGTATTTCAGCAACGAACTGCATCAGAAAGCGGTCCGGCGATTCGAGCTAGAAACGTCCCTGGGCAACGCCATAAAAAAGCGTCAGTTCACACTGTACCTGCAGCCACAGCTGGGGCTGCAGGTCGGCAACATCGAATGTGTAGAAGCCCTCCTTCGATGGCGTCGAGATGACGGCTCTGTCTATTACCCAGACGAGTTCCTAGAAATACTGGATGAGACCGGCATCTCCGCGGAGGTCGGCTACTGGACCGTCGAGCAGGCGTCTCTGCTCTGGCCTCGACTCGTCGACGAATTCGGGGCGGCACCTCGCATCGCCATCAATATCAGCCCCCGACTACTCGATGATCCTCACTTTGCGACGAGCGTGAACGCCATCTTCGACAAACACGATGTGAAGGGCTCCAACTTTGAGTTCGAGGTCTCGGAAAAATCCGTGATGGCCGATCCCGAACGCGTGAGCGAAATGTTGACACACCTCAGCCAACTAGGAATCGTGCTCACGATCGACAACTTCGGGACGAGTTATTCTTCGGTGTCCTACCTGCCACGCTTCCCTGTCCAGCGTCTAAAACTGGACAGCTCGTTGATGGCAGACGTCGAACACGACTCGGACGCTCGTGCGATGGCAGCCGCCCTCCTCGGCGACGACCAGCAACTTCGCTTTGCCGTCGAGCATGGCTGCGCGAGTGCCCAGGGCTAGCTGATCCGACGCCCCTCAGCCATTGGCCCACTTAGCAGTTGGTTGTACAATGCCTGCGAGGCCGTGGTGCGCAAACAAAGTCCTCCTCACCTCGCTCGGGGACCGGTGCCTGAACCCACCGAGCCCGACGTCACGGGCGCCGCCTAGAAAACCTCAGCTCGCGTTGGGGCAACACACGAGGCGCCGGGCTTCCCCGCGCCCACACGTTGACGACGGCATGCTGCTGCCCAATAACATCAGCATGCGATTCTCTGTGCCTCTATTTCCCTACGATCGCTGGGGCGGAATCGACAATATCCGGAGCGCGGTCTGCCTCGCTGACCGTCTCGGCTTTTACGGCGTGACGATTCCCGACCACATCGTGATGCCAGTCAAGGAGGGCAAAGATCCGATCGCCACCGTCTGGTACGACAACTTCGTGCTCGCCTCCCATCTAGCGAGCGTAACGGAACAAATCCGAATGGTCTTCCACGTGCTCGTCCTGCCTTACCGCTCGGCGCTGCACACCGCAAAGATGGCCTCCACGCTGGATCAAATCTCCAACGGCCGCGTAGTACTCGGGGTCGGAACGGGGTGGATGAAGGCAGAATTTCGAGCGCTTGAAGTACCCTTCGAAAATCGCGGCATACGAAGCGACGAGACCCTCGAGGCGATGGTCCGCTGTTGGACAGACGAGCGGCCTCGGATAGAAGGCGACTACGTCAATTTCGACAAGCTCGCCTTCGAACCAAAATGCGTCCAAAGTCCCCACATCCCGCTTTGGGTGGGAGGCTCGGGAACCCGCGCCTTGGCTCGCGCCGCGCGATTTGGCGCGGGCTGGTGCCCTATGGACGGCAATCTCGAACAGCTGCGCCAAGGAGCCCAAGAGCTATTGGAGATGCTGGAAACTAACGGGCGCGCCCAGGAAGACTTCGCCTTCTCTCACAGCATTTCGGTAGGCGCGCCAGACGAGACCGTTTCTAAAGCCCGCGGCCATGCCACCGGCGACGGCGCGCAGTTGGAACTCGCTCAGGATCCGGAGGCCATCGCGAACTTGGTCGCCAGCTACAAGGAAGTCGAATTCAACCACCTTGGATTGAGCTTCGACTGGAAAAGCCCCGCGGAATATCACGACAAACTGGAGTGGTTTGCGTCGGCGGTCATGCCGCTGTGCAGCTGAGCCCCACGGCGCCCAGCAATTGTCCAAACGTATGTTTGTCACGTCTTCGGAATCAGGGATACTCCGCTAATGGCTGTCACCCAACGACGAGCGCGCGCCCTATCCATCCTCCCCGTTGCAGCGGCCGTCCTCACGGCCGGGCTCGGTTGCAGTGACGGGACCAGCGCGACCCCGCCCTCAGACGCAAGCCCCGCGCCCACCACAGCCCCGGCAGAGGCCATCATCGTGGAGAACGGCCCGACGGGCATTGTTACAGCCAACCTAGCGCACGCGGGACTGAACGCTGGAGACGTGGTAGGTGGCGCGATGGTGACCTTCGTGCTCGACGACCCGAGCCCCGGCATCGAAGGCGATCCACGAGCGCCCCGCATCACCGTATTCACCAACGCCGCGGGTCGCTACCGGATGCCCACACTCGCCGCCGGAACCTACGTCATACGCAGCCACCTGTTGGGATTTGAGGACCAACTAAGAGAGGCCGTGGAGGTCGCGCTCGACTCGGCCGGTACGGCGCTACCGGGCAATTTCGACTTGGTGCTATCTCCGACCAGCGATCTCACGGCTCAGCTGCCAGCGAACTACTTCTACGGCCGCGTCGACTTCGCTCTGGGCGCCTTCGCCCCCACAGAACTTCGAGCTCTCACCGAAGCGGAAAAAGCCGAAATGAGCCCAGCGGGCATCGCTGCCTACGAAGAAGAACAAACACTTCTCCAAGCAATGACGCCCGCCGAGTTGGAAGCGGAAGACTCCCGCCGAGCCGCGACCGTGGTCAAAATGCTCGGCGACTTCACCCGCTCGTGCGGGGGGTGCCATCAAATCGGGGACGAAAAGTTCCGTAGAACCCGCAGTGTTGAAGAATGGCAAGAAGTTCTCGCGCTGATGAAGTCTCGGGTCCCTCCGTTCTTCAGTGACACCGCCCGGTACATGGAAACTGCTATTCTCAATGCCTTCGGACCGGACGCCGCGCCCTACGAATTCGATATCCCCACCGCCCCCAGCGGGCGCGACACCCGAGTGGTGATCACCGAATGGGATATCGATCCCGACTTCAATCCGTCCTGCCACGATCTTGAGATCGGGCTCGACGGCCAGGTTTACACGGTGGGCGGCATGTACGCCGTCAACACCGTCACCGGCGAGCGAAGCCGGTACCCCCTAGAGGGCGGCGGGCACTCCATCGAAATGGACTCTGCCGGCGACATGTGGATCACAGCCCCCGGCCCCGATCAGTTGATCAGGCTCGACGTCGGAACCTCCACCACTGGCTCACCCAGCTTCACGCGTTACGACCACCCGACCATCGGAATCGACGAGCCAGATTACCCCCATACCCTCCGCTTCGATCAACAGGGTCGTATTTGGGAAACGCTGACGGAATCGAACCACGTCGCCATGTTCGACCCCGCTCAGACCGACGATGCTAACGGCGGTTTCAAGTACTACCGCCTACCACCAGCAGACCCGGCAATCAGCGGCATCCCGATCGCGGTCGCCTACGGTCTAGATATCGCGCCGGATCAGTCGGTCTGGTGGTCCCAGCTCATGGGCAATCACATCGGGCGCATCGACCCCGAAAGCGGCGCAATCACGTCCTGGCAAACTCCTTTCATCGCGCCTCGTCGGCTCCACGTAGGTCCTAACAACCGAGTCTGGGTCCCGTTTTATGGCGCGTCTCGGATTGGACGACTGGATCCCACCACCGAGAGCTGGGACATCTACGAGCTACCCGTGGATCCGGTGGGAAGCGATTTCGTGTACGCGTTAAACGTGCACCCGATCACCGGAGAGGTGTGGTCCAACGGCACGAACTCCGACTCCCTGTACCGACTGAATCCAGAGACTGAGGAGTGGACTCGCTACCGATATCCATCGATGCAGAGCTACACCCGAGAGGTCGAGTTCCACCCGGATGGAAGCGTATGGACATGCACCAGCGACACCGAACGACGGCCGGGCATGACGCCGACAGGTCGAATCGTCCGCTTTCAGCCACTGATGGATGAACCCGTGCTGACGCCCCCCCCAACCAACTGATCCGCCTTGAGACTCTGCTGACCAGCCCGCCCGCCGGGGAAACTCGAACAACGAACAACGAACCCACAGAGCGTGGTAAGCCGGAACTCCCTCTCGGCCGCTGGTCGATTGCAATGGATCCGGAGCTATGACTGAAAACGCAGACCTGTTTCTGAAACAAATCGCTGTTGGACCGATGGCGAACTTCGTCTACCTGATCGGCAGCAAACGCACTCGAGAGTGCCTCATCGTTGACCCAGCGTGGGACACAGACGCCATTGTCGCCGTCGCAGAAGAGGACGACATGAACGTGGTGGGTGCCCTAGTCACGCACTACCACCCGGACCATGTCGGTGGAGGCATGGGGGGCTTCGACGTACCCAGTGGTGTCTCAGACCTGTTGGCACGCGGCAACGCTAAAATTCATGTCAACAAACATGAAGCAGAGGGGCTCAAACTGGTCACCAAGATCAGTGACGGCGACATGGTGCAGCACGATGCGGGCGACGTGGTCGAAATTGGAGACGTCAAGATCACGCTTTTGCACACACCCGGACACACACCCGGAAGCCAATGTTTCCTAGTGCACGACCATCTGGTAGCCGGCGATACCTTGTTCGTTAACGGCTGCGGGCGCGTCGACTTACCCGGCAGCGAGCCGGATCAAATGTACGACAGCCTCCAGACTCTGGGTAAGCTGGAAGACCATGTCCGCCTCTACCCTGGGCACCATTACGGCGGTGCTCCTTCGAGCACCATGGGCGAACAAAAACGCACGAATAGTCACCTGAAGGCGTCGAGCCTTGAGCAGTGGCGCGCCATGATGGGCTAACTGGACACTTGCCCCACTAAGAACCACTCAGAGAACTCCGAGCTCCAGAGCCAGCACTGTCTGCAGACACACCGCTGCAGACAGTGCTGCAGACAACAGTCAGGAACCCATTTTCAGTTCTGCGCTAAGGGGCTGAAATCACGGGCGCCGTCTGCTACGGTGCAGGCTCCATGAGCGACCAACGCGCCACATCAACTGGAAAGTTGGCGGATCGTTCCTTGCCGGAGCTCATCTACGCCCTGGCCGCTCGTAAGTCCACGGGGTCCATGATCTTGGAGGCCCCCGGCGGAAAGCGCAGCGCCGTCGGCATTGTGAACGGCTCCGTCACGAAGGTTCAGAGTGCCGAAGCCGTTCACCGCTTGGGCGCCGTGCTTCACGAGATGGACGCGGTCAGTCCGATGGCTCTCAGTAAAGCGCTGAAGGCGGCCCAAAAGGCCGAGCGGCTACTCGGGGAAGAGCTCGTCTCCCGCGAACTGATAGACGATTTGGCGCTCCAAGAAGCTCTGCAAACCCAGCTCCAACAAAAATTCTGCTGGGCGGCGGCTCTGCCCCCTGAAACGGTCTATGGCTACTACGATAATGTGGACTACTTGCAGAGCGCACACGGTCCGGATGCCCCGCCCCTCTGCCTCCCGCTGCTCTGGCAGAGCGTTCGGGACGCTGAAGTTTCCGCCCGCGCATCCGGCATGCTCGACAAGGCGGGTAGCCATCTACTCAAGTTAGGCGACAGCCGAGTACTCGCCCCTTTCAACTTCGCTAAAGAAGAGCTCGACCTGCTATCCAAAATGGACGGAGAGCCCAAGACGCTGCCGGTCCTCTTGACTCTAGGCGATCCTGAACTACTCGCGAAAATGGCGTACTGGCTGCTGGTGACCCGACAACTCACTGTGCACCGGGCCGCGGCGCCGCCAGAGCCCGACTCCACATCCGACGGCGCCGACCCGGACGCCACCCCCCAATCGCAACCGCCTGTGAATCGCCAAGCTGCAGTCAAAGCTACCCAGCCCGCGGCTGTGCCCAACGACAAACCTCCGGTACAGAAGTCGAAGGCAGCGCCTGCGTTGCCAAAGAAAAAGCCCCGCCCACCGGTGCCCAGTAAAGCCCCCACCCAGGACGCGGCCACACCATCCGCGGGATCCGTCGCCACGATGGCCGCCATGAAAGCGGAAGCAGAAAAACTATTGTCTAGTTACGACGATCTCAACCACTACGAGATTCTCGGGGTCGGGCAAAAGGTGTCCAAGGAGGTCATCGGAAAGGCTTTTATCGCCCTGGCGCGCAACTGGCACCCCGACAAGCTGCCAGCCGACTTCGGCTCCATCAAGGGCCTGGCTACCCAAGTCTTCGGGCGAATGAGCGAAGCCGCCAAAGCTCTGCAAAACGAACACTCCCGTAAAGACCACGACATACTCGTTGAACAAGGCGGGGCGACGGTCGCCGAGCAAAAACTCGTCCAGAAGGCCTTCGACGCCGCGATGGCCTTCGACGCCGCAGAAGAGGCTCTAAAGAAGGGCTATCTGGACGTAGCCTTCAAAGAAATCGACAAGGCGACATCGCTCGACGACACTCGCGCCGAATACGCGGCTCTGAAAGTATGGCTGCACTCCCACGATCGGAAACGCCGCGAGTCCGCCGACTATGATGATCTCATCCCTCTGATGAACAGTGCATGTGACCTCCATCCGGAGAACATCACGGCCCGAATGTATCGCGCACAACTGCTCAAACTGTCCGGCCGCGCAGACCAGGCGTTGAGCGACTACATGTTCGTCTACAGGGCCAACCCGCATAATCTCGACGCCAAGCGGGAAATTCGCCTGCACAAGATGCGCAGAGAAGAGAACGCGGGAACCAAGTCCGACCCCAAAGGCAAAAGCAAAGGCAAAGGCATCCTGGGTTTCTTCAAACGGTGACCACCGCTTGCGTGAAGCTCCGACAACCGAGGCCTGCTGTCGTACGTTGGCTTTCGCAGTCAGGGGGCGGTGCAAGAGATTCTCATGAACCTCAGGAAGCCAGCATCTCGGGCCGGTTCGTTGCCGGACATCACTGCGTACTCGTTGGGTGAGGACTCCGCCAAGGAAATATCGCCGATATCAACCCGCGTCGACTGGAGGCTTCGCACTAGATTGAAGTGGACCCCAGTGTTTAGACCATTATCGGCTGTCGCTAAGGTGGACCCTGCTCACTGTTGTTGAATCCAATACCATCACGCTGCGACCGACGCGAGTCCACATGATTCACGCAGGGCACGGGTATCAGTGGGGTCATTGCAGAGCCGGCATCGACGAATATCGACGCGACCAACTCTGGCCAGGGCAGCATCTAGTGCAGATTGGCAGCTCTGTAGAGTAGGGCCGCGCCTTTGGAGCCCTGGAAGAATCTACAGTTCCGAAACCAACCACCATCTATGGGCAGAGCAAGCTGGCCGGCACTAGAGCTCTCAGTCAAATCGTGGAGCGGCGCGGCCTACGCGCCATCTGCGTGCGCCCGTTTTCGCTGTTCGGGCCGGGTGAGGGCAAAGCCGGGGTCATTGAGGACCTCGTTCGGGCCGCAGAAGGCGTAGAATCCGTTCCTCTCAGTCGCGGTTTCGAGCGCCGAGACTTTTGCCATCTGGAAGAGGCGGCACGCTATGTACTGGCGTTGGGACTCGTCACCTCCCCCGTCCACGCTACCGGATCGCGGCGTCGGCGCGGGAGGCGAAGGCAGGGACATGCGATGGCTGGCTCCAATGGACAGCCCATAGTACTCGTCAAGGCTTCTCACTTCTACGCTGAGGACCACATTGCCCTCGGGAATGGACATTCGTCACCAGAGGGGTAACTCGACTTCACGAAATCGGAGGCGGGTACCTTCGACAACTGTAGGCAACGTCAGGCCCACTGCGTAACCCGAAGCTGCGAGCTCGTTGGTGGAATGGCCCATGGCCTCGTTACAAATCTCCGCCCAATATTCGTAGCCACAATTGGCGATGCCCTTGACAGCTTCCGGACACAACGCTTCGACCACAGTCTGTACGGCACAAAGCGCCAACGCTCCTCAAGCATTGGGCGCGACCATTCCGATGAATCCGCAACAGCTAGTTTCCCGCAGTTCCGACAGCTGCTTCAGAGTTCCAAGGGCTGCGTCCGGATAACCCACGGCGACAGCGACTGCCTTGGCAACGACGTCCACTGCCCGTGATTCGAACTCGGACGCTTCGCCGGAACGCGATGGCATCCCCTGGAGCAACACGTTGCGCTGCGCAAAGCCCTCAGTTCTGTTCGGCATCAAATCCCCAACTATCTCTAGCGGACAGGGACCCGAATCACTTGAGGCGGAGCCCACAGGGCTGAACCCCCGCAGCGCAGCCCACCGGCCGAAACCTATCAATGGCGATAGACTGCCCGTACCAGGGCCGGACAATCGGAAGCGCCATCGACGGCAGTCAGCCATTCCGGCGATGGCAGATAGGCCGTGGAACTGTGGGCGAGCTTCAGCAACCACGCCTTCAGAACCTTCGTGTTTTGGCTACTCGCCGCACCAATCGTATCCAACTCAACTGAACCCGCCATCGACGCCCCCGAAAGGTCGAGAATCCAGCGCCGCCCGCCGGCATCCTTTCCGAGCCTCCACGGCTCCAAGCCAGGCAGGGAAATCGCGACTCTGCCCAAGCGGTCCATCGCGGTCGCAATGTCCCGGCAAGCGTTCCGAAAACCGTCTTCGGTGAATTTTCGGCCCTCCTGATCGCCCCGGGTGCCGACACCAGCCTCGCGCCTCAAGACCAAGTGAGGGCGCTTGCCGGTCTCGCTTCGGATGACAGTTGGCACCCCAGTACCTGCCGACCTCTCGTAGATGGCGGCCAACGACTCGATAATGCCCGAATGCTCTTCGCTTCCCGATGCGACAAACACGGGAGCCCCGCAGATCGGATCGAACGCTTCGACAAACCGCATTGGAGGAAGTTTGGACGGACTTCGTCCGAGAAAAAACAGGCGACCCAACCGCTCCTTGTCCAGCGCGCTAAGCCACCGCGCGGCATCGGATGCCTTAGGGTGCGCCTTCGACAAGGCGCTGAGCAGCCGTTTGGCATCCTTCTCTCGACTTGCGGCGAGCAGCCAAACGACCATCTTCATACCGGCCGCCGAATGTTCGCGCGGATCTCGGCTGAACGACTCCAAGAGCGCGGTCAGTCCTTGACCCGATGAGGCTGCCCCGCCGCGTGTTGCTTCCACCGCCAAAGAGAACAATCGCGCACGCACCGATGCCGGGTAAGCGCAGAGAGTCGCCCTCGGTGCCTGGATCATGTGTTGAATCCCGACTCTCAAATCCTGCACAGAACAGGGGTTGGGACGGTCATGCAAGACGACAGCCTCAGCGGCCCGGAGGGGTAGCAGTACGCCCGCCAGTTCGTCCGGAAGCCCCTCGCTGCTGGAATCAAATATTTTCCGAAAGCTCGCGCTCCGCAGCAGCCCGAATAAAATTTGAGGACGTTGCTCATCGGTGAACAGCTCAACAATCAGGTCCAGCACTTTGCACATTTGCGCCGGCGAGATGGCATCAAAATCCAACTGGGCCAGAGCCGTGTTGAGGGCCCCTGTCGCCTCCTGCTGAGCTGCCGACTCCTTGACCGACTCCAGGTAGAGCAGCAGATAGGTCACATCGGCCGAAAAACGAACGATGCCCTCCAGCATGCGGGTGCGCTCCACGGGACCGAGACGTTCGGCCGCTGACAAGACGCGCCCCTTGTCCAGCTTGCCGAGCAAGTGGCGGCAGATGCCCCGATGAGAAGGCTCCTTGACGCCATTCAACAACAGATCTTCCTGAGCGTTGAGGCTGAGTCGGAGCACCTTTCGGTGCCGTTTCAAAAATTCAAAATGTTGCTTCATCGCCGACACCTCTGAGGGCGACAGCGGCGCATCGACCGGTTTCTCCTGAAGTGCCGTCTTGGGCTGCTTAAGTACCGCCGAAGCGGTCTTCGTCTCTGCGGGGTTTTTCTTGCCTCCGCGACGGCGCCGACGCTTGGGCTGCGATCCTTTCGGCAGGGATTTTCCGGGCTCCATCAGCGATGAGTCACCCTGAGCCGGCTCTGGGTCAAGAAGCGAATCCAGCGCTCGCTAGCCCCCGTCCACTGGTCCAGAATATGCGAAGCAACGAAACCCAAGGAGTTCTCCGCGTTTCTGACGCGCCAGCGCGCCCCGCTTGGCAATTCGCACTTCGTTCCGCTCTGTCGCCGCCCAGCTCCCGCCCCGATATACGCGAGCACCGCTACCGGCCCCGTAGTCGCTGGATGTCCATTCCGCGACCCCGCCGGACATATCTTGCACTCGCTCCGCGGTATCCCCCGTGGGAAAACTCCCGACGGGGCAGCTGCCCTCCCGAGTGCGTCCACCAGACCAACAGAGTTGCGTGCCAGGTTCCTGATTCCCCCAGGGAAAGCCAAATGCTCGAACGCCTCCGCGGCCCACCCACTCCCATTCCGCCTCCGTAGGCAAGCGGCGCCCGTAAAACTCGCAGTAGCTCGCTGCCTCATCATTGGAGACGCAATTCATCGGGTGACGCAGCCGGTCGACATGACCGTAGGTAGCCGCCTGATCGCAGGCCACATCGAGTCGACCTCGATGTCCACCCGATGTGCCAAGAGCGCAACCCTGGCTTTCCACGCAATCAGCGAAATCCCCAGCCGTCACCTCGGTAAACTCCACGCATAGAGCGCTCACTGCCGCACTATTCTTGCTCACACGGAGTGTGAACTGTCCGCCCGCCACATAGGCCATATCCCGAGGGCAGATCCCAGGCTGCGCCGCCACCGGAGGCTTCATTCCAGAACTCTGCCCCCGTTGGTGAACGGGCCCCGAGAAAATGGAGATGGCAGCCAGAGCGACGGCCAGAACGACAACACCCCCTGCGATCCAAGTACCGCTCGCACCTCGCAGAGAGAGCGCCGGGTTGACCATCTCCGAATCAGAAAGAGTTTCCTCCAGCGGAGCGTCGGGGGCTTCGGACTGACCCGAGTCAAGAACACCCGCATCTGACGTCCGTACGGAATCTTCCCCGATTCCCAACGCCGGACCGAGCCCCGCCAGGGCCAGCGATGCGTCCGTGAACCGGCTACCGAGGTCCCGTGACAAACATCGGCGAAACCAAGAGTCGAACCCCCCAGAGAGGGCCGAACTCCCCCACTCCCGAGCGCGCGAAGAAGCCGGGGGAAGATCATCCAGGACCACCTCACGCAGAATGCCCACAGCCGTGCCACCAGGGTCGTTTCCCGCCCTCCAATACGATCGCCCTGTAAGCAACCTGAAGGCCAGCAGACCCAAGGCCCAGACATCGGTTCCTGGAAGGATTCGCGAACCGGCGACGGTCTGTTCCGGAGCCATATATAGCGGAGTCCCGACAGCCGCGGTGTTCGAGAGTCGCGCCTGCGCCAGCACCTTCGCGATGCCAAAGTCCAACAACTTGACTGTGTAGGGAACGTCAGCACGCAGGGACTTCGCAAGGAACACATTCTCCGGCTTCAAGTCACGGTGCACGATCCCAGCCCGGTGCGCGGCACCCAAGGCGTGGCAAATTTGAACAAAAATCCGGTACACTTCCCTCGGCGGAATGTCGCCCCGCTGCCGAACAAACTCGGAGAGGGTCTCGCCCTCCAGAAGCTCCATAACCAGCCAGGGAATGCCTGAGAATTCATCCACCCCCGCCGCCAACACATGCACAACGTGGTCACTCTGAATCAACGCCCCGACACGGGCCTCCTGAATGAAACGCCGGCGTTGTTCCGCGTCCTCAACCAACGCCGGATGCATGACCTTCAAAGCCCGCTCGCGCCCCGTACTCAACTGCTCGACGACGTAGACAGCGCCCATGCCGCCTTCGCTGAGAGGGCGAATGACGCGGTAATCGCCGGCGAACGGCGTGCCTGGTGTGAGAGTGAACGGTACCGGCATGACATTCCTAGGCTAGCTCGGACCAGCGTCCATTCCGCGATCTGCAAGAATGGCTTCACGGCTCAATCGCCCTGCGGTCCGCCGGAACCGGCGGACCGAGCTTTCTTCGAATACATCACTCGAAGCAATGCCGGGAACAATACGAGATCCGCAAATAGCGCGGCGATGACCGTGAAACCGACGAGCAATCCAAAGTACTTCAGATTCGTAACCTCAGCGGTCAGGTAGACACCAAATCCCGCCAACAACAGGAGGCTGGTTGACATCATCGCGCGCCCCGCATGTCGAAATGACGCCGCCAGTGCTTCGTCGACGTCGCCTTCCAAGTCGTAATAGGCCTTGAATTGATGGGCGAAATGCACGGTGTCGTCTACCGCAATACCAATGGCGATGGACGCGATCAACAGAGTTGACATATCCAGGGGGATACCCGAATAACCCATGAGGCCCAGCACCATCAGAATCGGCAGCAAATTCGGAACCATCGAGACCATGCCGAGGCGAAAGTCTCGAAGTAACAAGATGATCATCACGGTGATGACCAGCAACGCGCTGGCGAAACTCTTCACTAGATCCCACAGCAGCACCAAAATGACGGACACGTGGGTCAAGACGGTACCGGTCGGACGTACGCGATACTTCGGGCCGACGGCAGCCTCCGCCGCCGCTACGACATGGTCTACGAGCGGGGGGAAATCTCGAGCGTCTTTCAGGCGGACACGAATCGTTATCAGCGCTTCGTTCAGATCGACGGTGACGAGTTTTCTCAAATCTTCCGGACTCGAATTCTCAAACAGAGTCATCATATCGACGACCCCGCGTTGGGTATCGGGCACACGATACGCGTCGTCGGCGTTTCCATGCGTCGCGCGATGGGTTTCTCGAACGACATCCAATACACTGATAACACTCGTCGCCATTTCCCCACCGGTCAGCGGGTCCCGATAGGCGAGGATCTCGCCCTCGAGTTTCGCCAAGGCCAACATGAACTCTCGGTTCTTGATGTTCCCGCCATCCTTGGCGTCGATCAACAAGCGAATATCGTCGACTCCACCGTACAACTCATCCGCCTGGTGGGTCGCGACCCGCGCCGGATGATCGAGGGGTAGGTATTCTACCCCCCCTTGGGACGGCGCCAATCTAGTTGCGCCGACGGTCGATACCAGTCCAACAAGCAGTCCCGTCAAGATGATAAAATTGCGCCCGCGAGTCGCCCCCCCTGAAGGAGAATGACTCACGCTGTCGCACCAGCCGAGCGCACGCGCGACGACGTCGCCGTCTTTGACGGCCGTCGCACCCAAAACGCTGCGGGTGTTGAAGCTCAACACAATGGGCAAGAAGACGACGGAGTGCAGTAGGGCCATCATCACGCCAAAGGCGCCAAACAGGCCCATGTCCCTCACGCTTTCTAGCTCACCCATTTGAAAGCTCAACAGCGCTACCGCGGTGGTCAGCGTCGTGTACACGATGGGGATGCCCGTTCCGCCCAGGGCGCGGACGATCGCTCGTCTGTTTTCCATCCCCTCGCGCCGATACTCTCGATACACCGACTGCAGATGAATCGAATCCCCGACGCCCACCGCGATCAGGAACGAGGGCAATACATTGCTGGTCATGGTGAGCGGAATGCCGCTCATGGCCATGGTGCCAAATGTCCAAATGGCGGCCTGCACGACAACCAAGAGCGGGCCCACGATTCCCATGGGGTGTCGAAACAGAAAAGCCAATATCACGAGAATGCCGAGCGTCGACAACGCAAACATTCGCTCAAAGTCCGCCTGTACGGTCCTGCCCAGCGCGGCGTTCAATGGTGGGCTGCCGCTCTGAGCCAGACGAAAATTCGGCGCCCGGTGCTTCTCAAGAATCGTCTCTAAGTGGGCCGACACCGAGTGCAAATCTGGTTCGTTCATGAACGCCGTACGGATTACCAGGACCGAGCTCTTCCCCTCCCGATCCACCCAACGACGCACCATCCGATCATTTGACATGACCACACGTTTGAGTTCCGGCAGTTCGGCAGCCGTGGGCCAGTCATGCAGCCAGCCATCCGTCCGCAGGACGCCGTCTTTCCAGACAGTCCGGCGAAGATTGATGAGGGACAAGACCTCGTCCACCACGACCCCGCCGGCTTCGTCACCCCAACCCTCGGCGTCCGACCATTTCTCCCCTGCGAAATCGCCAAAGTCTTCGTCCCCGACCGGGCTGGCGGCGTGCGCCTCTTCAGCCGGCGGCAACCCGCGTTCACTCTTGCGTAGGCCCAGAGTTTTGAGCGGAATCGATATCGCTTCGACGTCTTTTTGGAGCGCCTTGAGCCGATTCAGATAATCCATCGAAAAGACGTCGCCGGCCGCGACGATAAGAAAGGTCTCGTCCTGGCCGAAGTCGTCCCGCAAAATCTCTAGTGTCCGACCGGCTTCCGAGTCCGCCGCCAGGAGCGCCTCGGTACTCGCGTTGATGCGGAACCTCGTGACGACCTGGTGCACCATGAACGACGTCACCACCAACGTCAGCAACAACAGGGGCCATCGCCTTAGCAGAACCCACTCCGCCCACTTCTCGAACCGGAGACTCTGCGCAGAACGATTATTGAGCATTGTACGATGCAAATCGCACACTTCGGGGCCCTCGTCATCGCCTGATTCGCGACTTCCCCCGGCCGCAGCGCCCGTCGCGTTTGGGCTTGGAAGAAGCGAACTCCAGACTTAGGCTCTCTCGGTGCCAAGTCTACCTTTCCTTCGCCCCCCTCCCTGGCTGACCGCGGCCAGCACTCTCATCATCGCGACAGCGTGTAGCTCAGGAGACCCCACGACCTCGGTAGGCGTGGTCGCGCCACCTTCTCTATTGGACCTCGATCTGAGCAATGTCGAGACGCGACGCGCGGTGCTACCACGGCTTTCGCCGAGCGATAGTCGTAGCCCTAGCGATATCACCAGCCAAACGGAGATGCTCTCGGAGGGCTACGGACAATGGGCCATGATTGAAGGCGAGACCCACCTCACGCTCACCCCGAACGGCGATCCAGCTCCCGCCGAAGCGGCAGCGCCCCGCTTGTTAGTGCGCTTCGCCCACGTGGCCGACCTGCAACTGACGGATGATGAGTCCCCCTCCCGTGTCGTAAGTGTTGATCTACCGTTCTTGCTCGACGGTGCCTACCGCCCGCAGGACGCTTACCTGTGCCATCTGACCAATGCCATCGTCACGACGCTCAATCGCGCGCACGCAATGCTGCCACTAAATTTCGTGCTGCTTGGCGGAGACAACGCAGACAACGCTCAGGAAAATGAACATCAGTGGTTGATGTCCCTGCTCAACGGGACTCCGGAGATGCACTGCGATAGCGGCAGTGACGATGACCCGGTGCCGGGCCCGGGCAACGACCCGAAGGATTCATTCTCGGCGGTGGGTCTGGATGTTCCCTGGCTCTGGGTCACCGGCAACCACGACATACTGGTGCAAGGAAATTTTGTTCCTACCAGCGCAGACCAAAGCGTCAGCATCGGCACGCTCGCCGAGAACGGCACGCGGGATTGGTCCCAACCCCGCGGTCCGGTCATCGAAGGTGACGTAGCGGCTGACCCCTTACGGCGCTTTCTCAGCCCCCAAGAGATGCTCACGCGACTCGCCAACGACCAAGCCGGGCACGGATTAAACGCCAGCCAAGCCACCAGTGGTAAAGCGACATATCGTTATGACGTCGAGGACACGAATCTAAGCTTTGTGGTGATCGACACGGCGAGCGCTACAGGTGGTGCCGAAGGCTTGATCCAAGAATCCGAGCTCCCGGGCATCGCTGCCTTACTGGACGAAACCCGAGCCGACGGCAAAACGGTGGTCCTCGCGTCCCACCACGCCGCCTCAGCTCTGGGAGTCGGAACGATGACGAGCGAGGGCGTCGCCGCCCCAGTGTTGGAAGACGACTGGCTCGAGTTTCTATCGAATTACCCCCATGTCGTATTCAGCATGGTGGGTCACGGCCACGTAAACCGAGCGCAACATCTCGGGCCCGCAGACGGCGGCTTCTGGGAAATCATGACGGCTGCGGTCGCTGACTATCCACATCAGGCCCGCCTTTTAGAAATTTGGGCTCACGACAACAGCTGGCTCATGCTGCGGGCGACGAGCGTCGATGTGGACGTCCAAGACAACGCCCTAGCCCAAGAAGGCTTGGAATTAGGCGTAATGGACCACGTTGCCGGCTGGAGTATTGACGGCCTGGGCGAAGCGACAGCCCGGAACGTTGAACTCTGGATTCCCCGACCCGAGTGACCGCGCCAACGGCTGCCAGCTCTCGGGCTCCGGTGAACAAGATCAGCCCTTCGGAAACTCAGTCTCTACCGAAAGTAAACGTGCCGACGATAGCTAGGCGGCTCAACAAGGCGTCGCCTTCGTGGTGATCCACCTTGACGCCATCCACCACGTCCCCCGGGTCCCGAGGGTCCCGGCAAACCTCCGGCTCCGAACCGAAGGTCTCGCAAATTTCTGTCCCGCGATAGAATGACGCCTGGTACTGCCCGCCGAGTCGAAATACTGAACTCAGCTCCCACTCAATACCGATGCCTAAATGAAGGCTCACAGCGGCGGTTCTCAACTTGTAGTTATCGGTAAGAGTCGGACCGGCAACTGGCTCCAATTCTCCCTCGAGTTCGGCTCCGATACCGCCGGCGCCAAAACCGAAGTGAAGAAACGGATCCACACCGTCTTTGAACCAGTACCACCGACCGAATACAGAAATGTGACCCGCGCCGACTTCGACCGTTTCAAGCTTATAGCCCTCGGCTAACCCGCCTCGCCAGTTGTCGCGGGGGTACAGTTCCCAAGCTGCCAACTCCAAGCCGCCGGCGAAATTCGGCTGAAACCGCCAGGCGCCACCTAGATGAAAGTTGCCTCCGCCTTCCGTAGCACAATTCGACTCGTCCTCGTCCCCACACAAGGCGCCTCCCGAGCCGATGCCGATGAACACTTCCCAGGGAGCGCGTACGCGGGGGCCCTCGGCCGGTGGTGGCGGCGGCGGTTCTACGGGTTGGTAGTAGCCTGAATGCGGTGCCCCGGCCTCGTTCTCAGCGGGCAGCGGCGGAGTCGCCAACGGATCTCGCTGAGCCGGTTGAGCCGGCGCGGCTCCCGTCTCGGAAACAGCCGGGGCAGGCTCCGCTGCAGCGGCGGGCGCCGCGGTCGGAGGCGCGGGGCTAGCTGCGGCGGCAGGAGCGGCGGTAGGAGCGGCCACCTGCGGCGCGCCGGGAGCCGCTTGGGCCGAGGCAATCGCGGGAGCGAATATCATCGCGCCAAACGCCAGCCCAACAAAACTTCGCGTGCCCGTGACCTGCTCATCTCTCATGGGGCGTGACAGTACCACGCGACTTGGAGGGGGCCGCGGCATAGTTTTCATTCTGAAATAGCGACGCGTTAATATAACAGCGATCGCTAGGCACAGCGCCCAGCGCCGCCAGGACAACGGTTTGTTGAGATTACACGCCCCAGGCAAAAAAACCCGTTCTCGCGGGAAATACTATGGAAGCTTTGCGAGCAAGCTCGCGTATAGAATTTCAGACCATGCCCTTATCCACCGAGTCCCGAAGCCGATCTCCGAGATCCCGCCGTAGTTTCTTCGCCGCAATGACAACTGTCGCGTTGGTCACAGCCTTCGGTGTTGGCGCAGTGGCGCCTCAATCAGCGGTCGCAGCCCCAACCCAAGGCAAGGCGTTCAAGATCCTGCCAGCGAGTACCGTTGAGTTCACAGCGAAGATCACCGGAGGCAGTTTTGTAGCCACCAGCTCGAAACTACGCGGAAGTGTGGTCTACGACGCCAGCAGCAAAACGCTCGCTCGCGGCAAGATCATGGTGGACGCAGACTCGTTCAAGACGGGCATGAGCCTTCGCGATAAACATATGGCGGACAAATACCTGAAGGCGGCCGCCCACCCCTTCATTACGCTCAAGATCACCGGCGGTAACATTGCCCTCAAAGCCGGAAGTCGCGGCACCGTCGACGGCAAGTTCACGGTTCGCGGCAAGTCGAAGAAGGTGAAGCTACGCGCCAAGATCGAGAAGGTCGGAGGGGAAATTGTCGTGACCAGCGTCTTTCCCATCAACATCACAGACTTTGGCATCGCTCAGCCGCGCTTTACGGTGGTGAAGATGAACAAGAAAGTAAACGTGAAGGTTCGGCTGGTTCTAAAGAACCCGAAATCGCGCCAGAGTCTGGCTAGCACCGGCATCTAGGTAGCGCCAGTGGCCAGGCAGCCGCGTCGTCTACTCAGTCGGCCTGCTTGCTCACGTCGTCGGGCATCAGCTGCCGCAAGTACCAGCCCTGCGCGAACAGTCTGCGCTGGGCGCTATTCAGTTCGTCTACGGATTGACCGATGATGCCCGCAGGTACGCCGATCACGATGACCGTGACCGCCATCAGACTGCCGAGGGTCTGCGTCTGAGTGTGACCCAGGTGGATGCTTAGAATTCCGTCCTTGAAGGTATAGAGGTCAGGCAATATCACGCCTGCCCACTGAAGCCCCTGGGGGATCGTGCAACCCAGCACGCCAATGCAGAGGGCAAACAGCCACATCGCCCGAGGCATACGGAGGCCGACGATCAACATCAGGGTCAGCGCAGTCGTGATGGGCGTCGCGAGCAGAAAAGCCCCGAAAGTGGGCAACGTCGAGAGCCCCACGCATGCCCCTAGGAGCGTCAACATCACCATATTCGCGACGGTGCTCTTGCCCTGGATGCCGATGCGCCAGAGGATGCCTCCCATCCCCAACATGACTCCGATGGTGGCGATGAATGACATCTCGTCGCCAATGCCCAGCCAAATATCACTGAAGAACAACAACATACCCGCCAGAAAGGCCATCGACAGCTGCTTGGCGAAGCCGCGCCGATTATCGCCCCGCTGTTTTTCGAGTTCTTGCTCTGCTTCTGGCGGCAACTCCTCGGGCACGTAAGTGAGCATGCGTGCCATCGCCCGCATCGCCAGATCGTGAGTCGGATCCAGAGCCAGGGCCCGGTTCAGCTCGCGCAACGCTGAAGCACGCGCGGCGACCGCCTTACTCAGATCCTTCTTCGCCTCCTCGAGCACCGCCCGCGCTGTCGTGACATGTTTGTCCGCTGCTTCCCGTCGCATCACGGAGTCCCGATCACCGTCGAGGTAGCTTTCAATGGCCTCCCAGACCTGGCGTGCCGTGCCAAACCGTTCCTCTGGATCTTGAGCCGTCGCCGTCACACAGACCGCGTCCAGCTCAGGCGCTATACCGAGTTCAGGACGCCGAAGGCTCGCCCGTGCGTCCAAGCCTAGCACCGTAGATGCCAACACCTCTTCGGCGGTTCCGCGTTCGTGAAAGGGCTCGTGGGTGAGCAGCTCGAACAAGATGACGCCCAGGGCGTAAATATCGGCACGCTCATCAACCGGCGCATCGGCAATCGCTTGTTCTGGCGACATGTAGCCTGGGGTCCCCAAGACGGTACCCGCACGCGTCTTCCGAGCCCCGCCGTCGTCCTCATCATCGGAGATCATGAAGGCCGCGCTCTCTAGCTCGTCGCCGGTGGCCGCCTGGAGTTTCGCCAATCCCCAATCCAAAATGTAAACTTCGCCAAAGTCCCCGACGATGACATTTTCTGGTTTGACGTCCCGATGCACCACCCCACGACTGTGGGCGAAGGCCAGCGCCTGGCAGACGTTTCCGAATAGCACCAACACCCGACGCTCCGAGTACTGGTCAACGATGTCCGCTTGGCGCTTCCGTAAGCCGACGATGATCTGCTCAAGGGTCAGTCCCCTCACCCGTTTCATCGTGAAGTAAGCGGAGCCGTCCGGCCGCTCGCCGAGATCGTAGACCGGGACCACACTGGGATGCTCCAACTGCCCTTGCACCCGCGCTTCCCGGGAGAATCGAGCTTGCACCGTGGCGTCTTTTTGGAAACCCTTGTGCACCGTCTTCATGGCGACATCGCGGCCAATGCGTTCGTCGCGGAAAAGCGTGACAGCGCCCATTCCGCCTTCGCCCAGCAGTTCCCGCTCATTGTACCGGCTACCAAACTCCGCCTTTAGCGCCGCCCCGCCCCCGGTAATCCCCACCGGTTCCGAGCGCTTCTTCACGTTTGTTTTGGCCGCACCCGCAGCATCCAGCGACACCACATCGGTCTCCGCCAGAGTCTTCGGGATGGCCCGATTGGTATCTGCTGCCTGACGATCGCCCTTGGTCGAGTCATCCATCGCGTGAGCATAGCAGTCACCGATTTGAAAGAACTGGGGCCCCCATCACAGTTTGGCCCGCGGGCCAAGGGCTCACCGAATCGAATACATCATCGACCGAATGACTATCCCCGGGCCCAGCCATCTAGCGCGTCATGCCAGACCGCGCAGCGTTCAGCCCCACACCAGTGCCTTCCCCTTCACCCGTGTGGATGCCGGTCGGGCATCCACACGCTTCTGCCGCCCCCGCGTAGGGCTCGGGGGGTCTCAAGCTTGTGGCTCGCGCGGCAGCCTCAATCGATCTAGGGTCCGACCCAGTGTATCGCGTCGGAATCTACAACGAGCTCGTGGTCATCCGCGATAGCCCCCACGGCGTCTATTTGGGCAGCGAACTCGACATTCCTAGCGAGCAGCAAGTCCTGTTGCCCAACAATCAGGTCCCGGAGGGCTGCGCTCTGGAAGACGTCATTCGGGTATTCGTCTACACAGATTCCGAAGACCGGCCAGTGGCCACCTGCAAGACCCCCCACGGCGTGGTCGGAGACTTCACTGGCCTGCATTGCGTCGACACCACGTCCAGTGGCGCCTTCTTTGACTGGGGCCTCGACAAAGATCTCTTCGTCCCCCATGCCCTCCAGCACGACCGCATCGTCACTGGCAGCACGCACGTCGTATTTATCGACTTAGACGAACGGTCGAATCGGGTGTTGGGCACCACACGGCTCAGCAAGCTCTTCGATTACGACCTACAAGCCTTGCGCGGCGGCCAGGAGGTGTCCTTGTTGGTCTACAGTTTCAATGAGTTCGGTGCCCAAGTCATTGTGGACAGCCGATACCCCGGCATCGTGTACCGAAATGCGACGTTCGAGGCGCTACGTGTAGGACAACGCCTCCAAGGCTATGTCGGGCAAATTCGGGATGACAACAAGGTGGACGTGACCCTGCAACGACAGGGTGCACTCGGCCTGGACGACTCGGCTTCCGCAATTCTAGAAAAGCTCGAAAGCGTAGGAGGATTTCTGCCGCTCCATGACAAGAGCTCGCCCGAAGAGATAGGAAAACTGCTGAAGATGAGCAAAAAGTCCTTCAAACGCGGCATCGGCTCCTTGTACAAAGCGCGCAAAATCATCATCAACGACGATGGCGTCCAGCTGATCGCCTCCGGCAACGCTCCGAAAGCCGGACGCTAGCCAGTTCTGCGCCAAGAGGACTGAACGCAAAGCTTGAACCTGCGAGGGGTTACCGCTAAAAATGAGGGCCTGTGGCTCCCGCCCCCGACAAGATTCGAGTACCGCAACAGAGCCGCGCGATTCAAACCCGTGCCGCCATCGTTACTGCCGCCGAGCGTGAGTTCTCGGAGAACGGTTACGCCGGCACGACGGCCAAGACCATCGCCAAACGCGCGAATATCGCCACGGGCAGCTTTTATCAGTACTTCAAGGACAAGGACTCGGTCCTTCACGAGATCGCCGCTCGGCGCCCGCTGAATTTGTCCGACCAGACCGTCGGCGACATTGAACGGGGCATGATCGACGAACCCCTGCAGCCCGAACAAGTCCGCACCCTGCTGCGCACGGTTGTCGGCATCGTGGTTGAATACCACCGCCAGGATCCCGGACTACACGGAGTCATCACAGAGCGACGCCACGTCGACAAGGCCCTCGATCGAGACATGTGGACCTTTGAACTCAGGTTGATGGACCGCGCCGAAGGTCTGTTGCGCGTGCTGAACGCAGGCGCGGACCACAAGGCGCTAGCGTTTATTCTGTTCGCCACCATGGAGGGCGCGGTTCACGCCCACGTTTTGGGCACGCCGACCGTCTCCGACAAACGTTTCGTCGAAACGCTGGCCGAAGCGCTGATGAATATGGTTTTGCCCCGGGGCTAAGCCTTCCCGCTCGAGAGCTAGACCATTCGACAGACAAGCGCTTCGAGAGAGGCCCCCTGGGCCCCACGTCAGCGACTGGGAGCCGGGTTGCTCCGTTTGATACCGGATTGACGAACCTGGAGCTCCAGGTCCATGAAACGAGTGGCAAGGGCCTTGACCAAGGCACCCGTCCAGCCGTCCGCTCCTAGACCCTCCATGATCGTGGTCTTATCCAGATCCAGCACCGTCACCTTGTCGATCGCCTCCACCGACGCGGCGCGGGGTTCGTCTAGTAGCAGGGCCATCTCGCCGAATACGTCTCCGGGACCCATCGTAGTGAGGATTTCTTGCTCGCCGTTCACGGTGCGGTAAACCCGGCACTTGCCAGCGACGATCATGTACGCGGAGTGTCCGACGTCGCCCTCGCTGACAATGGTCGCGCCCGCTGAAAATGCCTTGCGGGGCAGATGCAAGCCCCCGCGGAGGAAGGCACGCACGGCCTCCTGCATATCCAGCACCGTCTGGTAGCGATCGGCTTTAGACTTTGACAGCGCCTTTTCAGCGACCGCGCAAATGCGACGTGAGACGCCTACATCCCCGAGAGCCTGGGCGATGGGAACAACCTGCCCGGCGATAGCCTTGGTCAGAATTTGCTCGGAATCACGAAGTCGACCATAAGGGCGCTGACCGGTGATGACCTCGTACAAGACCGCCCCCAGACCGAAAATGTCCGTGAGTTCGTCCATCTCTTCCGGGACCCCCCGGGCCTGCTCCGGCGCCATGTAGTCAGGCGTTCCCGTAGCGCCGTGGGCCTCCATCTGAGAGTTCGCCCCTGACGCCGCGCGAGTTTTCGACAGCCGCGCCAGTCCCCAGTCCATCAGGTAGACCTGGCCAAACTCGCCCACCATGATGTTCTCGGGCTTGAGATCTCGATGAATGACGCCGCGATGGTGAGCGTAGGCCATGGCGTCGCAAACCTTGACGAAGATCTCGAGACCTTCTTGCAGGCGTTCCCGGGAGCCCGGTGCTCGCCATGGCTCCCGAAGCCATTCGTCGAAACTGGCGCCCTGAACGAGCTTCATCGTGAAATAGGGGACGCCGTTCTCGCCGACTCCCAGCTCGTGCACCGGCACGATATTCGGGTGCTCCAGCTGACCGGTCATCTGCGCCTCAGCGATGAAGCCTTCCAAGTACATGGGGACCTTGGAGTACTCTTTGTCCAGGCGCTTGAGCGCCACATGACGAAGCAAGTTAAGATCCGTGCACGGATGAATGCGACCCATGCCGCCACGACCCAATTCTGGGTACAGCTGTAGATTTTCCGGCGTCGGGATCCCTTCGGATTCAATTACCGCCGCCGTTACCTCGTGATCGCCCTTGACCGGTATCTTCTCGATCACACATACGGGTCGGGATTCGTCTGAGGTCTCTTCCTTCACGCCCATGTTGGCTCCTTTTCACGCTCGCTGAGCGCATTCATCGACCAACATAGTCGATTCCCTCGGGCGCCAGGGGGCTGATTTCCCAGGTTTAGCGGCAGCCGGCGCCGGAAACCGCCTATTTCACACGTGACTCACCCCTGACAGACCTGTGACAGGGACGGCCGCTATGTTTCGCCCGTGCCTCAAAGTACAGCCCCCGCTCCGGCCGACCTGCGCCGAGACCGGCCCCAGGACGCCATCGCCTGGCTGCACTCCGCGCCATTTTTGGCCATGCACCTCAGTCCGCTATTGATGATCTGGGTACCGCTGGAGACGAAACACATAGTCCTAATCTTCGCGCTCTACTTCGGCCGCATCTTTTTCATCACGGCCAGCTACCACCGCTACTTTGCCCACCGGTCCTACAAGATGGGGCCAAGGATGGAGCTCACGATGGCAATTCTGGGCATGACCAGCATGCAAAAGGGCGTGCTTTGGTGGGCCGCTAACCATCGGCTCCACCACAAACATTCCGATTTTCCAGACGACGTACACTCACCGAAGCAACACGGCTTCTGGTGGGCTCATATGGGCTGGATCCTCAGCAAGCGCCACCTGGATACCGAGTGGGACGCGATTCGCGACTTCGCTAGATCTCCGGCCCTGCGCTGGCTCAACGTGTACCACTGGGTTCCGGGCTTAGCTCTCGGCACACTCTGCGGTGTTGCCTTCGGCGCCCCAGGCGTGGTGGCCATGTTGATGTCGACGGTGCTGGTGTTTCACGGCACCTTCACCATCAACTCCCTCGCCCATGTAATCGGCCGAGCCCGCTACGCAACAGCAGATACCAGCCGTAACTCGCTCGCCCTCGCGCTGCTGACTCTGGGAGAGGGCTGGCACAACAACCACCATGCCTACCAGTCTTCGTGTAACCAGGGCTTCTTCTGGTGGGAAATCGACATTACCTATTACTTGTTGCGGGCACTGGAAAAACTCGGACTGGTACGAGATCTCCGAATGCCTCCGGAACACGTGCTAACGCGAAAATTGATCGGATCGGGAGACCTACCGAGCAAACCAGGCATCTCCCAGCGACCGAACACTGGTTGAGACAGCGCGCAACGACCCGCCCCGGTGGCACCAGCCGAAGGACAGGCACTACCCACGCCGCGTCGCTCACGCGACGGCGACGGTCACTCCAAGACTTTGGAGTCGGCGCGCAGTTCCCGCCGTACCAAGGCCTCGAACTGGCCCGGGAATCCCATGTAGCCCATGGCCATGCCAAAGCGCTCTTGGATCTCAGTTTTGATTTCCGTCTTGGCGCCGATAGATTCCGCGCGCCAGGCATTGCGGCAGCGTAGCTCAAGAGACAGAGCGCGGGTCGTGATCACCTCCACGCTGCGACCCATCACCACCACACCATGGTGCGCCAAGATGGCGACCTCGGCATCAGCACCTAGCTCCTTAGCGACATCTCCCGCCTCGGTGATGTCGTCGACGCTGCCGCCGTATTCGTTCACCAGAGCGACCTTGCCACAGTACATGCTGCTTTGGTCGTAGCAGGGTGGGATGCGCGCGGCGTCCGCCCACACGGTCCCGTACTCAGGGTGATTGTGAAGCACCCAAGCGATCTCATCGCTCAAACGATGCATGGCCAAGTGCAGCTCGACTCCGGGGTTCACGCCGTATTCGCCTTCGACAACATTGCCGTCGAGATCGATCTTGATGATGTCGGACGCTTTGACTTCGTCCCACGGCAAGCCGTAGGGATTGACATAGAGATTCCCGTCGCCAGCGGTGGCGGTGATGTGACCGGCAATGTCGTCGCTGTAACCGCGCTTCACCAAAATGCGACAGAGCAGAGCGATCTGTTGCTGGGTGGTGAGCTTGTCTATCGGCAGCTTGGGCCCGAAGGGGCGATTGAAGTCGAGTTGCATGAGATTTCTCCGTAAGAAGGGTTGAGCGCGCCTAGCCGTGGGGTTTCGGACAGTTGGGTCCGTGAGCAGTGGGGACAGGAAGCCGCCCCAAACCCCCAGCCGGTGCCCCCGGGCATGAAGGCACCATAATTTCATTGACACGTGTCAGTCAACTGCGATATCACCATCTCACTGACGCGTGTCAGCGAATGTTTTGGCCGCGGCGACGCGGTAAATCCCTCAATCTGGGGGAAAAGGAGCCAAGAATCATGACCAAAGTTATCGACTGTGACGGACACCTAATCGAAGGCGCAGCCTTTGCCGGAGATCTGCTCGAGAAGTTCCCCGACGACGTGAAGTTCGGCGAAGACAAGAACGGCTCCTGGCGCCTGATGATCGAGGACAAACCCTTCCCTCGTTCCTACGGCAAAGCCCCGGGCGTCGATATCGAGCACGCGCTGGTTGACGGCGAAGACATCGACCCGAGCACCGTGGAAGGCATGCTCAAGGACTGCGACCGCGAAGGCATCGACATCATGGTCGCCT
Organism: Polyangiaceae bacterium; assembly: GCA_013214025.1. Taxonomy (GTDB): domain Bacteria; phylum Myxococcota_A; class Polyangia; order Polyangiales; family Polyangiaceae; genus JABSRN01. The sequence goes on from JABSRN010000006.1 coordinate 170,324, forward strand.
TCCCCTCCCTGGGCCTCGCCTGCCCCGGCTTCACCAGCCACAAACTCCAGGTGGACTTCGCCCACGAATTCAACGAGCTCGCCGGCAACTGGAGCCGTGAGTCCAAGGGCCGCATCAAGGTCGTCGCCGCAACCCCCATCGAGGACATCAAGGGCGCCATCAAAGAGATGGAGCACGCCAAGGAGCTGGGCCTCGTCGCCATGCACTTGCCACCCGCACTGCAGGACCGAAACCTCGACAACTCAGACTTGGACCCGTTCTACGAAGCTGCGGCCTCCATGGACATGGCCCTCGGTGTTCACGGCGCACCCGGCGTCGGCATGCCGCAGATCGGTGTCGATCGCTTGGACAACTACATTCAGGTGCACGCACTCAGCTTCCCCTTCGACCAGATGTACGCCATGAACTCCATGATCAGCGGCGGCGTCTTCGAGCGTCACCCGAAGCTCAAGGTTGGTTTCATGGAAGCTGGCGTGGGCTGGGTTCCGTACTTCATCGACCGCTTGCATGAGCACTACGAGAAACGCGCCGACTGGATCCCCAACGGCTGGGGTCGTGAGCCCATTGAGTACCTACAGCGCGGTCAGATCTTCGTGTCCTTCGAGGCCGAGGACATCACCGTGCCCTCCACCATCGAACTGATGGGCGACGACTGGCAGATGTACGCGTCGGACTACCCGCACTGGGACTCGGACTTCCCGAACTGCACCCGCACCGTGCAGGGCCGCAAAGACATCCCCGAGGATTCCAAGAAGAAGCTGATGAACACAAACGCCGCGAAATTCTTCGGCATCGACGGCTCCTAGTAGCTCCCGACCAACTCTCTCGCGGCAAGCGCTCCGCCGCGGGAGAGCGTCCTTTACTGGGCAAAGGATACGGAGCGAGCGATGCTGGACGAAGGACGGCGGGCAAAAAAAACCCCGCGTCTTGCAACACGGGGTTTCCCACCCTTCCCGGTATCCCCTCCGAGAAGAACGTCTGTGTGGGTGCTCTATCGTTTCTGAATGGCGAGAGCGACGCGGCGGTTCTTGGCTCGGCCGCGTTCGGTAGCGTTCGTACCCTTCGGTTGAGTGTGGCCATAACCCCTCGCTGTGAGACGAAGCTTGTCGACGCCGTTAAGAATGAGCGCCGTTCGTACGGCCGCCGCTCGGTCATCGCTCAGCTTGAGGTTGAACGCGTCAGTCCCCGAGTTGTCCGTATGCCCCTGAATCTCTACGCGGACGATCTCAGGATGCTCACCGAGCACAGACGCGATCTCCTCGATAATAGCCATCGAGTCCGGCAGGATCTGAGCCGAGCTGTGGGTAAAATGCACCTGCTTCTTCAGCCGCAACTCTTTGGCCGTGACCACGACGTTGGGGCGCTTGGGTTTCTTGTGCAGCGCGAGCCGAGCTGTCACATCTCGCCGGGCCTCGAGTTCGAACTGACTGACGCTTGAGAGATAACCGTCGGCGACGATTGACACTGTGGAGAGCCCGGCTTGCACGTTCTTGAAGCGGAACTCACCGCCGCCGTTGCTCTGTAGTGTCAATTTACGACCCAAGGGGTCGGTAATTGCCACAGCGGCCCCCGAAATCAGATCGCCACTCTCGGAGTCTTGAATGGTGCCCTGGATGGTCGCCACCTTCGGTAAGGGCTTGAGCTCACACACCAACGGAGAATCTTCAACGGGCGTGCCGGTGTCCGCGCTGGGGGCCTGCTCGTTCATTGCCAGTGGATCCGACGAGGTATTGTCCGCGGCGCTGGCTTCTGCCGACGGTTCCGTAATTACTAGGGAGCAGCTACCGTCATGATAACCGACCGCAGACACCGTGAATTCGTAACTACCGGGGACTAATCGAGCAGACCGAAAACTTCCCTGCTGATCTGTGATCATGCCGGTGAGTGGCTGGCTCTTGTAGCGGACTCCCGCGTTGAACAGCGGCTGACGAGTCTCCACGTCCACCACGCTGCCAGCGATACGGAACTGCGGCGGGGGCGCGATCACAACACGCTTCTCCACGATTTTTTCGACCGTGAGTACCCGGGGCACTACGTCATAGGCGTAAGAGAGCCCGATGTGAGCGCTCCACGGCAACTCTGGACGCGTTTCTTCGGCGAACGTCGAGGTGCCGCTGGTGCCAATATCAAGCGCTGCCAACAACGACGTGCCCTCGGCCCACTCCGAGAACCACGGGTAGGCTCGCGCCCCCAAGGTCAAGCGAGACGGAACCGCCGCAAAGCCACCAGACTCGAGGCAACTATCGCCCGCGCTCAGATACGCGGTGTCGCATTGATGGTCCTGCCGATTGACCGGCACATCCACGCTCCACTCAATGAAGGGACGGACTTTTTCGAACACCCCCTCGGCGCCGACACCGAGCACCATGGAATCTGTGCGATTGATATTGTGCCCGAAGCGCTCGATACGAGTGATGCGCTGGGGAGATCCGAGGTCGTCCTCGCGCTGGTCTTCGATGGCCTCTGCGAGCGCGCCGGAGTTATCGAACAAGTATCCGGCATTCACGTGGACTCGCAAAGGGACACGCTTCAAGACATCCCTACGGTTCGTCAGATCCAATGTACCGAGCGCATTGATCGCGACACTGGCAGCTTCGATACCCACCGCACCCGGGCTGCCGTTAAAACGCAATTCACCGCTGCCGCCCGCCGTCAACACTCGGTCCGGCGTCCACGGCCACACCCCCTTGCCGCCAATGACCGAATCGCCCATCACCTGGACGGTCCCGCTATTGCTCTGATTGTTTTCTGCCGTTTGAAACAGCAGTGACGCATAACCCTCGAAGTAATCGGTCGGCGTGACCGATAGCCCCATTCGTGTGGCTAGGAAGGTCACCTCATCGTCATTGGCCACCACGCTGCCGTTGGGCTGGGAGCAATCCGGGCACAGAAAGCCACTGCCCGAGTACATATTGCCTAGTACCGAAAATCGAAACGTACCGGTGTCGGCGGTGTCGGCGCCGCGCATACGCAACAGGCCCGTACTGCCGTAGAGCCCGTTTTGCACCTGCAGTGAGCGGAGTCGTAGTTCTTCCGATCGGGGAGCCGCCTCTTTTGTACTGACGTCTTCGCCGACGGTGCGCGCGGCAACAGGGGCGGCCCCAGACAGGGACACATCATCGAGAGCAGCGGCCCCAGATCCGGCAGCCGCGACTGCGAGCTGGGTCGTGCAGACGACGCTAGAGGCCAAAAGGGATAGACAGGTCTTGGAACGCAACATGGGGATACTCCTGTGTCAGTTTCTACAGATCAGCGAAGGACGCAGTGGGCGGCGCTGATAAGGCCGCCGGACGATCGTTGGAGGAAAATTTGCGACTGGCGGGCACTGCCACTCGTCGCGGCGCGGTGAAGCGTCTAGTAGCAACGGCGGCTTGGGGTCGATTCCGAACCGCGCGATTGAGCTTGTTGTGAGGACGTGGGGTGGAAACACGAGCGGGCGCCGCCAGCTTCGCCGTGGCACTGACAGAGATAGCCGCGCTCGGGGGCACCACCGGGATCATCGGCTCGACGACTGGCTCGGGAGCGGGTGCGTCTGCGGGAACCGCCGGCGCTACCGCCGCCATTTCGACTGGACGGGACGGCTGATCGAGAGTCGGAGTGGCGCTAACAGGAACACCGGGAGCCGCCGCCACGGGAGCTGGTGTCACCCCAGCCGCCATTGCCGTCATCTCATCAGCGCCGGGATGGTTGCCGAGTTGCCTCATCGCGCCCCCCGCACATAACACCACCAGCCCCACCATGGCTCGTGCCACATAGCTTTGAAACCGCGCTCGTCTCTCCAGCACCGATGCCGTGGGGATGCTCGAACAGATCTGCTCTGCCTGCTCTTCTTCGACGAGCCGGCGGATCTCCTCGGGGCCACCGGAATAGGTGCCCCGGACCCCGTCTTCGAAAAACTCCGACTGGGCGTCGTCCCATGCCGCGTCTGTCACTGCCCGTCGGTCTCCGGATCCGAGTCGTCTCCGCCGGTGTCACCGCCGAACAGCCCGCCACCCGTGTCGCCACCAAACATGCCGCCACCGCCCGTGTCGCCGCCCATCATTCCGCCGAACATGCCGCCTGCGGCACCGCCACCGAACAAGTCGGCGATGCCGCCGCCGCCAGCCATTCCGCCACCGGCCATTCCGCCACCAAAGAGATCGGTCATTCCGCCGCTGCCCATCAGGCCGCCACCTTCGTCGCCGCCCA
>JABSRN010000060.1 GCA_013214025.1 Polyangiaceae bacterium
AGGCTACGCGCCTGAGCTCTTTTACCCGGTGCCGACCTCGGCGCTTCAGGTCGAGCGCCTCTACACATGGTTCGACCACTTGGTCACCCGCCGCGACGTACCCGGAGACGTAGTCGAGGTGGGCTGCTACCTCGGAGGCACATCCGCCTTGTCGTGGCGCTTGCTGCAACGCACTCAACAGAACCGCCGCTACATCTGCGTCGACACATTCTCTGGATTTGTCGCCTCTCAGTTTGCCCGAGACGTCGAGCTCGATACCCCCGCTAGGATGGCACATCACTTCAGTCGCAGTTCTAAAACGATGGTTCAGCGACTGATGAAGCATTACGGTGCTGGCGGGATCGAACTCATCGAGGGCGATATAGCCGAACTGCCCGTCAACCAACTACCCGAGCCAATTGCTCTGTGTTTGCTCGATGTCGACCTAGAAGTGCCTACCTACGCGGGGCTGCAGCGACTCGCGCCTCGATTGGCGCCCGGCGGGGTCATTCTGGTGGACGACTGCCCGGAAGAAACGGATTGGAAGGGCGCCCGAATCGGCTACGAACGCTACATGGCCGAGGCCGGTCTCACGCCCCAGTACACCATGGGCATGGGCATCCTAGAGTCGACCAACAGCTAAGGGCGGATCCGACGGATCCGCTCCTAGCCAACGAGGCTCTTGTCCCGACCTGCCGGGACAAGTTCGCCCCAGGCGCTTGTTGCGGCTAGCGACGAAAGCGACGGCGTGACGCCGCGACCATCGCTAGCAGGCCCAGCCAGCCAAACTGTCCCCCGGCGGGCTCTTGCTGACCTGGCACCGAGCAACCGCAACCGCCCACGAGCACGGTATCGCCGTTCATTCCTAGGTCATCGACTCCAGCTGAGTCACTACCTGGCCCGCCATCGGCCCCTGCGTCGGAGCCGGAATCAACGTCCGGCCCAGCGTCGCTGCCACCGTCCGGCAGCGCTGTGGTCTCAGTGATGACGATGCGTTCTACGGTGACTTTGCCAGCCGCGTCTGTTGCGGTCAACACCACGTCGTAAACTCCCGGTCCCGGCGGGGTCCAGGGGATAGACCCCTCGGTAGCGCAGCCATCGATATAGACATCCACCGGTCGAGCGATCGCGCTGCCATCTTGAACGATTTCGAGCTGGACGGTAGCCAGGCGCGTGGCATCGCTGGCAGTGTAATCCAACGTCACCTCTTGCCCCGGCACCACCGCGGTGGCGTCGGCGGTCAGCGACGTGGTCGGCGGGGACTCGTCAATGATCGTCACGCCATCAGAAACGGTCACCGACGAGGTACCCGTGGGTGTTACGGCCCGAACACCGACGATGTAGCGGGTATCCACCACAAGGTCGAGCTCGGCGATGCTCGCGGAAATCACATCTCCGACGCTGGCGAAACTAGCGATCTCGGTGCCGTCAACGGTGCTCACAGAGACCTCGTAGTCCGTCGCATCCACAACGGCCGCCCAAGCCGCGTACAAGGTGTCGCAGCTTTCAATCTCTTGCACGTCCACGTCAATTCCCGAGGGAGGATCCGTATCGATGACCTCGCCCGGGAAGGCCGCCACTAGCTCATCGATACCCACCATGTTGCCGTCCATGGTGGACGCCACCAGCTCGACCGCGCCGTCGCCGTCCCAGTCGGATGCGATGATCTCTCGAACGGCAGCACCCAATTGCACGGACCAAAGCAAGCTGCCATCGCAGGCGTTGACCGCATAGACAAAACCGTCATCACCGCCGACGACGATCGCTTCCGGACCGCCAGTGGTCAGCTGAGACAACGCCAGGGTGTTGCCCAAGGCAGGAATCGTCTGCCCAGAATTCTCCAGCGCTTCCATCGCTGTCAAACATCTGACCGCCACCGTAGTACTTCGACCAATTTCGGTTTCCGGTGCTGAGCTCGACGCTCATCAAGATCGGCGTATTCGCCTGGGCTACCACGTACTGCTTCGTAGTCGTACATTCCGAAAGCGAGCCCATCGTCGGGAAGGTGCCGGATTCAAGATCCTGCCACATATTCGTCCCGTCATCGTCCACCAGCGTCAGGATCCCAATGTCCATCGCCAGGACTTCGAAAGCAGAATCGTCGTCCACATTCACCGCCATCTGGTGAATGCCAACAAGGCCCGAACCAGTCGAGTACACGGTCGGTTCTCCTGTGACACGATCGATCGTCCCGATGGTAGTCAGGCCGGCCCCATAGATTTGGACGGGGCCGCCATCGAGGGATGCAGCGGTGAGTCGCCGGAAGCTCGACATCACGCCGACCTCCCGCGGGCCTACGATCGGAGTGCCAGTCTCCAAACCGAGCACTGTTAGATTGAAGCGATTACCCGGAGCTTTCGTGAGAAAGGCGAGTTCGTCCCCGGCGGCATTTGATAGGTCGGCGGTGAGCAGCTTGCCGTAGGCGTTGAGCCCGGCGTAGGGATTGTAGGCCGTGTAGTTCCATCGCAGCGTACCGTCCGCGTCAATGCCTTGCACGTCGGTGACGCCCGCGGTCATCGTCCATACATCGCCGGCGGAGGCACTGCCCAACACCACCGAACTCGCCGAACCATGACTCCAGAGCTGCAGCTCGCCGCCGAGCAAGCTCGCGCCAGTGACGTCGAGAGCGATGGCTCGATTTTGACTCGTCACCGCGACAATCTCATCGGCGGGGCCGCCGGAGATATCTCCGGCAACCGGGAAGCGTTTGAGATGACCATAGCCTTGATCATAGGAGCGGATCCGGAGCCCGAGCCTCGGCTGGGGCGCATTGGGCTCGTAGTTCAGGGGCCGCAAGTTGGCGTCGAGCACAATGACGCGACCCGCGCGCGTGGCCACAAGCCATTCTTCGCCGTTCGGCCCTGCCGTGCGCTCCACCGTACTGATCGTCGACCCGTCGTCAGGCGCAAAGCGCGAAAGAACAGTGGAGCCGCCCGACCCGATCGTGATGAGCAACAGTTCCCCAACTTCTCCGTTAAAATCCAACGAAGAAAACAAGTGAGCCCCGGAAACCGTAGACACACAGGGACGGCGCGCGGGCTCGCCTTGGCTACTCTCCATGGGAGCGGCACAACGTACGATGCTCCAATCCCCCAAGGTGGCGGACAGCACTGCCGCACCAGCCACCCACTCGTAGACTTCAGCGGGAGAGCCTCGCTCGTGCGTCAAGATCTCTAGCGCTGCGTCTGAGTCGGCATTGATGACCGATTCGAAGCGATTTCCATCGATAGTATCGAGCTCGGCGCCGGTCTCGGCATTGATGATCTCTGTGACCCAGCCACCGCCGTCGTCAAAGGAGACCACGACTTCGGGCGCGCCTGTGTTGTCCAGATCGCTGACCGAGGTGGGATCGGCACTGAGCCGGTCGGCACCGAGGCTCGCTGTGGAGCGTTCCCATACTTGATCTGCGGCTGCGTCTACGGACGGCCAATCCCACATGGCTACACTAACGGAGTTGCTCGAATCCGCCCAACCGCCGTGAGAAAACACGATAATTTCCTCGGCAGCATCGGCATCCACATTCGTCGCCGTCAGGTTAGCCCTGCCGATGGGCATGCGCCCGACATCGGTGCTGGTGGCCTCCAAGCTACCGTCCGCGGTACTGAAGACATAAATTTCATCGTTGCCCTGGTTGACCACCTCAATTATGCCATCGCCGTCGACGTCAGCGAGCAGGTCATCGCCGCCGTAAGTGTAGTCGCGAGTCACCGCCTCAAGACACCAGAACCGGGTCGGGGATCCATAGCCGGATTCAAAAGAATACGCCGCTCCCATGCACCCAAGGTTCAGGTCGTCGTTGAGCAGCGCGTATTCGGCCACATAAAGATCGAGTTTGCTGTCGCCGCCCATATCCGCGACCCGGAAGGCCGTCGGCTTGGAAACGTCGCCAGCTGGAGACGACCAGAGCAGCGAGCCGTCCGTCGAACTGATCACCAGCGCGGCGTTGGCTCCAGCAACTCGCCCCTCGGCCAACAACTCGCTTGTACCGTTGCCATCTAGGTCGGCTGTGCCCAGCACCCTCGTGATGGTGACGCCAGAGCTACTCCAGCGCTGAGCGTCATCGGAGCGGCGTGCCTCGATTTTTCCTTGGGCGAAGAGAATCCCGCCGCTTTCCGCGCTATCGACCGGAGCAAACAGCTGATTGTTCGAAAGCGAGCCCCCCAAAGAGACCGCCCAGATACGCCCGGGCACGTCGATAGTCGCCGTCCCCGTCGAACGGCCCGTGATCGCCGGATCAGCTCGAGGAACAAACCAATCAGCTCGGGCCAGCTCCCCGAGCGTGGCACCCGTTAGCACAGTCGCAACTGCCAAAATTAAGTGGCCTGAAATAGCAGTACCAAGTCTCATCATGTCTCCGAATGTCGTGAAGGTCCCAAATGGCTTCGATGCCGGGGGGGGGCCCAGACATTCACCCCCAAGTCACTTTTATAGTTCGGAAAGCGATTCACTCCTACCGGCGAGCAGGCGCAATGGAGCACGCCGAGCCCAAGCGATGCTCTGCAGCCGACACCCCGCCTGAACCGAGCGCCGCCCTCTGCCGTCCGTCCCCGTTGCTTGCCGCGGCCCCGCCTGCCGTCGCATCCACCTGCCGTGACGCTGTCGTCCGCCTTCCTCCCGCCGCTTCGCCGTTGATCCTCCAGTCGTTGACCCACCCGACACCACACGCCAGAAGCGCGTCCCGAACAGTTTGCCGAATAGGCGACTGCAGCAAAAATAAGATTCGTCGCTCATTGCACTGACACGTAACCGAACCTCCCGGTACTGAGTTCCGAATCTCCGACTGCCCTAGCTTTCAGCCAGCGTCCGTATATGTTCCCGCGCGCCCCTGATTTACTCCCGCTGGATCTACGCGTCATCAACACGCAACTGACGACTCCGAGAGTGCGCGACGCCTCTCGATATCCAGACATCGGCTGGACCCGCAAATCCCGCGAGCCCCTCGGGACCCGGAACACGCCTGGACCTAACCCGAAACGTCGCTCTCGTAGGCGCCGATGTCGATCGGTCCCGCCTTAGGTTCGGGCGTCGCCGTCTATATCGAGCAAGCCCGATGAAGCGTTCACCTCTCCGTTGTTGATCAGTGGTGAGCCGTTTGCCGGGTGTAGGTCGCCCAAGGTCGGCGCTGTAGCGTGGGTCACCCCGGGCTCACCGAATGGGTTATCGCCGGAGATCAATCCCGCGCCACTCCAGCCCTCTAGCAAGCTGGCCCTGAAAGTAGCGCTGCCGCCAGATTCGACAAGGAGGCTGGCGTCTTTTGCTGTCAGCCCGAGAGATTCATTCCCCCACACAACAGAGTTGTTGAAGCTCACCTCACTGGTCCCATCGACCCAGATCGCCGCACTAGTAAATGGGTGACAATTCCCGGAGAAACTTGAGTTATTCACAATAAGCGCGGCCGAATTCTCGAGGTAAATTGCCCCATAAGTGGCGCCGACAAAAATCGTGTTGTTGATGCTCGCCGAAAGAGATTTCCGAAGCACCACGTGATGGGCATTGCCGATGAAACGACTGCGGTCCATCTGGAGCGTACCGTCGTCTTCGACCAGGCAAGTGCCTGCGTTTTGTTCGAAGAGCACCTCTTCAAGAATCATCTGATGCGGACCATCGACGTAGAGAGCGCCCCAAGCGTCATGATTTCGAAAACTCACCCGGCGGAAGGTGGCTTGACCACGCCTAATCCGCACTCCGCCGCCCGTACTGGTCGCATGATTCGCCTCAAAGATGACGTTTTCGAGCAGCACACTAGTCTGATAAAAGTCAGCTCCACCGCCCCAAGTTCGGTCATTGGCGCTTCCCACCTCATCAGCGAAGCCGCCCGTTATAGTAAAGCCATCCACAATCGCATCGCTGACCTCGTATGCTGTGATGACGTGGTACGCGTTGTCTCCGCGAGCGTTCGTCAGGTTTCGCCCCTCCGGTGCTTTCTCCCTTCTAATGGTATTGGCGTCCACCATCCGTCACTCAAGGCGCGCAGCCTCAAAAATAGCCATGGGGTGTCCCGAGGCTGTTCATAGTAGTTAGGGCACATGCCCAAACCCCAACCTCGGATCGCCGGTCTACCTGGAAGTCTCCGCAAGCAGAGCTGCACACGAGCAGCCGTCCGCATCGCTCTCGAAGGAGCCGCCCACGCGGGCGCGGCCACCGAGCTGGTCGATCTGAGCGATTTCGATTTACCGCTCTGCGCCGGAATGGATTCCGACTTCGACTACCCGGAATCCGTCATGAAGCTACGGGAAGTTCTCAAACGCGCCGATGGCATCATCCTCGGCACTCCGGAATATCACGGCAGTTACAGCGGGGTGCTGAAGAACGCGCTCGATCTCATGGCCTTCCCCCAGTTCGAACTCAAAATGGTCGGTCTGGTGAGCGTGTCCGGCGGCGCCATGGGTGGCCTAGAAGCGATGACGGGTTTGCGCGCGGTATGCCGCTCATTGCACGCCTGGGTCGTTCCCAACCAGGCTGCCGTCCCTTCAGCGCACAAACATTTTGGCCCAACAAAGAACCAGACAGCCAGGTCAGGGACCGTCAACGCTCCGTGGGCGATCAGGTCTCGCGTTTCGCGATGTTGCACTCAGAAGAGGTGGGTCAACTGCTGCGCGAGCAACTGTGCAGCACCGAGAACCCCGGCGCAAGCTGAGTAGCCATACCTAGCCCTTTGGATCGGTTCGGCATCCCCACGAGACTCACGCCGCGCGAGAGTATACGGCGTGTCGAAAGCCGAAACACGCGCCTACACCCGCAACGGCGAAACAGGCGAGCAGCAAGAAGTAAGCCTGATGCCCCAGGGGCCCCGGTGCCGCGTCCAATAGATACCCCCCCAGAGGCGGGAAGAACACGTCCGGCGTGAATCCAAGCAGAGAGGTGACGCCCGTGGCGGTACCGGTTAACCGCATCGGAATGTGTGCCTCTTGAAACAACGCGAAGTAAACGGCGCGCAAAGCGTAAACCAACGCGCCCGTCGACACCGCGGTGGCGACCAAACCCCACACCGCGCCCCACTCGGGACTCGCGTTCGCCATGACAGCATACAACACCGCAAGTAGGCCGAAGCAGACGCCCAGTAAACGAGAAACCTGGTGGCGGTCGCCAATGAACCCCGCGGCAACCGCCGCAACGGGCCGCACCCAAACAGCAAGGGTAGCCAGCGTGGACGCTTCTAACTCGTCCACGCCATACACGTCCATGGCGTAAATTGAGTAATTATCGATCCCCTTGTACGCCGTGTACGCGCAGACAATCACGCCTGCCTGCCACCACACCGCCGGGCGCCTGAGCACATCCACGATATCGCGTTTGCGGAGCGATACACGGCGAGTCGGTGATGCTGTCCCCACTGGCTCGTTAAGCGCCCACCACACAAAGGCTGCGACCGCTACGGTCACGCCAGTATAGGAATAGATCACCATCTGCAGCTGAGCCGCGCGCTGCTCCGGCGTCCATGCGGCAACGTCTGGTGAACTGGAACTGAACACCGCGACGCCGAAGGTAGCGAGCAGGGCTGCGACCAGTCCCCGCCCCCCATCGAGCCAACCATAGGCCGAGCTTTGTTTTTGTTCGTTTCCCCAGTCCCGCGCTGCACGGATCAACGCGCCCCAAAACAAGAGAATGGTGGAGAGCCCCCAAAACGCATGAAGACACCAGAGCCCGCGCGCTCCCGGCAGGCTGGCAAACACCGGCCCGCTCAGCGCGGTGGTCAGCAGCGCGGTGGTCAGCAGCTTTCGAGCGGAGAACAGATCCGCCAGGGCACCTCCCGGAAAGTACGCCAGCATCGCCACTACCCCGTAGACAGACTGCATGGCTCCGAGCTCAGCGTGACTGAGGTCGAACACGCGCAGCAGAGACGGCCGAAAGAATCGCGAGATATGAAACGGTAGAGCAAAAATCACCTCCCCCGAGATGATGAGCGCGGCCATCGGCAGGGGGCTCCGCTTCATCGGTAACCCGTGATTGTAGCGTTTGTCATTGTGCTGGCCGCCACACCAAACCTACTCCGCCGGATGATGTCAAATAGTTAGCTCGCCAGGCTCAACGCCTTCTGCTTCGAGGCGTTCTGATCGATTGGATGCTGGGGCGGCGAGCGGCCCCTGAAACGGACTTCGACGGCAATGCACGAGTGCATGCCGCCCATAGGGGCGCGTACGAGTACCAGCCCTGAGCCGCGAGGGCCTACTCCCCTTCTTCCAGCTCCTGGGGAGGCAAAGTGTAGCCGAACAGCTGCGTGATGAGCTGTCGCCAGAAGTTGTCGCAAAAGGCGATGGTATGCACGCCACCTTGGCTCATATGAAACGTCAGATCGAAGCGGGCGTCGTCTCCCTGCTCGGGCTCACAGTTACGCCAGGATGTCGTGGTGACTGGATTGCCGAACGGCGTGCTGTCGGGGGAAACATATCATTGGTTTGACGGTCCCTCCCTGACATGGCGACGCCCGCAGCGGGGCGAGTCGTACGGGTGACGGCCAGTTTGTACGTGGCAGCGGCGTCTACGGAGTGTCCGGCAAAATAGATCCTGCTCTCGTCAATGCAGTACTTCGCCCGCATCTGGTCCAGCTTCTTGCTGACCTCGATGCTCTTATTGATGACGTTCCACGTCACCAATAAGCGGTTGCCGGGCACGTGGGGAGTGGTCACAATGTAGTTCAACTCATTGACGAATCGCCCGAAGGCTTCAGGTTGTGCTGCAGCTTCGTCGCAGTATTAAAGCCGTGCAGATTTACAATGAGCGGCAAAGCCGACGAGCGGTACGAGTAAACGTGTGGTTGAGTTTCGATGATGTGCCATGGGTTTCCCCCTCCAAGATTTGATGATGCTCGAGCCTGATCGACGAAGCCCCTCGTCCCACATGCCCCTACGCAGGAGCCAAGCGCTTGGGCCGGTAATCTCGACGCAGCGCTATCCCTCTCGAGCGCGTCCGGTGGCCCGTAGGGGTGCTCTCGTAACCAGCCAAATCCAAAAACCTTGGTTAGAACCGAAGCAATGCAAGGATGCTCCGAGCACGCGTACCACCCTGTACATCCTGACAACAATCGACACAGGGAGGGCGCTTTACACGGAGCGAGCAGCCACACGCCTACTCGAAATCGAACCGCAGTCTCAGGTGCAGCACCCCGCCGCAGTATCCCCCACTCCGCCCGCGCTGCTCCCGAACAGGTCCCGCCGATCGCATGCACGACTCCAACCCGCCCCAACAGAGCCCGGTCCCGCTACCGCCCCATTCCCCGCCGCCAGCCCGCTGGAAACTATGGAATCTATGGATACCGGCACTTCGCTAATGCGATACACTTACTGCAGGCCGTTAGATCTAGGGTTCAATAGTTGGACCGGCGCCAAGGACTGGCGTGTCTGGGAGGTCTCATGGGCCAACAAAATCTTAGCTTGGTAGGGCAAATATGAAAGCACGATGGTTGTGCGGCGTGTGTATCGCTGTGGTGGCAGGCTGTGGAAGCGACGGCGAAAGCGGCGGAGGCGGCACCACTGTAAACACGGTCACCATTGAAGACGGCGACGATCCGGATCGCGATCGAATCAGCAACAAGGACGAGGGAGGTGCCACCGCCAACGCGGACGGTGACGAATACCCCAACTACCTCGACAACGACTCGGACGGCGACGGCATTAGCGACGGGGAAGAGGCCGGCGATGCTGACATCGAAACCCCGCCCATCGACACCGACGGCGACGAGTTCCCCGACTTTCTGGATACGGATTCGGACGGCGACAGCATCAACGACACCACCGAGCTCGACATCAACTACGCGACAGTCGACACCGACGGCGACGGCATCCTGGACCACGTCGATCTCGATAGCGATGGAGACGGCATATACGACGTCTTCGAAGGCTTCGACGACACCGATGGCGACGGTATCCCGAATTTTCGCGATCTAGATAGCGACGACGACGGCATCTCCGACGAACTGGAATGGGGAGGCGCCGAAGCCGGCGACCGACCGCAAGATAGCGACGGCGATGGTTTTGTCGATGCCCTCGATCTCGACAGCGACAACGACTTCATTCCCGATAGCGCAGAAGATCCGAACGGCAACGGCCTCGTCGATGCCGGGGAGTCCTCCCCCACTAGCTCCGACACAGACGGCGACGGCACCCCGGACATTGTCGAAGTAACGGCCGGCAGCGATCCGGGAGATCCCTCCGTCACCATCTCCGCCGGCGACTTCTACTTCATCCTTCCCTACGACGGTCCTGGCGACCTAGGCGATCTCGACTTTACCACTGTCGTGCAAAAGGCTGACGTCTTCATTTCCATGGACACCACCGGCTCCTTCGGCGAAGAAATCGAGGCTGTGCAAACGGCACTCGAGCAAACCATCGTTCCGGGCATCGCGGAGGTCATTCCAGATGCGGCCTTCGGTGTCGGCCGTTTTGAAGACTTACCCATCGAAGACTTCGGGCTCCCCGACGACCTCCCCTTCGAACTCCTACAAGCCATCACGACCGATGTTCCCGACGTTGTGAGCGGCCTGCAAGCTCTCAGCCCCACGGGCGGCGGGCTCGACGTTCCTGAGTCAGGATACGAGGCGCTCTATCAATGGGCCACCGGGGTCGGCCTGCCAGATTTTGGTTGGGGACCCTTCGCCCCTCCGGGCATTGGTGGCGTTGGTTTCCGAACGAATTCGCTGCCCATTATTGTGCACATCACAGACACTATCTCCCATTCAGCGACCGACTATTCCGACGTCGGCATCACGACCCACAGCAAGGCAGACGCCCTCGCCGCACTGGGGGCCATCAGCGCGCGAGTCATTGGCGTCGACAGCCTGGAACACATAGGGGCACCCTTTAACCCTCGACCCCAACTCGAAGAGCTCGCCATCGCCACTCGCGCAGTCATTCCGCTGAACAGCGATGGCAAGTGCCTGACGGGTGTGGACGGCACGGAAGTACCGCCCGTCGACGGAGCTTGCCCGCTAGTCTTTGATGTCGAGAGTGACGGCAGCGGCCTCGGCCAGACCATCGTCGACGCCGTGGCTCAGCTGGCCACCTTAGGAGAGCTCGACATCAGCACACGCACGCGGGGCAAGACTACCGGGCTTCAGAACGAGGTCGTCACCCCCGGCTTTACGACCGCTGACTTCATCAAGGGCGTGGCGCCTGTGCCCCCGCCGCCAACAGGCTCGACCATCGATGGCGAGGTATTCCGCAACGTCGTTCCCGGCAGCACAGTGGAGTTCAGCTTCGACGCCCTCAACGACTTTCAGCCATCGACCGAAGTCGACCAACTCTTCGACGCCGACATCGAGGTCCTCGGAGACATGGTGACCGTACTCGACGTTCGCAACGTCTTCATCATCGTGCCTCGCGCCGAGCAATCGTACAACATCAACTGATCAGGCCGTCTTATGAAAAGCTTTATCAACCTAGCTCGCCCCTCCATCGCCAGCGCCCTGATACTGGCTCTCCTCTGCCCCAACGTATCGGTGGCCCATAGCGTCGGCCAGGTGCAAACCGCCAAACGCATCGCCCGGGCCACCCAGGTGTTTCTCGATCCCCAGGGCAACCCTGTGGGCGACGGCGGTACCAGCGGCAGCGATACCACCGCCCGACAGGGCGACATCCTCACCTTTGTGTTGCAGTTCACGCCGGTACCCAACGGCGCGAGCCGTGGTGCTGGCGGTTACATCACGGAATACGTTCCGGCTAACACGGAAGTGGTCGGCGTGCGCATTATCGACGCCTTAGGCAACACCATCAAACCCCAGCGCGGTCCGCAAATGAACGAGGGTTGGGGTCCACGAGCAAGACATGACGAATACGACGCGCTCGGCCTACTGCAAGGCAGCATGGCGCAGCTCTACGCGGACACGGGCATCTTTTATAGTACTCAAGCCAGCACGCTGCGGGTCCCCAACGATCAGTTCATCACGATTTACAACGGCATCGAGATGGCTCCCAAGGAGCCCAGCGGCAGCAAGGCGCTCAAAGAGCTTTTAGGCATTGCCGATCCTGACACCATGCCGGCTTACGCTCACACCCAGTGGGACTACGAACACACCATCGCCTATGGGTACAAGAATGCCTTCACCGGCCGGGTCAACCTCGACGGGCAGGGGAACACCCCCTTCGGCTTCGGTTCGGCGGTAGCGGGGCCTCAGACTCACTACAGTTATGAGACCCGGTTCGACCCCGAGTGCTCGGACGGCCTCAACAACGATGTCGGCAGCGACGGCGCCGACGGAATCGATTACCCCAACGATCCAGGCTGTGCCTCCGCCCTCGACAACTCCGAAGCCGACGCCGACGCCTCCAGCGCCCCAGAAGGTCCGTGGCAACGCATCAAGTACTTTGGTTCAGAAATCGGTCAAGGCACCGATACGGATTGCCTCAATTGTCTCGCTCCCGATTTCGTACGGGGCGGTATCCCCACCGAGCTGGGCTGGAGTCTCTCGGCGGACAACCCGCTGCCCGCGAACACCAACGCCGTTCGCTTCGCTGTAGGCGAGTTGATCGTCGGCAAAGAGTACTTCGCTGAGATCTCCCTCCGTGTGGTCAATTTGCCCCTCGATCCGTTCATGGGGCGCGACGTCAACTGCGCTGAAGTGTTTGGCGGAGACGCCGCTCAGCCTCAGAAAGGGCAGGACAATACCTGGCGTTACTTCGTACCCAGCCCGGCCTGTGTGCAGCTCAACTTGGTGTTTGCTCTCGAGGTCGACAAGCTAACGGCCCTCCAGGACGATATCCTCACCTACACCATTCGCGGCAAGAACCTCTCCACCGAAATCCAGACCGGCGTCACCGTGACGGACTATTACATCGTTGGCGACGTTGAGTACTGCCCCAATGCCGCATGCGGTGGCGCGGCGACCACAAACTCTGTGGTGCTCGGTCCCGCACCGGACTTCAGCACGCCGGGCGAGATCTCCTGGCCAGGCGTGAGTCTCGCCCCGGGCGAGGAGTACGTCTACCAGTGGACTATGACGGTGACGGGCGACAAGAAATCCACTATCAACCGCGCTACCTATCGCTCGGACTCCCTGCGAGCCGCCTCCGCGGGTGCAGACGCTGGCGCCGGCAACGACGACGGATTTTCGGTAGTCTCCCTGACCAACATTGAAGCCTTGGCGATTCTCGATCACGTGGCGACGGTCACGCCATCGAACACCACCTCCGGCTCGACCGTCCAGTACAGCGTCACGCTCACCAACACCGGTACCGGCGTCGCCGATGTAACGAAAAACCCGTTCATCAACATCCTGCTCCCCCCGGGCTTCAGTTACTGCCCGCCGGCGGATTGCATGCAGCCCACAGTGAACAACACCGGAGTGGGCGATCCGGCAATTGACGGTCAATTGCTCACGTTCACGGACGGCCTGGTCGACATCGCCGAGGGTGGCGGCACGCTCGTGCTCGTTTTTGAGGTCACCTTGGACGGCAATGGCGACGCCTCCGGCGTCAGCGACGGCCGCTACACCATCGACATCCAGAGTGAATTCAACGATCCCGGCGTGAACAAGCTGTTCGAGAATCAAACCTTCGAGCTCGCCCCCTTGATCGTTGGCGTCACTCAGTCGGACATTCCGACCCTGGACGGTCCGATCATGTCCGGCACCACCAGTGTGAGCGGACACACCACCGAGGGGCAAGGCGCGCTTATCACCGTTTACGTCGACGGCAACGCCGTGGCCACCGTAGTCGCCGGTACCAACGGCGACTTCACTGCCACGGTGCCCACTCTTTACGCCGGCCAGCGAGTGACCGCGAGTGCCGTCGCCAGTGGCGAAATCGAGAGCGACAAGCTCTCCCCCGAGGTCATCGTCGCCTCCCCTGAATCTACAGGCGGCGACGGCGGCACCGCGACACGGCCGCAGTGCTCGGACAACCTCGACAACGACGAGGACGGCTTGTTCGACTACCCGGAAGATCCGAGCTGTTCGTCCTACCTGTACGACGACGAGAGCGGCTTGCCCGCTTGTCGCGACCTGCTCGACAACGACGGCGACGGTAAATTCGACTGGCCGGAAGATCCCGGCTGTCTCGGAGCCGATGACCCCAGCGAGCTCACCTTGCCGGCCTGCGCCAATGGCGTTGACGACGACAACGACGGTCAGCGGGACTACCCGAACGATCCCGGCTGCAGCAGCGCCCTGGACAACGACGAGTCCGCCACAGTCGGAGGGAGTGGCGGCGGTCTCGACGGCGGCGCCGGCAGCATCGACGCCAGCGTCGGAAGCGGCGGCACCAACGGCGGTGGCGCGAGCCAGGGCCCCAGCGCGACCAACGACGGCAGCGCCCCCAATCTCGGCGGCCTAGACTCCAGCGCCGGTACCAGCACGACGAGCAACAGCGCCAGCAGCGGAGACTCCAGCAGCTGCGCTTGCCGTGTCGGCGCGACTCCGACTCCGGGCAGCCGCTCCGGCGGCCTCGGTGCGCTCGTCGCCCTTGGCTTGACGCTCACCCGGCGCCGCCGTCGTGGGAGTCCACAACGCGAGGCATAATTCGCTGTCGGTGCGCCTCGTCGCCGTGCCGCGGGGCTCCGCACCCCGGTATGAGGCGGCAGATACTGTCACCACAATTTGTCCGTGGCATGGGATGTCAGCATTAGCGCCTGGGCAGCGATGAACTATGCGTAATATTCAGAGGCTCTAGCCTCGGGAATCCTATGCCTTCATCTCTATCAGTCCGCACGCGCCACTCGTTGATCTCCGTCGCAATCGCCGCTGTCGCTCTCGCCGGTGCCTGCTCGGACACAGACGCCGAAGGCACTTCCGACAAGAACACCCCCGTTGCGAATACCGACGGCGGCGGGCGGGATCCCAGCTTGAGTGATGCCTCACCCGCAGCGGGCGGAAGCACTGCATCTGGCGGCACCATCGGAAGCGGAGACATATCGTCCGGAGGCACCAGCAATGCCGGCGGCACCAGCAATGCCGGCGGCACCAGCAATGCCGGCGGCACCAGCAATGCCGGCGGCACCAGCAACGCCGGCGGCACCAGCAACGCCGGCGGCACCAGCAACGCCGGCGGCACCAGCAACGCCGGCGGCACCAGTAGCACGACTGGCCAGCGCGCCAACGGATCCAATAGCGGCAATGGCACAGGGTGCGCGGGTCAGATGGACGCCTGTGCCATCTGCGACGGCGACGGCAGTAGCTGCGGATGCTCTAGCCGATGGTGCATGGATATCGTGTACGAACACAATTTGGTCCGCGCTGCTATCAACCTCGGCACTTACCTCGAGCAACCTCAGGCGGTTCCACCGATCGCGATGATGACTTGGGATCCCTTGATCGCCGAAAAGTCCCAATCCTACGCAACAAGCGTGACCCACTGGGACGATGGGCACAGCAGCGACGCCTATCGCAATTACACTAGCACCTACCACACCGGCGACCACGGCGAGAACATGGCTATCGGTACTGGAAGCTACGCGGATCCCGACGAATTTGTCGGGGCAAGTTGGGCTGCCAGTGAAGCCGTGGGTTGCACGGGCTCAAGCTGCGGTGGGCACTACACGCAGATAGTCTGGGACGACAGCATCGCCGTCGGCTGCGGCTCGAAGGACAACGTGCCCTTCGAATCCAATGAGGTCACGTACTACGGAACCCTCAGCGTCTGTCAGTATGGCGCCGCCGGCAACTACGGCGGCGAGCCCTATTCGTTCTAGGCGCCTAAGCTCCAACTGCGCTCCAGACACTGCGCGACGGATACTGCGCGCTCAATCAACCGGCCGCTCGATCCCCCGCTTGCGCAGGCGCGCATAGCCCTACCAACAAGACGAGGACCGCAGCACCCCCGCTTCATGCTACCCCTCAGCCATGAAGAACAAGACCGCTCTCGCCTTAGTTGCCGCCTTTGCCATAGGCTGCGCCTCCGCCAAGATATTCATCGTGCCCCCCGCCCACGCCAGCGGCAGCCAAAAGTGGGAGTACTTTTGTTTCGAGGAGAGCGAAGACGCCAAGGTGACGGAGAAAGCGAACAAGGCCGGCGCCCAAGGCTGGGAAATGTCGGGCTCAGGTGCCGGCTACAACTGGTGCTTCAAACGCGGCCTCTAAGCACCCTCTCTAAGCACCCTCTCTAAGCACCCTCTCTAAGCACCCTCTCTAAGCACCGCCCCCTCGCAGAGAGGCCCGCTCGATGGCTGGCGTCGGCTGTGGGCTTCAGCTCTAGAGCGAGCGATTCCACCGCGGCTCGCACTTTTGCCCGGAGGGGCGCAGCCGTGAGAATCCAACAGTAGATTCGTCCCCGGTGCCCAAATGCAAGTCGGGCCAGAGCTTTCACTCCGGCCCGACTTCGGTTGATATTCGCCTAGAGGCTACATTCCGGCATCGTCGCCGATGGTCTCGCCGCTGCCGCCGCCGCCATCAGTTTCGCCGCCGCCGCCATCAGTTTCGCCACCTTCGTCATCGCCGTAGAGGGTCGGGCACTTGGTCGCCAGAGCGGCGCAAGACGCAACCTCAACCTGCTCCCCTTCCGAGTAATCACTCGTACCCGCAGTATCGCAGGAGGCGCCCGCGACCATGGCGGATTGTGCAGCTAAGGAGTCGCTCTCGCATGCTTCGATCTCAGCCACGGTCGCAGTGCAGCCGCTCAGCATCGCAGTCAGTGCGGTGCTGTCGCATTCGTCTGACGTATCTGCGCTATTATCAGCGTTGGCGTCGACAACACACTCATCACGCATTGTTTCGCACGCAGCGGTATCGATTTCATCTCCGGTAGTCGTCGCCATCACAGCATAAAAGGTACATCCAGCCGTCGGATTGACCTTGCGCTCCGCGGTGTTGAGGGCGGCGCAAAGCGTCACGGCATCATCTCCGCTGAGGTCGCCAATGCTGCTTTCCGCCGGCAGACCCGAATTGATGCTGTTCCCAGCATTGTTCGTGTCGCTGGAGTCGTCGTCGGTGCTGCACGCAGCCGCGGTGAACAGGAGGGCAACAGAAATTCCAAGACACTTATTGAATGAGTTTTTCACGATATATACCTTTCGATGCCGCCTTGGGCCGCGAACCGCGGGCAAGGCGCAAAAGTCGAAAACGCATTGAACAATGGCCGTGGGCGGAAAGTAAACCTTCTTGCGAGCGGCCGAGCGGCCGCTCGGCCGCTCGGCCGCTCGGCCGCGACTCAGCCCAGCATGATCTACCCCAAACGTGACTACAGCTCGTCGCCAGGAGGGCGGGCTACCAGACGAGGTTGCTCTAGGCACTGGCTGAACGTGATTTGCGATGTACCGCAGGACGGACCAATCACGATGGGTAGCGCATCGGGATCAACCGGGCAGGTCATCTCTACCGTTGCCAGCGCGCCGCCGCAGGAGATGTAGTCAGCAAAATCTGACTTGCACTGCTGGTAAGCAAAGTTTTTCTCGCAGTCACACTCGCAGGCTTCGAGCAGTCGCTCGGACGTCCGGGGCTCGTCAATTCCACCATCGACTTCCGGATCGAATCCGGAAAGCGCGATCTCAAGTCGGAACTGGCAGCTGGGCGCCTCCGATAGCGCCGAACAGAATTGTTGGCAGGGTCGAGACACTGCTCCCGAGCACAAGCTGGGCAACGGTGGGGCCGTCTCCGCTAAACTGCCGTCGAAAATACGCGGGGGCTCGGTGTCCGGATAATTTCCATCGCTAAACGTGAGTACGTCAGACGGGCCGGCGTCTTCGGGAGGCGCAGCTTCGGGGGGCGTGATCGGGGGGACAGCAGCGTCAATCGACGACCCCGAATCCGCGCCGGCGGCGTCGGGCCTTTCCCGGCCCCCCGTGGGGGTCAGTCCTTCCGCTGGGGCCAGAGTGTGCTCGTCAGCGGCTCGACACGCAAAGGCGCCAAACGCGCCAAACGCGACGATCAATAAGGGGCGGAGTCTCATCAGAGCTTTCGAACTACTGTTGGTCCAAGCAACTGTAGTCAATTTCCCAGTCGTTCACGACTGGCGCTTCCCCCCCTGCCCCGGGCTCCATCTGGACTTCGACCTCCACGAAGCGGAACCCGCTTTCCGGGCTACCCAGAGCCGCCGCAAGATTGATAGGACACCCAGCGACCCCGCCGGGAATGCAGAGCTCGTTGCCACTAGAGGCCTGCACGACCGTGAGCTCGGTGTACGTCGCGCTGGCCAGACCCGCGCTCGTCGTTGCCGCCCGAATACTGAAAGTGATCGTCGAATCCGCGGGTGTCTCGGAGTCGTAGTGGAGATTGCCCCACGTCGGGCTGTCTCCGTCTGTCGTACACACACCTTCGTATTCCTCTGAGGTCGCAGTGGGTAGCGACGACACGCCGCCGTCTGGACCGGGCGGAATCGGAACCGTCGAGGTCGGCAAACACTCGATCTCGATCGATATTCGCGCCCGGCGGTCGGTCTTTACCTCGTCGCAGGACGTGGGGCACAGACTGATTTCGGCAGCTCCGGAGTAGTACCATTCGTTGGTCGCCCCGCTACAGGACGCGAGGTCGATCACCTGATCTAGCTCGACCAATTCGTTTTCGCTGGCCGGAGGCTGGGGCCCAACACAGACCGCGTCGTAATAGTCGATGTCGCAGTTCGACGCAGACCACGTGCCGTCCTGCCGCATGCGAGCGCAGTTTCCGAGCACGCCGGGCACGCCGCCGTTCCAGTTGTTGTATTGGCCCGGTTCCGGAGCTCCGGCTACACCTACGGATCGACACAAGCCTTGCCGGGGCGTGTCACATGGCTCATCGCTCCAGGTGCCGTCCGCCAGCATCACGGCACAGTCCGCCCCGGAGCCGTCAGGCTTGGGGATCTCGCACAAGCCGATCTTGGTATCGCTGCACAGCTCGTCCGTCCACGTGCCGTCCAGATTGACCATCCCGCAGTCCTGGCTCACTCCGAGCGGCCGGGGCATGGAACACACGCCAAACTTGGAGAGGCTACAGGCCTCGTCCGACCAGGTACCATCGCTGTTCATGATGCCGCAGTCCTCAGAATCAAGAGCTGGATCTGGCATTTCGCACAAGCCGGGCTTCGACAGATCGCACTCCACGTCCTCCCAGTCGCCGCCGGTGGTCATGACCGCACAGTCCTCGGTTACATGCGGCCGCGGTATCTCGCAGAGCCCGGACTTTGTGAGGGAACACTCGGCGTCTTGCCACACACCAGCCGTGGTCATCATCCCGCAGTTTTGCTCCGGCGGAGGATCCCAGGGCACGTCACAGAGCCCGACCTTGGTGCTGGAACACTCGATGTCCTCCCAGTCGCCGGCGTTCGTCATGTAGACACAATCCTGGGTGGCAGGCGCGACCTTCGGCACATCGCAAAGACCCACCTTGGAGAGTGTGCAGTCCACGTCAACCCACGTTCCATCTGCCTGCACCATCGCGCAGTCGTCGTTGATCTCAGGCACCCAGGCAGCTTCGCAGATCGCCACTCGAGAATCTGAGCAAAGCTGATCGCTCCAGGTACCATCGTCTTCCATGATGGCGCAGTCCGCGTCCGACAACACGGTAGCGGGAACCTCGCACAGCGCTAGCTTACTGGCAGTACAGTCCGCGTCTCCCCAGGTGCCATCGGCGAGAACGTAGCCGCAATCTTCGCTGGTCGAGCCATCGGGCGCGCTGGCGAAGTTGTTGTACTCACCGCCCACGGCCGAGCCACTCTTCGGGCCTTCGCAACTCCCATATTTGTTGTTATTGCAGCTACTAGAGTCAGCCCAATCGCCCGCGGACTGCAGGTACGCACACGTGCTTGAGTTGCCTGGCTCGGAAGTATCCCAATCTTCGAAAGTGATCGCCGTGGCGTCCGCCCACTGCCATACGGTAGAGACGTAGCGCACACCAAACCAAAGCCCAGTCGCGCCGAGGCCAGAAGCGAATCCCTTCACGATATCGTGCTGGGCGCTGTCTTCAATGACTGTGAAATCCCAATCGGTGTCGATGCCCTGGCAGGCCGTACGCGCAGCCGCCCAGCTTGTTTCCACCGACGTTGTTCTACGGAAGCAACGCCCATCGAGCTCTGTTTCTCCCGAGTCGCAGCCGAGGCTGTAGAACAGGGTGCCGTCCGCGCGGTACCACTCGCCCTCGCCATCCGGCGAAATGCCACTGTCGTCGCCCATTCCGATCCAATAGTCGCCGCTGCCCATCCAAGAGAGCGCCTGGGTATCTTTGGTGGCGCTATCTATGCTGATGAGATCCCCACCGAGCCCCTGGCACGCCGTGCGAGCCACAGCGAACGTTCCTGTGGAGATTTGTGCCAAACACGCATCCATCGTCGGATCGTATGAGCTGCCGACCGGACAGGGTCCGTCAGCCGAGTCATCGGGCTGGACGCCGCCCCAGTTGTTGTACTCACCACCAACGACTGCGCCCGTCCCGAGTGGACCTTCACAACTGCCATACTTGTCGCGGGTACAGGCGCTTGAGTCCCTCCAGAGACCATTCTCAGTAACGTATGCGCAGATGCTGCCTGTGCCCGGCTCGCCGCCTCCCCAGCTATCGTAGCCAATGGCAGTCCCATCCGCCCACTCCCAGGTCCCGCCGTTGTCCGTCACACCGAACCAGATGCCCTCAGTACCCTCGCCAACGGCGAAGCCCGTCACGACGGCATTCTCGGCCGCGTCATCGATTACGGAATAGTCCCAGCCGGTGCCCATCGCTTGACAGTCTGAACGCGTGTCGGGCCAGTCCGTCCCGGTCAAGGGTGTCTTCGCAAAACAAGAACTGCCGACCTGGGTCTCCCCTGCACCGCAGGAGGCTCCCCAAATTTGAGTCCCGTCCAGACGGTACCAGTTGCCTTCCCCCTCTGTGGAATAGGCGTCGTCGTCGCTCACGCCGATCCAAAAGCCCCCGCCGCCCATCCAACTGAGCAACTGGCCGTTCAACGTATCGTTGTCGAGATTGACGATGTCGCCGCCCATACCCTGACATGCGGTAATTCCCTCGGCGAAGGTTCCTCCAGCAGTCTGGGCGAGACATCTCCCGGAGCCAATGTCTTCAGTGAACCCCACCGGGCAAGCCGCCGCCACATAGGCGTCGGGCTCGCCGGTGTCCCAGTTGTCGTATTCGGAACCGACAGCGCCAGCCGCGCTCGGCGGTCCCTCACAACTGCCGTATTTATCTCGCGTGCAGGCGCTTGAGTCTGCCCATTCACCCGAATCGGTAACGTATGCGCAGATACTGCCGGTGCCGGGCTCTCCGGTCCCCCAGTTGTCGTAGCCGATTGCCATGCCGTCCGCCCACTCCCAAGTCCCACCGTTGTCCGTCGCTCCGAACCAGATGCCCTCGGTGCCTTCCCCAACGGCGAAGCCCGTAACGATACTGTTCTCATCGGCGTCATCGATAATCGTGTAATCCCACCCGGTATCGATAGCCTGACAATCCGAACGGGTGTCCGTCCAGTCGGTCCCAGTCGATGCCGTTTTCATGAAGCACGAGCCGTTGAGCTCGGTTGCCCCCGAGGGACAACCTCCGGTGGTGTAGAAGTGAGTGCCGTCGGTTCGATACCATTCTCCTTCACCATCAGGCGAAACGCTGCTGTCGTCGCTGGCGCCGATCCAGTAGTCGCCGGCCCCCATCCACGTCAGCGCTTGGCCGTTCAATGTACCGGTATCGATGCTGATGAGATCGCCGCCCAGCACCACACACTCCGCCTGAGCCGAAGCGAAGGTTCCGGAGCCGGTCTTTGCCAAGCACTTGCCGGTAGTCGCGTCGTCCGTAGTGCCAGCGGGGCACACGTCAGGGCCACCGTCGTCGGGCTCCGATGTAGCCCAGTTGTTGTACACCCCGCCGACCTCAGCACCGGCCGTGTACACGGTGGTACCATCAGACCGATCGAAGGTTCCTTCGATCGCTACGCTCTCCTGGTCGCTCAGTCCGATCCAGAAGTCGCCCC
The DNA here is from genome assembly GCA_013214025.1 of Polyangiaceae bacterium. Lineage (GTDB taxonomy): Bacteria > Myxococcota_A > Polyangia > Polyangiales > Polyangiaceae > JABSRN01. The sequence goes on from JABSRN010000060.1 coordinate 21,762, forward strand.
CGCTCATCCACGTCATGGCGTCGCCGTTCATACCCACGTCGTCGATGTCGATGAGATCGCCGCCGAGTCCTTGGCATTCTGTCCGCGCCGCATCGAACGTGCCGGCTGTGGTTTGCGCCAAGCAGCGACCCGATGTGACGTCCTCTGTGGTGCCCGCGGGGCAGCTAGGCGCACCGGCGTTATCCGGCTCCAGCGTATCCCAGTTTTCGTATTCCGAGCCAACGGCCGCGCCCGCGGGCATCGGTCCGGAGCAAAGGCCGTACTTGTCGTTGTCGCAGCTCCCTGAGTCCGCCCAGTCCCCATCGGACTGCATGTACGCACAGGTGCTGGCGCTGTCAGGCTCGCCGATAGGCCAGTTCTCGTATGTGATGGGAGAACCATCCCACCACTCCCAGCTACCGGTATCCGCAACGCCGAACCAAATCCCGTCCGAGTCGGGCACGAAATTCTCGGCGATCAAGTTCTGAGCGCTGTCTAGGATCATGGCGAAATCCCAACCCGCGCCCATAGCCTGACAACCCGTCTGGGCGGCAGACCAGCTCGTCTCGATGGATTGGGTCAGCCCAAAACACATGCCATCGGTCTCTGTCTGCCCGGCAGGGCACACCTGACTCCAGAAGTTCCTGCCGTCGGCTCGGTACCAAAAACGTTCGCCTTCGACGGAGTAAGTGCTCTCGTCGCTATGGCCGATCCAGTACTCGGTCGCGCCCATGACAACGCCGGCATCGGAGTTCACGGCTGCAGAAGCCACGCTCACGAGCTCGCCACCCCAGCCCAAGCACTCCGCCCGGGCGGCGGCAAAAGTTCCGGCGCCAGTAGTCGCCCTGAGACACACCCCGCTGCTACCCCCTTCGGTGGTGCCAACGGGGCAGTCGGTCGGAGCGGTGTCATCGGGCTGGTCGGCCCAGTTGTTGTACTCGGCACCCACCGGACCGGCGGGGCCGATGGGCGGCCCCTGGCAAGCGCCGTACTTGTTATTGTTGCAGCTGCTCGAGTCTTCCCATTCACCAGAATCCGGAATGTACGCGCAGATGCTGGAGGTATCCGGCTCGCTGGCACCCCAGTTGTCGTAGGTGATGGGGGTACCATCAGCCCACTCCCAGGTCCCGCCATTATCCGTCGGACCAAACCACAGCCCCGTCGAGCTAGCACTAACCGCGAAAGCGGTGACAATATCGTTCATGTCACTGTCTTCGATGATGGTGAAATCCCAACCGGTACCCAGCCCTTGGCAGGCGGTGCGGGCCGCAGACCAACTGGTCTCCTCCGACGGAGTGACAACCAAGCATGACCCGTTGTAGGGGGTTTCTCCGGCGCCACAGGGGTTCGACCAGATCAGAGTACCGTCGGTCCGGTACCAGAAACCCTCGCCATCCGCCGAAAGGCCAGTGGTGTCGCTCGCGCCGATCCAGAACTCCGTGCCCCCCATATAACTAGAGGCGTTCGTGTCCGTGCCCGCGCCATCGATATTGATTAGGTCACCCAGACCAGCACCGATAGAGCCACACTCAGTCCGAGCCGCATCAAAGGTGGAAGACCCGGCGGTCGCGGTCCAGCAGTTGCCGGTGGTCGCGTCCAGATCGGTGCCCACGGGGCAAGCCGGCGGCGTGCTCGGCTGTCCGGCGAGCCAGTTGTTGTACTCAGCGCCGACCTCAACACCGCTGACAATGATCTGCGTGCCGTCCGTCCGTTCCCAAGTGCCCTCGGTCGCGACGCTCTCCTGGTCGGAGACACCGATCCAAAAGTCGCCGGCAGGACGCTGTGCCAGGGCATAGGTGTTAACCGCCGCAGTGTCGATATTGACGAGATCCGCCCCGGTGCCTAGCGCCTGGCACTCCGCCCGAGCGGTGTCGAAGTCCGTCGCGGCAGTGGTCACCTTCCAGCAGGTATCGGTCGCGGCATCTAGCGTCGTTCCCGCAGGGCACGGCATGTCTAGCGAGTCGTTAGGCTCCAGGCTCGCCCAGTTGTTGTACTCGCTGGCGGAGGTGCCGGGTCCTTCGCAGAGCGCGGGGTTAACGTCGGATATTGCGTAATCGCCCCACCCGCCGCTGTTGGTGGTGCTCATGCCAGCGCAGTCCTGGCTGGTACTGCTCGCGTTCGGCTGATCGTTGACCCGCCAATTGTTGTAGGCGCTGTTCTGGGGGGTACCGGCCTCCGTTCCTTCCCAGAAATAGGTACCGTCAGGCAGGTACCAAGAGCCCTCCGTCGTCATGTCATCGCCGCCGATCCACGTGGTTTCCGTGATCAAACCGAATACGAAGTCGTTCTCGTCCAGGTCGTCAATCTGGACGATGTCCCACCCGGCGCCGAGCGCTTCGCAATCGCCCCGCGCGTTGATACAGGTCCTCAACGAGGTAAATTCGTAGCACTTGCCGTTGTAGGCGGTCTGTCCCGCTCCACAGGAGTTAGCCCAGAATATCGTCCCATCGGAGCGAAGCCAGCGCCCCTCTGTCGAGTCCGCGTCTTGGTCCGTCGCGCCAAACCAGAACTCGCCAGTTAACGAACAATCATAGCCTCCGCAAGCCGCGTTCTGGCTAACCACCTGGTTGACACAGCCTTCATACCAACCACCGCTCGGTGTGCCCACGTCCGCGGCCTGCAGGTTCGCTCCGCCGCCACAGTTGCTCAATTCGGTGCAAGCATCGAAGTAAAGGGTCCAGCCTGTTGGATCATTGCCAGCCCAATTGCTCGGGCCGAAACCTGTCAGCTCAATTAAGTCTTCGTTGTCGGCAGCCGGCCCCGTCCATTCGGTCATGATGGGGCCGCACTTGGTTTCATTGTCGGCCCGAAGAGACACCACAAAGTTGTCGTTCGCGCTGACGCTAAGCGCGTCAATGTGACAACCGATGAGATCAAAGTCGGCCACTAGGGTGATCGAAGAGCCATCCCAATAATGAATCTCCTCGTCCGGGTAGCTGCCGATGATTCCCGATCCACTGAAGTAAAAAAGCTTACCGGCCGCTGTGGGCCCGCTATCGCCAACAATGTGCAGCGCCGATATGTCATCAGTAAACAGGTCGAACTCCAGATCCAGCCACACGGACCAGCTCGTCCCGTCCCACTCATAAAAGGTGTCGGTGTCACCGCTAGCAATGTCGACAGTGCCGTCCGGTCGGCGAAAATCTGAGATCTCGTTCACCGCAACCACGACACTGGTCGTGCCGGGGATTCGCGAAAATGCGGTAATCACTTGGGTACCGCTGCAGTCGCCGCCGCCGCAAATCATGCCGTCGGCAATGCCGTGGTTGACCGGCTCCACAACGGGATCGGCGGTGATCTGACTGCCGGCCGTCAGCGCCGGATCGAAACCAAAGTAACCCGCTTCATGGGGGGCGATGGTGCTCCCGCCGTTACCAATGGTTGCGGCGGCGGTTAACCAAAGCCCCGGAACTGCAACGGCACCGCAGCTGGGGATCGCGCCCACCACTGCGTCCACACACGTATGGCAGGAAGGGGTAAGTATTGATCCTGTGGTGCAAACGTCGTGCTCACACACTCCGCCGTCGCCGGGAGGCGTGCCGCTCGGCGACGACACCAAGGAGCGTGACAGCGTGTTCATCTCGACGGTATCGATGCTGACCAAGTCACCCCCGAGACCAATCGCCTGGCACGCGGCGCGCGCGGCATCGAAGGTGAGGTCAGCCGTTTGTGCAAAACAACGCCCGCTTCCGATATCTTCGGTTGTTCCCGCAGGACACTCGATCGGAACGCTGTCGTCAGGGTTTGGCGCGGCCCAGTTGTTGTACTCCCCGGTAACAGGCTGAACGCCCAAGTTGGGTCCCCGGCATACTGCAGGGTTGTTGTCCGAGCACTTTGCGTCGCGCCACGACGAGTCAGTCTGCATCATCGCGCAGTCCTCGTCGTTGCCACTGTTCCCGTCGTTTGGCTGGCTTGTACTTGATTCCCAGTTCTCGTAGTTGAGGGGGCTGCCCTGAGCCTGTCCGCCCCCTTCGCCCTGCCAGAACCATGTGCCGTCCTGCCATTCCCAGCGACCTTCGGTCCGGTCACGTGCCCCAATCCAGGTCGGCTCGGATATCAGCCCCTGAATGAATGTGTTCTCTCCGACGCTTTCGATCCGAGTCAAGTCCCAACCGGTACCGATCGACTGGCAAGTAGTCTCCGCGCTGTCCCAGTCCGGTAACTCCGACGTATAGATGTAACAGTAGGCGCCGTAGGCGGTCTGACCCGCATCGCAAATGGGCGCGTAAAAATCCGTACCATCCGTCCGGCGCCACAGGCCCTCTGACGACATCGAATCCGAATCGCTCGCGCCAATCCATGACTCCGTGCCACCGGTCAGCGACAACGCGGCGGCGTTCAGCTCTGTGGAATCAATGCTGATCAAGTCCCCGCCTACCGCCACACACTCGCCGCGCGCCAGATCGAAGGTGGTGGACGAGGTAATCAAATAGCAAATACCTGTGGTCAGATCCCCCGTAGTGCCGGCAGGGCAACCGTAGGTGGCATCGTAAATATTGATGCCGCCACGCTCCCAGATATCGTCGTCGTCTACGTCCGTGATGTTGATCCACGCGTCATCGCCGGTGAGCAGCGTCGTGATAAAATTGTTCACGTCCGGATCCGGCACACCGGACAGGTCCCAGCCGGTGCCTCGACTCTGACAAGTCGTCTTGGCGTCCGCCCAATCGCTGCCAACGGCATCCACGTAGTAGCAAAAGCCATCGGGCCCGGTGCTCTCGCCAAAGCCGCAAGTCTCGATGGCTGTGCCCGTCAGTGGGCCTTCGCACATGGCGGGGTTGTTGTCGGAACAGGAATAATCCGCCCAATCGCCGTCTGTTTGCAGGCCCATGCAGTCGCTACCACTGGGCTCGCTCGTTGCCCACAGCACGTCCGCCACATCGATTGTAGAACCGTCCTGCCACTGCCAGGTGCCTTCAGTTTCGCGATCGTCTCCACCAATCCAGGTGGTTTCCGTGATAACAGCGGTGACGAAAGTATTCTCGGCGGCATCGTCGATCTTGACCAGATCCCATCCCGCGCCAATCGCCTGGCAACCAGCGTCCGCATACTCGTCCCAATCGGTGTCGAGATTGTTGAGCAGGCGGTAGCACCTACCGCTGTATTCGGTTTCGCCAGTCCGGCACGCCGGAGTAAACGACGTCGGTACAGGCCCCGGGACGTAAGCCACGCTCGCCTTGTCGGGATCGAAGTCATCCGAGTTCACTAGCGGGAATGTGCAGTCCACTGAACTCGCCAGAATCTCATCAAGGGCGGCCTGCAGCTGCGCCGTCACATCCCCGCCGGAGGGCGAGACGTAGAAGCCTTCGTTTGTGCCGCCGTAATCCGCGATCAAATCGATTGTAGCCGGCAGGACCCCCTCGACGCCGATCACGAACGTCCGCACACCGTTTGCCAGTCCATTGGCGGCCACCACAGAAATGTCGTTGACGTTGTTGTTGCAGTCGCCTTGCGGTTCCCCGTCCGTAACCAGGACTACGACGTATTCGTCTGTCGGGTTCAGGGCTTTCGCCGCGCCGGCCGCCAGGAGCGCACCGCTGAGGGCCGGGTAGATGGGAGTGCTGCAACCCTGAGGCTCTGTGTTATCGAAGGCCTGTAAAAGTGCTTGTTCGACCGTATCACTGGGGGCCAGTTCGTAGCTCAGCTCGCCCCCCGTGAGCATGACGGCGCAGGCGTCGTCGTCGCAGACGGCCCCGCTGCCGCTGCCCATGCAACCTACCGCTGGATCGTCATCGGGGAAGAAGCGCAGTTGGGCGTCGATGCCGGCATTTCCGGGGTCCGAGAAGAAGCCTTTGAGTGCTTCGCTCACGGGATGCCAGCGCTCCAAGTAGTCGTCATCATAACTGCCAGAGCAACCGGGCCCGCCCATGGAGCCGGAGCGGTCGACCATGAAGAACATGTGAACGCCCTGGATGCTGGCCTGGCTAGCGTTACCGCTGCAGATCGGGCGACCACATGCCGCGTCCCAGTAGAAGCTCCAGTTGTCCCGAGTATCGCACTCGTTCGGTTCTTCACTCCCGTCCTGGGGGTTCACCATTATTTCACGGCCGTTGACCAGGTTCGGACAATCCGTAATGTTGGTGCACCAACCCGGTTCGATGGTTTCGGTCGTAACGCACTCCTCGACCGATGTTTGGTCCGGATCCAAGGCTCCGAGCTGCCCCGGATCCAGGTGGATCACCTTGAGGCCAGCCGGTGCCCAGCCGGTACCGTGGTTGCAAACCGTGACTACTTGGTCCGTGCCATCGTCACAGGTCGGAATCACGGTGACGTCGTAGGTGCCGCAATCGGGATTTGTCTCGCCGGGGTACCAGGGCCGACACACACCGTTGGACGCCGGCGGGTCCTCGTCTCCACATTGAGCCCCGCAAAGCGAATCCACAAGTTCGACGCAGCTGGAAGCCCAAGCTGTCAGCGTTCCGCCTCCGTTAGCGACGCTCGGTGGCCCCTTGCAGATGTAGTCGTTGGTATCGCTGCAGGACCGAGACCGCCAATATTGGGAGCCGCCACCCACATCTCTTAGGGCGGCACAATCTTGATTGCTGCCGTAGCCGCTGCCGTTGTTCGGCTCTTGGTTGGTTTCCCAGTCGGCGTAAAACCCGCTTTCGACTAGCCCGTTCTCGTCGCCGAGCCAAAACTCTAGGGCTCCGGTGCTTAGGTCCCACTCCCACTCATTCTCGGTAGTGCGATCATTGCCGGCGATCCACGTGTATGACGCCTGCACTATGCTCGTTATGAATGTGTTTTCACCTGAGCTATTGATGTCCGCCAGCTCCCACCCCGGACCGATCGCTTGGCATTCTGTAAGGGCAGTGGACCAGTTCGTGTTCGTACTGCGGAGCTCGTAGCAACTGCCCGCGTACAGCTCCTGCCCACCTGCGCAGCCACAGCTAATGCCCAGGCCCGCGCAAGACGTATCCACCAAATCCACGCAAGCTTGTGTCCACGACATCCCACAACAGGTCGCGTCAATGTCACACACAGCCTTCGCGCAACTGTCGCAAGTCCCCACCAGTGCGGCACCCACTTCGCATAGGTCGTGGGTGCAACTGCCCGGAGCGAACCACTCCGGAGCGTTGCACGTGTCGCCTGCGGTCGGCGTGGACGCCGGTGCTGTCCCCGTAGCCCAGCCCCGAGACTCGCAGTAAAAGTTGTACAACGGGCTACCGTCGGAGCCTCCAAAGCTGTAGGTGTTACCTGCGATTACGTGCGCAAAGTCTTCGGACGGCTCACTCGCCAGCCATTCGAATCCGTCCTTGAGAGGTGCCGAGCCGGAAGTCCCGTACCAAACCCACTCGCTGGCATTGAACGGCGCCGAAGCGCTCTGGGTCGCTCCCATCCACATGGTCCCGCGGTCCAAAGTCGGCTTAGTATCCGTCGACAGCGACGGGTGGCTCAGGTCAAAGTAGTTGAGCGGAGGAGACCCGCCACCGGCCAGGAAGTTCGATTCCATCACAGTGGCGGTGCTATCGCCGTTGCCGTCGATAGCAGCCAGGTACATGCCTAACCCTGCACAGACCGTCGCCGCGTCCTCAAAATTTGCTGCGCCGTCGTCACATTCCGGGTTTACGCCCACCCCCGCTGCTGTGTCCCCGCAGTGAACGTAGCAGTGGGATTCAGCCCCGACCCCGCACGACCCCGCCGCCCCGGAAGGATATTTCCACTCGTACTCCGCGCACTCGACGTTGACATTGCAATCGGTACTCGTGCCGCGCGCCGCCGCCCCCATCCACGGCGCGGTGGAGCAATCGCAGCTCTCCTCGATGGCCTCACACTCGGTGCCCACCAGACCCACGCAGTCTTGAGTCCAGGTGTCCGTGCAGCACGACGAGTCCGACGCGCAGACCAACGCCACACACGAGCCGCAGTTTGTCGCGAGAGATGCGCCGGTCGTACAGGGATCGTGAGAGCAAGGCGCCACCGGTAGTGAGCTCTCCGAACAACAGGTGGAGTCGTAATCGCAGACGGCAGCCACGCAGTCGGTGCAGCCGTACTCAAGCTCGCCACCGCTCGAACAAGGGTGATGGGTGCACGAGCCCATCGTCGGGTTCGTGCAGTACGTTCCCATCTGGCAATCGCCCGCGATGCTACAGGGTTCATTTTGAGTACCTGCCCTCAGATCCGGCGGATAATCGTTGAACGTTCCCTGGGTCCAGTCGTATTCGACGCCACCGTCCGGTGTCGGATCAGTGCCCGCGCCAGCCTCGCTAAAAGTCGGCCACAGCCCACCATCCGGCGCCTCGATGAAGGTTCGGCAGTAGGGGTTGCAGGGGTTGTCCGCGCAGCCCGTTGGCGCGCTCAGGGACGTCAGGCGTTGCAGTGTTCCTTCGCTGAGGTCATGACTGACATGCCGCCCGCCGCTACATTCGCTCCATTTGCCGTTTTGACACGTTTGAGTGCCGAGGTAGCAGGACAGCGATAGGCCCTCTTGAGCGATGGTTCGGCCGCAAGACTGTGTCGCATCGTCCACGCGACAGGTCGTCGACTGGAGGTCCAAATCCGTCGTAACGCAACCGGATGCCGCCGCCAAAACGATGAACCCAAGCACGACGAACCACGGGCTCGTGCTGGTTATGTGAAGGTCTCGTGACTTACGTGGGCTCAATCCGACTCCTCTAGTTGCGCATAGGCAAGAATCGCCTGAGCCAAATCGAAAATTACCAGACAGGGTGTACCCGCGCAAGGCGCACGGCACACCTGAGCAAGAGTCCTAAGAGCCACAGCCGACAGCGTCAGAGCCGATAGCTTCGCGGCGCACGAGATCGAATCGAAAACACACGCACCTACAATGTCCGCCACACGTCCGCACATGTTCCGAAGCCGCTCGCAAATCATCGTTCGGCGTGAACTATCGACTGGATATCCCCCGTCAACTTGTGCAACGCGTCGTCCGAGTGCCGCTGACTCACTCCGTGTCGACAGAAATCTGGGTAGCGAATCCCCCATCGTGTGGCTCTCGCCCACACTGGCGTCCGAAAACGTGTGGAGAGGGAAACTACAGGGCAGGATTGCTCGGACGCTTCAGCCCTGAGAATTCGTCAAATACCGCTTGGTGAGGACTCCCGAATCCGACGCCCTGCGAATACGCTATAATCTTGGCGCGTCCGCACAGAATCTGCCCCGAGCGGTAGAGTTCGTTGAACCGCGGCCCGCCCCCGTTTCCTGGATTGATGGGAGTATCCGTCTGAATCCAGGTCTCGCCCTACTGCTCATGTCGCTCTCGCCTTCGTAGCGCACGCGATCGGTTCGGGTGGGGCCCGGGGAGCGCTACGGGTGCCCGGAGGGGCGCGGCCGTACAAATCCAAAATTCGAAAGCTGCTCGAGCCTCAAAGTCCTTCTGATGGCGAGTTCGCGGGATCGGGCTTCACTCTCCCATCCCAGCTCGTCCCTTGTTTGGTCCGTCGTCAGCACGAGCAACACGCCGGACCGTATTGCCATGTGGTGGAATGGCAATACGGTCCGGCAGGCGAAGACGGATTGTCGCCGGCTAGTTGGGCCGTGTCACTAACCAGCTATTGGCGCCAGTCACGAACGCGCTTTCCCGCGCAAGCTGCCTAACACAAGTTGCGACAAATCTTCAAAACGGTCCGCGTTGCCCCACAATCCGTCGCGCAACTTGGCGAGTCCTGGGGAGATTCGAGGTGAGTCCATGCTGAGGATCGCACCGAACAAGAGGAGTGCCAGAGCCTCGCGAACCGGAGCCCCCTCGTCGCTGTCTTCACAGACCGCCGCTTCAATCGTGTCGAGTACGGGTTCGAAGGCGGTGGTGATCACTTCTGCTGCACGACCAGCAGCCACCAGTTCCGAGATGATGGTGATGAGCAAATCTCGCTCCAACGCTGGCAAGGCGCGCAACTGCCGCAACACTTCGGACCACACCGCTGCGCCATCGGTCCGACCGGTACCCTCCGCAACCAGCCCGATCGTGGGAGCCAGTCGCTCCACTAAGCTCCCGTAGAAGCGCTCGACGACAGCCGAGTACAGCTGCTCTTTGGTGCCGAAGTGATAGGACAACGATTGGGCCCGAATGCCCACAGCAGTTGCTATCGCACTCAAGGATACGCCGTCATAACCAGCGCCGGCAAAGAGCTCCGTGGCAGCCACCAAAATGCGGCCCTCAATGGGCTCCGTGCGGTCGGATTTGCGGGGACGGGGCATCGGGGAGCAGCCTAGCGCAGAGCCAAAACGGGCTTGCTCAGGACATTATCTGATGCTATCAGATAATTCCCACCGGCGGCAAACTCAGGAGAAAAACCATGAATATCGACTGCAACTTCATAGCTTCCGCGTCTTGGGCGGGAGACCAAATGACCGAACGCCTCACGGTTTTGCGAGAGGAAGAGCCCATCTACTGGTCCGAAGAATCCGAGATTTGGATCATCACCAGATATCGCGATCTTGAGTTCATCTCGAAGCATCAGGAGTTCTTCACCTCTGAGTTCGGAATCCGAGCGGGCACCTCTGTGAAAGCCGGTCTGATCGATGAAGGCGAGCCGCGCCATAGTTTCTTGCGCGGCAAGATCGGTCGCGGTTTCACGCCGCGTATGGTGAAGAAGCTGGAGATCAAGTTTCGAGAAATGGTGACAACGGCAATCGACAAGATCGCCAACTCCGGAGAATGCGACTTCGTGGAAGCGGTCTCCAAACCGCTACCAATCCTATTGATCGCCGACATGATGGGCGTGCCGCAAGTCGATCACAAACAGTACGCCGATTGGTCCGACACCCTGGTCGCCGCAGACGGAAACTACGACGACCCAGACATCCTCGCAAAATCCGGCGAGGCCCTTGTGGAGTACGGGGCCTATATGCGGGAACTAATCGAAGCAAAACGAAAAGACCCCGCCGACGACTTGATCAGCATTCTTCTCAGCGCCAAGGATGACGGCTTGCTCACGGAAGCCTTCACCAATGAGCGCACCATGAAGAACCAGACCGAGGAGTTCAATGAACTGGCCAGCGACGAGCTCATCATGCTGCTAGTTGTGCTCATGATCGCTGGGAACGAGACAACCCGTAACGGAATCTCTGGCGGCATGCAGCTCTTGATCGAGAACCCCGCCGAGCGTCAAAAACTTATCGATGATCCGTCGCTGATCCCTGGCGCCGTTGAGGAAATGCTCCGCCTAGTAACACCGGTAAAAAGCTTCGGGCGCACTCTGACCCAGGACTACGAATTCGGTGGCAAACAACTAAAAAAAGGGCAAATGGTCTGCATGATGTACGGCCCGGCCAACCGGGATCCGGACGTCATAGAAGATCCCGACGCCTTCCGAGTAGAGCGGAGACCGCACCACCTCGCATTGGGGGTGGGTCCCCACTTTTGTCTGGGAGCCAGCCTCGCGCGAATGGAGCTGCGAGTAGTCTTCGAGGAAATACTCCGGCGTCTCCCGGACATCGAATACTCCCGCGGCGGTCCCGAGTTTACGCCATCGGCCCTGGTACGGGCCTGCTCCAGCATGTGGGTTCGGTACACGCCGGCGGGCTAACCACGACGTCGACCCTGCCTTGACGCTCGGCCCGGCTCGCTAAAGCTGCCCCGCCGCCCAGCAAAAACCGGCAAGCACCAAACGGTCGCCAGCGTCGGTGGCGTTTCCTGTGAACCCGTCCTCCGGATAGAGACCGACACGACGCGCCGGGGCGAGCGTGCCACCAACCAAGCTGCTGCCCGTCTCGTACGCAAACACAGCAGCCTGAGTCGGATCGCCAGCCACACGCGCTATCACCACCGCCCCGCTCGACGGAACACCCCAACTGACAATGGTGGGAGTGGAGTAAATTACCGGAGCCCCCGAGAGGCCAACAGCCATGGGATGGGCTGGGGTAACGATATCAACCGAGGTCTGGTCGAACGCCCTTCCGTGGCCAGCCCCGGGCCCCGCAATGAGCAACTCGTCAAAGAGGTAGGCCTCCCACGTCGCCAGCCCAACCCCGATGCCCGTAAACTCTGAACTCACATCACCCGACACCACGCTCGCCGAAATGACCACTAGTTCCATTCCAGCGGCGTCGGACGTGGTGGCCGTCGTGTCTAGCACCGTCACATCGAACCCAATTCCGGTCGACAACAGCCGCTCAGCTTCGGCGTCACCAGCACTCAGGCTCAAATCGCCGACCACCAACAACGCTTGAAGACCGACCCCCGAACAAGGCACCGTGCACACTCCTGTGGCGCAGACTCCGTTCACGCAATCGGCATCAATACTGCAGTCCTCGCCTTCCAGACACGTCGCGCCGCACACTCCTCCACAGTCCGTGTCGGTCTCGTCTTGGTTCTGCGTGCTATCGCTGCACGTCGGGCAAGCGCCGCAGACCGTGCCACCGCAGTCCACGCCGGTTTCGTCGTGGTTCTGAGTGCTATCGCTGCACGCCGGGCAGGCTCCGCAGACAGCGCCACCGCAATCTATGGCAGTCTCGCCCTGGTTTTGGCTGCCATCAGTGCACGTCGGGCAAGCAGCACAGAGCGTACCTCCACAGTCGGTCGCCGCCTCGTCCCGATTTAAGATGCCGTCAGCACACCCTGGACATGCATCGCAGACGCTGCCGCCACAGTCGGGCGCTGTCTCGTCACCGTTCAAGATGCCGTCCGTGCAGTTCGAGCATGCATCGCAGACGCTGCCACCGCAGTCGATCGCAGTCTCGTCCTGGTTTTGCATTCCGTCGACGCAGGTGTCAATGCCAGAACCACCGCCGTCTCCCGCATCTTGGGAACAGTTACTTCCGTCGGCGCAGCCAGCGTCGCCCGCGGCGACGGTCTCGTCGCAAACCTGGCACGATCCGCCGCAATCGATTCCCAACTCGTCGCCATAACGGGTACCGTTTCGCAGTCAGGAGCAGTCGCCCCGGTTTCGCCGGTAGTAAAGTCGAAACCCAGGTGTCCGCACGCCGTGCTCCAAACTAAGACGGCAATGAGGGGAGCAGCGAGACGCATTAAGCCAAATACACTAACGCCCGGGGCATCCCGAGACAACCGACTTGGATTTCGGCTGTTCTACATCCCTCGAAAGTGGGGTTAATCCGGTTTTGTGGATTGCCGGAATGGAGAGATAATGGAGACCGGAGTCCACATGGGAACGAAGACGCGAAGACGCGAAGACGCGAAGAAAGTTTACACCTGAGTTCAAGGCTGAGGCCGTCGATCTCATGCGATCGAGCGAACGATGGCCGCCAATCGCGATGCCCGCTACCCGACCATGCGAGCGCTCAGCGATTCTCTGAAGGAGCTCGACATTTCGCCGGGCGGGATCAAGCTCGGCACCCTGATAGCGCCGGCGGTTGGCGCCGACGGAACAACGCTTCCCACCGGCGATGCGAGCGGTATGGCCTTCGCCTCCAGCGCGACCATCGCCAGCGACGCATCCAAACTCGCGCCCCCCGCGGGAGTCGCGGCGGCACAAACGGTCTCGTTAGGTAGTACCACGAGAGAGGTCTCAAGGACTCCGCCGGCGCCCAGTGCTCCCCCGAAGAAACCGTTTAGCCGCCAATTGGCCCGCTGGGGAACCGTAATATGGGGAGGAGGGCGTTCTGTTACCGAGTCCGGATGGTAGTAGCTGGCCGAGTCGCCAATGCTGATTGGCTCGGGCCCGAGGGTGAGCAATGATCAGCGGGGCGGAGTGATTTTCGGTGTCTGCACGGTGCCGCGGTCCTCAGCTTTGCGGGGACTCTTAGCGAGAGAATTACCACTCGATGCGGCTGCCGGATGGCGATTCTCCGCCGCCCGGTCGTCGTTTCGCAGCCTGCCGGCAAGACCCGCGATCAGAGCCGCAACGGGGAGGGCCAACCAGAGCCGCTTGCCTTTAAGTCGCGACGGCGGTCGCGGGACTGGAGGCGACGGGCGATCGATGCCGCGAAAGGCAGGCGCGTGGGGCAATTCGACGGGAGACAGAGGGGATGGGGGGGAGGGCGGTCGATTGTTTGGAGGATTTTCAACAATCAGCACTCTGACGGCGTCGAGCTCATGCGGAAAATTCGCCCGCACCCAGCTGGAAAGCTGTTTATCGCTGGCGAGCAAGCCTTCGGCTGTTGCTACCGCCTGTAGAGCTTCAGACATCTCAGCTGCGCTCGCGTAGCGATCTTCTCGATCCTTCTGCATCGCCTTGCGACATATCTCGTCGAAACACTCCGGCGGCATGTAGCCTACCTGACTAGCGTCCAGCGGCTTACTGTGCAGCACTTGCTGATGGATCTGGCCGGCATCTAGCCCTTCAAACGGTGTGCGACCAGTAAGGGCGGTCCACAGCAAGACTCCCGCGCCGTACACATCAGCGCGAACGTCTAGCAACTCGCCGCGGATCTGCTCCGGGGCGCTGAAACAAGGCTTGGCCCGGGCGATTTCCGACTCGGAGTAAGGCATATCGCCAACACACTTGCTAATGCCCAAATCCGTAAGCACGGCACTGCCAGCGGTGCTCACCAATACGTTAGCCGGTGTCAAATCACAGTGGAGTAGCTCCAGTGAGTGCCCAGCCTCGTCCTTTGCCCTGTGAGCCGCCCCGAGACCACTCAGCGCGTCGAGCACGGCGCGAACCGCCAGGCTCGGCGACGACGGCTTCATCTTCAGTAGCTTCTCCAGGCTCACACCGTTGATGCGCTCCTCGGAGAGCAGGTGGCGATCGCCAACGCTCATCACCTCCACAATCTTCACCAAGTTGGGATGATCGACCCGAGCGGCGGTTCGTGCCTCCTCCAAAAATATTTCGACGGACTCCTTTTTCTGAGCGAGTTGCTCAGACAACTCTCGGACCGCAAGACATTCGCCTCCGTCGTCGCGATAACCGAGATAGATAGCCCCCACATTGCCCCCCCCTAAACTTCCGATGATTCGGAAAGGACCGATCTCGGGGGGAATAGACGAACTCCGACTCCGCTCGCGAGCGCGGATTGCAGGACGCCCGTTAGATTCTGGCGCATCGAGAGAGACCGTCTGGCTCGGGACAATCTTGGGGTCCGACGACGGGTGGACGACAGCAGACAGAGGCTGCGTATCGCCGCTGTTCGCGCCGATGCCCTCCGTGGTCTGGGAACGCACGCCTCGGATGTGAGCCGAGGATCGACGTCTGGGCGAATTCAACGGCCCACGTCGGGACGATGCCGGCAACTCAAACTCACGTGTGATGCGCTCGAAAACGTCCGCACCGTCCGGATCCGGTCCAGTCGTCTTCGAGTCGGGCGCCTCCGGCAAGGGCGGTGTCGGCGTACGCGCCTCCGGCACCGGCGGAATCAGCACGGCTTCAATATTCGGAAGCCGTGCTAGGACTCCCCCCACATCCACCGCGGGTGGCGGCGACGATTGGCTCGCTGCAGGCGGTCGGCTCGTCCTTACCCAAGGCGGCACTTTGACAACAACTGTCTCCGTGCCGGTGTGTTGGTATCGCGTTTCGCCCGTCGGTCGCGATGGATAGCTTGACGGCGGACGGCTCGAGGCGGAAGAAGCCGGCGGCTGGCTCGACGTGCGCCTTCGGTAAGAAGTGAGGATGCCTCGTTTGTACATCTCGGACAGCACACGCAAAACTTCGAGCTTGGGCCGTCCACAAACCTCGACGAGCGCCAATATTGTGCGCTGCGAATCCGCGTACTCCAACAACTCCGCTTCTTCGGGTGTCAGCTTCCTCCCCAGCTCATCAATGGCGCGATAATTCACTGCGATCACCTCGTCCAGAGGAGGCAGATCTCGGGGCGAGGGTCGCAAAGTCACAGGGCAAATGGAGGCACAGAATCGGCGCGAAATCGGCGCGAAATCGGCCCCGCCTTGAGGTCGGAAATCGCGCCAAGTTCGCACATAAAAACGAGTCCAGATCAGGACCGCTATTGCACCTCGAGTAGTGGCATATTATCCCTGTATTTCTCCAGAAAATCCGCATGTTTCGGCGTTTTTACCCCCCCCTATTATGACCTCAAAATCCGAGCCGCCGAGCGGCGAAATTCGCGGGTATTTGGAGCTACACAACACGGTCGATAATCACACCTGGGTGGTCCCGATGACGGGCGGTCATCACGTCGTCGGCCGGAGCCCAGAAGCGCAGCTCGTGCTGCCCGGAGACAGCGTATCTCGCATGCACGCCGAGTTCGTTTGCGGTCCGTACGGCCGTTGGTGGATTCACGATTTGGGCAGTACTAACGGCACGCGGCTCAATGGCCGCCGCGTCAATGCGAAACTGCTGAGCGCAGGCGATGCGGTGCAACTCGGCGACTATGTTTTGCGACTGCGAGTGCCAAGTTCCCCTGGCGTGCAACGCTCGACGATCCCCCCACCACTCGAAGATGAGGCGCCTTCCACCGTCCATCGAAGCCACACTCCGCCGCCGTCGTCACGCCCACCGCACCTGACGGCTAGCCACCTTTCGTCCATTATGGCCTTCGGTCGCGATCTGATGCGCCTTGAGGAAGAGACGGAACGACTGCGCGCTCTCTGCCGATTTGTCGTAGGCCCGGATTTCCCCGGCGAGTCGGTTGCTGTCGTTCGGCTCGCCAGGAGCGCTAGTCCTCGCATTATCGTCGGACCGATGCACCATGACGGAGGCACCGCCGTCACCGAGTTGAATTCATCCGTACTCGAAAAGCTGTGGAGTACGCGGGAACCGGTGCGGAGCGCTAGTACCCACGAGATTGGCATGGCCACTTCGCCAAGCACGCTCGCCTGCCTTCTGACTTCCGACGAGGACCGGCTAGTAGTGGTGTATGCCGAAGTGCCCAGCAGCCACAATTCCGAAGAATGGCTCACTCTGCTGGCCCTGCTGGCGGAAGCCTATCAACAGGCCGAGCTAGTCTGGGAAATGCGAACCACTGTGCGTGCCTCCGCCGTGATCGAACACGAGCTCGAGATGGCCCGGCAGATCCAAGAGGGACTGGTCCCCGCGTCGATTCGCCCGCCGGGCCTCGATGTAGCGATCGGCTTCGAGCCCTGCCAGTGGATCGGTGGTGACTACGTCGACGCTGTGCCCATGCCAGACGGCCGCACTCTGCTTGCCGTAGCGGACGCATGCGGCAAGGGCCTGCAAGCGGCCTTGGTCGCATCGAGTCTCCACACACTTGTGCACATGGCGGTGGACGCGCAGGTCGACTTACGCGAACTCATGGAGCGTATCAACCGACACTTTTGTCGATTCTTACCGCCACATTCCTTCGTGACCATGGTTTGCGTAGTGATCGATCCGCGCAGTGGCGAAATCGAATGTGTGAGCGCTGGGCATCCACCGGCGTTCGTCGTCAATGGCACCGGGAAGCTTCGGCAACTGCAGTCTGAAACGAACATCGCACTCGGCATCGATCCCACACACATGCTCGTTGAGTACGGCCGACTCGCCGGGGACGAATTACTGCTGCTGTATACCGACGGCCTCACCGAACTCGTGGACGAGCGCGGTTCAACGCTCGGCGTCGATGCTCTTGGGACCCAATTCTCAACAATCGTCACCAGCATCGCCGGGGCTGGCGTGCGGTCCATGCAGGGGCGCTTGGCCGAGGCGCTCCACGTGTATCGCGCATCGCAAATGACGGCAGACGACACCACATTTTTGATCGCGCGCCGCACGAGCAAATACTGATCGAGGTCGAACTTGACTCTGCTGCACGATTTTCTCGCGATCTCCGCGAAGCGCACCCCGGACTCTCCGGCGTTCATCAGTGGCGAAATCAGCACGAGCTATGGTGAACTTCACGAGCAGAGTTCGCGCATCGCTGGCTCTCTACTCGATCTCGGGATCAAATCCGGCGATCGCGTCGCCTTGCTCCTCGACGGCTGCGTCGAATATATCATCGCGTACTACGGAATCCTGAAGGCCGGGGCCGTCGTTGTTCCTCTGTGCACCGATACACGAACAGAAATTCTCCGAACCGCGTTGGTACACTCCGGCGCTCGAGCACTGGTGATGGAGCCCCGAAATTTACGCTATCTACCGAAGAACCCAGGAGACCTACCGGAGCTTCGCCACGTAGCCGTCGTCGGGAAACTTCCGGAACCCGCAGACGATGCCCGGTTGCGCTCCTTCGAAGAAATGAGCTTGAACGACGCCCAAGGCACGATGCCACCGATCTCACCGCAGGATCTTGCCGCTATCAACTACACTTCCGGCACAACGGGCGAGCCCAAGGGCGTGATGTTGTCGCACGAAAACCTCGTCGAGAACGTGCGGTCGATCGTCGAGTATCTACGACTCACGCCCGATGATCGCGTCGCCATGGTGCTGCCCTTCTATTACGTCTACGGAAACTCCGTCCTGCATACACACATCATGGCGGGTGCCAGTGTATGCGTTGCGGGCTCCCTCGCCTTCCCTGCCAGGCTATTGCAAACGATGGTCAAGCAGCGCTGCACCGGATTTTCAGGAGTACCGTCCACATTCGCTCGGCTGCTCCAGGTGAAAACGCTGTCGGCCTACGACTTGCGCGCTCTGCGCTACGTGACTCAGGCAGGTGCGTCCATGACACGCGAGGTCACCCAAAAACTACGGTCAGCACTGAGCTCCGCTGAGATTTTCGTGATGTACGGGCAGACTGAAGCCGCCGCCCGACTCGCCTATGTGCCCCCCGCACGCCTGGACGAAAAACTCGGGTCCGCGGGGCGTGCGATTCCCGGGGTCACGCTAACCATTCGTGACAAGAACGGCGCAGAGCTTCCATGCGGAATCCAGGGCGAAGTGACCGCCCAGGGGCGCAACATCATGCAAGGCTATTGGAACGATCCCGTGGAGAGCGCGCGGGCGCTCACGCCAAACGGTCTCCGCACGGGCGATCTCGGGACGATGGACGAAGACGGGTTCCTTTTCTTAGTCGGCCGTGACAGCGAAATGATCAAGAGCGGCGGACATCGCATCGCTCCACAGAAGGTCGAAGACGTCATCAACCGCCTGGATGGCGTGAGCGAATGCGCAGTGACGGGCATGAACGACGAGATTCTCGGCCAGGCGATCGTCGCGTTTGTAGTGCCTGACGCGGCAATCGTTCTAAACCAACGCGCCGTCATGAAGCACTGCACGCTGGGCCTGCCCCGCTTCTGTTTGCCGGCTCGGGTTCACTTCCTGTCCGAACTGCCCCGCACCGCAACAGGAAAACTGAAACGGCGAGATCTACGCGAACCCATAACCAGCTGACGGGTTCCGACCATGTAGCGCTTAGCTACCGTTTCGTCTGGGCGATGCCTTCATGCAGCGCGGTCGAGGCACGAAAACCGAACGCCTTTTCAGCGCGACTCGCGTCTGCCATCGAATGTTTGACATCGCCGGGGCGGTCCTGCTGGTGCACAACCGGAACTCGGCTGCCCACTGACTCCGCGATGGCTCGCGCTAGATCGTTGATCGTTATGCGTCCGCCAGCGCCAATGTTGAAGGCGCCGCAGCTGTTGTCCGGTCCTTTAGCGGCCAGCAGGTTCGCCATCACCACATCTTTGACGAAAGTAAAGTCACGACTCTGCTCACCGTCGCCAAAAATAACGGGAGCCTCACCCCTCGCGTAGGCCGCAAAGAAACGGGGAATCACCGCAGCGTATGGGCCAGCTGGATCTTGCCGGGGCCCGTAAACGTTGAAGTAGCGCAGCCCTACGAATTGCATGCCGTAGCAACGAGAGTAAATATCGGCGAGTTCCTCATTGATCTTCTTCGACGTCGCGTAGGGCGAAAGCGAGAGGCCCTCGTTTCCCTCACGTTTGGGCAAGTCCTTGTTGTCGCCGTATACGCTCGAAGAAGACGCATACACCACGCGTTTCACGCCGGCATCTCGAGCCGCGGTAAATACGTTCGCGGTACCACCAACATTTACAGAAAGACTCAGTGCAGGATCCTTCAACGAACGCGGAACGGAGCCGATAGCCGCCTGATGAAAGACGTAACTTGCGGCGGCGGCCGCGCGTTGACAAACCGCGAGGTCTCGGATGTCGCCTTCGATAAAATCGATCTGACTCTTGACGCCCGCCAGGTTCTTCAGATTCCCCGTTGCCAAGTTGTCGAGCACGGTCACTTTTGCGCCGCTTTCGACAAGCGCATCCGTCAAGTGCGAACCAATGAAACCCGCGCCACCGGTGACGAGTACGCGCGCCTGAAAAAATTCGGGAGCGCCAATCACGCCTTCACCACCTTTTCGTGGGGTCCGCGGTAGACGCCGCGTGTATCGATTACGAGTCGTGAATGCTCCAAGACCAAATCGTAGTCAACGGCGCTGTGGTTCGTTGCGATCAATACCGCGTCTTGAGAGTGGAGCAACTCGGCGCTGAGTTCTTGCGAATCAAGCTCCGGCAAGTCAGGCCAAGACCGCATGCGCGGCACCGTCGGAATATGCGGGTCGTGATAGCTGATCCGTGCGCCAGCCTGACGAAGCAATTCGATCAGTTCAAAGGAAGCGCTCTCCCGGGGATCATCCACGTCCTTCTTGTATGCGATGCCCAGGATCAAAACCCGACTACCCCGAACGGCGCGTTCACGCTCATTGAGTGCTTGCTGCAATCGATTGATCACGTAGGCGGGCATCGAAACATTCACCTCACCCGCAAGCTCAATGAACTTGGTTGACAGGCCGTACTCGCGCGCCTTCCACGTGAGGTAAAATGGATCCAGCGGGATGCAGTGCCCGCCAAGCCCCGGACCCGGGCTAAACTTCATGAACCCGAAGGGTTTCGTGGCGGCCGCATCAAGCACTTCCCAAACGTCAATGCCCATCTTGTCGTAAACTACTTTTAGTTCGTTCACGAGAGCGATGTTCACAGCGCGAAAAATGTTCTCGGTTAGCTTCGTGGCTTCTGCCGCGCGGGCGCTGCTCACCGTTACCACCTCGGTAACCGCGGGTTCGTACAAGGCTACCGCGAGTTCTGTCGCGATCTGGTCAACGCCGCCGACAACTTTCGGAATGGTCGCGGTCTTGTAGTCAGGATTGCCCGGGTCTTCCCGCTCGGGAGAGAACGCGAGGAAAAAATCTTGTCCGCATTCGAGGTCACTCTCTTCGAGGATATCGCGAACCAGCTCGTCCGTAGTGCCAGGATAGGTGGTCGATTCGAGCACAACCAATTGGTCACGACGCAGTCGCTTCGCGATTTCTCGAACGGTTGCCTCGACGTAAGTCATGTCCGGCTCGCGCTGTTTCGTCAGCGGAGTCGGCACCGCGATAACGATCGCGTCGACTTCGCTCAGCCGGTCAAAGTCGGTGGTGGCGTCGAACTTGCCGCTGGTCATAGCGCCCTTGATGCGAGCGGCACCCAGGTACTCGATGTAGGTCTCGTGCGCGTTGAGGGAGCTCACCTTTTTCTCATCGATATCGAAACCGGTCGTCCGAAACTTCGCTCGCTCGACGAAGGTCAAGGAGAGCGGAAGCCCCACGTAGCCGAGACCCACTACGCCGATGTGGGCAGTCTTGCTCTTTAGCTTGTTGCGTAATTCTTGAGCCGACATGGCGCTACCCTCAGGACTTCTCAGCCAGCTTCTTCTTGACGAAGTCAGCTGCACTGGCGATGGAGTCGAGATTTTCGGGGATCATTTCGTCATCGTCGATCTCAATATCGAAGGCACCCTCGATGTGCGCGATCAACTCAAGCATGCCCGTAGAGTCAACGACCCCGGTATCGAGCAGGGAACTCTTGTCCTTCAGCTCGAAGGAATCATCGAGGTAAAAATTTTCCGTAATGAAGGCGCGCACTTGGTTAGCAATTTCCATGGAGTGTTCTCTCGTGTTCGTCGGGTGGGAGGGGGGTCTACCCGACGAGTAAGGGCTGCATGTGGAGGTACTGAGCAAAGCGCCGCTTTGATTCAATGTCTGCGAACACGATTTCGATCTGTTCGGGGGTAACTTCGAGTACGGGTGCCACCTCTGAAGCGGCGACGCCGTGATTGTGTGCATATAGGCAAAGGTCCATCTTGTCGTGAGGGAGAGCGAAGTAGAACTCCTCCTGGGACTGAGCCATCGTGTAGGTATCGGTCGTGGGAGGCCGAGTGCGTATCTCTCTGGGTACGCCCAGATACTCCGCCAGCGCGTAGACCTGAGTCTTGTATAGGTGCGCGATGGGTTTGAAATCCGCCGCTCCATCGCCCTGCTTGACGAAGAACCCTTGGTCGTATTCAAGCAGGTTGGGAGTGCCCGCAACCGCGAAGTTTAGACGATCAGCGTGGAAGTACTCCGTCATCTTGCGAACACGCTGCTTGTAGTTCGTTGCCGCAACCACCTCGAGGTAGGACTCCAGACTCATGCGCTTGGTTTGCTGCTTGCCCGACGGACTCTCGATCGTCAGCCGATAAACGTTGAGGCGATTGCCTTCGAGAATCGACGGCAATGATATTTTGAACTTGTAGCCCTCGCTGTACTCCGGAAACTGCGATTTAACCGCATGGTCGAGCGCGCTGTAGCAGCCGAGCCCCTCGAGCGCCGGCGCGATATCGCACAGCTGAGATTCGATGCCGAGGTCGGTCGCCAACAGTCGCCCGAGCTCGAGCGAGTCACCTGAACTCGCTCGCTCGGGCATGAAGAGCCCGTAGGTGCGCTTCTTGCCTAGCGCACGAACGCAGAGTGCGGCGACAACCGAGCTGTCAATGCCGCCGGAGATGCCGACCACCGCACCACGCTTTTTCATCGTGCCGCGAACCTGCTTTTCAAGAGTCTTACAAATTTGCTCAACGGCTTGAGCGCAGTCGAGCTGGAGAACGTCGCGAGTGAACATGATCGATGGGCAGCCTTGGGTTGTAGGGAGTCAGGGATAAGGTGCGCCGGGATCGGGAACGCGCCCTCGGCACTGATGGGCGGACTCTGATCGTCAGACGCGGCCTATCACCGACATGTAGGTGCCGCTACTGAATCTGGCTACACATGCGCACTTTCACTCCCACGCGGAGAATGTGCACGTCCGGGCCCCCAAGCCGGAGAGGAACGCTGTAAATACGGCCACTTGCGGCGGCACCTCAGAGCCCTTCTGAGGCCTCCGTAGGTGCGACTGGGTGGAGAGCGTTCACCGCTTCGCACAGCCGCCTGACCACGACCCAGTGGAGAATGATCCCGAATACCGGCAGGCTCAGGGATGCCAAAATCAAGTTCAGGGAGAGAGGCTTTCGACCCATTCGGTGCCGAGCAACATAAGCGTTGTAGTCGGTCACGTAGCCGCCGAACACCTGGAACACCCAATAGATGTTGAACACGGGAACGAACAAATAGCTGAGCGCCTCCACGGGCGAGCAGCGCGCGTGACCATCTTGAATCGCCTCCCACATCTGAAACAGGAGCTGCGATTGAGCGACGGCCGCCACGGCAAACATCACCGCAGAAGTGGCGAAACAGGTGATCGCAAGCAGAGAGTTTCCGGAGAAACCCGCGGCGAGCAAGACCAGGCCAGTAATCGCAGCACCGACGATCGAGAGTTGAAAGCGCAACGGGTGCAAGTGCGCCCGCGGAGCGGGCTGACTCGACGGCCCCGCAGAAAATATACTTGCCACCGGCACGTCCGGGTAACTGGACATGCGATCGCGCTCGTCTGGTGGGTCCACTGCAGCCGGGGCCGCCTCCACAGACGCTGATTGGACAGCGTGATTCGGCAGGACATCGCTAGTGGGGAGTGTATGTTTAAATGCATCGCGCCGCGGCGGCCTCGGACCCTCCACCGAAGCCGGCAAGGCCGAGCCAACCACCCCGCCGAGTAGCGGTGAATGCTGCCTGTTGGGGACTCGCCGCGTATTCGGCGGTGGCTCCGCGCCATCCGCTGCAATCGGCGTGGGTCCGAGCCCAACGCTCGTTTTCTGCAAAGCATCGCCGGACGTGACCTTCGATAGCGGGGGCATCGGCGCCCCGTATCCGCCTGCAAGCGTCGAGCTTAGACGGAACGAGCTCAATGTTGACGCCCGACCAGCGATGAGAACATGCGCCGCTGTGGGCGCAACATAGCCACCTACCAGTGTTTCAGAGCGCCCCGCCCGCGCGGCCGACAGGTCGACGGATGCGTTTGGCGCCGCGGACCTAGCCACTTCGTAACCACCGACCAGCGTGCCAGGGCGCGCCGCGGCAACGGTTCGGTGTCGAAGTTGAGATCCGGATCCTGACATAACGATCGTGCTGGCGGGTGTGGGCCGCGCGGGTGTCCCCGGCTCGGCTCATTCGGTGAACAGTGTCGCAACTCACGCGCGAGGGCGCACCTCTCATGTTTTTTAAGTTGGTGCAAGTTCGCCCACCACTGACTCAAACTGCACAACCCGAGCGCCCAATATTGAGCATCCGGGGCGCCGATGACCTAGGTGCCGCAAAGTTGCACAACAATTCAACTCACCCGCTTGTCTTTCGCGACAATCGACACGACTGTCCTCGTCCAAGCGTCGCGCATTTATCGCGGTAGCGGAACGGCTCCGGACGGTTAGATGCCGGGCGCGTAAAAGTCTACCGCTCTAACGAGCAACCCGAAGCCGGACCGGCCAAAGACATCATTTTCTGATGGCTCTATCGATGTTCACGGAACGTAAAGTGGTGGAGCCAGCTTGATGCAATTCCGCGCCAAAGTTGTTTTGAACTTTTCGACTGGCTCACGGGTCGCACGAACCGCCGCGGAGCGGCTCCGCATTTCTTTGCGTTTCCGATAACGGCTGCTTTATACGGACCGCGCGTTGCGGGGGACTCACAACGCACAACGCACAACGCACTGTTCTAACAATCGCGGCGGCCTGCGGAGAAAACATGCGACAACAGATCATTATCACAACTGCGCTCACGGTAGCGCTATCGGCAGCGTGCACTTCCGACGAAGACAAGACCGAAAGACCGAAAGGGAATCACGATGGGCGAGTCAGCGTCGATGTCACTAGTCCGCCTCCCGCGTCGGGAGACGGCGGCCAACCCGTAATCGATCCTGAGCAGCGCTTCACGCCATCCTCTTACCTGCTGCTCACCGCGGCACGGCTCGCGATCGTTCAAGAGAGCGATGTCGTCGACACGCCAGCCTGGCAGCGCCTGATCGAGAATGTCGACGCGGAGATGGCTCAAGTCGGAGGGCGGAGCAGCACCGAAAATATCGCACTTGCGTATCTCGTGACCGGCGAGGCGATCTACGCCGCCACGGCCTACGACTGGGCGCGAGACATCATGGACACCGCCGACGTCGCCTTTGATCGTTACCTCCACTATGGCGATCACATGCGAGCCGTCGCCTTCGCCTACAACTATTGCTACGATACGCTATCGGGCATGCAACGCACAGAGATGCGCGACTACATGGTTCGCTGGACCGACGAGGTTTGGTCGCTGCATGGCGCAGACGCGGTCGACAACAACTCCAATTGGGGAATTTCCCAACCCGCCAACAACTACCACTACGCGTTTCTAGAAGGGCTCGCCTTCGTTGGCTACGCCCTCTTGGGGAGCGGCGACCCGATAGCTTCAGATTATCTCGTTCTGCTCACGACTAAGATCGAAGGCAGCGGCGGAGTGCTGGAGTATCTGAGCGCGGGAGCTCGCGGCGGCGACTGGCACGAAGGCGTCAACTACGGCCAGCGTTCGAAGCAACGCATGGCATCCACCTTTTCAGTAATCGCAGCCGCCGGCGGCCCAAACTATTTCGCCGCGAGCCCGTTCTTCGCCGAGGCGATTTACGCGGCGATCTACCAAGCCTTGCCGGGTCGCGTGGCTATTCAACCCGCCGGGGATCTCGCCCGCACGTCCGCAATGCCGCTCGGTCCCTACGATCGAGACTACGTGCAAGCCGCGACCTTCTGGATCGCCGATGACATCGCACGTGGCTATGGGCAGTACTACTTGAACCACTATGCATCGAGCTACAACATGGGCGGCTTCAACGGTCGCGGCTTGTACTATCGCGACGTCATGTACGGCCTGGACTTGACCGAACACGATGTGTCGGACCTGCCGCTCTACTACCACTCGATCGGCAACCACTGGATCAATCTACGGTCCAGCTGGGACGAGGATGCCACCTGTATCAACATTTCCGCGACCCCCGACATGTACCAGGGGCATTCGCATCAGGACTCTGGCTCGTTCACGATATTTAAGCACGACTGGCTGGCTGTTGACTCCGCCACCTACTCACGCTCCGGCACTACCTGGGAATCCGGTGCGCACAACATGGTGGGAGTTGCGGGACAGGAGCGTCGTGGTGGCGACAATGTGCCAGGACTTCAGGCCTTTGAATATCATTCTGAGAGTACCTACGTGCAAGTCGACGCGTCGAATCTGATGAAGCACCGCCCGGGCTCAGATGAGTTGATGCTGCTCGACGAATACACCCGCGAGATGGTGTACTTCCCAAGCGACGACGTGCTCGTAACCTACGACCGTGTGGCTCCGGGCCCCGACGGAAGCGACTACAGCTGGCGACTGCACTTTGCCGAAGAGCCAAGCCAGAGCGGCAACCGTTTCAGTCTCGACTTTGGCGGCGGCGGCATTTCGCTGGTCCAGCTCAGCGGGGGTGCGGCGAGCATTGCCTCGGACTCCGACCTAGAGCCGAGCGGAAGCGAGTCCTTTCGCGTGCAAGAAGCGCCGGGCAACGGCGGCCGATTCTTAAACGTAATGGCCGTCGCCAGCGGGACGGCACCCTCGCCGGACGTGAGTAGTGTGACCAGCACGAGCGCGATCGAAGGCGCAGTAATCGACACCCGAGTTGCCATCTTCAGCAGCTCCACCAAGGGTGGCGCCATATCGCTTCCTCTGAGCTACACGTTCACCGGCACTGGGACATTCCGTCACATCATCGCCAATTTGTCGCCGGGCAGCGCGCTCAGCGCCGAAGTGAGCGCGAGCGGCGGAGAGACAACTGTGACGATTAGCAGCGGCGGCGCACTCATGGCCACAAGCAACGGCGTGCTGCGTTTCAACCAGGACTAGATCGGAATATCCCAGCGCTCAAAACCCAACACCGCGACGCAGAGCAGCGCGTTCGTGACAGCATGTGCCGCGACCGCGTCGCTCAGACGGCCTCGGTGAAGCAAGACCACGCCGTAACCGATCCCCGCCACAGTTCCTGCTAGCCAAGCCTGGTGGACCACGCCAAAAACTATCGCCGTCGTGACGAAGGACAGCCAGCCAAAGCGCCGGTAACCAACGCTCGAGAAGTCGACATCCATCAAGCGACGCCCGAGGTATCCGCGAAACGCGAGTTCCTCAATGAGCGGTACCGTGAGAACCGCGCCCACCACTCGCGCGAGAATCCAACCGGCTCGGCCAGGTCGACTCATAGCGCTCAACTGTTCTTCCAAGTAGCGCCCCCCCTCGGCATCCCGCGGCACCAGCCACAACCACAATGCAAATACCAGAGCGCCAACGACTATTGACACGACGGACGGTGTCGACAGCTCCACGCGCAGATGCTTGCGGTAAACCCACAGCGCGGCGAGCGCCGCGCCCACACGCAGCGGATAGAGCGCATCGAAGCCTGTACTGAAAAGTCCCGTCACCTGCGCGGTCACTAGCACTGCAAACAGGGGCACCAAGTAAGGTGCGGTTGCGTTTTCCACATTTTTCGACGGCGTCGACCGCGCGAAAAACGAGGACTGTCGACTGAGCGCCACAACGCCGAGCGCAATCAGGCAAAACAACAACCATCCGGCCTTCGAGTGAAATCCGCCAAGCGCCATGTCCCGGGAAACATGCTCGCCCAAGTACATCAGCGCGATAATGCGCGCGCTATTGGATAGCCAGGTAGCGACAATCGCTACGGGCAAGAGCCACAGTACCGCCGGGAAGCGCAGATCGTCCCGATAGCGGTACAGGTAGCCACACAGAAATACCAGAACGAGACCCACCCCTTCGGCGCCGGAGCACTCTGGACTGATTTCTACACGAAAACTTCCGAGAGTCAGCATTGCGGTGTCCGCATCGACCGCCACCTCTCGACTGAAAATCGACAGGACGCTGGAGCTCAGCCGGAGGGTCTCGCTCGCGAGCCAGGGCCAGAGACTCCGGGAGCCGAAGCCGGTGCCCCATGCGAGCAGTCCGAGAACACTCCCGCTCAGCAAGATGTTGCCGACCAGCCGCGCAGAGCACGCCCACAAGGTGCCCGTGACGAGGCGGAACCAGCTGAGCCCGCTGACACCCACGCAAAGAATCCACACCGTGACCAAAAGCGCCGGCGCTTGCTCGCCAAATCTGGGCTGAAAAATCTGCGCGCTGAAGTAGAACAGCGCGGCAAACGACACCGTGTGAAAAAGAGCCCAGTGCCAACTTAGCGGACCGATTGGCGCCGCCCCAATCTCCCGAAACTCGCTCTGCGCTTTTTCCCCCGCAAGCAGCACGCCACCTGTCAGTACGGCCACGAACACGGGAACCAGGGCGCCCGTGCCGCGCAGCAGTGACCGCCAACCGAGATCTTTCGGGATCTGACCCCCATCAAAACTCAGCGCGAGTGCGATGTATTCAACGATTAAGAGCAAGACTAGCCAGAGCCAGCGCGACGACAGCTGGCGGGCGTCGCGCTCGACCTGACTCGGCGTCGTTCTCGCTGCCTGCCCGAAACTGCCCGCGGCGCCGGGCTCCCTAGGCACAACGATCGATCAGCGTGGTGAGGGTGATCGTGTGCCGAGGGTCTGGCGCTCGGGCGATGAACTGGTTGTGCAGGATCTGCGTGGAAATCGCTCCCACCAGGCCCATATTGTCGACGTTGGAAAACTGGCCGTCCGCCGCGCGTTTCTTGCACTTGGTCCAAAGCACCTCGATTGCCCGAGGCTCGAATATGCCGGCGTCCTTCACCGCCGCCGGAGCGAGCAATTCGTCAATGAACCCCTGGCTCTTGCCGACGAATGCCAGCGCATCCGGGGCGCGATAGGGTTGTTTCTTCCGCTTCAGAATCGATGCCGGCACAAGCCCCTCGGACGCTCGCTTCAACACGTGTTTCTCGTCGAGCACGCGCAGCTTGTAATGAGCCGGCAAGGAATGGGCGAGCCGCAGCACATTCACGTCCAAGAACGGAAAGCGACCTTCGACGGAGTTGCCCATCAGCATGCGGTCTCCCTGGGAGCTCAGAAGGTAGCCCGCGAGCAATGTGCGCATCTCAAGGTATTGGTCCTGCGCAAGCACATCCCAGGAGCTGAACTTTTCGGGCAAGCGGTCCAGCAGCTCGGCCTCCGGATCGAAAGCCCTCAGCGACTGCTTGAGATCGCCGGTGAACATTCGCTGCAGAGCCTTTGCTCCGCTCCAGCGCATGCCGTGGGAAAACCCGGGCGAGAGGGATTTTTCGAGATCCCGCCCAAAGAAACGCCGCGACAGCGCGCGCTGTTTCACGGGGGAACGAGCCAAATAAGGATACAGGCGGTCGAGCAGCTGGGGGCGCAGTTCGCTGTTCGGCTGGCGCGCCCAAAACCGCCGCACCTTTGCTTCCCGAAACAGGTCGTAGCCGGCAAATACTTCGTCCGCGCCCTCCCCCGTCAGGACAACCTTGATGCCCTTCT
The DNA here is from genome assembly GCA_013214025.1 of Polyangiaceae bacterium. Taxonomy (GTDB): domain Bacteria; phylum Myxococcota_A; class Polyangia; order Polyangiales; family Polyangiaceae; genus JABSRN01. Next base: position 51,083 of record JABSRN010000060.1, read on the forward strand.
CGCGCACGAGCCGCGACAGCAAGAAGAGCGGCGCCGGCGCTGTTCGAAGAAGCGGGCGCTCGGCAAACCAGATCACATCCGAAAAAACTTCGGCGATGTCGTCCCGGGAGACAACTATCTCGCTGTGCTCGGTACCTAGGCGCGAGACCATTTCGCGCTGAAAGCCGGTTTCGTCGTATTCCGCGTCTTCGAAGCGCAACGAAAACGTTTGAAAGCTTGCCCCCTTCGCTTCGAGACCGAACGATGCCGCGAGCGAGCTATCGAGCCCACCGGATAGATAGCTTCCGACCGGCACATCGGCGCGCAACATACGAAGTCGCGTCGCCTCTTTCAGCGTCTCGCGAACCGCATCGGCCGCATCCTCCACGCTGCCGGAAAATCCCATCGATGGGTCAATCGGAAACTCGTGCTCGAAAAAGGCGCGATCCGACACCTCGCCCCCCTCATAGATTCTGAGATGTCCCGGTTCGAGCTCACGGATCCCGCTGAACACTGACGTCGGGGGAACGATGCTCCAAAAACAGAAGGTCTGGGATATCCCCGCTGGATCGAGGGAACGGGGGAGCTCCAGGTTGGCCGAGAAGATCGCTTTTACCTCACTCGCAAAATAAACGCGCCCGTCGTGTTCGGCGAGGTAAAGCGGGCGAATCCCAGCCCAATCCCGTGCTAGCAGCAACTTTTTCTTGGCGGTATCCCAAAGCGCGATGGCAAATTGGCCGTTGAAGCGCGCAAAAGCGTCTTCCCCCCATTGCTCGTAGGCGGCGACGATGACCTCCGTGTCGCTCTCCGTACGAAAGCGAGCGCCGAGCGACGAAAGCTGCGCGCGCAACTCGATGTAATTGAAAATTTCGCCATTGAAGGCGATATATGTGGTTTCCCGGACTGTAGTGAGTGGCTGCTGGCCACTTGCAACATCAATGATCGACAGCCGAGCGTGCGCCAAACCCAGGGCTTCATCACGATATACGCCAAACTCATCCGGTCCCCGGTGATGCAGGGATGCGGCCATGCGGGTGAGCGTCTCTACATCCGGGCGAGGTCGCTCTTTACGGTTAAAGATTCCGGCAATTCCGCACACGTTGGATCCACTTTTTCTGCGCCAGCCCGCGCGATGTAGCACCGCTCGCGCAGATTTCTAAAGTCTTTCTTGCGGGTCGCGCCGCGCTGCCTGAACGCACATCGCGACGCGAGGCGCAATATTGCACAACGATCCGGAATGCTTTGCTCACCCGGGGCCCGCGATACCCGCTCTCGTTTTCCCTTGTTGACCTCGCCCCAAATCCCGAGCAAGCCTCCCACAAGTTCAGGGTTGTGAGCTGGCGCAACACTCCCCGAGTCGAACCCCCAGTGCCTGCGATCATGAGTCCAACGCCCTTTTTGACGATCGGAATTCCTTGTCTCAACGAGGAAGCATTCATCGAGCACTGCATCAGCTGCGTGATGAAACAGGACTATCCGATGGATCGCATGGAAGTGATCGTTGCCGACGGAGGCAGCACCGACCGCACCCGGGAGATCCTGGATGAGCTGGGCCAGAAGTATCCAAACCTGCGCTGGATCGACAATCCGGCCCGGATCCAGGCTCCCGCCATGAATGAAATCATTCGGCAAAGCACGGGGGAATTCCTCATCCGCCTCGACGCGCACTGCCAATATCAGAGCGACTACGTCAAAACCTGTGTTCAGGTACTGGCGCGCACCGGCGCCGACAACGTCGGCGGCGCGCAACGAGCTCGCTCCCAGTCTCGTTTTCAGCGCGCGCTCTGCGCCGCCTTGACCAGTCCGGTCGGCGTCGGCGGCGCGAACTATCGCGATGAACAAGCCGAGGGCTTCGTTGACACAGTATTTTGCGGCGCCTTCCGTCGTTCGGTTTTCGAAACCGTCGGAATGTTCGACCCCAATGCTATCACCAACGAGGACGCCGAACTCAATCAGCGCATTATCGAAGCTGGTGGCAAGGTTTATCTGAGCCGTGATCTGGTCGCCGAGTATTTTCCTCGCGATTCCTTCCGAACGCTCGCGAAGCAGTACTTCAAGTACGGCCAGGGGCGAGCGCGCACGCTCCTCAAGCACGGACATTTCTTGAAAGTACGACCTGCGCTGCCGTTCCTGATGGTAATCGGCGGCGCAACATTGTTGTTCACCAGCCCGCACAAGCTTTCGACATGGATGTTGTTCAGCGCTTATTCGGCACTAACCGGTACCGAGGCGATTCGCGTTGGGCGCCGGGAGAGGCTGAGTGCCATCCCGCTCGTTTGGGCGATTTTTCCGGTACTGCACATCTCTCACGGTATCGGGTTCGCGCGCGGGCTGAGCAAGTACCTCAAGAAACCGGACTGGGCGGAAGCGGAAACAGTGCCCCCACTCGGCAGCGCCGCGTCCGTCACGAGTGCGTAGCGAACTCAGGCAAGGGAATTACTGATGAGTCTCAGAATAGCGATCGTGGGTTGCGGCAAAATTGCCGATGGCCATATCGAAGAGATCCGCAAGATACCACACCTCGCCGAGGTAGTGGCGGTCTGCGATCTCGAACCACTGATGGCAGAGCAAATCGCCACGCGTTTCGCCATCCCCGCTCACTATGCCGACTTTGACGAACTGCTGGAGAAAGAAAACCCTGACGTCGTGCACGTCACCACTCCGCCGGGCAGTCACCTCCATCTCGCCACTCGCGCGCTCGACGCGGGCTGCCACGTTTACGTAGAAAAGCCGCTAACCCTCAACTACCCGGACTCCTGCTCCCTCGTATCACAGGCTGTAGCCGCCAACCGCAAGCTAACGGTCGGTCATACATACTTGTTTGATCCCCCCGCACTCGCTATGCGCGAGTTAATTGAAGACGGCGTACTGGGCGAGCCCGTGCACGTCGAAAGCTTCTACGGCTACAACCTTGCCGGACAATTCGGCAGTGCGCTGATGAGCGATCCGAATCACTGGGTGCATCAACTGCCTGGCAAGCTCTTTCAGAACAACATCGATCACCTGCTAAACAAACTCGTCGAGTTCCTACCGGACGAAAAACCAAAGATGAGCGCCTTCGGAAGCATCCGGCGGAACAAACGCTACGGTGATATCCGGGATGACATGCTGGACGAGCTGCGGGTCACCATTCACGGCGAGAAGGTGAGCGCCTACGCAACTTTTTCGTCACACATCGTTCCCGCCGGCCACTCCTGCACCGTGTACGGAACCAAACAGACAATCCATACAGACTACCTGGCACGCACAGTTACGCTCGCCGAGACGACAAGTTTACCGAGCGCCGTCGGGCGTCTCGTTCCCGCATTCGGACAGGCCGCACAATTTGCCAAACAGGGCGCCAAGAACTTGCGCCGCTTCGCCAAGTCAGACTTTCACTTTTTTGCGGGCCTCAATCACCTGCTTCGACTGTTCTACGAGAGCATCGCCAACGGAACCGAAGAGCCGATCCCTCATCGAGACATCCTGCGCATCGCTTGGATGCTCGACGAAGTGTTCGCCCAGGCACCTCAGGGGACCCAAACCCGAGAGTTGCCGAGCGGTCCGATTGAGGCGAGAGCATGAGCACCCTGGTCACCGGCTCCAATGGCTTTCTCGGGCGAGCCCTGGTGAAGAGACTGCTTGGCGCCGGCCAGCAGGACGTGGTCTGCCTTGTGCGCGCCGGCAGCAACCGCAAACGACTCGATGCCGTGCTAGCTCAATACCCATCGCTAAACCCGCGCGTTCTTGTCGGTAGTTTGGCCCGGGTCGACGATGCAAGAACCGCCATCGATGGCGCGAGCGCGATCTATCACCTCGCCGCATCTCTCAGCGGAGCGGCCGCCGACATGTACTTGAACACGGTCGTCACCTCGCGAAATCTTCTCGAAGCGGTCACCGAGCAGCAGACCCCGCCTAAGGTCGTGCTGATCAGCTCCTTCAGCGTCTACGGAGTGGCCAACTTGCCTCGGGGCACCGTCGTCGATGAGCACACACCGCTCGAAGCGTCTCCCAAGCTTCGAGATCTGTACTCGCAAACCAAGCTGCGCCAGGAAAAATTGTTTTGGGAGTACAAGGAAAGGTCCGACTACCCGCTGGTGGTACTGCGCCCGGGTGTAATTTACGGCTCCCAAGGTTCGCGCCTCTCCGCCCGAGTCGGGGTGCAACTGCCCGGGCTATTTGTTCTACTTGGCGGGAACAATCTGCTGCCGCTCACCTACGTCGACAACTGTGCAGATGCTATCGCGGTTGCCGGCTCAAGCGAAGCAGCGCTCGGGCAAGTTTACAACGTGGTCGACGATCACATGCCGACCTGTCGCGAGTATTTCAAACGCTACGAAAAGGAAGTCGAGAAGCGCCCTAGCATCCGGGTTCCGTACTTCGCGCTGCGGCTCGGCTCATCAATGGTGCAAAAGTACCACAATTACTCGAAGGGCCAGCTTCCCAACATATTCACTCCTTACAAGAGCGCAACCATGTGGGGCGGGAACCGTTTCGACAACGGTCGACTCAAGGCCATCGGTTGGAGACAGCTGATTTCCACCGATTCAGGCATCGGCATTACCTTTCGCGCGTTCCGACAGGCGCAGAACTGACGCCCGGCGCGTCCAGACTTAGAGGTGATCAATCGTGAGTGCTTTTGCTTCGAGTCCCGAACTTTGCAGCTGCTCCAACACGGCTCCGATCGCACGAGGAGCGACAGCGTGATTGTCGTGCATCAACGCAATGTCCCCCGGACGAAGCGGGTTCCGCTCCAGCCATGCGATGATCTCCCACTCGTGGTCACAACTGTAGTCCTTGGTATCGACGTTCCACAGCACCGTGCTCTGCCGCGAACGCATCAGGCGCCCAAGTTTTCCAGCTGTCAATTTTCCGTGGGGCGGGCGGAAGAAGCGAAGAACACCGAGCCCGTGCTCTTTTGCCAGAGCCAGAGTTTTTTCGATCTCTTCGGCGAGCTGGGCCGCCGTCGTGTGGCTCGGGTCCGTATGGTGGTAAGAATGGTGCCCAAGTGTATGACCCTCCGCAACAATGCGCCGAGCGATCTCCGGATGCTCCGCGATGCGACCGCCCACGGCAAAAAACGTCGCCTTAGCACCGTAGCGGGCGAGTTCATCAAGCAGCTTCGGCGTGTGCTCGGGATGCGGCCCGTCATCAAAGGTAAGGAAGACTGCACGGTCAGCATTTTCGACTCGTTCGGTCAGTGCCCAACTGGGCAAGAGTCCGAACAGTGCTCGACGCACCGCTTGACGCAGCCGGTTCTTTTGCGCAATTTCCATCGTTCAGTCCGTCTTCGAAGCAGTGCCCTAGCACGATATCGACCGGGAAATCCGCGTGACCGGACTCGACGGCAGCCCCCTCATCGGGTGGTCGGAACGCACCCTATGCCCGCCACCACGTTTCAGTTAGCAAGCTCGCCGGAACCAAAAAATGGACAGTAATTTCCAATGCTTCTGGCCGGCGATCTGCGGCGGGCCCGGCGCCTATTTCGCAGGCGATACACGCCTATTGGCGGCAGAGTTGTGGCACGACCGACCAAAAACATCTGTGTACCGTTTCCGCGTCGCGAACAAAAGAGTCGCCTACTATTTCAAGATCTACAAACGCGAGGCGGAATACGCGATCGCGAAAGTTGAGCACGATACCTTGACCGCGCTCGGGAAATTGTTCGACGACGCACCGGGGCTCGGAGTGGTACATCCAGTTGCTTACGTTCGAGAACTGCACGGATTCGTCAGCGAAGAATTCGTTGGCACGGACTTGTCGAGCTTCTTCCGAGCGGCAGTTCGCCGCGGCGCGAGCGCTGGCAAGATGCGAGACGGGGTTCGCGTGGCTCACCGACTCGCCGTCTGGCTCCAGATTTTTCAGCGCGGAGAACCGCCGTCGGCCGGGGAGCCCTACGACCTGAGTCGAATGCACTCGACCGCCAGGCGCGACCTACAAACAGCACTCGCCTCGAAAATGGTCACCGCCCGGACCGCAGAGCGCGTCCGCGAGGCGCTGGACGATTCCCGTGCAAAGCTCGAAGGCCGCGCAACAACACTGGTCCCCGCTAATGTGGACGCCAAACTATGGAACTTCCTGCTCGGTCCGAGTGGAGAAATTCGAGCGTTAGATTTTGTTGGTATTGGTACGGGACTCCCGACATTAGACGTGGCGAGGCTCTGGGTCGGACTCAACTGGCTCAAGGTATTCCCGCACCACTCGCGCCGACGCGTTTCGCGACTGCAGCAAGAGTTTCTCCGAGCACTGTCGCCGATCCCCGACCCCACCGAACTTCACTTTCATCAACTCTGTGTCATGACGGAAATCGCGGCCTTCTATGCCGGGATCCGCTCGGATCGTTATCGCCGAAAATTTCGGAACATTGCGCTATTCCCGCTGATCCAGCGCTATTTCGATCGCTCTCTTCGGGCTCTCACAGAGTCACATGGCGGCGGTGGCCAGTCATGAACGTCGATATCGAACGAACCCAGGAGCTCCTACGGCGTCGTGCGCATTCCTACTTCGCGCACGCTCGAGGCACTGAGCCTGAAATCACACAACGGCCATTTCAAGAACGCTCGACCTACCCGCTCTACCTGTTCGACCTCAAGTTCGGGGACCGTACGGAGCAAGTAGTCGTCAAGTTCGCGCCGGTGTTCCCGGAAAACAATGAGGGTCAGACCGAGTTCTTCAACATGAGGCAGATTTGGCGGGATGCTCCCTCTGAACCCGATGGGCTTGGCCTGGTCCGCCCGTTGGATTTCTATGAGGAAACCGACGCGCTGGTCTCCGAGTTCGTCGAGTCAACCCGCTTTTCTCCGTGGATGATGAAGGCCTGCGAATTCGGGGCGTCCTTCGAGCAACAGGCGGAACTCCGTCGTCGAATCAGCCTGGCGGGTCGCTGGCTTCGCTTGCTGCACGACACAACGCGCGACCCCGATTCCTGTACGCTTGCGGAATCGACCTTCCTCCCGCGTTTTGAGGAACTCGCGGTTCGCCTCAACGAGCATGGTTTGCTCAGCCGCTCGACAGAGCAGCTCCGGAAGTTTTTTGTGGCGGCTATTAGTCGTCACGGCGATCTACGCGTGCCGAACGCACTCGTTCACGGCGACTACGGGCCCCAGAACATGGCCTTCGCCGACGGGAAGCTCTACGTCTTTGATCTGCAGCGTAAATTCTCCGAAATTGTATTCCACGACCTCGCCTACTTTCTGGTCACGCTCAAAACACTCAATCCCTACCCGACCTATCCACGCTTTAATCGCAGTCGCGCAGTTTCTCTCGAAAGTCCTTTCCTGGAAGGGTATTTCTCAGGACAATCCACGCCAAACGAGCAGATCTTGCTCGATTTGTTGGTGCTAAGGAACCTGTACCAACGAGCGCTCAAGCAGTTTCAGAATCTGTCTGAGGGCCGTCTCGGCCCTCGCGGAGCGAAACTCATCGTTGAAGCAAAGTACGCTCGTACGCTCGCGAGAGAGCAACGCGCCTTTGCGCGGCGAGGTTGACCGATGCAACGCCTCAGCTCACTCTCTTGCCTAGCACTCGGATGCTTGATTTCAGTCGCGCTCGGGTGCGCTCGCAGCTCGGCCGGCGGCGCACCACCGCAGACACGGGGCGCTCAGGGGCAACCCGCCCCTCCCGCGTCACTCTCTGCGAGGCAATTCGCGGATGGTCCCCAAGTAGGGTTACAGGTCGACGATACTCGCGAGGCCGCCGCCTACCTCTTCGTCACTAAAGTACGCTTCGAAGAGCTCCGACAGGAAGCCGCTCAAGGCTCCCCCCAGTGGAAGGCGCTTGAGCGGAACGTCGCCCAAACTCACCGAAACGTCGGAAGCCGCCGCAGCGGCGCCGGCAACATCGCGTTTGTATATTTGCTCACCGGTGACAAGCAGTACGCAAAGAGCGCCTACGCCTGGGCGAAACACGGAATGGACACCGATAAAGTCGAGCGCGATCGATACCTCTACTATGGGGATGCCATGCGCCCAGTCGCGCAGGTTCTGAACTATTGCGCGGACGCGTTGTCAGCCGAACAAAAGGCTTCTTTGGCGAACTACCTGGCGGAATGGACGACTCGTATGTGGCAGGACCGCCGCATCCAGTGGGCCCTCAATACCCCCGTGCACAACTACCACATGGCATACTTGGAGGGCACAGCGCTCGCGGGGTACGCCCTCCGCGCAGCCGGCGACTCCCGCGGCGATGCCTTCATCCGAAAGCTGCACAAGCAGCTGAAAAAGCCCGGGGGTGTGCTCGATTATTTGCGGACCGAGGGCGCGGGCGGCGACTGGCCAGAGGGTGCAAACTACGGTCAGCGGTCAAAGCAACGCCTCTTTGCGACGCTCGCGCTCATCGCAGCAGCCGGTGGCAAGAATCATATCGCCTCGGAACGCTATTTCGCCGAGTCGATCTACTACGCCGTGTATCAGCTCCAGCCCGATCGTCGGTCTCTGCACCCGGCAGGCGATTTGGCCCGGCACAGTCTGTTGCCGGCTACACCTCTCGACCGAGACTACGTACAAATCGCGACCTATTGGCTGGCAGACAAGGCTGCGCGACAGCTCGGACAGTGGTATCTGCGCCGCGTCGTGCCGAGTTACGACACCGGCTCACCAGCCCTTCGGCATCTGCTCTACCAGGATCTGATTTATTCGGTGAAGGATCCAACTCGGAAGCCGGAATCGCTGAAACTCTTCTACTTGGCCAAAGGTTCTCAATGGCTAGGCATCCGTAGCGGATGGCACCAGAACGCCACCGCACTCACGATTAGCGGCCTGCCGCGCACGGAAATGGGACACGCGCATTTCGAGACCGGCTCCTTCACCCTATTCAAAGGGGGGTGGCAAGCCATCGATTCCGCCACCTTCAGTCGTTCGGGATTGCTGTGGCAGCCAGGCGCGCACAACGGTGTCAACGTGGACCACGCCGAGCGCCGCTTCGGACGAAAACTTGAAAAGGGCCGCGGCATACTGCAGCTGAGCGACACCGACGAGTACAGCTATGCTCAGGTCGACGGCGCTCCGGCCCTGCGCCGCAAAGCACCGCGGGGGCAGAGTAGCCTATTGCTATCGGAGTATATCCGGGAGTTTGTGTTTCTGAAGCCGGACACGCTGGTGCTCTATGATCGCGTGAAAGCAGCGGACCCGGCCACCCCCTTTGACTGGCGCCTTCACACCGCGACCCGCCCCGCCCTGCGAAACAAGCTGTTCCAGTCCCGCCACGAGAAGGGCGGGTTGAGTCTCTCAGTCCTGGCCGGAGATTCGCCTCAGGTAGAAACCAACGACGACCTGAAGAGTCGATCTTGGCGTATCTCGACGACCTCCCCGAGCGGACGGTTCTTGAACGTGATCCGGGTGGGGCTCGGTCCCGCGCCGAAGCTACAAGCACGTAATGTGAGCGCCGGCGAAACCATGCAGGGCGCGAGGCTGGAAAACGACGTGGTGCTTTTTTCTACGGCGCCTCTCGGTGCTTCGCCGACAACGGCCTTTCAATACAGCCTACCGAAACAGAGTAAACGGGTTCACACATGGGTGAATATGCCAACGAAGGTTGCGGTGACTCATACGATTTCCGGCAGCGAGATCCGCATTACTGTGACTCCCGGCGGCCCATTGAAAGCCAATACGCAGGGCGTGGTCCGCTGGCTCGAACCCTAGCGTCTCCGGAGTGGCAAGAACCTGACACCGACAGCCAGTCCGAATGCACCCAGTAGGGCTAGCAGAGCCAGCACGCACCCGACTACGACAGATGTACGCTGCCGCGGGGGACCACCGGACGGGGCGCTGGGGAGAAACCGAGCTGCCCGGGCATCGGTTAGCCACCGCCCATGCTGCTCGCGCTCAACCACAGGCGTTTCCCCATACCCGATGATGGCTCGCAGCTTCGCGCGGGCCGGTCCGAAATGCTCCGCCAGCCACGGCGCCGGTGCATTCCTATTCGTTTCGCTGAGGGCGCGCGGGATCTGTTTGTGGACAACGCGGTCAGCTGCGGACGCGTTCACCTGTCGAGCCAAAAGGAACAGCGCTGCATCCTGAATTCCTCGACGCAATGCTTTGAGCCGCATGGATGGCAAGACGCCGGGAAAACCAACGTCGCGTCCCCGGATCACCTGACCCTGATCGCTGCGATGACGGGACTCGGGCACCACGCCCCGTTGCTGGCCCGGGTAGAGCAGGAGGCCATCGTAGAGACAACTATCGCCATCAGCGTTGTGAAAGGTTTCTGCGCTCACGAAGGGATCGGTCACCCCTTGACCCCCGCGGTTGTCGTCGTTCCAGAAAGTCGATTCCCAAAGAAACCACCGCCCGACATCGTAGGAAGCCGAGATCCAAGCGTTGGCGATCCAGCCTCGCAGCGGCGAATCGAGCATCATGGGAGCCGTGCGCGGCAAGCGACCGTTGTATATCCACACCGCCTTGTTCGCCTCGCGGGCGGCGTGGGCGGTGGCGACGTCGAACTGAGACGCGGGAACAAGAACCAGACCTACGTTCTGACCGCTGGGATCCTCATGACACGCCTGTCCGACCACGACTCGAGAAAACTCCGGTCGGTCTTCCAGCAATTTTTCCCACGCGGGGCCGTTCGGATTTTCGCAGTCCTCACTCGACGCGTAGAGAAATACGTCTTCGATGCCGTCAGGTATCGCACGCAACAGCTTGCGCAGTCGCTCTAGCTTCTTCGGTGTCGGCCCCTTGAACGCCGAATAGGTCCCTACAGACACCACCGCCGGCGGCACACCAATGCCCGGGCCGTGATAGCCGGCAGATGGCCGAAACCAGCTCCCGTCCAGCGCCGAGCGGATTCGCGAGGCGTCCTGGTGCGAGACGAGATACGCCATCGCGTCCACGTGATGCGCGTGCAGCAGTTGCCACAATTGCTGTTCGATTGCGTTCGGCTGGGTGAAATCTGTCGTTCCAAACCGGCTCTTCAACTCTTGTGTGCCGTAGTACGCGAAAAAACTCACCGCTCGGTAAGGAAGCCGCGCCCCCCCTACGACCACTTCGATCGGCACAGTCGCCAGGAGTTCCCGCTCGTGCGGCGTGAACGGTGAGTGGCGATTGTAGATGCGAAGCGTGCTGTGATGGACGCCCCGCCCGGCATCGCCAGGCACTCGTAAATCGACCCAAACAGCGCCGTTATGCTCTGACTCCACGCGAAGTGGATAAGGAGCCCAGGGCGGTGCATTCTGGATCGGGATCAGCGCGTCCGGCGTCGGCCCCAAGTACTCCGGCCCATCCGGGCGCGCACCAACGAACCAAGCCAGTGATTCTCCCTGATGCCGGCTGTGGGAACGTTCGTCTACCGTTACATAGTGTTCAACGAAGCGTTCAGACTCGATAGATGGCGAGCCGGCCAAGGGCGATACGAAGTCATTCAACTCAACTTCCACTCCGTTGAGCGATCCCTCCGAGGCGCTCACCACAACCTGAAACGCAACTACCTCATCGCGCAAGGCTTCCAGGCGGAGCGTGGACGGCAGCTCGCCGCTGTCCACCACTTGGTCTTGAAGCACCCGTGTCTCGTCGTCGAAGATTCGGACCGACGACATGGATGCGTGAGCGGGGGCACAACCCCACACGCCCAAGACCCACGACAGTGAGGCCAGCAGAGCTGCCCGCGTCGCCCGTTGTCTTGCCCGATTGCGTCCAGGCATCTTAGCCAGAAAGCCCGCTGAGAATTGGCGGCGGCGAAAGTTCGAAGTCTCGGTAGTCATTCGGGTCACCGGATTTTCCCGCCAGTGCAGCCTTGGCGACGTTGTACATCTCGCGAGCGGTGACGTAGTGGAGCTTCCAGCTGCGGCCGTCGTTGTAATGCTCACGAAGCGCGCGGTGCATGCTACGCCCGTGGTCAGACAAGAGCGATGCTGCCTGTTTGTCAGGCGCGCCGTGGGTGTAGACCTTGACGAAAACCCAGTCCGGGCGGCCATCGACGACGATGTTTTGCCCCGCCCAGCTGTGGACTCGCGACGCGGTGGCCGGGTCATCAGCAGTCACCGCGCCATTCTCGATGCGGAGGCTCATGCGGCCCGGGCGTTTGGCGAAGCCGAGCGGCCCTTGAATCATCAGCATGCGATCGCGGTAGCTTTCGCCTACGCGAGCGCGAGTGCCATTTTCGTAGGCGCGACGGCGGCCCATATCGCCTGTCGGCCAATAGATTTGGTTGACGAGATTCGGCTGACTAACATCAGGGCACGAAGGAAATGTAAAATCGGCGTAGCAACCGGTGGAGAACAGAAGCGGCAACTCCCGATCGATTCCGCATCGAGTCCCATCTGGTCGACCATTCGCGAGTGCCCAGTTACCGTGAATGAACGCGTAGCGCGGTCGACCGTCCGGCGCGCGGCTAAAATGACCACGCTCAGCGTAGGTCTTGAGATATTGCTCCAGCTCGGCACGCATGGACGCTTCGGTGGCGTCGTCGTGGTGCATGTGCAATTCGACCTCTCCACAGCCTTGCCGCACCAGTTGGTCGATCCGATCAAAAAATTCAGGTCGGTACTCCTCTCCGGGAAAGAAGAACGAGTGTTGAGGCTTCTTGCCGTCGGCATCGACGAAGCCGTCAATCATTTTCGGGTAGTCACTCAGCCATTTGTCGACCCGCGCGAGCCCCAGCCCTTTGTCTGCGCCGCCCCACAGGGGCTCAAAGTGGTCGCAGAAGCAAAAGAGCAAATGGCGTGTGCCCGACGCGCGCTCCTGCAGCGAAGCGCGCGCTACGTGTCTCGCGTAGCCAGGAAGCCAGGTTTCGAAATATTTATCGCGCAGTCGTTGAAGCATAGGGGCGGTTCGATCGTTTGGAGAAGTGAACTGACAGGAGACGCTCAGCCGGTAAGGAGAACGCCAAGGTTCTGCTCAGGCGGCACGAGGGAATGGATTCGAAGGAGCTCTTCCTCTCGACTGTCGTTCGCCCGAGCTACGATCAAGATCGCATCGACCCATTCCGCGGCTCCCTCGCCATGCCCGAGCCGGTAAAAGCCGGTCAAATCCATCAGGATGTGGGCACAACTTTTACGCCCAAGCGCGATGTTTTTCTGCAGCTCCGAGTTCATCGGTACCGGTGACGGTGGGCCCGCCAACGTGGTCACACTCACGTCTTCGGCGATGGGGGTCTGCACGAGTCGCGGAACCGCTCCGTCACGAACTTCAAGCAGTGTGCTCAGGGCAGGGTTCGTCGTGTTCGCATCCAACACATTGATCGGTCGCACGCCCGAGTGGGTAAGAGCAATCGCCAAATGGATTGCGAGAGGAACGACGCTCACGGTCTCCCCGACCGGAAGCAATCCCACGACCTGCTTACCCGAATCGCGAATCCGCCGACCAACGCGAAATAATTCTGCGTAGGCCCCCGGGTGTAGTTCTGGAGAGAGCGCCGGCATTCCGAGCCTCTGCAAGGTTTCATTGTGCGCCATCACTTGCTAAGCCCTGGACCCATGCACGGTTTCGCGAAAAGCGTCGGCATCGCGACTCTGTCGCTGTGCTCCCTCGCGGGGGCCGATACCACCGTGCATATCAGCGGGACCCTCTCCTACGGCGCGACAGACAATGCCTTCGGCGCGCCGACCTCGCCGCCGCTCGATGTGCCGCAGCCGGCGAAGACGCAGGTATTCACCGCCGCGCCCGCGCTGTTGCTCTTTCACGACCGACCCCGCTCTCGGTACTTGCTGAGCTACCAACGTCCCTATGTCTATTATCTGGACATGGACGGCGCGAACACGGTCGCCGACCAACTGAGCGCCGACGGTATTTTCGACGTGAGCGAGTCGGACCGGCTCGAACTGCACCTTCAAGCGAGCAGCTCCACGCTCGCGCAGCATACCCTCAATGGATTCGGCACACCGGGCGTCGAGAACCAGAGCGAGGACGTGTACGTACAGCTCAACGCGGCGGAGTCTTGGACCCGCGACTTTTCCGGTCGATGGCGTGGCCTGCAGTCGATGGGCTCCGGTCTTGCCTGGCCCATCGACGTCGACGTCGAGCCAGCGTTTCGATATCAGACTTTCGCCGAACTCGGTATCGAACACCTCCGGGAGCGAGACTCCTACGCCTTCCTGACCCGCGGGAATCATTTTCATTCCAATGCGCATCGCGTAGGCGCCGTTTCGACCGCCGCGGAAAATCACTTTCTCGGCAGTACCACCGCGCGGCATCGGCGGGATCTCACCATTGTCTGGTCTATCGAGGAGCGGCTCGGGATAACATCGGCCTTTGACTTTGAGGGCAGTAGCGCGTTCTTCCCTGTCGGCGGAGCGGCGCTTCGCTACCACAGCGACGGGAACAGCGCCGAACTGTTGGTCGAGCGATCCGTGGGCATCAATCTGATTCTCTCCCAGGTATCGCAGATTGATTCGATGAGTTTGAACGGTGGTATTCCTCTTTGGCGGCAGCAGAACCTCAGTTTGTCGGCCACCCAGCGCGTCGCCCACCATCAGGTAGGGCCGAGAGCTGGTTACTGGGTTGAGTCCGCGGGTACCTTCCAATCCGAAGTACAAGTTCTGTGGACGCCCGAACACGCCAGCATCGCGCTTCGCTATCAACATTTCCAGCGCTTCGCTGCAGGCGGTTTCGCGCCCGATCGTCAGTTGTTCAACTTTCACAGGAATCTCGTAATGCTGACAGTCGGTGGCATTTTTCCGTCGCGAGACATGGGACCAGTGTCCACGGGCGCCTCTCAGCGAGTCGACGCTAGTGACCGCGTGCCCCTACTGGCACCGAGTGAGTGAGAAGAAAGCACCACGCTTGAGTAGAGCTGTTCGTGAGTGCTGCCCATCGCGTGCACGCTGAACTTGCTCGTGAATCGGGCACGATTCACTTTGCCGGCAGTCGCGACGAAGACAGGGTCCCGAAGGACCCGAAGCATTGCTTGAGAGAGCGCGTTCGAGTCCTTCGGCGGTACCACCCACCCATTCTCGCCGTCAACGATGACTTCGGGATTGCCACCCACGCGTGTGCAAACCACGGGTTTACCCATCGCCAGGGCCTCCAGCAGCGCCAACGGCAAACCCTCCCAAAGAGAAGGCAATACGTAAAGGTCGAACATGGAGATGACACGAGGCATGTCCGAGCGATGGCCGAGGAAGAGCAGTCGCTCGCCAAAGCCGAGCCCCGCAGCCTGTCTCTCAAGTGCTTCGCGTAGAGGGCCGTCCCCGGCGATCACAAAACGCGCGCGGCTCTCCTTCTCAAGAACGGTTTTGGCGGCCTCCAGCAGATAGGGGATGCCCTTCTGTTCGGAGATGACCACTCCAGTGCCGATTACGAACTCGTCGGCCGCTATCCCTAGTTCCCGCCTCAATTCGGAACCGTCGGCGGCCGCAAAACGTTCGCCATCGATGCCGTTGTGAATCACGCTGATGGGACGCGGGACGGGGGCGTCACGGCGAAGCGTCTCCAGCAGGTCTCCGGAGACGGCGACAATATGATCCGCGAGCCTCAGGTAATAGCGGAGCGTCTTCTTGTCGCTGGCCGATGCGCTGTAGATTTGGTTGTGTTCCGAATACACCAAGGCGGGGCGGCGCGGCGCAAGGCGAGCAGCAATGCCCGCGTAAATTAGCGGCGCCCGATTGTGCGCGTGCAAAAGTTCGATGTTTCGCTCCTTCACAAAGCGACGTATCTCCGCGATCGCACGAAAATCGATGGCGACCGGGCCGAATTGCCGGACCTGTTTCTTGATCACTAAGCAGCGCTCCGGCGGCAGGTGGTGGTCGCCGAAGAGGGCCCCCTCGCCGTCCAGGCAAATCAGATGTGGGCAGAATGCCTCTTGCTCCAGATGGTTGAGAAGGCTCAGCACCACCTTTTCGAGGCCACCGACTTCGAGACTGTTCACAATCATTGCGACGTTTTTCATGTGACGTCTCAGATGTCGAGTTCGCCGTCGAAGAGCGCCCACCGAGACAGCTCGTGGGAGAGCTCCCGGAGCGCGGCTGGCTGCGACTTGTCGACGTAAACCACCAAGGAGCGGTCGAGACTCCGCTCAAAGAATCGCAATCGGCGGAGGCGCGCGCTCAATCCCTCGTAGCCCATAAAGATCAGGCAAATGGAGACGTAATCGCGTTGGCGCAGCGCATTCGACAACCGGAGAAGTAGGGCATCAAACAGTTCCGGCTTTCCCTCGGGCCAGTACGCATCGACGATGAACGCCTTGTTCCCACTCTGCCGGGACACTGCGTAGGCGAGCAATTCGCTGCCCCGGCGAATTGTAAAGATGCTGTAGCGTTCCGTTGCGTGACCGACGTATCGCCAGTTCAAGAAAGCTGCGTTTCGCCGGGGCCGAACCGTCTCTTCGCGGCTTGAAGTATTTTGCCAGAGCTTGTCGAATCGCTCGTCAAAGCGTTCAACGAATCCGTCGTGTATGCCCCGGGTTCGCGCAGTACTGTGTCCGCGATCAACGATCGCAAGGGCGCAGTCCAACAGCCACGCTCCCGCCGGAGCAAGGCGACCGAGGTGCGGTTCGAGCTTTTCGCGGCTCCTGAGTGGCTTGACCCACATCGCGACCTTTCCCGTCACTCGAAAGCCAAGTCGCTTGAAGATGGGCAGCGCTTTCTTGTTTGGGTAGCCGTAGAGAAACTCGATACCCGAATGAATGCTCTGCTTGGCGAGTGCACGCTGCAGCTTGACTGCCGGCCCCGCCACGCGACTTGACCGGCTCACTGCAAAGTCCGCCAGTACCCCGGCTGTTAGCTCTCGGTCGCCCACACTGACCGTGCGAGGCATGGCGGAGGCACAGCCAATCACGTGCCCACTATCCGTATCGCGAACCAGGAACGTAAGGGGAGAGCCGTCCGGCGCCTCATCGTACAACCAAGTCATGCGACGCTCCGCCGCCACCGCGATGCGCGGGTCGCTCATATCCTCTTTCCAAAGATCGAAGGCGGAGTTTCGGTCACCGACGGTCCTGGCTTGGAATATCTCGTATCGAGCGGCGCTCACTCGCTGAGCCCTGACCGACGAACCGCGCGGTTCACGAAAGGCCCTATGTCGGCCGCCGCGCGTTGCTGGCCTTCGCGATTCGGGTGGCTGTCGGCACCGTCACCGCTGGGAAAGGCGGACAAATCGGTCTCCCCGTGGTTGGTGAGAATGTCGTAGTAATCGAATACGGCGACATTCTTCAACTCGTAGCCCTTTAGCCAACCGGTCGGTGACTTCACCCAGTTGTTGAACTGTCGCGCGAGCCTGGCTCGTTTAGCGTGTACCTCCGCGGTGCTCGGCTTGCGCAGAAGCTTCTTGGCGAGCCACTTGACCAACGGTTCGGAATCGAATTTCCCCGCATTCGGTGGCGCTGTTAAATACACAAACAAGCGGTCCGGGTGCTTCCGTGTCTCAGCGAGCAGCGCCAGGAGCGATGCCTGTGCATTCACGAGCGTGAGCTCGGGGCCCGCGGGATCCCCGGGTCCATCGCCCTCCGATGTGAACTTGTTATTCGGGTAACAAGACTTAAACATCACGATGTCGTTCTTACGAGCGTCACCGTAGGGCCTGTCGTTTTCATCCGTTGACAGGATCAGCGCCATATCGTTCCGAAACTTCGGCAACCAGTCGAACAGATCCGTATCCTGACCGATGCGACTCCCGTACGAAGCCTCGTGCACCTCGTAGCCGAACTCCTCGAGAGACTGACGAAGACCGCCACCATTCTCGTGGGATAGGTGAATGCTGTCGGCGACGTCTTTCCGCTCACCAGGATTCGAGAACAGTTGCCCCCCCACCGAATGGTGGATAAACAACAGGCGCAACTCCCGAGACGGCTTGGCTGGGGACAGAGCGCTCATATCGACACTGTCGGCGGATTCGTCGGTCACTGCGTGCGCTTCGCCGCCTATCGGAATGAGAGAAACGGAGCCCGCTGCGACCACGGCACCAAGGGAATAAACGAGCTTCATCATGAGGTTGTTCGAGCCTTGCGCCGGCCCTGATTGAGTCAGTATTCAGCTTGCGCTTATCCGTCTGTAGGCCAACGTAGTCAAGTGTAGGCTACTGGTTTTCGGCATTGCTTTCTGCCTATAATTACCGGTAGTTAGGATCCGTCCGGATCAGCTCCGGCTCCGGCCCATCTCGTACCAGAGTCGTGAATCCGAGCGTCAACTGACTTCGACTTCGGTCGCGCCAAGCACCGCTAGAGTGTCGAGGTGAACTCGTCGGCAAGCTCGTTAATGTACTGCTCGATGGCCGAGTAGCCCGACGGCATCATCGTGAGGTTGTCGCTCGGATCCGCCGCGTCGAGGCCAGCCGAATCCTCCCAAGCATCCGGTATTCCGTCGTCGTCACTATCCTCAGGTGGGACGCCCGACGCCAGCCCAAGCATCAAATTGCTGGGAATGTACGCGCCCCAAGTACCGTCGCGATCGCGGACCTGTGAGATCGCGGTCAAGGTCACGTTGTCGCGCGGGAAGGCGCCCGCATTATCGAGAACCAGATCGTAGGCGTCGGCCGACGCCTGCGTCCGTATCGGGGCGAAGTATTGCCCATCGCCGCTAAAGTCAAATTCGCTCGTCGCGCGGAGCGAAACATCCGCGAACAGATCGTAATCACACTCGGCCCAGGGGTTGCTCACGACGCCGTCACATTGAGCTCCCGGCACGTCAATATAGTTGTCGCTGAGGTAGTACGAAAGTCCCGATACAGGGCTTCCGTTCTCATCATCAAAGTAGAACGGAATCGAACGCCCGTCGTCACCAGAGCGGAAGTAATTACCAACGAAGTTGAATGCACCGGAGGCCGGGTTGTGGTGCACAAATCCAATGTCGAAGTTGTACACAACGTTGTTTCGGATCTCGGCCGGGCCGTTCGCAATAGCCGGTGAGCGATTGAAGTGATGGGCAAAGAGCGTGTGATGAATCGATACTCGTCGCCCGTCGGGCCCGTTGATCAGACCGCGATTGTGATGGCTGCCTTCGCTGTGTCCGGAGGTCGCCGACATGGTGATCGTCGACCACTGAAAGGTGACGTCCTCGGCACTGTAAAGGTCCACCGTTTCATCCACCCCGAACGCCACCGAGACATGATCAAAAATCACGGTGCGATTCCTTGAGAACTGAATTGCGTCGTAGCGATCCCCATCTTCCCCAGAGCCAGAAAAATCCGGGCGGATTCGCAGATGTCGGATGATCATATTCCCGACGTCGAAATCGTAGGCGGCGTAAAGCCGACCTGCGATGGTGATGCCACCGCCAGGCGCGGTCTGGCCGGCGATGGTGACGTCGCCGTTCGGGATCTCCACGAGATCGGATTCAATGACTCCACTCACCTCGAATACGATGATACGCGCGCCGGTCTGATTCAACGCATCCTGCAAGCTGCCGGGTCCGCTCGCGGCGAGCGTGGTTACCTTGATCACACGACCACCTCGGCCGCCGGTGGCCAGTGCCCCGAAGCCCTCCGCTCCGGGAAACGCGCGGACGCCCTCGTCCACCGGGGGCGGGGGCGGTGACGTATTTCGGTTATCGCCCAACACCGGCGTATCGCAGCAGGGCACAGACGCCCCGTCCGTCGAAGTGCCGCCGCCGCCCTCCGCGCCAGCGCCAGATGACGCCCCGCCCCTCGAACTGCCGACGCCGCCGTCCAGGCCTCCGCCAGCCGACGAGCCGCCCACGTTCGAGCCACGATCGTCACAAACAGTGCAGTTCGAATCCGTACCATCGGCACCCGCCTCGTTGCAGCCAAACTGAGCCAAGGAGAGAATAATAAGAGCAATGAATGTGCGCAAGATCTGGACCTCAGTAGCGTCAAAAGGAACGGTGGAGTTTTGGCTCATTGGCGGAACGACGTTTGTCCAATACCGGAGCAGCAAGAAGGGATCACGGAACAAAAAGTTGGTCGCCTCGCGTCAACACCAGGTCTTGCTCAAGATGCCTACCTTCCAAGAGCCAATCGTAACGGATGGGAATGCGAACAACGGTCCCATCTTTTCGAATACGAATGAGTACGGTTTGCTCCGGACTAGCAAAGCGCGTCGGCCCTCCTGCCAAGGCGAGGGCTTCACGAATCTGCAGGTAGTGGGTAGACTGAATGACTCCGGGGCTTGAAATCTGACCTGTGACGGTGATGCGATAGCTATTGGCTTCCGTGACCGCGACAGTGACGGGGGCATCCTCCGCGATGGTTTTCACAAAAGTGGACAGCTTGTGCGTGATCGCCCGACTGAGCGCGGTGGGCGTGCTGCCGGCAGCACTCACGTCTCCTATGAGCGGCATCGTGATAGTACCGTCCGGACGAACCTGGATGGTCGTGCTCAGATCATCGTTGTTCCACACGTGAATACTGAGACGATCGGATTCACCGATCACGTATTCTTGAGTTTGAGGGTTCGGCTCCTTGTCGTAAGGGAAATTTGCGGGAGGCGGGGAACAAGCAGTGAAAGACAGCCACGCGACCAGACCAAGCTTGAGCCACGACCACGGCGATCTCCTCGGTGGAGATGAGATACGCAAAGAGGGTGCGGGAAATGTAGACATAGTGAAACCGGGGGCGGGTGTGGAGCTAACCTAGTGCCTTCATCATCACGGCTGGCGTCATGACGATGATGCGTAACTCAGTGGCGAGAAACGTGGACAGATTTTCAAGGGACGCGGTGTAAGCGAGGTCGAACAAGAGCTTCGCTCGCATGTCATCGGCGAGCGCGCCATCGGCCTCTTCGAGGTCGTAGGGATTCTGCAGAGTCGACCGAAATTCCTCCAACACACTGCCTTCGGTAATCGCGCCGGTGTAGCCCAGATTCACTTGGGCCAATCCCGTGAGGCCTGGTTTCACGTCACGCATTCGCTCCTCAAAGAAGGGGATCGCGAGTGTCAGATCACGAAGGATCTCAGCTCGCTCGGGTCGCGGCCCAACCAAGCTCATGTCCCCGATTAGGATGATGAAGAGTTGTGGCAATTCGTCGAGCCGCGACTTGCGCAGAAAGCGACCGATGCGAGTGGTGCGAACATCGTTCTTCGAAGCGATGACCGCCCCAGTCCCCTTTTCGGCGTTGTCACACATCGTCCGAAACTTCAGGATGGTGAACTCTTCGAAAACCGATCCGCTGTCGCCATCACTCGTGATCTGCCGAACACGACGCTGTCTGAAGAACACGCCCCCAGGAGAATCGATCCGAATTGCTGCTGCAATAGCAGGATACAGGGGCAAGGTAAGACAGATCCCTACACTGGAACCCACGACATCTATCGCGCGTTTCGCTATTCGAACACTAAGGGGGGGCATGACGATGGATTGAGTTAGACGAACTGGCTTAGGAGAGGCTGAGACCGGTACGCGAGCACTGCCGCGGCGAAAAACGAAACGCTTTGCGGCCGGATCTTCTGCCCCGCTCGGCGACTTCTACAACAGCCCGGAGAGTTGGGCTAGGGTGAGGCGCGGTGCCATGAGCCAGATCTTTCTGACAATCCCTGGAGACCTCGCCTTTCGCGAACTCTCGATGCGCCCCATCGAGAGCATGTGCAAACTCGCTGGCGTCGCTCCGAACCTGGATCCCGATGAGCTCTCGCGTTTTTCGCACGAGCTGGTCTCCGCGGTTGGAGAGGCGTTCAACAACGTTATCTTGCACAGCTACAAGGATGGGCATCGAGGAAAAATTACGCTGATCGTCAACAACTTCGTCTGGGGCCTCCAGGTCGAGATGCAAGACACGGGCAAGACGTTTGATCCGAGCACCATCCCCGAACCTGACCTCGACTCGTTGCCGGAATCGGGGATGGGGCTGTTTATCATTCGGTCTTTCGTCGACGAGCTTGAGTATCACCCCGGGGCACCGAATCGCCTGGTCCTGAAAAAGTCGTTCAATCTGAAGCCGGCCAGCGACAGCACAGATACCGACGCCTGAATGCTGATCTTTTCGAGAGTTGCCCGACATCAGCTTTCCACCAATACGCAACCAAGTACCGGCGTCGGGCTCAGATGTCGAACGGCCAACTGCAACGCATCGCGCGTAGTTGTGCCACCACGACAGGTGAGTAGAATCCCATCAGCTGAATCAGCAATAACGTTGACGTCGGCCGTGCCGACGACCGACGGACAATCGACTACGATATGCTGGTAATCAGAGTCAGCAAGTGAGCGCATCGCACCAGCAAACGCCGCCGCGTTGAGTCGTTCGTCCCGAGGCGAGCGTGGATCAAGCGCCAGCACATGCAGATTGGGAAAGAACGCGGCCACTCCCTTCCACACCGTGTGGTCCTGCCCTAAGGACTCGCCCATCTGGGTCGCAAAACATTCGGGAGGCGCGAAGCCCAGCATCTCGCAGAGTCTCGGTGCACGCAGGTTCGCTTCGACGAGCAAGACTTCGGTCGACTCATGTTCCGCCATGGCCATCGCAAGGTTTACAGCACAGGTACTCTTGCCCTCTTCGCGGTCGGGACTGGTGATCGCAATGATGCGTGGGTCGCCCGCCGCTGCCAGGCGATGCCGCAACAACCGAAAGCTCGCCGCAATTTCCGATTGAGGTGCTCGGACGAATGGCAGCGGGAACTGGCTCTTCGGAGGCTCGGAATGAGTGGCGATGATATCCACGCGCCGCGCGCGAACGCGCGCCGGCGCGGCAGTCGCAACAACCGCAGCTCCTCGAACTTGCCAATCGCTCATGATGCGACTCCGCTCAATCGTGAGTCGTCGCTGGCAACCGGCACGCTGTGGCAAAGAGTTCCAATGTTCAGCCGACGCAGATCATCCTCATCGTAGACGCGATCATCGAGCAGCGCGAGACCGAGTGCCAGCAGACCACCTAACATCGAGACAAGAATAAATGCCGCGGCCGCCACTCGCTTGGTGCCTCGCTTGATCGGTCGCTGGGGAACATAGGCGGGATCGATGATCACCATCTGACTCCCACCCCCGACGGATTCGACGCGAGCCACGATCGAAGCTTGGAAGAGCCGCCAGCGCACCTCTTCATGCCGCTCGCGTACCGCAGCCACCTCGCGATTGAGGCCCGTCCACTCAGTTTCCAGACTTACGATGGACGCCGCTCGCGTTTCCGACAGTGCCTCCTCCGCGTCGCCGGCCTTCTTCGCGCGGACAACCGCGGCTTCCACCGCCGCCAAGCGGTGCCGGAGGAGCGTCTGCTCAGCCTGCAGATCGCTCGTTGCGCCCGAAGCGGTCACCACCACCGCT
This sequence comes from Polyangiaceae bacterium, assembly GCA_013214025.1. Taxonomy (GTDB): domain Bacteria; phylum Myxococcota_A; class Polyangia; order Polyangiales; family Polyangiaceae; genus JABSRN01. The sequence continues at coordinate 74,113 of JABSRN010000060.1, forward strand.
TTCGCCTGGGCGCGGGTCGTCGCAAGCTTCGCTGTCGCGGATTTTACCTCGGCCTGCCCTCGAGTTACGTCTGGATGCCGATCCGTGTAGCGCGCCTGTTTCTGATTGAGGTTTTCGCGAGCTCGTTCCAACTGTCGCGTCGCCACGTTCACACGCCGTTGGTCCTCCGCAGACAAACTCGCGGTGGGTGCCGTAACCGGAGACCCTCCGGAGACGCTCCGGGCTCGCAATTGTCGTCGCAAGCGCGCCGCCTGAGATTCCAGCATCTCTAGGCCCGACTGGGGAGTGGTACGCGCCCGCTGCTCGGCCGCTCTAATCGATGCGCCGGCAGCTCCCGCTCCCGTTGCCCGATCGTCGAGCGCAAACTCGGGGTGCGCCGCCAAGAAGATCGCGAGCTGCTCCTCCTGGGACTGCAGATCAGCTGTGGTCGTGTCGAGCTGGGTCTCCAGGAACTTCTGGGTAGAGGTGGCGCGTTCCGCGGAGTAGTTGGCGGTCTGCTCGATCAGCGAATCAGCCAACCGCTTGGTAACCTGGTGCACGAGCTCCGGCTCGTCTCCCTGAAACTTGATCGCGAAGGAGTCCGCCTCACCAACGCGGCAGCGGGTGTCGTGTCGCATGTCCTCGACCGCATCCACGATCGAATGCTTCTCCACCGTCGAAGGGTAGAGGCTAAATTCGCTGATGATGCTCTCCAGGTTACTGCGCGACAGAACCATCTCCCGCAGCCGCGCATTGCGCTGGCGCCGAGTTTCCATGCGGGTTTGCCGGGTCCCCAACAGACTGTGGGTCTGGACGATTTCCTTAAAAGTGAGGACTGTTTCGGACTGGTAGACGGGTGGCAAGATCCGGGGGACGAAAGCCCCCGCGGCGATACCTAGGCTCGCCGCAACGACAAGCGCCGGCCAGAATCGGCGAGATCGCCGCAACACCTGGAAGATGCGGCGAAGGAACGCCCTGGGCGTAATGAAGTCGCTGTCTGGTGATGCTTGCACGGGGATTTCCTCAGGAGTTCCTAGCCGAAAGAGAATTCGCCGCTCGGCGTCGACCAACGAGGGAGCCAACTGCATCTCCGGGAAACGGCGGAACGTGTCCGAACGGCTCGATACCAAGTCGGCGGAGGCTGTCAACATCGCGGAGCCGCGTATCGAACACGCCAACCGCGAGGGTAACGACTGGAAACACCATAAAAAACGCGACAGTGCCAAGCATGAAGAGGCGTTGGCCTTTGCTGAACATCGGCATCGACTGTCGTCCCCGGTCGACCATCTCAAAGCGCATTCCTGCCGCCTCCCCTTCGAAATCGCGGCGAAGTTGGAGCCTACCCGAACGCTCGGCGAAGAGGTCCACACGGCGCTCAAGTTCGTCGATGACAAATAGCAATCGATGGAGCTGTACCTGGATGGCCGCCTTTTCTCTCGCTTGGAGATTTCTCAACTGGAGCCGCAGTTTGACCTCCTTGCCGCGGGTGCGATACAATTCATCCCGCACGCCCGACATCATGTTCCCCGCCCAGGTCGCTGTTTGCTTCGCGGCCTCCTGGCGTTCGGTGGTTTGATGCGAGACCACCAGATCGCCCAAATCACGAACGACCGCTAGCGTCGTTTCCGAATCGTCGCCCCGATAGTCAATGGATATCCGCGCCGACCGTGGCGGGTCATTCCGCCGCCGCGCACGGCCAAAGTGGTTCTGATGCACCTGGATTCGAATCAAATCCCGAAATTCCTCAAGCGCGAGCGCTTCGTTCTGGCGGCGGCCCTTGGGACTGATCTTGTACTGCTCCATGACCGCCAGCAGCACTCCCCGAGAAAGCGCGGTATCCGACAGGTAATTCCGCAACTGGCGACTCGTCGGCGGCGCGGAATTCGGGTCAAAGTCTGTCTCGCTCACGCGCATTAATACCCGCGAGCGGTACAACTGCGGCTTGCGCGATTGATGACCTACCAAGAGCAGCGTCGCCAAAATCGCGAGCGTCAACACAACTGGCCAACGCCGGCGGAGACGGTTCGTAACACAGCGGATCTCCAGCTTGGCGTGCGCCCAACCCAATTCCTCCTCTTGCCACTCGCGCGCCATCAGTTCGCTCGAGACCGGTAACGGTGGGCGGCGTCCTGAAGAACAGCCAACAAATTCTGCGCGCTGTCGCTCCAGTCACCAAAACCGGCGGCTTTCGCGACCTCACCAGGATTGTAGCTCTCGTCGAGCGCGCGACCGAGCGCAGCACGGAGCTTGCTCGGATCCCTCACGGGAACCAGCTCTCCCAAGAGCGGGTCCGGCACAACGTGGGGAATGCCGCCAACGTCGGTCGCTACCACACGCCGACCGGAAACGAGTGCCTCGATCACGACATTCGGCGTGCCTTCGGCCCAGCTCGGGAGAGTGAGCAGATCAGACGCTCCGAGCCAGGTAGCGATTTCGTCATGGTCTCGAGCCCCAATGAAATGAGCGTTCAGCGAATGTTGGAGAACGAAGCTTTCGTAACGCCCCCGCGCGACGCCATCGCCAACCAGAACCAAACGAGCATCTGAGTGTGTCCCGCTGAGAGCTCGGAACGCCTCAAGCAACTCGTCAACGCCTTTTTCCGGTTCAAGCCGGCCCACGAAGAGGAGCATGCGCCCCGCCTCCGGCTCTCCCAGGCTGCGCCGGCACGCACCGCGCTCGCGAACGCGAAACAATCTCGTATTGACTCCATTCATCACCACCCGCGAGTGCTGAGCGGTGGCCCCGAGACCAACAGCTGCGTCGAGCAAGGGTCGGCTCGGCGCTACTACCGCTGCTGCCCGACTCAAGGCAAAGCGGATGTTCGGCCGGAGCAAGCGACTCTTTGGCAACACGTTGATATCAGAGCCGTGAACCTTGATGACCGTCGGCGCGCCAAGCAATCGGCCAAGAAAAACGGAGGCCCAGCCGTCCGGATAGGCGAACGAGCCGAGCACAACGTCCACTTTTCCGCGCAGCGGCAACAACTGCGGAGCTAAGGACGCGAAATACGTTGCTCCCGCTGCCACTTGGCCGACTTTCGGGATGTACAGAACGCGCGGGTGCAAGATCCGCAGTCCATCGAGCTCAGTTTTCTTGGGAATGATCGGCTGATCCGTGGCTCGCCAACGCTCGAGCACCCTCGTGGCGGGATGCACAGGGATCAGCGCCCGCATATCAACGTCGCAGTACTTGGCAAGCGCTGCAAACTGGTGCCGATTGTAAGGCGCCATTTCCGGACGAGCGTGGTTGGGGAAAATCTGAGTGGCGATGAGAACTTTCATGGCCTACCTTTCCAGCCACCCAACCCGCATGCGCACCCCGGGAAGTGCCGCACGAACGCGTTAGGCGCTAATATCGAAAACCCGATCCAGGCGCAGAACTTTGAAAATCGATCTCGGTTGTCCGCAGACGCCGAGGACCTCAAAATGTCCGCCCGCGGCGCGTACACGCTTGAATAACGATACAATTCCGCCCACCCCCGAGCTGTCAATTAGGCGCAAGGACGAAAGATCCACCACGACCCGTTTGGGTGACTGTGACGCGATCTCGTCAAGCGCCGGGCGTATGTCTGGCGTGGTGGTGGCGTCGAGTTCACCCCGAATCTTTAGCGTCGTTGTCGATCCGGACACATCCTTAGAAAACTCCATCGTGGCTTCCAATAGCCGTATCGCATTGATTGTTCCAGCGAGAAAATGCTGTGCAACTTTCGTACAGCATTCAGTAAACGTAATTGTTCGTCACATATCTCGCGTCCGACGCACGATGGAAGCGGAACGGAATCGACTAGTTGCATGATGATCGCAACGGTGAATTCTCAGGTCGAGTGATGTTCGTCAAGCCACCGGATTTTTTGTTTCGGCACCGGTGCGCGACATGACAACGTGAATGAAAGCCGTTGAACACTTCTCGGCAATCGCCCGTTCACGCTTGTCTGATAGCGTATATACGGCTTCTCCGGCCATGCAGAGGGCCCGATGACGAAAATTGGCTAGCCGGGTATTCGATGACCGCGGCAGCACACCTTCGCGCCCGTTCCCCGCAGTTCCCCCGTTACTTTGTGTATGTAAACGCCTAGACCGGATTTTCTCGGACTCGCGATCGTCAACACAGTCACCACCCTAAACGCCAACCACATTCGCGGAGGCGAATCGAAACACCTTCGATGTCCGCCCGCGGAGACGACTTTGACGTCGTTGAATCCTCTTGCTAGAGCGCGCGACGCTCGCCTCGGCCCTGGCCGCAGCGCGCTGGAGGAATCGTAATGTGCCACTCGGAGATGTGATCTGTTTCGCCAAGGATTGGTCTGAGGACCCAACCAGTAACCATCACGTGATGATGGAACTGGCGAAAACCCACCGCGTCCTCTGGCTCAATTCGATCGCCACCCGCACTCCCAATTTCAGGAGCCCACGGGATCTGCGAAAAATCGTGAGTAAGCTCAAGAGCTTCGCGAAGGGGCCTGAGCAAGTTGCCGAGAACCTTTGGGTCTACACGCCAGTAGTACTGCCCTTCCCCCACAGCGCGCTGGCCCGACGAGTGAATCAGCGGATTCTCCGCCTAACAATCGCACTCCTGCGCAAAAATCTCGAGTTCGAAAAATTTCAACTCTGGACCTTCCTGCCCAACGTTGCCGACTACGCCGGCACGCTCGGCGAATCGCTGCTCGTCTACTACGTCGTCGATGAGTGGTCGCAGTTCAGCTACATCGACGAGCAAAACATGCTGCAAGCGGAGGCCAGTCTGCTAAAAAAGTGCGATGTGGTCTTCGCCGTTTGCGAGGAGTTGGCGCAGCGAAAGCGGAGTCACAACGCCAACGTGCATGTCTCATCCCACGGAGTAGACCACGGACTTTTCGCACGCGCACTCGATGACGAGACGCCCATCCCCGAAGATTTGGGTTGTATCCCCGAGCCGCGACTGGGGTTCTACGGAACGCTGCAAGACTGGGTGGACTACGAGATCCTCGAACACCTGGCTCGGACGCACCCGGAGTGGCACCTGGTGCTAATCGGTGGAGTACATGTCGATCTGGGCGCGCTCGCCGACTTGCCAAACGTGCACCTGCTCGGACGGAGATCTCATTCGGAGTTGCCCGCCTACTGCAAGGGCTTCCAGCTTGGCATGATCCCCTATCGCATCACGGAACGCATGCGCTTCGTGAATCCACTAAAGTTGCGCGAATACCTGTCCGCCGGGCTACCGGTGGTATCCACCCCCGTTCCGGAGGTGATGCAGTACGGACAACACTGTGCGATCGCCGACGGGCCCGAAGAATTTGAACGAGCCGCAATCCGCGTGCTCGCCGAGAACAGCAAAGAGAAAAGTTCGGCGCGTTCCCTCGCCATGGTGCGGGAAACGTGGACCGAGAAGGTGCGGCAAGTAGTTTTGCACATCGAACAGGCGCAGGGATTGACATGAAAAAGTATCGAGTAGGATTGATTGGCGCCGGCGGCATCAGCGATTGGCACGTCGAGGCGCTGGCGCGCGTACCCAACGCCGAACTTTACGGCATCTTCGACCTGGACGAACAGCGCGCCCGTGCTCAAGCCGAGCGCTTTGGCGTAAAATCCATGAGCTCGATGGAACAGATGGCGAAGGAAGGCGTCGACGTGATGCACATTCTCACGCCTCCCAGCTCGCACTGCAACGTCGCAGTCCGCGCGATGGAACTTGGCTGCGATGTCCTGATCGAGAAGCCATTAGCCACCGATGTCAGCGACTGCGTACAAATCGCCCGCGTGAGTCGCGAGACGGGTCGTCGTGCCTGCGTGAATCATTCGTTGCTCTTTGACCCGCAGGTGCGGCGCGCGGTCGACCTCGTCAATCAGGGAAAAATCGGCCGAGTTGTATCCGTCGATTTCTTGCGAGGCTCGGATTATCCGCCCTACGCAGGCGGAGACCTTCCGCCCCACTATCGCGATGCTGCCTACCCATACCGAGATCTCGGCGTGCACGCCCTCTACTTGTTTCAGGAATTCTTGGGACCGATCGAGTCGGTGGACGCCCAGTGGGCGAGCCACGGCGGCGATCCCAACCTGGTCTTCGATGAATGGCGAGCCCTGGTGCGCTGTCGTGATGGCCTGGGGCAATTTCAACTTTCGTGGAATACGAAACCGCTCCAGAGTCAGCTAATCATTCAAGGAACCGCCGGTGTCTTGCGCATCGACTTGTTCCTGATGTTCCACGCGATGCGCTCTTCGCTCCCGTTGCCGAAACCAGTGGAACGAATCGTCAACGCGGTCACGGATTCTGTGCAGCCACTGATCGACGTGCCTCAAAGCGTCGTGAAGTTCGCCCGGGGTCGCATTCGTCCCTTCCAGGGGCTTCAAGATTTTGTCGGAGCCTTCTACGAGGCACTCGGATCGGGAGCGGCACTCCCCGTATCCATGGAGGATGCGACTGTAGTCGTCGACTGGGTCGAACGAGTCGCGCAACAGGCCGACGATGATCACAAGAAGTCGCTGAAGACTCGCCCCACCCTGGGCCCGGCGGATGTTCTCGTCACGGGCGCGGCGGGAGGTCTCGGCAGTGCCGTGGTGTCGCACCTGGTGCGAGAGGGCAAACGAGTCCGCATGTTTGTCCGTCGCGCGCCGGCGGAACTACCGGAGGGCGTGCAGGTGGTCGTCGGCAACTTGGGCAACCCCGACGATGTCGAACGAGCCGTTTGCGGCGCCGACCAGGTGGTGCACTTGGGCGCGGCCATGCGTGGCAGCTGGGCTGATTTCGAATGTGGCACGATTGCTGGCACTTCGAATGTGCTTGCTGCGTGCAGCCGGTTCGATGTCCAAAAACTCGTCTACATCAGTTCCATGTCGGTCATCGACTTTGCCGGCGGCGAAAAGGGCTCGTCCATTGACGAAAGCACCGCGCTTGAGCCGCGTGCTGAAGAGCGGGGATTTTACACGCAGGCCAAACTCGCCGCGGAACGCCTGGTTTCCGAGTGGTGTGCCACACAAAAGCTCCCCACCGTCATACTGCGACCAGGTCAAATCTTCGGGGGCAAGATCCCGCTGATGACCGGTGCCGTCGCCCGTTCGCTGGGATCCCGCTGGCTCGTACTCGGCGACGGCAAGGTTCGTCTGCCGCTCGTGTACATCGACGATGTCGTGGACGCGATTCTGCTCTCGCTGGGGGGCACATCCGCCGATGGCCAGGTGATTCAGCTGATCGATCCGGAACCGATAACTCAGAACGATGTGCTCGCCATGACCGACGACTCAAAGCGCCCGGTGCTTCGAATTCCCCGTCGTGTGGTTTTCGCGCTCGGTAGGCAGAGCGAACCGGTGCTGGGTTGGCTCGGACGACAATCTCCGATTGCCGAGTATCGACTTCGCTCAGCACTTGCCATTCGTAGCTTTGACAGCACCCGGGCAGCCGATCTGCTCGGCTGGTCGCCCCGGATCGGCGTCCGTGAAGGCATCCGCCGAGAGCTCGCATAGGCTGCATTTCGGCTGAAGCTACCGGCGAGGCGCCGCCTCGCTGCGCCGGAGTTTCAGTCGAACAAGCGCAATTTTTCCTGGCCTGCCTGGGCCAGACTGGCGATAATCCCTACAATAACAGCATGTTACCAAGTGTAAGCCATATACATCATCTTACACTTGCACACATGAACCGACACTGGCACCGTCGGGCGTCATGAACCTAAAGACCTCCGTGGTTTGTTTCGCTGTGGCGGCAGCGGTGTCCCAAAGTCCCCTGCTGTCACCCGATGACGATGAGCCAGCTCTGTCGTCGCACCAGCAAACAATCGCCGAGCTTCAGCCCACGTTGGTCCTACAAACTGCCGGGCCTTTCGGCGGGGAACGCCGGATTCGACCCGGAAAGCGCGCACGTGGCACGGCTCCGCACCAACACCCTCACCCCGGTAGCGGCGATGGTCACCGGCCGCGTTCCGGTGGAGGTGACTTGCCTGATGACGCCCCCGAACTCAACGCTGGCGGCGCAACCAGCGGACTGTTGATCTTGTTTCTCGGCACTGCGATCGCGTTCGGTCGCCGCCAACGAGCCAACACGCAGGAAACCATCAACGAGTAGAGCCCGCGACGAACCTCCGGTCGGGTACATGAGCCGCGCTGGTTCTTCCGCGTGTGCCACCCGAATCCCGCTAGCGATGACTTCGCCGGTGGGCGAGCGCTCCTGCGATTAGGTGTTTCTTGAACTTAGCGCCCACAACGACCTCCCCTCCGACAACTCGCCTCACGGCAGCCTGGGGACCGGCACTCACAGTCACAGCCATCGCACTATTTGTGTTGTTCGATGTGTTCGGATCACGAGTGCCGAACCCGCCTGCGATCCTGATGACCTTGGTCGTATTCTCGGCCTTTCAGGCGGGTCTCACTCCCGGCATGTTCAGCGCACTGTTGGCGACAATCTATTGCGCCGTCTTCTACGCAGAATCGATAGTACCACTTCGCTATTCGGACGATGGCTTCCGACGCGTAGCCGTGCTCGCTCTGGCGATCCCCGCGGTCGTTCTGATGGCAAGCGCCTCAAAACGCCGTGCCGATCGACTCTCCACCCAGTCACTGGAAGATGCGCACGAGCACTCTACCAGCCTACTCAAACTACTTGAGCAACGGAAAAAAGTCGAACTCGACCTACATGCAGCCAAGGAACTGGCTGAAGGAGCGAACCGCGCCAAAACCGAATTCTTGGCTAATGTGAGCCACGAAATACGCACTCCCATGAACGGCATTATCGGCATGACGGACTTGGTGCTAGACACTGAGCTCACTCGCGAGCAGCGAGAGTACCTCAGAGGTGTGCAAACGTCGGCCGACGGCATGCTCGTGGTCGTAAACGATCTACTCGACTTCTCGAAGGTGGAGGCAGGCAAACTCGAACTGGAACTCGCGCCCTTCGATCTGCGCTCCGTTCTCAGCGAGGTAGTGCAAAGCCTAGCCCCACGAGCCCACGATAAGGGCGTCGAACTCATGTGGGAGACGGATAGCACTTCCTTCGTTGTTGGCGATGTCTATCGCCTGCGACAAGTGCTCACCAACCTGGTTGGCAACGCTGTCAAGTTCACGGATAGCGGAGAGGTTATGCTCCGAGCCCAAGCTCCCCGTGACCCGGCGAGGGACTTTGAGTTTCGCGTTGAGGATACCGGCATCGGCATCCCCAAAGATCGCCTGGGAGCGATTTTCGAACCGTTCACTCAGTCCGATGGTTCAACAACACGGCGCTTTGGCGGGAGCGGTCTGGGTCTGAGCATCTCTGCCCGACTCGTCGAGATGATGGGCGGTGATCTGCGAGCCGAGAGTCGGGTAGGACGCGGAAGTGCTTTTGTCTTCAACCTTCCTCTGCATAGAGTCACATCGACAGTGGAGGCTCCGCCCCCAGCGGCTCTAGCGGTAGAGCGAGCGTTGGTACTGAGCGAAAACAAGAACCACGCCGCCTTCATCAGGCGCGCGCTGGCGAGGACCGGGCTCAGATCCGATTCGCCCGGGCAACTCGATCACTGGCGGCAAGACTTCGATGCGGCGGTTCAGGGTTCCGATCCATTCGGCATCGTGATCGTCGATTTACCAGCTCGCGCAGAGCAACGATTTGCTCTACTGGAACAAGTTGCCACCGAACTCAAAGAGGGCCCCTTCGTAATCGCATTGCTGCCTGCGAGCCACCGCAGCGTGAATGCGGCCCGCTGCCGCGGACTCGGCGTGCTCGCGCATATATCGAAGCCCCTCGCACCGGAGGCTTGTCTGGACACCCTGCTGTCGTGGCTCGGCCCCGAGGGGAACAGCTCCAGAGCGGAACGTCAGGCGCGCTCAATCAGCGCGCGGCGAAGCTTTCATATATTGGTTGCGGAAGATAACCCCATCAACCAAACCCTGCTCGAGCGAGTGCTCATAAACCACAGACATCGCGTCAAGATCACTTCAGACGGCGCAGAGGCGCTGCGCGCAGTAGAGCAAGAGCCTTTCGACGTCGTCCTGATGGATCTGCAAATGCCGGAGATGGACGGTTTTCAGTCGGCGGCTCGGATTCGGGCCAGCGAGAGTAACACGATCGCGACACTGCCGTTGGTTGCCGTCACCGCACACGCGATGAAAGGCGATCGAGAGCGCGTGCTCCAAGCGGGATTTGATGCGTACTTGACCAAACCCATCAATATCCCAGAACTAATCGAAACGATTGAGGCAGTCATACCAGAGTACGCGGGAGTCTCGCGCGTGGTCCTGAACTCTGAGGAGCGAAACCCGAGACCTACAGGCGCAGTATTTTCAGAAGACGAGCTACTCGGTCGAACGAACCAGGACATCGAACTCGCACGAGACTTGGTTCAGCTCTTTCTCGACCACCGCCAAGAATGGCTCAACGATCTTGACCGAGCCCTGGGCGAACGCGATTGCGAACTGGTGCGGCGCACAGCCCACAAGATGAAGGGCGCCTTTGACCATTGTGGTGCCGCGTCGGCACATGATCTGGCACTGCTCCTTGAGCGACTGGGGCGAGAGCGCGATCTGGAGGGTGCGACCACCGCCGTCGAGCAACTCCGCTCCCACATGGCCGAACTCACCCCTGACCTCATCGAATTCCTCGGAGGCCGTCAGTCCTCTGAACTTGGCGCGCGGGGAGCCTAGAGCCGGTGTTCGTCCTTCCGGGAATCTTGGGACTCATAGTCCTCGTTTTCGTCCGTCCTTTCGATCTAGTTGAGGAGCTGCAGGGCATCCCCTTTCTGTATATTTTCTGCGGACTGGCCATATTCGGCTACGTTGTGGACCTAAAATTGCGAATTAGCGAGTGGCGCTTCGCGCCTCACCTGGCGTGGACGGTCGCATTTTTGGCCTGGTGCTTGCTGACGGTCTTCGTTCGGGTCCCCGCTGAACTGGTGCGCTCGACGATCGCGCTCGTGATCGTCTTCATCGTCTATTTCTTGCTCGCGCACGGCGTTAGAACGTTCAAGGCACTCGAGCTGGTGGCTTTGACGATCGTCGCCTGCTCAATCTGGGTAGGGGTCGTGTGTGTCCATCAAGGTCTGCAGCCACTATCCTGTGTCGCAATTGGAGCCGGTGATCACCTTTCTAGCGGCGGGGTCCCCGATGGCCGGCAATGCGAGAGCCTGCTCGAGTGCTACGAAGATTCGCCAGACCCGGAAGCTGACTACCGCTGCGAACATGTGGGCTGGTTCGGCCTGAGCTCAACCGCCCGCGGCCGCGTACGTTACGTCGGGATCCTCCAGGATCCAAACGAGGTCGCTATGGTACTCTCGGTCGCGCTACCGTTCGCCTTCGCGTTGTACCAGGTGAGGCGGACCCGGAAGCGCTTTTGGATCCTGTTAGTCAGCTTCCTCTGCATCGGCGGTGCCGTTGTGTTGAGCAAGTCGCGAGGTGGCCAGCTCGTCTTCCTCATGGTGTGCGGCGTTTACGTCGTACACCGATTCGGTTGGCGCGGCATCGTTCCGGGAGCACTGCTCGCGTTGCCGATTCTGTTGCTTGGGGGGCGGTCCGGGAGCCGCGCCGATAGCTCCTCGCTAGAACGGCTGGAATGCATGTTCGAAGGGATCGAGATGGTGAAAACCTGGCCGTTCTTGGGAGCCGGTTACGACCAATTCACCGAGCATCACCACCTGACAGCCCACAACTCGTACCTATTGGCGGCCGCAGAGCTCGGTTTCATTGGCATGTTCCTCTGGTCCATAATCCTCTATCTCTGTTTCAAGATCGGGGTTGTTGCGCACCGCACTCTTGACCACGAAGAAGCCCGAGTCGCCCGCATCTGGGGGCTGGCATTGATCGCGAGTTTTTCTGGGCTCGCTATCGGTACCTTCTTTCTCTCCTTTACCTATCACCCTATTCTCTGGCTCTACATCGGCTTTGCCGGGGCGTTTTATGCAGCAGTGAAAGCCCACCAACGCGACTGGACGGTCAGAGCCAGCGCGTGGGATGTCGTGCTGGTCGGTGGCGGAGACCTCGCCATCATATTTGCGATCTTCGTCTACACGCGACTGAAGCTCGGCTAGCCGCGACTGAAACTACCGATGCTCAAAAACGTAATTGCCAACTGGGCGGAGATCTTCTTCACGATCATCTCCGTCTTTGTTCTGTATCCGTTCCTAGTCGGGACCCTCGGCAAGGAACAATACGGCATCTGGCTGCTCATCACCGCGGTCACTGGCTACCTTACTTTGCTGCACCTGGGGATCCCTCTCGCGACAGTCCGCCATATTTCCAAGTATCGAGCGCAAGGCAAGACGGACGATGTCAATCGCGTCATCGGCTCAAGCCTCGTACTGTATCTGTGCATGGCGGCCGTGGTGACGGTGGCCGGAGTCATCACCAGTTTCGCTCTGGAACGCGTATTCAAGATCCCGGACCAGTACGAACATGTTGCCCGCTACGCCGTTCTGATCGCCACAACAACGGCTGCTCTGAACTTTCCCTTCGAAGTATTGGAGGGAGTCATGACCGCCGTGCAGGACTTCGTCATCCTAGCCGCGATCAAGGTCGGACTGGTCGTCACGCGCGTGGCGCTCTGTTTCTTGCTGGTGACCAACGAAAACGGCTTGCTCGTGATCGCCGGCGTTCTGTTGAGCGTCGCCATCCTTCAAGCGCTGTTGCTGTTCCTCTACATCAGGCGCAAGCACCCAGAGATCTCGCTCAGCCCACGGCATTTTAACACCAAAATGCTGAAGGAAATACTCGGCTACAGCCTGTTTGTTCTGCTCTTTCAAGTCGCGTCACGATTGGCTTTTCAGACCGATCCCATGGTGATCGGCTCCGTGATTTCATCGGGTGCGATCGTTTACTTTAGCGTCGGAAACAATTTCCTGAACTATCTGATGCAGTTTGTCCGTGGCATCTCCCGCGCCCTGGTGCCCAAATCGAGTGAACTGAGTACGAAGGGTGGGCTCGGAGCGCTCGCTTCAATTTACCAAAGCTATAGCCAGCTAACCTTTCTGTTTGTTCTGCCAGCTTGCGTGCTGTTCATGACCATCGGGGACGACTTTATCGCCATCTGGATGGGAGAAGAGTTTCGGGAGCCGTCGGGTGCGGTCCTGCGAATCCTCACGCCCTCCTACCTTTTATTCTTGGTTCAACGCGGCGTCGGCCATCCAATTTTGATGGGGATTGCGCGCGTCAAGTTCCCGACCATCGTGATGGCTCTTAGCTCCCTCGCCAACGTCGGCGTCAGCATCATCTGGGGTATTCAATACGGACTCAACGGCGTCGCTTGGGGAACGGCCTTGCCCAACATCGTCAACGCGGCGGTTATGGTCGTCTACACGTGCCGGGTTCTGAACGTCTCGATTCGCCGCTACCTTATCCATAGCCTGCTAAAGCCCTCGTTGAGCATCGCCTTCATTCTCCCGCCGGCCCTCGTCCTCGATCACTATGTGCGGCTCGATGGCTATCTGCTATTTTTCGCCGTTGCGCTGAGCTGTTGTGCAATCTACGGGTTCGGTGTGCACTCATTTTTCCTTGAGAACGAACACAAACGCCGCATCGCCAGGGCGTTCTCTCGCAACCGGGAGCCGGCGACATGACCGTCCCCAACCCGAAACATTGTCACGTCCTGGTCGTCGACGATAATCCTATCGATTGCCGACTGGCGCGCGGCCTCTTGGAGAAAGACGGGGCGTTTGTCACGCGCGGCGCAACCGATGGCCGTAGTGCGCTGCGCCAGGCGGAGGAGGAGGCGCCTGACATAGTAGTAACGGATTTGCAAATGCCCAAAATGGACGGGCTCGAATTAGTGCGCGAGCTCCGCACGCTATATCCGCAGACCCCAGTGGTGTTGATGACCGCCTACGGAAGTGAAGATGTCGCGGTTCAAGCACTGCGGGCAGGAGCCGCGGACTACGTACCGAAGCGGAACTTGAGCCGGGAGCTGGCCCGCACTGTTGCTAGCATCTGGGAGCTAGCAAGCACCGCCGATCGTCATGAACGCGCGTTTTCGATGCTGGAGCAGAGCGATGCCAAGTATCGCCTGGGCTTGGAGATGGCGCCAGTAGCCGATTGGATCAATCTGCAGGAGTGGTATCTTCGCTCCGCCGGGATCTGCGACGCGGCCGAAGCGCTCCAGGTAGGGGTAGCGTTGCGCGAGGCCATTCACAACGCTATCTACCACGGCAATCTCGCGCTCAGCTCGGAACTACGCGAGCCCGATCCGGGAGCCGTCGATAAATTCGAATCAATCGCGCGACTACGCCGAGAACAGCCGCCCTACAACCAGAGGCGAGTCACCATAAAGGTTCAGCAACGACCCGACTCAGTTCGCTACGTGATAACAGACTGCGGGTCAGGCTTTGACCCAGCCACCCTTCCGGAGCCCCTCGCCCCGGCCAACCTGGCGCGCAGCTTCGGGCGTGGCTTGTTGCTGATTCGTACGTTCATGGACGAGGTCCATCATAACGACGTCGGCAACGAGATCACGATGGTCAAACGACGCGGGGGCGCCGCGCCGCTCGATGAGCGTTAGCCAGTAGCTAGTAGGCGACGTCGTCCACCGAGTCGACTGCCGGGGGCAGCTCACTCCCACGATTAACGCGTCCGCGAGAGCCTTGTTTCCGGGCAACGCCCTGGGAGTTCATCAGCGCAGCGAGTGAAAAGTAGCGAACTCGGCCCCGCCGCGGTGCCGAATTGGCCAGTAAGAAAAAAGACTCCCGAGACCCGCACAATAGGAGTGTGTTGCCCCCCACGCAGTGTTAACTCGGCCGTGGGTAACAGCAGCGCTCCGTGCCGACGCTTGCGTCCCCGAGTCCGGCCATGACTTGTTCCCCTTCGCAGCCGTCCGGTGAAAACCGCAACACAGCGCCAGGCTTCAAAACCATGACCCGAACAAGAGCCCACTTGCACAACCCAGCCGCGGCGGCATTGAGTTCCTGGATAACGACGCTCACGCTCGCGGTCGCGTGCAACGATGTTGCACCAACGGGCGTTTCGGACGCCACCCTGGCTCCCACCAGTGATAGCCCGGCCGAGCTAGACGGGCAGAGTCCCGGCCCCCGATCTGACGCCTTTTCTCCGAGCTCCGGCGGTAGCGGGAGCGGAGCCTCAGGTGGCAACGGTAACGGCAACGGTGGCAACGGCGACAACGGTGGCAACATCGCGGGCGCGCCCACAGCGGGCACTGGCGGGCAAGCAGGCGCCGATGCCGGTGGGCTGCTCCCCCCAGCGCCCGGATCCGTTTCATACACCTATGCAAGCAGCTGCTCGCCGCCCACTGAAACGATAGCGCCGGGCGACACGCTCCTCGGTTACGTCGACGCTTTTCCGAACCTGCCTGGTTTCGCAAATCCGGTCGCGTTCGCGGCAGCCAGCGACGGTCGACTGTTCATCGTCGAACAAGCCGGCCGCGTCGTTTCTTTCGTGAACTCCCCCGGCGAAAGTTCAGTGACAACGGTTCTCGATCTCACCAGCGTCGTCGACGGTGGGGGCGAAAAGGGCATGCTTGGCATCGCCTTACATCCAGACTTTACCACCAACGGGCACTTGTACGTGAACTACATTGTACGCTCGGGGGATCGTTTCTCGCGTATCGCGCGCTTCACAATGTCCGCGGGCAACCCAACGGTAGCGGATCCGGCAAGCGAGTTGCTCTTGCTCAGCGTCCAGCAGCCGGCAGGAAACCACAACGGCGGGGATCTCAAATTCGGTCCAGACGGATATCTCTACTCCAGCTTTGGGGACGGTGGCGGCTCCGGCGATCAGTACGGGAACGGACAGAACACAGCCAGCTTGCTCGGTACGGTGATCCGGGTCGACGTGGACGGCGGAACCCCCTACGCGATACCCAACGATAACCCCTTCGTCGGCGGCGGCGGTCTCGCCGAGATCTACGCCTACGGCCTGCGAAACCCGTGGCGGATTAGTTTCGACCGCAACAACGGTCGTCTTTGGGCCGGCGATGTTGGACAACGTGGTTTTGAAGAGGTCAACGTCATCGAGAACGGCAAGAACTACGGATGGCCCATCACTGAAGGCATCGGTTGTTACGAGGCGGACAGCTGCAACACCTCGGGCTTGACCGAGCCGGTCGCGCTCTATCCCCGCGCACAGGGGCAATCAATCACCGGTGGCTTCGTGTACCGCGGAACTCAAATCCCGTGGTTGGTCGGCACGTATCTATACGCCGACTTCGACACATCGCGGCTCTGGGGGTACCGCTACGGCGATCCAACACCGACCTCAGAGCTCATCACTGGCCCCGCTAACGTGAGCTCCTTCGGCGAAGACCTCAATGGCGAATTGTACCTATTGGGTTACTCAACAGGACGCATCTACACACTCACAGGGAGCGGTGGGCAGGTCACATACAATATCCCGACCACCCTCAGCGCGATGGCGTGCTTTTCAAGTCTGAGCACCATGACGCCCGCCGATGGGGTCCTGCCGTACGAGTTGAACATGCCGCTGTGGTCCGACGGAGCGAGCAAGACTCGTTTCCTTGTGCTCCCGAACGGCACGCAGATCGACGTGCAAGCTTCCGGCGAATGGCTGTTCCCGGACGGCACCATGTGGATCAAACACTTTGAACTGCAAACCGATCCCAACGCCCCGTCATCCCGGACACGCCTGGAAACTCGTTTTCTAGTTCAGTCCGCCCGCGGCCTCTACGGGTTTACTTATGGTTGGAACGCGGCGGAAAGCGACGCCACGCTCGTCTTGAACGGCGACACCCGGACGCTCGATCTGGGCGCGCCGGGCAACACCACCAGTTACACGTGGAATCTTCCTAGTCAGAGCGAATGCCTAAAATGCCACACGGTGGTCTCCGGCGGGATCCTCGGACCGGAAACCGCGCAATTGAACCGTGAAGCAATATTTCCGGCTCTCGAAAGCGCAGGCCCCTTGAACCAGCTAGATGCCTTCGAGGCCTACGGCTTACTCAATCCGGTGCAAGCCTCCCCCGGAAGCCTTCCCCGGTTTCCATCCCTCAGCGACGCCGGCGCGTCACTTGAGGAACGGTCCAGGGCCTACCTGCATTCAAACTGTTCGAACTGCCATCGAAGCGGAGGCACGACCGGTACCGCCCTCGATTTCCTAGCCACCTCGTCTCTAACCGCCATGGCGGTATGTAACGTCAACGCTGCTGGCGGAAACTTCGGAACGAGTTCTGGGCTACTCCTGAGCCCCGGCAACGGCGACGACAGCGTGATTCACGCGCGGCTAACCGGCAGCGGCGCCAATCGCATGCCTCCACTGGGGACCACGCTGTTCGACGACACCGCCGCGGACGTGATCCGAAATTGGATCAATGGCATCGCGTCTTGTCCCTGAGCGGACCGGAAGAAACAGAGTGCTTCTGTCGGAGCGCCTACTCAAGCGCTACGCTGGCTGTCCGACTGCAAGCCCCGCCGTTCGTCAGAGCGAATGATAACCCACAATCCACAACGATCATTCTCTTGAGTATTGCTCGAAGCCACGCCCTAGTCAGACAACGCGAAGTCAACTGCCGGATGGCGTGCACCCGCAAGTGAACTTCGTTCTTAGCGAAGCTAGGCGGACTCGGTCGACCTATGCCTTTTCGGTCAAGAGCCCATTTTCTTATTGCCCCATGACGCACACCGGAGCACACCCCGCGATCAGGCGCAGCGGGAGATTGAATGATTGTAGATGAACCGGGACTTGGCGGACTGACTCTCTTGGTCGTCGTGCGTTCGCGCGTACGAGCCCGCTGCTGGATGGCCGAGGTATGGGCAGAAGGCGCAGTGGTCGTGGTAGCTCAAACGATCGAGCGCGCCCGCGAACTGATGAGTTCCATGCGATTTACGGCGGTCTTGGTTGAGGACCGGCTCGTCGACGGCTCAGGGCACGCGCACCTTCTGGACAATTGTCTCGACACCGGCACCATCGCCATCGCCCTGACCGACCGCTACGACGCGGACTCCGTGCGCTCCGCCACGCTTGGCGGCGCAGTATTGCTCGATATTCGAACGCTCCGTGCAAGCCACGTGGTGGCCGCTATCCAGGGTTCGGCTCTGCGCCAGTCCGGAGTGCGCGAAATACGTCCAAGCGTCGATGCCGAAGCCAAGAGCTTGAACGATATGATGGACGACATCTTGAACGCCGGCAGAAGCGCGTAGTTTTGGACTGACGCTGAAGCGTTGGTCACCGTTCGACCGTTTGCTCGCTCAGCGGTCGCCCCGGACTTTGCCCGACGGGAGGGTGAAGGGTCTATAGCGATTCCCGCAGTTGGGTAATGCGTAAGAACGTCGTGACGGGCCCCGCTCCTTCTAGAGCACGCGACGTAATACCACCTGGCCTCCCCCGCCATCAGGATCTTCCCACAAGGTCAGCGTATCTACATCGACGAAGAACTCACCAGTCGTCCACGTCGGGCAAAGGGGTCAGCCGCCGTTCAAAAGCTCCATCCTGACCCAGAAACGTTGAATGCAATCAGCCAAGCCAACAGACCAGAAAACGACCAGTTCGTCCTTATCTGCCATCTTGATGCCACCAGCCATCGTAGTTCAGCTCAGTGCCGCGTCTCCTTGGCAAGACAGTCCCAACTGTATTGCTCCCTGCGCACCGCTCTACAAACGGAGAGATGAACTCCGGCATGGGCTCACCGGTTGCATGGTGCCATGCAACCATCATATTCATCGTACCGAAGGCGACCAGCGGTCAATTGAAAACTATCTCCAACTTCCAATGGTACGCCCGCCTCGCCATCCGAATCTCGCGACTGAGGGAGCTTCTCTCGAACGGTGAACTGAAACCTGTCCCCCTCCTGGAACCCGATTGCGTCGCAGCTCGGTGATGGATTAGGTTCATCCTGCAGCGCGCCTCCTTTGTGTGATTGAGCACCATGGACTAACCGTCTATTCCGAACTGCAGCCGTCCTGGACTCCATTCCAACCGCCGTCTCGCTCGAAGCCCAACGCTGCGCCCAACAAAAGTAAAAAACCCAGTAGCCCCTGAATCGGCTAATGGGGCGATTTTAGACCTTGCACATCGCCCCAAACGTCCCTTTTGGTGGGGCCCGTGGACGATTCCGCGGGCGATTCAGCTGACTTTGGGTCGGTCCGGCGTCTGGACGGTACAGACGAACTGGCATCAAAGTTGGCGACGGTGATTCTGGTGGCGGTTCGGTTGGGGAATCGAGTGGCTCGGCATTCTCTTCATGAGCATTCGCCGTCGCAGGCGTCGCGCGGCTGAAAGTGACGCATCCACCGACTGATCGAACTCTTCGCACAAAGTTCACGTGATCTCCACAGGAACTGCATACTCCGGTCGAGCCAAGAGTGTACGATCGGTCCATGCCTCTCACACCAGAGCCCAACGCTCGGTGGCGCTTCCCATCACTACGACGGCGGAACAGGAGCCTCATGATTGCTGCTACGGTCTTCGCCTCTGCCTTACTTCTCAATTCGCTCGCCTACTTGCACGCACGCGCGATGCTCCGGTTCTCGCCCGAAGGCTTGAGAACGAATGCCCCGGAAGCGCTCGGACTGCTGGACAAGCTCGAAGTCATGGCGCTGGGAGTTCAGATCCCCCGCCCAACGGATACCGCCACGCCGCGCGACCACGGACTAACATATGAGTCTCGCGAAATACCCGTGACGGAGGGCGTTACCCTCGGCGCTTGGTGGATCGCCCACGCCGACCCAGTGGGAACGGTTGTTCTCTTCCACGGCTATGCGGCCTCAAAGTCGACGCTCCTTCACCAAGCCACAGTTCTTCATCGAAAGCGCTACTCCTGCCTCCTCGTGGATTTTCGGGGCAGTGGTGAGTCTTCTGGTGCCGATACGACGGTAGGCTTTCTAGAAGCGCAAGATGTCCGAGCCGCCATCCAGCAGGTCGTCGGACAGAAGCGCTCTGGGCCACTCCTAGTCTACGGTCAATCAATGGGCGGCGCGGCAGCGCTCCGAGCGAACTCGCTGAGCCCGTTGGCAATCGACGGTCTGATCCTGGAAAGCGTGTTCGATAGAATGCTCACTACGGTCAAGCAGCGATTCTACGCCGTTGGCATTCCGGCAACACCCTTGGCAGAGCTCCTCACGTTCTGGGGTGGCTTTCAATCCGGCTTCTGGTCCTTCGCCCACAACCCCGTTGACTACGCATCGGACTGTCACGTCCCCGTGCTGATGTTACACGGCACCGACGACCCACGAGTAACACTGAACCAGGCCCGTAGTGTCTACGAAGCGCTAGCCGGTGCGAAATCGATGAAAGTGTTTCCCGGCGCGAAACATCAATCGTTGGTGGAGTTCGACGAAGGAGAATGGGCCGCTGCCCTGGACGAGTTCACAGCCCCGATTGCAAACCCTACGGGTCACTAGTAGTCCTGGCGATAGTCTTGATGCCAGGCTTTGCAATTCTGAACCTCGTACTGGCCGGAATGATGTCGCGTGTCTGCATCACGCTATTCCCCCCCCCTGGGTAAGGCGGCAAGGAATCACCCGCTACCGTTGAAGTGCTCGAAAGCCTGGCAACAAGACAACTGGAGTGGTCCCGCTCTAGCGGACAATGACCATGTCAGGATTAGCCCGCCTGAGCGAGCCTCTGTTGTTGTTCGTAGCGCACTGGGCTGAGGTAGCCAAGCCTCCAGCAGGCATCACTCGCGGAGAGTTGTTTGAAACCGTGGGGCATCGCAAACAGATCACGTTCCACGATCTCCGAGCCACTGGCATCACCTTCCTCGCGATGCGCGGTGACTCGGATCAACTCGTCCGCGACAAGGCGGGGCACGCCGACTTCTCGACGACACTCGGCTACATCCGGCGTGGTCACAAAGCCGCCTCGGCCGTAGGCGCGCCCTTCTCTCCCTTGCCCCACTGCCTGCTGACGGACCCACACCGAACGCCCACAAACACCGGCTGTCGTGATGTGGGCGGGCGTCGCTGGCGAAAGCCAACACTCGAATCGTCCACCAGCGAAGGTACAAAAGACCAAAACCCAACCATTACGTTGGGTTCTGTAGTGCGAAGAAGAGGACTCGAACCTCCACGGGTGTTACCCCACTAGCACCTCAAGCTAGCGCGTCTGCCATTCCGCCACCTTCGCGTGGGGGCCGAAACCTAT
>JABSRN010000061.1 GCA_013214025.1 Polyangiaceae bacterium
ATTTGCGATGGCATCAACAACGATTGTGACGGCCAGATCGACGAGATTGACGGCACCTGCTGTCCCCTCGGCTGCACCGGCGACGGTTCCGGCGGAGATCCCTACGTCGGCGTGGGCGCCTGTTCCCCGGGCGGTTACATCTGTACGAATAACGGCGGCACCTACTCTCAGAGTTGCGATTACACCGGCCCGACTGCCGAGATCTGCAATGGCGAAGACGACGACTGCGACGGAGTGGACGACAACGTTCCGGGCCTCGGAATCAATTGCTGCCCCGACGGCATCCCCTGCGGAATCGGCGAATGCACCTTTGGCCAGCAGGTCTGCTCCGGCAACGCGCTGGTTTGCTCGGGAGCCCAGGGCATTACGACGGAGACCTGTGATACCGAGGATGACGATTGCGACGGTGTGGTCGATGACGTCGAGCACAACGGCAACACCAACGGCGATACTTGCTGCTTGTTAGCCGGATCTGGCGGGTCCATCTGCAACACGGGTGTTTGCACCAACGGCACCTGGCTGTGTCCGAACTTCAACACCCAGGCGACCACCCTGACGTGTCAGAACGAAATCGGTCCCAGCACCGAGATTTGCAACAATCAAGACACGGACTGCGACGGAGTGGACGACAACGTGGCGACCTTGGGCGACCAGTGCTGCAAGTTCGGCAGCCTCTGTGGCACCGGTATCTGCGAGTACGGCAGCCTGGTATGCGACACCGCTCAGTCCACGGACCCGGTCTGTGATGACACCGGTACAGGTCCCATCACCGAGATCTGCAACGGCGTCGATGACGACTGCGATGGCGACATTGACGACAACGTTCCGGGCTTGCCCGGTGGGGTAGACATCGGCGACCCGTGCTGTCCCGACAACCGCTGCGGCGAAGGCATCTGCGGCTGGGGCGCCTGGACCTGCGCCAATAACGGCACCGCGTTTTGCGACATGAACGGAATCCAGCGTCCGATCAACGAGACCTGCAATGGCATCGATGACGACTGCGACGGCGCAGTCGACGATGTACTTGGGCTGGATCAAAGCTGTTGCCCCGGCGGCAATTGCGGGGTGGGGATCTGTCTTGAGGGTCAGCGCAAGTGCGCCCAGGACGGCCAAGGCGTTTGGTACCCCGAACTGCAGTGCTTAGGCACCTATGTGCCTCCCGGAACCGAGATCTGCAACGGTCTGGATGACAACTGTGACGGCACCGTGGACAACGTGCCGAACTACAACACCTCGTGTTGCGACCACCAGGAGGCTGGCTCGGGCGACGATCTCTGCGGCAACGGCATCTGCAGCTTCGGTGCCATGCAGTGCACGGAAACCTCCCCGACTGTGTGGGATTTCCAGTGCGTCGGCTCTGACGGGCCCGGCACGGAAATCTGTAACAATATCGACGATGACTGCAACGGAGTCGACGACGACCTGCCGAACCTTAATGATAGCTGCTGCCCGGCTGGTAGGCCTTGTGGCGTCGGTACCTGCACTGAAGGCACCCTTCAGTGTCAGGGTGGCAACGACGCGCTGGTCTGCGTAGGCGGCCAGGGCCAATCCCAAGAAATCTGCAACGCAGCAGACGACGACTGCGATGGCGTAGTCGACGACCTGCCCGGTGGTACCCAGGGCGAAGAATGTTGCCCAAGCAACAAGTGCGGAACCGGCCTCTGTGCCGTTGGCGCCTGGGCCTGCACCATAAACGAGACCCTCGAATGTGTGGGCGCAGTGAACCCGGCGCCCGAGCTCTGCGACGGCGAAGACAATGATTGCGACGGGCAAACCGACAACCTCGCGGAAATTGGGCTGTCCTGCTGCACCAGCGACCGTTGCGGAGCTGGGATTTGCGAGGCCGGCACCTGGAGTTGCGATCCCGACGTGATCGAAGAGCTTCGTTGTATCGACGAGGTGTTGCCCAGGGTCGAAACCTGCAACAACATCGACGATGACTGCAACGGAATCGCCGACGATATCGACGATCTGGGCGACGCCTGCTGCTACGACGGCAGTGACCCGTCCCTAGGTTGCGGTGGGGGTGAGTGTCGCACTGGTGTTTGGGGATGTAGCGGCGGAAGCCCGGCGTGCCTTGGAGGCCAAGGCCCCGTGGACGAGATCTGCGACGACAGGGACAATGATTGCGACGGCGAAGTCGACGAACTCGACGAAGTCTCTGCCAACGACGACCGCATTGGCGGTTCCTGCGACGAGCCGGAGGTCGGCAAGGCCGAAGCGCCGTGCCAGGCCGGTACGATGCTCTGTCGTTCGGGAGCGCCTTATTGTGACGGTGCCATCAAGGCCGGTGAAGAGATCTGTGACGGCGAGGATAACAACTGCGACGGCATCGTCGATGACCCAACCGAGCAGCTCTGCAGCAACGGAATCCCGTGCGTCTACGGGCGTTGCGCGGTTCTCTGTCTCAGCGGCGAGTTCCCCTGTCCCTCCGGACGCTCCCCCGTGATCGTCAGCGAAGCAGCGGCCAGGGCTTGTGTCTGCCTCACTGAAGAGCAGGCCGTGGACGCGTCCGGCGGTGGCACTGGCGGCACTACCGGAACTGGCACTGGCGGCACTACCGGCGTGGGTCCCGAAGGTGGTACGGGTGCCGACGGCGGAATTGATGACGGCAAAGATGGCGGGCTGGGGACGGCCGGCGCCAGCGCTGGCGGTGCGAACGGCACCGGTACGGCGGGCGCGAGTGGCCCGGACCCCGGCGGATCCGCTGGGGATAATCGCTTCGGTCTCGCGACTGGCGGCGGCGGCTGCGCCTGTCGTACGACAGCGCCTCTAAGGCCAGGCGGGGGACTCTACGCGAGTCTATTGCTACTCGCCGGCGTCATCGTCCGTCGCCGCACGCGGCGGGCCGCATGATGCCCTCCGACGTCACGACGCGAAATCACG
>JABSRN010000062.1 GCA_013214025.1 Polyangiaceae bacterium
CTCGCCAGGGCGCCCAAAGAAGCGGGGGAAGAAGTAAAGAGACGAGCCCCGGACGACACGGGGCTCTCTCGATCTTGAAACCTGATATGACAAACACTGTACCCCAACGCGACCCGTCCGTCACGCTTGCGCAGGCGTGCCAACACGGTCACGTCAAAGTCGGCGGCGTCGCGGCGTTCGCGCCGGGCGGAAAGGCCCGACAGCGTAGCGAGGGCTGCGCCGGTCTCTCGAATCACGTCAAAAATGCTGCTCAGCGGTGTAGGATGCACGCGATCGGCCATTTTCGGGCGCACCTCGGGCGTCGCCTGAAGTCGTTCGGCGTCAGAGTCGATCTCGAATCGGCGCAAACGGTTTCTACGTCAGCCCGAGCAATCGTGCGCAGGCGCTCACCCGACGAGAGCACCAGCGGGTCGCCTTGGCGATCGACTCAGCCCCTGCGAGCCGCAAGACACTGATCGCCAAGTTTCTCAGGCTCGCCATGACGCGAGGACCGTTTCCCTTTCGGATCTGACTGCGGTCTTCGTCGAAGGTTACGTCTCGGACCCAGTGCAGCCGGTTCTCGATCGACCAGTGCCCCCGCACAAGACGCAGGATTCGCTCGGCCGCGATTTTCCCGTCTCCTGTGTGGCTCGTAATTCCGTGGACGACTTCCGTTGTGCCACCGCTGCCGTCCAGTTTCGTCACCGAACGCTCAAGACGGAAAACCGCTCCCACGTGTGGAAACTTCACGTAGTCGTTGATCGCGCTACTCACCCAGATCTTACGACTCTCCAACCGACCGTGGCCTTTGTCGAGCGTGCTCGCCTGAGGGGGAAAAAGATCCCCAGTCCAACGTCTTGATGTCCTCAAGAAGAGTCGGTTGATTGTCCTTTGCGATCAGGACGTAGTCGGCCTGTTTCTCGCTCACCAAGTAGTCCGCGAATTTCTTCTGCGTGTGCAGAGCGTCGGCCGTAACTGTCCGACCTTCCAGATCCAGATGGTCTAGCAGCGGCTCTACCCTCGTAATCTCGTTCGTCTTCTCATCAACAGGCTCCTGACCCACTACGATACCGTTGTCATGCGTGATCGCCGACAAGAGGTGCAGTGGCTTGTCTTCCCCGTCCCGACTGCCCCGAAGAGTTTTCCCATCGATGGCTAGCGCATCGCCGAGTCCGTTTTGAGCGAGCCAAGCACTGATGGCCCTGTCCACTTCAGTCGCATTGGTCGACTGTAGCACTCGACGAAAGGTTGGCTCACTTGGCGCCTTGTGACACCAGCAACGAAAGCGCTTCAGCAGTTCCTTCGGACAGTCCTTCGCCCATTCGGCAATCGATTCATAGCTGCGCATACCACTCAGGGCCGCCATCACTGCCAACGCGAGAACACTCTCGAAAGGATGGCGGATTCCGCGCCGCTTGCGCGGATCGGTAATGCTTCGTAGCACCTCGATGAGCCCGCCTTCACCTTCCAGGGGGAGTTGATTCACGTCTAACGTCGCAGTTGTCGCCATCGAAGTACTCCTCAGTATTTCTGGCGAGGGGAACGGTGCACTGAGGATCTCTGTAGCCCGCGGGTGAAGCGGGTAGACAAAGAGAGCTTTCTTCCTGCCGTGTGCCTCGAATCCCGCCCGCTTCCTCTTCACTCCACGAGTCTCGCCCAGGTATCTCCAGTTCGAGGCCCGATAGCACGTTCCTCGGAATCGTTCCGTGTCGACGAAGGTCTCAACGAGAAGAATTGGGTGGCTGTAGTACGCCTCCCAGTCAGCGCTCAGGCGCCGTAAGTTTTTCGAAAGAACCGAGGAGGCCAGATGAGGGACCCGCACCCACGGCAGAATCAGAAAGCGCACGTTGTTCGCCACCAGATGCAGCCGTTCGAACTTCGTTTTCTCGTCCCAGCCCACGTACGATTCGCGGTGTCGGCTCTTCAGCGCCGCGGCGCCCCAGCCAACAAGTGCCAGCCACTGACCTGCGTACTCGGCCACATACCTCAGCGTCTCCCCTACGATCTGGCCATCTCCCAGGTAGTGGAACCGGGCCGTCGCCGACCTCCAACGACCGAGCTCCTGCGCGGCGATCGGACGCACCGACACCCGTGCCAGGCGAATGTCGTCAGCGTCAATGGCCGGCTGAGCAATCGCCCATTCGTCGTCTTCTCGATCGTGGCGCGAAGGCTTGGTCTTACTGACTCGAATCCGCGCCGGCGGAAGTTTGATGTGGCCCCGTTCCTCCAGACGCAGCAGAAGATCGCGACAGGCTCGTGAACGAAGATCTCCGTTCGGACGCCTCCAATTCCACGTCCGACACAGCAGAATCGAGAACTGCCGGCGACTCAGCCCCCTGTGATTTCGCAGCAGCCTGCGAATTTCGGCGATTTCAGCGTCTCCGAGATCTCGTCCGCGGAAACGGATCGGCAGTGCGTCTGCTGAGGAGCACTTGCGGCGGTGACCAGGCATGCCCCGACGCTATCACGGCGAAAAAAAAGACGCCAGGGATTTCTCAAATCCTTCCTACTTCCGCGGATGGACAAACATGACAGGGCCCTGGTCCCGTTGGCCAGGTCCCCGTCAAAGTCGCGAGTATAGCCAGGGCGAGGCCGCGCCCGTCGTCTGGGCGAGGCGCCTGAGTGGGCTGTCGAGATCCGGAAAACCCGCCCGAGGCGAGTTTTCGTCGGCTTTGCGGGCGTTTTGGACGTACCGATAGCCGCAGTGGGTGGTGTGTTCTGGTGGCTTCGCGCTTGCGACGCCTCAGGTGCAGGAGAGTCCAATCAGACGAAAGCACGCGTTCACGTTCCGGCACAACCAGCGCGTGCTCTTGGCGATGCTCGTTGCGCCGGCGAGACGTAGAACGCTGATCGCGAGGTTTCGCAGCGTTGCCATGACTCGCGGTCCGTTGCCCTTGCGCACCTGACTGCGATCCTCATCGAAGGTCACGTCTCGCACCCAGTGGAGCGAGTTCTCGATTCGCCAGTGACCTCGCACCAGGCCGAGGATCTTCTCGGCTGACTGAGGGTCAGTTCCCACGTGGCTCGTGATTCCGTACACGCGCTCATCATACAGCTTCGTGCCGTCGAGCTTGCTTACGTGTCGATCGAGCCGAAACGTCGTTGCGACGTGAGGAAAGGAAGTGTAGCCCGCAAGGTCGTCACTGACGTGGATCTGACGCAGCTCGATACGACCGTGCCCCTTATCAAACGTTTCGGCCTGAGGGGGAAAAATCCCCGTCGTGCTGAGTCTTGAGGTCGTCGAGCAGCGTCGGTTGATTCTCCTTGGCGATGAAAATGTAGTCGGCCCCTTTCTCTTCGACCAGGAAGTCAGCAAACGCCTTCTGCGTATGCATGGCGTCCGCGGTGACCGTCGCGCCAGCCAGGTCGACGTCTTGGAGCGTCGACGCTGCGTGTGTGATCTCGTTGGTCTTCTCATGAACGCTTTCCTGAGCGACCACCACACCGCCTTGGTGGGAAATGGCCGAAAGCAAGTGAACCGCCGGCTTCTCGCCGTCCCTACTACCACGAAGGGCTTTCCCATCCAGTGCGACACCCTGCCCGGTCAGTCCCTCCTGACTCCAGAGCCACTCTCCCACCGTGCGATCGACCTCGTCGGCGTCCATTGACTGTATCACCCGGCGAAATGTCGGTTCACTCGGCGCCTGGTGACACCAACAGCGCAGCGAGCGCAGGATCTCCTTGGGGACATCCGCCGCCCACTCCGCGATAGCCTCATAGCTCCTCATACCCGAGAGAGTCGCCATGACCGACAACGCGAGTACGCTTTCAAGCGGGTGTCGAATACCTCTCCTCTTGCGGGGATCGGTTAGCACTTTGAGCACTTCGACCAAACCGCCTCTGCCCAACAGCGGCAAACGATTGACGTCGACTTCGACCGAAAGTTTCGCCATGTTCTTCGCCTCCAGAATCTCGGGACAAGGCAACGGTGAGGAGAGGATCTCCCGGGCGCGCCGATGGAGAGGGAAAACAAAGAGCCCCTTCGGCTTCCCGTGCTCTTGGTAGCCTCGACCCCTGCGTCCCATTCCCCGTGTACGACCAAGATACATCCAGTTTGCAGCACGGTAGCACGTGCCGCGAAAACGCTCCAAATCTACGAACGTCTCGACCAAAAGAATTCGATGTCCGTAACGCTCCACCCAGTCGGCGCTCAGGCGTCTCAGGTTCGCCCCCAATACCGACGACGCCAGATGCGGTACGCAAACCCACGGCAAGATCAAAAAACGGCTGTTGTTGGCGACAAAACGCAAACGTTGCTGCTTCGTGCGTGTGTCCCAGCCGACATAGGCCTCGCGGTGGCGGCTCTTCCACGCCGCCGCGTTCCAACCCACAAGCGCCAACCAACCGCACTCCGACTCAGCGACATACCGCAGCGATTCGCCTACCAGTTCCGCATCCCCAAGGTAATGAAACCTCGCCATGAGCTGCCGCCAGCGCGGAACCTCATCACGCCTCACCGGACGCACTACCACACGGCGGAGATCGACGTCATTCTTATCGATACTCTTGGTGGAATCCCCCAGCGCTTCGCTCGCATCCTCGCTCGTTACCTTCTTGCGAGGCCCAGGCCGCGTACGGGGAGCTGGGAGCTTGATCTGCCCACGCTCCTCCAGGAGGGAGAGCAGATCTCGGCATGTCCTCAAGCTCAGTTCGCCGTTGGGCTGTCTCCAGTCCCACAGGAGGCAAACCTGCTTCGCGATCTCGCGTCGAGTGGATCCGCGGCGTTGGCGGATCACCCGCCGTACCTCCTGGATCCGACTCGATTCGAGCTCCTCACCGCGAAATCGAACACCCTTCGACCGCTTTTGATCGCGCTTCATGCCTCACAAGCTACCGCGGCGAGAAAAAAATCGCCAGGAGATTCTCCGGGGTATTTCACGGTCGGCGCTTATGGCAACATGACGGGACCCTGGTCGGGACTCAGTCTTTATGTTGAGCGTGCGCGGTCCCCGGGACGGCTACGGGGGCGATGTCGAGCTGGGCGATCGCCCCC
>JABSRN010000063.1 GCA_013214025.1 Polyangiaceae bacterium
GCCGTCCGCCGGGACGCATGTGCCGTTGTCGTTGCAGGTGGTCGCCGCCAGGCAGTAGTCGCAGTTGGGATAGTTGAAGTAATTGGCGTCGCAGGTGCCGCAGTCGGCGCCAGTGAATCCGGTGTCACAAGTGCAGTCGCCGCTCAGCGCACAATCGCCGTGGTCGCTGCAGGTGGTGGTGGCTTCGCAATAATCGCAGTTGGGGTAGTCATAGTAGTCGGTGTCGCAGGTGCCGCAGTCGGGATCTGCGAAGCCGGTGGAGCAGTCGCAGCTGCCGTCACCGGTCTCGCAGCTGCCGTGGCTATTACAGGTCGCGGCGGACGTGCAGTAGGTGCAGCTTGGGTAGCCAAAGTAATTGCTATCGCAGGAGCTGCAGTCGGATCCGTCGAAGCCGGTGGAGCAGTCGCAGCTGCCGTCACTGGTGTCGCAGGTGCCGTTGTTGTTGCATGAGGCTTCCGCAGTACAAAAGCTACAGTTCGGGTAGTCAAAGTAATTCGAGTCGCAGGAGTCGCAGCTTGAGCCCGAGTAGCCGGTGTCGCACTGACATGTTTCATCGGATTGGCAGCTACCGTTCCCGGTGCACGTAAGCGAATCGATGCAGATGGTGAAATATACGGTTGCGCGGGCACAGAGACTGGGGAAGTTGTAGTCGCAGACCTCGTAGGTCATGGAGTCCGTCGTGCTCGTGCCTAGGCCGTCGTTGTTGTATTCGAAGGCGTACTCAGTGCCGTTCGTCCACGCGGATTGTGTCATCGTGCCGTGCGTCGGGTTGACGATGAAGCCACGCGACGATTGGTCGGGATAGTGGAGGCTGTCGTTGGCGCTGAAGTAGAAGCGGATGGTCTCGCCGTTGGCGACAGAGATATAGTCGTCTGCCGCGGTGGGTACCGCTGTTGTGACATTGTAGCCAAGATCCTTGAGCGCCTCTTGCTCGAAGCTCAACAGCTCTCGCCGCGTCACCCCGGTTCCAATGGAATGCTGCATGACAGCGGTGAAGTGCACTGAGCCGTTCCAGTGCCCGATGCTGCTCCCGTCGTTGAAGGGGGAGGGTGAATAAATCCACGGGTAGCTCCCGTATTCAGCTGTGGCGTAGGAACCTTGGAACCTGACGCTAGTGCTCGTTAGGTTGGCGGTGGTGCCAGCAAAGCTGCCGTCGCTGGGGAAGAGCTGAGTTGTGCTAAAATAGAGATAGGAATCGAAGAGGCTTCGGGTGTTGACGTTTTCTACAGGACCGTCCCCGTTGGCGTCGGTGGTCGACATGATGCCGAGCCCGTGGGTGAGCTCGTGCAACAGGACGCTGTAGAGATCGAACTCAGAGCCGCCGACGGTAGCGTTCTCGTCGCTCTCCCAGGTTCGGCCGAAGTTGACAGTGACGACCATGTCCCCCGTGCCAGTGTTGTAGTCGATGCCCTCCACGAGGTGGCGGAAGGGGTGCCCCTTCTGATAACCGGTGCCCGCTTGCATTCGTGGCGCGGCGGACGCGAGGGTGCCGGAGCCCGGGAGGTTGGTCGACAGCTGGACGTCAATGCTCAGATCGCCGGGTGCGTTCAGGTAGCTTTCGATCTTCGTCACTACTGACTCGAGGGTTTCCCGTCGCAGTTCGCCGATGGTCTGCCCGCCGCTGTAGATCGTTGAGTCGTCAAAGCCGAAGTCCGCGTTGGTGGTCACGTCTTCGTAGTTGATTGTGATAGCCGAGCTCATGCCCATGAAGCTCATGGATCCGGCCGGAGTCATGGGTCCTTGGTTGGCGTTGGGGTTTGGAAGATCTCGCACCCAGGTGCCATCGAACTCTTTGTGGAGAGTCGGTTCGTCCTGGCTATTGGGTCCGATGGGGATTGGAATCAGGACCTGGGCATTCACTGAGGTAGATACGAAGAGGCTTAGCAGGACGCCAAAAATTGCCAGCCTGATCCGGTCGGACCGCCCAATCGCTGTGCTAGAGGCAGCTGGTGCAGCGACTGTTAGTGGGTTGGCGGTGATAGGATAAGTTCGGCCTGGACGCGGCTCTGCCATCCTTTCGTTGTGGCGGAACGATGCCAACGGTTCAAGTTGGAAAAACCGTGCCCAACGCGTGGCCTAGGGCGTCAAGGCTTGGCATGGCACCCACTGATGACCCTCAATGGGAGGGGGGCAGCAGTGGGTGCCCGTAGCGCGCTGTCGGTTCGGCGTGAGGGCGTCACCCTCCCGTGCGCGACTGCCCTGGCGAAAGTAGCCGCTATTGCCTGTTCTGGGTCCGTCCAAATTGCCAAAATTTCGACACCGAAACGGCCCAGCTGACACAATTTGACCATTGGGTCACCCGGCGCGTGGTCAGCGCGGCGTGCGGCGGGAGCCGTACGTCCGTTTCTCCGCGACGCGGGGTGGCGTTCTGGGGGGTGAAGTCAATCGCTAAGCCGGGGCGAACTATTTTTCCGGAAGCCGAACTGAACCCAAGTCTAGGCGAGTGCGGCATGCCAATAGCTCGTCCTGTTCCAGAAACTGCCGGCGGGGGGTGCTCGCCGCGACCAGAGCTCCCGGGAGATGTCTGATTGTTGTTCGCCGTTTCCGATTGTCGCAGGACTTTTGGGAGCTGCTTTAGCTATCGTTGGCGCAGAAACTTTGGGTTGGACGATGCCCTGATTACAATCATCGCTATGTCCAAAGAGGCGATGGGGGCGTTTATCGACGCGGTTTACGCGATCGCGATCACGATCTTGGCGCTGGAGGCTCCGGCACAGCTCGCGGTCGATGTGCAGGTGTCGGAGCTAGTGGCGCTGGTGGTCGAGTACGCCTTGGCCTTCATGATCCTGTTCTCATTTTGGGTTCAGCATAGGCGTCTCAATCGTGTGCCATCGCAGATCAGTCGCCCTCAGCTGTGGCTGCACGGCATTATCCTGTTGACGGTTTGTTTGATCCCCCGAGCTACCAGTCTTGTATTTCAATACGGCGGAGTGGGGGAGTGGCTTCATGCTCCCGAGGTACTGGCGGCGACCAACACGCGGCGAGAGATGGTGGTGGATCTCTTTTATTGCGGAATGATTTTCGCGGCAGACACCACCTTGCTCATGTTGATGTTTGTCATCTGGAGAGATCCTGACGCAGAGCGCGACAATCTGATTTGGCGCAGCAAAGTGATCAGCTCGTGTTTGTTATTGACGGGCCTGTTCGCCGCTATGGCAACGTCTATTCAGAACCGGTATTTTGGAGCCATCATTCCTGTGGCACTGCTCCTTGAAGTAGAACTGTGTAGCTTGATGTTCCGCGCGGTTCGGCCACCGGCAACCGCCTAGCGCCATGGGCGGTCTCAGACTTAGTATTTCGGCTGTCGGTGTCGACGTTATGGTGACCGGCTCGGAACCGGCCCCCATGGGGGGGCTCGGACGTGGGGAGAGGTAGGTCCGGTCTGTGCCGGCGTGTGCCAAGATGCGGCATGAGCTGTCAGGGTGGCCCGACATTGGGCTTTCTAACTACCTGTAATTATTCCCGTCTGGTGCTGGCTCGAAGCTTGCGTAGAGAGGCGGTATGTCTAGAAAACGATCTCGGATAAGTAGCTTGAAGGCGCCCTTCGTCGTGACTGTCGCGGTGGTCGGAATGGGCGCCGGCGGCTGCACTGGTAATTCGGACTCAGCACCCACGGGAAACACGGCGAACTCGGCTAACCCGGCGGAGTGTCCTACCCTGGAACCCACGGGAGACGCGGTGTGTGCCGTGGCCGCCGATGTGGCTTGCAACTACAACAACGGTCAGGGGCAAGGGACCAACGCGAATTGCGCGGAAGGCAAATGGGTGGTCAACACCTACGAGGATACGTTGACGGGTAATCCGCCGGAGCCGGAGCCGATGTGTCCGGACGCCGCACCGACAAGCGGAGACTTGTGTTGGTACTACGGAGAGAGCTGCGGATACGGTGATTGCTACGGCACCCCGACGACCGACGCTAGCTGTGTGGACGGTAGTTGGCTCGTGTCCATAATGAGCTGCAACCCGCCGATGCCAGAGCCAGACTCCGGCCCGATCGAGCTGGACGGCGGTCCGCCGGACGGGGCAGCCGACGCGGAATCTGCAGAGTGTCCGGAGATCCCGCCGACGATGGGCGAGCCGTGCTCGATCTCCGGGCAGGACATCTGTGGATACAACGAGTGTTTGGGCTACTGGACGACGGAGGCTAGCTGCGTCGATTCCCAATGGAGCTTGATGACTCTCACCTGCAACCCACCGATGCCTATGCCGGATTCTGGGCTCTCGCTCGATGCTGGTGACGGAGGCTAGGTCGCACTGATTCGATAGCGTGCAGTGCATCGAGAGCGCCCCGTCTGGTTCCATTGAACAAGACGGGGCAAACGCTGTGGCGCGTTGTCGCGCCCTACTCGATACGACGCAGTCGCGTGCCATCGACAGCGAAGATCGAGTTGTACTTGTAGTTGAAGCTCATCGCGCCGAGGGGTTGATGAAAGATCGCGGGCCCGGACGGCGGGTTGTTACACGTGCCGTCTTGGATGCCCGTATGGTAGACGCCCTGAGTGTCGGCGCCGAACCCGTCCCGAGCCGCGTTGCCGCCCGTTGCGTCGCAACCCTGAACCCCGACGAAGGTCGTTGTCTGGACGTTAGAGAGCACGGTCTGACGGATCGTGGCGTGGTGCTGTTCTCCGAAATAAATGCTGGTGCCGTCGGAGATGATGCCGCGCGGGCGTGCGATGGTTGTGTTGGCGGCGTCGCTGTCGGTGTAGGCCGTGGGGGGGGTGGCTGATACCGAGCCGCTGATCACTACATCTAGCTGGGTGCTTACGGTGTCGTACTTGAGAATGGCTTCTCCGTTGGTATCGATGATGAATAGGTTGCCGTCATTATCAGCTGTCATGTAGCGCGGGCTCACCATGATTGCTGCTGTTCCGAGGCCGGCGACGGGCGCTGCAGGTTCACCGGCACACGCGCCCGAGCAGGGAGCCGGGCACGTGTAGGGCGCAGATTGTGTGACGCCGTTGTCCGGATCCCTCGTGCCCGCGATGGTGACGAGATCGCCGGAGGCGGGGTCGTAGCTGCGCAGCACGCGCTCGCAGCCGTCCAGCAGGTACACCAAGCCATTCCAGTAGGTCAGTCCTCTTGCATCGTGGAGTAAGCCCGTGCTTCGGTCGCCATCGATGGCACCGCAGGAGCCTCGTGTCCCCGTTACTGTGGTCACGTCGCCGGTGGCGATATTGATCTCACGCAACACGTGCTGGGAAGCGACCCAGATGGTGGTCCCATCGGTGGTCATCGTGCCCATGTAGCCGAAGGTGGCGGTGCTCGCGCTGCCATCCACGGTATCCGGCGCTGGGGTCAGGCCCGAGTTGCAAGTACCGCTGGAACACGAGCAGTTCGAAGTCGAGCCGCCGGTGATAAACGTCGGATCGCAGGCGCTCGTGCCTGGCGCCGCCGTACATGCCGCAATATCTATTGCGGCGACACCACAGGGTCCCCCAGTGTTGCACCCGTTCACCCCGAGATAGATGGTCGTGTTATCCGTCGTCATCGATTGGGCGTCGATGGCGGCATTGAGCGTTGTCACGTCGCCCTTCAAGTTGCAGGTGGCGTTACAACCGGCGCCGGTCGCCGGAGTGCCGTCCGGCGGGTCGCAAACTTCCAGCCCATCGAGCGCGTCGTTTCCACAGGAGACTCCGCCGACCGGCTCGAGCTGGCAGTTGCTGTCGCAGCCGTCCAGGTTGTTGGTATCCCCTTCGTCACATTCTTCGCCAGCGGCGATATCGAGAATGTCGTCACCGCAGAATCCGCAGCCGCTGGTGTTGATATAACAAGCATTGCAGCGGAGCTGTCCCGTGTGCCCGGCACCGAGCTCAGTGGCACAGGTGGCCGCGCCGAAATCAGTGCCTTCGCATTCGTCGGAGCGTTCGAGGCTGCCGTTGCCGCAGGTGTCGGCTGAGCAGAAATTGTTGACGCAGACCAGGCCGCCGTTGCATGTGGTGCCGTTGGTGCAAGCACAGCCTTCGTCTCCGACTGGACAGGCACAGGCGCTGGCGTCAATGGCGCAGGCGTTGCAACTCAAGGATCCCGCAAAACCGAAGCCGAGTTCGCTGGCGCAGGTGGCGGAGCCGAATTCGCTGCCGTCACAGACTTCGGTGTTGTGTTTCGTGCCGTCTCCGCAGACGGCGGGCGCGCAGGTATCCGGATTCAGCGTCGGGCAGGGGTCGATGTCCCCGCACACGCCGTCTGCGTCGATGTCGTTGTCGGGATCGAGTGGGCAGCTGTCGACGGCGTCGCAAATGCCGTCGGTGTCCTGGTCGCGGCAGTTGCCGGCGTCGCTTTGACCGCTGCCGCCCGTGCCGGTGTTGCCACCCGCAGAGCCTTGCCCGCCGTCGATGTTTACAATCGCCGTGAAGGTGACGTCGTCACCGCAAGCCGTGAATCCTAGCGCGCACACCCCGAGGACGATTGGAGTCGACCATAATTTAAGCATCTTGCACCTCAACAGTAAGAATAGAGGGGCGCATAATATCACGGCCTTCAATCATCTAGCTGCGCGGCAGGTTGTGATTTCGTAGTTGAGAATTCAGTCGCTCGGGATTCACGGAAGCGTCGGAGCTGTTGTATTCTGGGGATCGCGAGGCGTAGGATCTGTAGGTTCTGCACGTACGGAGGCCTACAGTTTGGGAACTGGTCGGGCCGTGATGAGATGCCTGAGTCGACGCTCCTCAGCAAATATTGTCGTGCTGGTGGTCGCTGTCTGACGGTGGTTCCCAACCCGCGGTCAGGCGTGGCTCATGCGCTAAACATTCGGGATAGCTAGGGAACATTAGATCCTGGCGGCTAGTCGTCGCGGCTCAGAAGACCGAGGCGGTGGGATGGTGGGTGAACGCCATACATTGGTGATGCACTGGACCAATAAAGCCTGTACAATAAAGCCTGTACAATAAAGTCGGTACAATAAAGTCGGTACAATAAGTACTACCCGGGTTGCGGACTCCCGAACCCAAGCAAGGCGTTGCGTTATGCGTTCATGGATCCCGATCGTTCCCGTAGTTTTTTGCTCCCTCGGCGCCTGCGCGGAAGGCGCGTCAGTCCCGTCGGCAGTGGATGGTCGCAGCGCGGGGGAATACGGCACGAGCTCCGAGGTGTCTCCTGGACCGGCACCGAAGGGGGCCAGCGGCGGGGCGAGCGGTAACGACTACTCGGGAAATACTGGCGGGACCGGAGCTGCAGGCAATGCCGATACCCAAGACGCTGGAGGCGGAGCCCTCGCGAGCGGCGGCCAGGATGGCAGTGCTGGGCCAGGCACCGGCTGTGCTAGCCACACGGAGTGCAACGACGACAACCCGTGCACGGATGACGTGTGCGGTGGCAACGCGGAGTGCGTGTACCTCAACGTCGAGGGCGCCTGCGATGACGGCTTGGAGTGCACGACCGCGGACAGCTGTAGTTCCGGGCGCTGTCTGGGTGCCAACAATTGCGCGGATGGTCAAGCATGCGATCTCGAGCGAGGCATTTGCGTGACGTGCGCTGAGAACGTCGACTGCGATGACAATAACCCGTGCACGGACGATATTTGCGATCAGGGTACATGTAGCTACGTCGACAACACGGCGAGCTGCGACGATAACGTTGACTGCACCGAAGGCGATAGCTGCAGCGCGGGCAGCTGCGGTGGCGGAGCACCGAACGACACCCTCTGCGGCGACGACAACGTTTGCACCGATGATGTTTGCTCTAGCGCGGGCTGCCAGTGGTCGGATAATTCCGCCGTGTGTGACGACGGAATCGATTGCACCGCGGATACCTGCTCAGCGGGCTCTTGCGTGGGTGCGGATACGTGTGGCGACGGCTGGGTATGCGACACCGGTGGTGGGCAATGTGTAGAGGTTGATTGCCCGAGCCTATTGGCAGGCTCCGTGTTGTTCGAAGGTCACTGTTATCACTTTGATCAAGGTGAGGGTGGCATGTTGGACAACGCTCACGGTGACTGGGACGAGACCAAGAGTTATTGCCAGGGACTGGGAGCCAACTGGAAGCTGGCAGTGCTCGAGAGCGCCGCGGAAAATGACTTCGTGAACCAGCAGATCTGGGACTATGACGGTGGCGAACCCGACGGAAATTGGTGTTTTGGTCACCGGCAGAGCGGCGACGTCTGGCAGGGCGTCAACGGAGAAGGCATCGGTCAGTGGGCCTCGGGGCAGCTCTCTGGGGGTGGCGATGACTGCGCCAGCATGGTCTGGCAGTCGTCACTTCCTAGCTCGGGAGACAACTGGCAAAAAGTGGATTGCGACTGGGACGATTGCGGCGCCATCTGCGAATACACGCCCTAATCGACTTTCACTCTTCCGCTAGGCGCTCTAGGGCCGGGCGCACGCGGCTCAGTTCGTCGCGGGCGGTATCGATGAGTTCCTGATCGTCTGCAATTAGCACGCGGTCGCGAGCCCTGTGCTCCAGCCGAGCGAAGTGGCTGCTGAGCTCAGTGGCGCCGATATTCATGCTGGCACCTTTGAGTAGGTGCGCTACTTTTCGAACGGCCTCGGCGTCGTCGTCTCGCAGGCTTTGGTCCAGGATGTGGAGTCGCTGCTCGGTTTTACTCAGGAACTTCGATACGAGCTTGCGGAGAAAATCGGGCCGCTTCGGATTCCGGAGCTGGCGAAGTTGCTCAGTGATCTCCGGGTCGAGCGCTCCGGGGGCAGCGCCCGCAGGGGCGTCTGTGTCTACAGCCTGTTGGCTGACGACTTCCTGGCAGTTTCGTGCGATGGTCTCGTTGAGATTGTCCATCTTGAGCGGCTTCGTCATGTAGTCGTTCATGCCGGCCTCCAACACTTTGGCTCTTTCGCCATCCAGAGCGTGCGCCGTGACGGCGATGATCGGGATCGAGGAGAGCGAGTGCTCTCGTTCGTGTGCGCGAATTTTGCGCGCGGCCGAGTAGCCGTCTAGGACCGGCATCTGACAATCCATCAGTACGATGTCGAAGCTGTGCTCCTCTAGTAGGGCATCCACTGCCTGTTGCCCGTTGTTGACCAAGTGGTAGCGATGCCCCAGATGGTCAAGGGTGGCGCCCATCACGTCCCTGTTGGCCTCGTTGTCTTCGGCGATCAGGATGTGCCGGGGGAACGCCGCCTTGGCAATTGTCCGTGATGGGGGAGCCGGCTCGCTAGCCACCAAAGGGGTCCCGGCTACGACGCAGTGAAGAATCTCTAGCAGCGGCTCCGGGCGGATCGGCTTGTTGATGCTCCATTTTATGCCGGCGTCCTCCAGCGTGCCTTGGAGGTGGCCCGGTCCCGAACAGAGCATGACGACGGAGACGGACTTGAGCCTCGAGACCGCGCGGATAGCTTTGGCCAGAGCGAAGCCGTTCATATCCGGCATTTCTTGGTCGATGATCGCGATGCCAAAGGGCGTATCTGACGCCGCGTGGTCCAGAAGCAGCTTCAGACCCGCCTTGCCGCTACTTGCCGCGCTCGCATCGAAGCCCCAGGAGGTGAGCAATTCGCAGAAAAATTCGCGATTGGCATCGTTGTCGTCGACGACAAGCACCGGAGGGTGGGCGATGCCCCAATCGATGGGCAGGGCCGACGGAGGGGGTTCGCCCTGCAAGACCACCGTGAAGTAGAATATGCTGCCTTCTCCTTGTTGGCTCTCCACCCCGATTTCACCCCCCATCATCTGCACCAGGCGTTTGCAGATGGCGAGGCCTAACCCCGTGCCGCCGAAGCGACGCGTGGTCGAAGTGTCCGCCTGGGAGAATGCATCGAACAAGTGCGCCTGGGCATCCTGAGCGATACCGATGCCAGTATCACTCACATCGAAGCGCAAAGTGAGCTCAACGTCGCTTACGTCGGCCACCTCTGCACGCAGTACAATTTGCCCTTGCTCGGTGAACTTCAGCGCGTTCCCGATGATGTTCGTGAGGACCTGCTGCAAACGGAGAGAATCCCCGACAAGATGATTGGGGCTGGACGTCGTCGTGCAACAAATGAACTCGATGCCTTTGTCTTGGCACTGGATACCGAAGGTTTCGGTGAGGTCGTCGAGCATCGAATGCAGACTGAATTCGGCAAGTTCGAGCTGGAGCTTACGCTCGCCGATCTTCGTAAAGTCCAATATTTCGCTGATGATCCCAAGTAGCGATTCGCCCGAGTGACGAATCGTGGATACTAAGCGTTTTTGGGCGCCATCCAACCTGGTCTCGGCAAGGATTCTTACCATACCCAGTACCCCGTTCATCGGTGTGCGGAGTTCATGGCTCATGTTTGCCAGGAATTCACCCTTGGCAGTGTTTGCGGCCTCAGCTAGCTTCCGGGCGAGCTTGTTGGTTTCCAAGAGGCGCTCCACTTGAGCGATTGAAAAGGCAATCCAGGTTGCGACCACGATCCCCAACGCCATGATGGCCAGCGCGATGCTCAAGGCGATGGCACGGCTCTTGGCTGCGAGCGTCTCGATTCGATTGGTGGAGTAGCCGAGTACGAGGCTCGCGGGTTTACCCAGTTTCAAGTCGATGGGAACGGCAAAATGCGCTTCGCCCTTGTAGTACCGACCCTCCCCGTGGGGCAGTTGGCGAGGACGGCTTCTGATGTCGATGACGTGCGGGTTCAACTGGGCGATGAGGTGCCCCGTGGCGTCAAATGCGGCGACGTAGATCAGCTCCTTGTCGTCCGCCATAGACGCGAAGGACTCCTTGACGGCGAGCGGGTCGTCGAAGTTGATGCCCAAGGCGACGTCGCGGGCAACCAATTGGGCTACGGCGGTGGCTTTGGTACGCAGGGCTTCGGTGAGCGCGTCGTGTCGCCGCCCCGGAAAATAGACGTATTCGACGATGGCTAGAAGAGCAAACACCAACAGCGTCGGAACGACGACCGTAGTTCTGGTGCGATGGGACCGTTGCGCTGATTCAGCGACGTCCTTCCGAGGTAAATCATCGGGCATGCGCGGGTTTCCGCTAATAGGCTGCGCCTAACGAGCGCCGGAAGTCCTGCCGGCGCTCGTGACGTTAGCATGATGAGATCTCATGACGCGGTTGAACTCGGCTAGGAAGGTCTTGTGGCCGATGGCCTTGCTGATGGCACCGATGGCACCGGTTTCTTTGGCCAGTCGCTGCAGTTCGTCGATATCTCGTCCGGAGTACAGAACGAAGCTGGGCATGGTGGCGTTGCGCACGCTACGTCGTGTCGCGGTTTCCCGAAGCAGCTTGATGATATCGTCACCGTTGAGACCGGGCATCTCGATATCCAGAACGACGACGTCGGGCTTGTCCCGCAAGATGCGACGGCTGGTTCCGAAGCCCGTATCCTGCGTGGTCACGTTGTGGCCATGGCTTTCCAACAAAGCAGCGATAATTGCGAGGCTGGTTTCGTCGTCATCGACAACAAGGATGCTCAGGGGAGTCATGGGTTCGGAAGGCACGTCGTCTAGGGATTACGACCGGACGGAGCCGTTACCCTAGCATGCCGTTTTGAGCCGGTTGGGAATGCCTCGGCACGGGGTTGTCTCGATTCGGGACAATAATGCCCTTAAGTGTTGCTCGGGGAGCCGCGGCGACGAGTTCCGCGGGGGCTGGACAAAAAGGACCTTAGCCCTGCCAGCGGCGGTCGCTTGAGGTCCGCTATGGTGCGGAGGGCTCCGGCACGGGGAGGAGTGCTTTGGGGTCGTTCCCCGGGGGATTTAGCCCCTCGCCGGCTGCTCTTTATCAAGTACATCTAGTAGTCCGCGGGAGCCTGGGCGCCTGCTTTGACTGGCGTTGTGCGCGTGCTGCTTACCTGTGGTGCCAGCGTCGAGCGCAGTTCGTACACGGGACTCGCCGAAGGCGAGCTCGCTCAGGGCGTCTACTGATCTGCCCACATACGGAGCAAATTGTAGTGCGCTTGCCTCAGTAACAGGCTCTCCGGCGAGTTCGCCGCGGTCTGCTCTAGCTTTGACGCGACCTGAACGATATCGAATAGGATTTTTCGCGCGGCGGGGTCGCGCACCATGCTCTGCATCCAACTGATGGCGACCATGCGACTGCCGCGAGTCACGGGCTCCACCCGGTGCAGCAGGGAAGACGGGTAAATCACGGCATCACCAGCGGCTCCACGGACGCTCTTTGTGCCGTACTCGGACTCAAACACAAGGACGCCGCCATCGTAATCGTTGGGATCGGTCAAAAACACCGTCATCGATAGATCCGTGCGAATGCTGCCCGAGGGCGTCCCCATGATTGGCAGATCCAGGTGCGTGCCGTAGGCCATATCCACGTCGTAGCGACAGAATCGCAGGGGCAAGATGGTGTGCGGTACGGCCGCGGCCTTGAACGCATCGCTCGTATTGAGTCGCGCGAGAATTACCCGGCCCAATTTCTGGGAGAGGGCGTGTTCGACGGGCAGTTGCAGCGAATGTTTGACGGTTTTCGTGGCCCCTTGAGCCGTAGCGGCGCCGTCAACGAACGGGGCACCGCTCAGAGCGTCTACCAGTTCTTTCGCGGCGGTGGCTTCCAGCAGGCCCTTAATGACGGTTAGCACGTAGCGAATCTAACAGAATTTGGCAAAGGTCTCAGGAGTCGGCGCATTTCACCTTACCGTGGTCGGCCGCCAGCTTAAAAGCCACGGTGACGCGCAGGCCCCCATAGGACTTTTGCGGGGCTCGCCCCACGTGGGCGATGTTCGAATCGAAGAAGACCCCACGGTTCGGAAGAGGAAGCGTGCCGGCCGCGATTTCCCCCTGCTCGGAGAACCAAAGAGTTTCGCCCCCCCACTCGGCTTTCCACTCGGGGGCGGGGTAATACAGCAAGGTGTAGGTGCCTGGTTCTCGATCGTCGACGTGAATGCCGCCGCCCTGGCCGTGGGTGTGGCCGTTAGCGTACTGCCTCACGACTTTCAAAGCCGTGTCGGCGACCTTTTCACACTGCGGCTTGACGTGTTCCCACAGCTCCGTGATGGCGGGTGAATCATCAAGATCCATCTTCCAGAACCCGCCCTGGGAGGGATCCGTACTGTAGTTTCCGAAGTACCAATTCTTTTGTTGGGTCGCCGTCCAGACGGCCCGCTGCAGCTCGGGGGTCGCCAGCTTCGGGACGATCTGAATGATTCGGGCCATCAGGGGTCCGACAGTAGCACCTTGATCTCTTCGCTCCCCGGGCAAGCGACGGCGATATCGTCGATATCGTCGCCATTGAGCCGCCCAACTTCGAGGCGTGTGGGGCCCGTGCCCGCGCCGACGTCGATGAAGCGCGGTGTGCTGAAGTTACCGGCGCCGTCGCCGAACAATACGGAGATGGCGTCGTCGTCCGTGAGCGTAATGGCCATATCCGGGTGTCCGTCGCCGTCCAGATCGCCGATAGCGACATCCGAGGGCGTCGAGCGTCCGGCGTCGCGGGGCCCGGTACCGACGTCGACGCTGACGTAGTCCTTGCCGCCTTGGTCGATGAATCCGCCGGCGCCGTCACCGAAGAGAACGTTGACCTTATCGGCATCGCCGAGCACTACGATGATGTCGGGGTTGTTGTCGCCGTTGAGATCGGCGGTTTTGAGCGCGACGGTGGTGCCTTCGATGGTTGTCAGTTCGGCGTCGCCGAATTCCAACATGGTCGAGGCGTCTGGTGCGTTCCAGGTGAGGGTGCGTCGCCTGAGCACGGATGTGGAGTCGTTGCCGAGCACGACGTAGGTGGTGCTCGGGCTTAGATCGGCGAGGGCGATGCGCCCTGTTTCAGAGTTTCCATACTCCGCTTCCGTGTGGGTCACGTAGCCTTCGCCGTATCCGCTGCCGATGTGAACGCCCCAGGCTTCGTCGGTGCTGAATGCGATGTCGTCGCCTGGGGGGCTGCCGATGATGTCAGCCACTGCGATGTCCCAGGTGGGGCCTTCTCCGGCATACGGCATCGCGATGCTTTCGGTGACGCCGGCGTCGGTTATGGGGTCGTGCCCCAGATGGGCATAGCTGCGTGAGGTGTTGCCGGACCAAACAATATCTAGGTTGGAATCATCCAGCGGCGTGAGCTGTCCGATCTCTAGATCGTGGTAGGGATTGCTCGTCGAAAATCCGGTGGGTTCGGGAATTACGGTCTCGGTAGCGGCGGGAGTTGTCCAATCGCTGGAGAAGTACGACATCCCGTAGCCACCGAGGTGGATGACGTCCGGCGAGCTTCCGCCGCTCCAGTTGCCGATGGCGACATCGATGGCATTGCCTTCGCCCACCGCGTAGACGAATCGGGATTCGTAACAGACCTCACAGGCGTTGTTGGTGGCGTTGCCGCAGGTGCTGCCGGAGTCGACGCCGGCGTCGGCTTCGGTCCAAGGAGGGCAAATGCCTTCGAAGCCTGCCTCGGTATCGGCGTCGGCCATTGCTTCAGTGCCGGAGTCTGTCATTGGATCGATGCTGCTGTCGGCGATGCCGCCATCTCCGCTCGTGCCCCCGGTCGTTCCAGAGCCTGCAGTGGATGTGCCTCCCGAGCTGGTGCCGGCGGTGCCCGCCGTGCCGCCGGACGAGGCTCCGCCCGAAGTCGCTTCTGCCGCACCGTCCACTGCGGAGGTATCCGCGCCGCTATCGTTTGAAGCCTCGGTCGGTGACGAGGAATCGGTGTCACAACTGGCCACCACGAGGGGCAAGGCCAGTCCCAGTACGATCTTATTCGAAGCAATCATGATTATCAGCTCTCCACTATTGAGATGGACTCGCCGATTGTGTCATCACAAAGGCCGTCTGCCAAGCCGGTCCTATAATGGCTGTCGCGGCGCTGGCTGTCGCGGCGCTGGCTGTACCTGGGCGTAGATCGCGGACAGCAGTGATTGGCAGTCACATGGCTTTGCCGACCGTGTAGGCCTGCTTTGGGATTCCCCCGGTGGCGAGCACGCTGGCGCCGGATTCGGTTATCACAAATTTTCTGGTCACGGTGGCTGACGACGACGCCTCTAGCATCACTAGTAAAACGCCGTGTTCGGCAAGCTCCGCGGTTGGGCGATTACCGTGCTGACGCCGCACTAACAAATAGAGGGGAGCAGGAGTTGTGGGAGGGAGTCGAGTCCGCTGAGTGAGCAGCACAGAGGAGTCGGGTTAGGGTCGAGGACCTCAGAAAAATAGCTCTAGGACAGCCAGATCGCGGTTGGGATAGGCGATTTGTGACAAAATGTCGGGGTTTTGCCACTTTGTC
This sequence comes from Polyangiaceae bacterium, assembly GCA_013214025.1. Classification (GTDB taxonomy): domain Bacteria; phylum Myxococcota_A; class Polyangia; order Polyangiales; family Polyangiaceae; genus JABSRN01. The sequence continues at coordinate 15,068 of JABSRN010000063.1, forward strand.
GACCCAAGCGAGGGGGCGGCGTTGTGTCGAAGCACTCAAGGCGCGGCAGATTAGGCGTCTCAACCCGTAGAACGAGATGATGGGAAGAACCAAGGGGCTGGCGGCGATTGGCGTCTGCGCGTTGCTCCTTGGGTGTGCTAGCGCGGCGCCCGGCTCCACGATTTCGTCAGAGCTTTCGAGTTCGTCGAGAGCGATCGCATGCCCGAGGGCAGAAAAACTGGCGGTCGCGTCGTCCCAGCCATCGGCTCCACCACTCTCCGTTGAGCCTTCCAACCCGTCCGCGCTGGTTGCCGCCCCACCGCCACCGCCTAGCTTGCTGTTCCGTGATCGCGAACACGTGAGCTACGCGGAAGTCATCGACCGCATGCGGGCCATCGCTGATCAGTTTAGCGAGACTGTGTCGGTGGTTCAAAGCTACGAGGCATTGCTCCGGGACTTTGGCTTGGACTCTGACGAACTGCCCCTGGAGAGTTACAGTCGGATCCGATTGGCTTTCGAGGCGACCCGGGACGGGGGACTCTGGGGCCTGCGTTGGAAGATCACCGATGAGTTACCGCGATCCGATCGCATCTGGGAGCAATGGCAGCCTTTCGATTTTGCTTTGAACGCCGGCAGCACGCCCAAAACCAAGCAAGATGCTGTGACGGCCCTCGCCGAGTGTGACGAGCTGTCCGCTCTGTTTGCGATTGTCGCGCGAGATCTGGGAGTGCACGGCTTCGTGGCGCTCCACTGGCCTTACTGGAACCATGTGGTCGCGGTCTGGCAAGTTCAGCGGCGTGATGGCGGTCATGTGCGAATCGTGATCCCCACTACCCAGTCCTTTCTCTCCGAAAACGCCGGGCTCGGTACTCGCGAACTGGAGACCCTGCGCGTGCTATTTCCGTATGTCCGTCGGGACGTGCGTCCGGAGACGCAGCTGCCCGTTGGCCTGGCGCGCTTCCTCATCGAGCGGCTGATGACGTTGGGGGCACTGAGCGAGGGCGAACTGCAGGCGCGGCGAAATCGTTTGGGTGGGAGTTGAGCCGGACAAACACGAGGACAATTCGGCAATTTCACAAATTGATGGTTGAGCGTGAACGTATCTCGCTGCTCCGCATCCTACGGACACGCGGCTTGATACAGATATCGAGATGCCGGCAGATTACAATGAATCTACGACAAACTTCAGACGCGGTGCCTCGTTCGTCCAATTCTCACTTTCTGTTCGTCGATAGCTTGCTGGCGTTCAGCGCTTCCATTTGAACTCCGCAGCGCCGAAGCGCCGCGCCTACTGAACCAGGCTTACTGAACCAGGAAGCGCACGGCGGAACTTGATAGCCCGCCACGACTGACTGCGAGTAACTCGTGTTGCCCACGGCGCAGCGCCCACAGTACCTCGGCTTCGCCGGTGGCGGCCAGCCGTTGACCGTCGATCACGTAGTGGTTGAGATCGCCTGTGGCTCTCAGCACTAGCGTTTGCCGCGCTTCGGCGACGGCAGGATCGAGATGGAAGCGCATCCCGTCCTGGGGGAACACCACGGAGGGAAGCGCTGTCTGCTTCGCCTGTGTGCGCGCTCCTCCGGTACCGCTCGTGTGGGCATGATCGCAAGGCGCGGGTGCCGAGCCTGGGAGGAATACTTCGGTCATGACGTCATGGCAGTGTCCGGTGGCCGCTTGTCCAGATTGTTTGCAGATGGCGTGTCGTTCCAGATCTTCGGAGTGCAACGGCGAGCCGCTGGGATGTTGCGAATTTTCGATGAGATGGGTCATCACGCTATGAAATAGGGGGCCCGCGGCGACGGCTCCGGTCGCGTGTTTCATCGGGGTGGCGTTGAAGTTGCCGACCCATACGCCCACCGTCAATTCGCGCGTATATCCCACCGTCCAAGCGTCGCGGTAGGCCTTGGAGGTGCCGGTTTTTACGGCGACCGGAATCGATAACTCCAGCGCGCTGCCGCGACCGAAGGCTTCGATTCGTGCCGCGTTGTCCGACAAGATTTCGCTGATCAATGCGGCGGCACCGGCGGATACTACTCGAAGGGGCTCGCTAGCGGGATCATCGAGCAACAGACGGGCGCGTCGATACACACCGCCTCGTGCGAGAGCCGCGTAGGCGGCAGTCACTTCGAGCAAGCTGACTTCCCCGACTCCAAGGGCCAGCGCTGGTCCGTAGTGAGCGGCGTCCTGTGTCAGTGAACGGAGACCGAATTGGCGGAGGAGTTTGAGCCCCTCGTCGACGCCCATCTGATCGAGCAGTGAGACGGCCGGTACGTTGAGGGACGTGACTAGGGCGCGACGTAGGCGCACGCGCCCGCGGAACCGCCGGTCGTAGTTCAGCGGCGCGTAGTAGCCCCCCGGCGTCCAGAACTGAGTCGGCGAGTCCGGCAGCAGGGAGGCAGGGCTGAAACCCAATTGGTCGATGGCGGCTGCGTAGAGCAGCGGTTTGAGTGCGGAGCCTGCCTGTCGGGGAGTGCGAGCGCCGTCGTGTTGCCCTTGATCAGCCTTGGAATGCACGTCGGGCGAGCCGACGTAGGCGAGCACTTCCGAGCTGCGGTTGTCGATCACGACAACTGCGGCGGCGGTGGCGCCGCGATGATCCATCAGCCGTCGGTGGGTGGACGTCAGCGCTTCTACTTCTCTTTGTAGCGGACCCGAGAGCGTGGAGCGGAGTTCGGCGCGCGAGTCCGCCGCGGGGGGCAATAATCGTCGTACCCAGTGGTGCGCTCCGGGCAGCGGCGGGCGGGGCAGTAGCGTTACGGGGAGCCCTTGAGCGCGTTGGGCGCAGTCGGCTGCGACCAGCCCGTGTTTCGCCATTCGCCTGAGCACGCGGTTACGGCGCGCTCGGACGATGCTCGGGCGCTTCTTCGGATCGTAAAGATTGGGTCCGCGGATCAGTCCCGCCAGGGTGGCGGCTTCGGCGAGACCCAATGCTGAAAGGGACTTTCCGAAGTACTGATCGGCGGCGGCCTGGATGCCGACGATGTTCGGTCCGAAGCTCACGCGGTTGACATAGGCCACCAGGATTTCGTCCTTGCTCAGCTCGTGCTCGATGCGTAGGGCTAAGGCCATCTCTTGCCATTTTCCGCGCAGTGTCGCTGGGCGGTCGAAGGTGCTGCGGGCTAGCTGTTGGGTGATGGTGCTGGCCCCGGAGACCAAGCGCCGGTGCCACAAGAATTGAAGACCCGCCCGAGCGATCGCTAGCGGATCGACCCCGCGGTGGCTCCGGAAGCGAGCGTCCTCTGCTCCGAGTAACGCATTTTTGACGTCGTCGGATAGCTCCGATAGCCCGACCGGCGTGAACCACGATTTGTCTGCCGCGCGGGTTCGGGCCAACAAACGACCGTCTCGATCGTAGACACGTTGTCCGCCTGAAGCTGTGGCGCGGAGTTCTTTGGGGAACTCGGCGACGGCGGCGCTGGTGAGCAGCGCCGCGACGACCAGGCAGCTGATGGCGAGTCCAAGGGCGACCAGCCGCCGGACAACGCGAAAGGTGCGAGCGCCGAAGTGCGGCTGACGGACGGGGGCAGAGAGCGGGAAGTTCATTGCACGTGCACCTGGGAGGCTCCCGTGCGGCCGAATACCTCTTCTTGGTACATCTCTTTGGCGAAGGTCGGTGGTACGATGAAGGAGCCGCGAGTGGTGGCTCGGGCCAAATAACTGTAGCGATAGATACCGGGCGGCATTTCGTCGACGAAGTTCAGCACGCGGTCGTCGCGTAGCTCTTGGCGATGCCACGCTGTTGCGTAGCCGTTCTGTAGCCCGGTCCGGAGATCCGCTGACGACGTGGCCAGGCTCATGTCCACGGCTTCGAGGCCTGCGGGAAGGGGATCGTCGATGACAACGAAGCGACGTTTTTGTGGTGCCAGCACGGTGACGTCCACCTTCACTAGATCGCCGGCTTCGTATGTCTTGCTGTCCGGACCGACGGGGGCCGTCTTGCGGGAGCTGGCGTTTCGCCGCCACTTTCGCATGGTCTTCGAAACCAAGAATCCGCTCTCCAGCGGCGTGGTGGGCAGTTGCCGGCGCACGTAGCGGAGGCGTGCCTCGTAGAATAGCGAGCCACGGCCGAGCTTCTGAAAGATCAGAGCCTTGCCGCTGCCGAGTTTTTTCATCGGCGTCGAGAAGCCCTGGGCGAGTAGGGAGTGCCCCGCGAATTTCTTGCTGCCAATGCGGCTATCACCAAAGTAGACGTGGGCTTCGAACTGGGTTTTCGTCTGTTCTTGGGCGCGGCGATAGGCATCGAGGCCTAGCAGAGCGAATGCCGATTCCTGCGTGCTGCCCCAGCGCCCGCCGTCCCGCGCTTCGAGCAGCGCTCGGACGAGCTTGGCCGCCAAGGGGTGGTCGGGCCGGGCCGCGATCAGCGCGTTCAGGGCGAGCGCGTGGCGTCGTGTGGACGACGTCATATACCCAGATAGGCTCTCTCCTTGAGGGTCAGCGATTTCGGCTCGGTTTCCTCTGATGGTGATGCTGGACTCGAGCTCTTCCAATAGGGTCGTGAGGGCGCCGTCGTGGCTGTCTAGCTGAAGGGCGGCGCCCCAGAGCAGCACGCTCCTCGCGAACACCGGCATGTCCGAGCGCCGGTCGAAGAGGGCGTGCAGGGTGCTCGGATCTTTTTGCCCCAACTTAGCCAGTACAAACACGGCGAAGGTGGCGCCGGGTAAGTCGGCTGCTTCGCGGACGGCGGCGACGGTTGCGAGATATCGTTTGCCTCGTGTAAAGACGGAGTCGGGTACGGCCACCCCGTGTTCGGCGGCTTGTTGTAGGATCCAGAGGGCGTAACTCGATACCCAGGCGTAACTCTGGGGGGACTCGGGCCACAGCCCGAAGCCGCCGTCCCCGCGCTGTCGTTTGATGATCCGGGCGATATCGGATGCAATTCTGTGCTCGGCGTTGTCGGGTACGGGCATGCCGTAGATGCGGGAGAGATCGCCCAATGCCAACAGGGGCATCACGCGGCTGGAGAGCTGTTCGGTGCACGCATAGGGGTAGTCCGAGAGCTGTTCGAAGCTGCCCTTGAGTCCGACCAGGGCAGACGACGACAAGGTGACGTCCAGCCCCCCCCGGTCCTCCCGAAGTGCGGCTAGTTCCCCCAGTTCGTGAGCCTCAGCGCTGTCAGTTTTTCCGTAGAGGGCGACCGCCTCAAGCGCGCCGGGGGAATCGACGTTGAGCTTTCGCTCGACGGCATCGCGGAATTTGCCGACGCTAACATCGAAGCGCACCTTGGCGCTGCCGACGCTGGTGGCGCGGGCTTTGAAAAACACTTCGACGGAAGACTTGCCCCCGACGGTGGTTGTTTTTTTTGCTGTGTCGATGAGCTGGAGACCTGCGACGGCTACTTTCACTACGGCTTGAGCTTCGGTGGCGAGCTGGGAGCTGACTACGACGCTCATTTCGAACTTGTCGCCGGCTCGTAGGAACCGGGGCAGGGCCGGGCGGACCATCAGTTTCTTGTTTACGGTGAGACTGCCACCGCCTCGCCCATATCGGTCGTCGGGGCTAACTGCCAGCGCCATCAGTCGAAAGCGCCCCAGATTATCTGGGAGTTTGAATTGCGCTGTTGCGTGACCGGAGTCGTCGGTGATGATGCTGGGGTTGAAGTACGCCGTCGTGAGGTTGTCGCCTCGTGCACTACCGCCGTCGCCACCGGGATCTCCCTTATTCGCCTCTTCGCTGAGGCCCGTGAGCTTGGCAATCCACTCACGTCCTTCGAGGGTTTCGACTCGCAGGGGCCGGTCGGCGATAAAGGCTCGCAGGGGATCGCGCATTTGGTAGCCGCTCAGGGACAACACTCCTTCGTCCACCGCGAACACGGTCAATTCCGCCTTCTGCCCGTTGCCGGCGATATCCTTGACGTCAAGCCGGAGCTTTACAGTTTCGCCGGGGCGGTACTCTGCGCGATCGGTCTGCACGCCAACGGCTAGGCGGCGACTCTCGGGATCCACCCTGAGGTTGATGTAGCCAAAACGAAAGCTGTCTCCGATGGCGTGGGCACGGCTTCCCAGCGCTTCTCGGTCCTCGACCAAGTGCACACTAACGAACGCGTTGGGTCGCATATTCGCGCCGATGCTGACGTTGAGGCTCGGGGCGGGGCCGGAGATCTTCACCATTTTCTGGGAAATGATGCCGTCGCGCTCAACGGTTACCCATGCCCGAGCTTTTTTGAACGGAGATTGGATGAGCAAGCGGGCGGTTTGACCCACTTGGTACAGTTTTTTGTCCAAGCTGAGGGTGACTGCCGCCTTGTCGTCGTGATCGCGCCAGTAGGACTCGCCGCTGTCGGCGATGCCGTAGGTGCCAAAAGAGCTGTGCATGGGACGAGACTTCTTGTCTTCGCTACTCGCGCGGACGACGAAGTAGCCGGCCGCTGGGATCTTGAGCGGGCATGAGCGGGGGAGCTTGGCGCTGTAGACGACACATCGACTGACCGTCTCTACCACTCGCTCGCTGAGCGTATGGCTCGCTCCACCCGAGGAGCGTTGTTTGACGTGGGTGTAGCGAACTCGCACTAAGCTCATCGATATTTTTCGTCCGGTGACGCGAGTGCCATCGGGGCGCAGCGCCAATACCGGGCTGTTGACGACACCGGGGGCGTCAATGAAAAGACTCTCCGGGCGCTCTAGCGCCAGGTAGTAGTTGGCGGGGTGCACGAGCACAGAGCTGCGCCCGCTTTGGGCCTGGCGAGAGACATCGCTGATCTCAGCTTCCAATTCGACTCGCTCGGCTCCCACCTGGTGGGGCAACAAGAGCTGTGTGTCGATCTTGAGAACGCCGACGCCGTCCAATTTGGCGCTGCCATGGCCGAGCGTAGAGCCCGGTGCGTGCCGGTACCGATCCAAGCTGAGGAAGCTGGAGTCGTCGACGACCCGATCGCCCGCTCCCGGCGGAGTGAAACTCTCCGGCGCGCGAGTGATGCGGTAGTTCACGTCAGAGTTGCGGAGGGCGCCGCCGAAAAAGTAATTTCCGTGCACGTCGAAGTGGGCGGTGTCACCGGCGATAGCTTCGGACTCAGTGGCCGCGACTTGGACCTCGAATTCCGCGCGTCGGTAATTGGCGACTTGGACTTGGGAGGTCGTGAGAGTCTCCAGGCCTCGCTTCACCGTCAGCCGAAAGTAGCCGGTCTGAGCCGTGGCGGGCATTTTGAACTTTGCCCAGTAGCCACCAAAAGCGTTGGTAGTGACTTCTACCTTGGCCAACTGCTCGTTGGCCGGGCTGGACAGGATGATGCTGAGTTCGTCGCCAACGGGTACCTCGTTGCCAGAGACGCCGGGACGGCGAATGTAGCCCTTCACCCGGAAGCTTTCACCCGGACGAAACAAATTGCGCTCGGGGAACAGGAAAGCGATGTCGCGATTGCCGCCGTAAAAATCAGTCGTTACCGGGATGCGCCAGGAGCCGAAGCTGTCTGCTGTGGAGCGATACACGACCTCGTCTCCAAGCCGTACTTCGAGCCATCGCAGATCGCCCCTCCAGGATTCGGTTGAGACGAACTGACCCGGGGCGAGCTTCGCCAATCCTCGGGCGTCGGTTTCGCTGATTCCGTCTTGATCGACCACCGAGACTTTGGCGCCCGTTATGGGTTTGCCTGTTCGCAGGCTAGTTACCCAGACGGAGGTCTGGTCTCGCCCCCTTTTGGCGGTCACGCCGAGATCTGTGCGTTGTCCCCAGCGAACGTCGCTCCGATGATAGCCGTTTACCTGGTAGTGCACACCGATGGCGAAGGCGCCCTTGCCCCCTTGCGCTCGCAGCAAACGATCGAGATCGACGTTCTCTCGCAATTTGACGTTGCGGCGTTTGGGTTTAACGGTCCGTGTCGTTGTGCCAGCTACGCTTAGCAGGCTGGCCAGGCGGCTGCCCCGACGCATGCCGATGATCTTTCGAAGTTCTGCACCGGTCAGGGCGGCGACGGTCAGTTGATACTCGGTGTTGATGCCGATGACCGGCACATGATTCTCGGAGCCGACGAGGGAGTCGCCTTCGATGCCGATCTGTACGCGCGGGGAGAAGTCTCCGATGACGATCTTATTGCCTGTGAATCCGCTGAGCGGCTGGCCGTGAACGTCCCGGAGAGCTTTCAGGAAGCGAAGAGTGAAGCTGGTGCCGGGCCGAAAAGTTTCTGTTAGGTGGAAACGCTTCAACGTCGCGTTTTTTCGCCAATGCGTGTGTGTGTTGACCTTGCCTCGCGTGCTGTAGAGCCCGCGGGTGAACTTTCGAGCGTTCACGAGATTCGAAAACTGAACGACGATCGAATCGTCAGGCAAACAGCGGTCTTGGCTGTCCCGCCCGCAGTCGACCTTCGCCGTAAGTGGGCCATAGGTGCGGAAGGAGCCGGTGAAGCGCTGTTTAGCGGGTGCCGGACCTTCGCTACCGACCCAGCCGGGTTTGAGCTCAAACTGGATCAGGCTGGCGAGGGGAAAGCCCTTGCTGGCTGTGATCTCAATTGTGTTATTCAACTTGGCTGGGGCAAAACTGAGCGGAATGTCTTTTCCGGATGCATGAGCACGAAAGAAGGCTTTCATGCCGGCGGGGTCCACCGGTTGAGTGAAGGTCAGCCGTATCTTGCTCTCGGCAGTCTCCGAACGGGCCCAGTTTTTCGGCCGCACATGGCGTACTCGAGGCACCGGCGTGATGAACTCGAAGTCCCGCGCTTCCCCCAGCTCGATCCCGTCGAGGGCTCGCAGTTTTTTCGGTACGTGCACAGATATCTTCGTCGCCCGGGGAAGCTTGCCGCCATCCGGTACGAAGGTGATTCCGTGTACTCCGACCCATTCCCAGTGACCCGCCACATCCGGCGTGATCCGCAGGCCAGACGGCAGCGGAATGTCCGGGCCCAGGGCGCGCAGTGGCCGGCTGAAGACGAGTTGTATGCTTGGATCCGCGGTCGCTTGCCCTTGGGGACCCCCATGAACCAATACAAAGGGACTCTGATTCGCGAGCGCCATCGCTGCGGGGGAGAGCGTTGAGCTGGGCGTCACCTGAGGCGTTGAACTAGCGATTACGGGGACGCAGCTGAGCACCGCCAGCCCCGCCACCAAGAACGCTCGGCTCCGACGTAGGGATGTGAACAGCAGAAGGGCCCGGGTGATCGGAGAAGTGCTTGGGGTCATCAAAGTTTTCTGAAAGGAGGAACCCATCGATAGAGCAAGGGGTGTGCCACGAGCTATTCGCCCCGAATCTGCATCAGATCCGTCAGTTTTACGCGTGGGGGCTAGTCGCTCGTGGCAGCGGGAACACGAGTTGTGGGGGCACGCCCACGGCTCGATTGACGCGGCTTCGCCACTCGGAATACAGATTGAATAAACTGAGTTAGCCCCTCAGCTGTTGGGGCGGCGTCAACACGAAACATTCGCTCGTAGCCGTACAGACGGACCCGGGCTGTGCTCGTCGAAACACGAAGAGCTAGCTCCGGGAGGAGGAGCTGAGCGGGGCGAAGCCAAGAGGCGGCTCCGCCCTCTTCTAGTTCAGATTGGTCCGCCGTGGTTGTGACCCCCAGGAGATTCGCTATGGGGTACGCTAGTTGCGTGATCCCGAGCCTATTGAGCTTCGCCTGCGGAGGCGACGACCCCTTCTTCGCCTGATTTCGTTGACGGCGGCTTCTGCCGACGGCTCTTTTTTTCGTGGTATTTGAGACTACTGAGGAGGATCTTTCTCCTCCGATTTGTCTCTTAGCTCAGACCCTGTTTCTGTCCGAGTTCAGCTGACGGGATACAGTCGGCGAGTCTAGCGGCTCCCCCTCCTTAGTATGACGCTGCCTATGAGTGGATAGCAGTCGAAAAGGAGGACTGCCCCGAACGAATCGGTTTCTCTCGGCAGAAAGAGCTTTGTGTTCATTTCGGTGTCCTCCTTTTGTTGGTACGTGCCGACACGAGCGCTTCACGGACGGACAATCGTGACCTTGTGGGTTTTGGCGCTTCGATGCATTGCATTGTTATGCCTTGTGTATGGGGTTGCCTGCCCTGGTGGAGCTTGGGTGATGGCTGCCGCGTGGCGTGCGGATTCCGATAACCGCAACCGAAAAAGAACTTTTTTTTCAGGCGAGCTAGTTTGTCCACACCTTTACTCCAAGAGCGACGAGCGGTGATTCACGCGCAGACGAGGCGCACGCATTGCTACTGATGTCTGCTTCGCGAATTATTTTGAATTCCCTTGAGCTTCTCTGCGCGCTGCGTCGTCCAGTCTGCGCCTGAATGAGGCCCGGAGCGGCGGTTCGTAGCGAACGACGCACTGCGGCTAGGCTGTGGTGAAGCTGTGGTGAAGCTGTGGTGAAGCTGTGGTTGGCGATTTCTCACTTGGCGCCCTCCCCAGAACTGTCACGATTAAGAGACTTTACCGGAGTTGTGGAGCCGTCCGCCACAGCGCGTCCGGTAGAGCGTCGGGGGCATTGATCGGTGCCCACGGGCGCCTGCTGGATCTGCATATTCCCTGAGATTGGATAACCAGGATATCGCAGATCCTGTCTTACATTGTCGACTAATGCCGACAACGGCGCATCCACACATTCCCTTACCTACAATAAACAGGATATATCAAAATCAAGATATAACTTGACAGTTCGATATGGAACAGTGCAGAGTCTGTTTCAGATGGGGGTACTTGGTGGCGCAGTTGAGATCGGGGGAGGCCCCGTCGTGGGGGTGCTCGGCGAGGACCCCTCTGAGGCGCCGGCGCGCAGCCTGGTGGGTGTTCCTGCGCAAGCTCCGGCCGCTTTTGGGACTTCTGTTTCTGGGACTTCTGTTTCTGGGGCATGCGGCTGTGGGCTGGGGCAGAGGGGCAAGTCTCGCCGGCTTCGTTTGTCGGAGGAGTTTTGGGGGCTCAGTTGGGAGCATGAACTGCCGGCGCCGGCCGCAGATGGTATCCACGTCGAATGTGCATCTCTCGAGACGACCATGCAGTTTATCGCAGCTCACTACGCGGATCTGTTTGAGGCAGAGGGCGAGTCACCGTTCCTGGCGGAAGAGATGACAAAGGCCAAGGGCCGCTACTACGAGCTCGCAGCGGATCTGTTCGCGTTTCGCGAAGGTGACCAACTCGTTGGTGTGATCGTTGCCAACCCCACCGACTGGAACTCCTACTATGTTCGGAGTGGAGCGATTCTGCGGAGTCATCGCAGCCGCGGTATTGTCAAACATTTCTTTGAGCTGCTGTTTGATCGCCTCGGTCGACATGGTGTTGCGCGACTCGAGACGGAGACCTCACCGTCGAACCTGATGGTTGTGCGAATGTTGAACAGCCTTCAGTTCAATATGACGGGTACTTCGCTATCCGAGCGATGGGGAGCGATGACCCGGTTTACCCGGTTCTTGAATCCGGAAGCCGAGGACGTTTTCTTGGACCAATTTTGCACCGGTCCTCGATATCAAAAACAGCTCAGAGGTCAATCGACGTCAGGCCAGCAACCGCACCCAGGGGATAAGTTCTGTCGGGCTCACTCTAGGTAGCAGACTACCTAGTTACAATCCTTGTCGCGGGGGCGCCCCCGCGTTTCCGCATAGGAAGGAGGCTCATCGTGAAGAAAAAATTCGCCCACATGTCGTTCTAGTTCGCCCCACCCCCACGCGGCTCTGTCCGTCCACCTCGTTTCCGAAAGAAGCCATGATGTTAAGCTCAGCACTGCAACAAGAAATCGAAGCCTTCGCCCATCATCTACGCGAAGAACATAGCCTCTTTTCGAAGGCGAGGGACGGCCAGCTCTCTGCGCAAGCCATAACACGCTATCTCAACAATGTGCTCTACCTGATTCAGCACACGCCGGTGCATTTGAAGTTGGCCTCTCAGGCGGCACAGAACGAAGGGAACGCTGGTCTGGCTTCCTACTTTGAAGAAAAGTTCCGTGAAGAGCAGGGGCACGATGAGTGGGCGAGGTCCGACATTCGTACACTCGACGAGCGGCGTTCGGTAGCAGCGGTCGACGACGTCAGCGACCATATTCGAGGACTCACTGGATATCTTCGCCGGGTCATCGGTAAGAACCCGACTGCTTACGTGGCGTACATTTTACTAGCCGAATATCTGATGGTCCTCCTGGGTGAGGAATGGATCTCGAGTCTAGAACAGGGATGCGATATTCCCCGGGACGCGCTCAGCGTGGTTGGCAACCACGTGGCTCTCGATCGTGTTCACGCCACTCGCGGTTTCGAAGAAGTGGATGGATTCTTACAGGCCGATGGGGAGTTAAGTTGTCTTCGCGATACGTTGCGAAGGTCCATGACTTACATGGAGGAATTCTTTAGCGAGGTCGCTGAGGCGGCGTAATCATGCGAACGCTGCGTGAACTCGAAGCGGGCTGCCCACTACCTCCCGGCTGGGGAGACATCGAGATGTTCTCGGAGCAAGTGGATCCTGGCGGTCTCCGTCTTGAGGTTGTGGGGTTGTGCTCGAAGCACAGCTGTGGCTTGTCCGCGATCGGAAGCGCAGGAAGTTGTGAGACCAGTCCTGTGGACCGGGCGTATTTTGAGTTGCTAGAACGCTGCGTACTGGTGGATGCGATCGCCGACACCAGCGCTAGTTTCGACCTGCTCGACAGCGCTGGGAAGCCATCTGCTAGGCGTATCAGCCACGCTGACTTGTTTCCGGAGAGCGACAGGCCCAATGCGTGGGCATATTCCAAGTCCAATGGCGTTGCCGTTGGCCCTTCCTGGGTCGCGGCGGTTGACTCGGCTCGGCACGAATTGGTCGAGCGGGACGCCGTATTGCGATCGTGGTTTTTGTGCCAGACGCCGAGGCGTAGTCCGCTGGCGAGGGACTCACCGCTTCGCTCGGTGTCTCATTTATATGATTTTACTGAATTCGAGTTCGAGACTATCGACGGGACGAATTCGGTGGTGGCTGGCGTCTTCGGCTTTCCCCACGCGGCGCCTTCGCCCCTGGTGTACGGCTTTGGGGCCCGCGAGACTCGGCAGCTTGCCGTTGCGGCGGCTACTCGAGAGTGCGTTCAGCGGTTGGGATTCCTCTGGGGGGAGGAGCTTCCCGAGCAACCGCCGGAGCCCGCGCCTACACCTGACTACCACCAGGAGTTCTATCTATGTGCAAGCTCCCATAAGCATTTGCGGCGGTGGCTCTGGGGTCTTGGCTCTGGCAGTCCGGCCCAGTTGTCCTGCGAACTCTGGCAATCACCGCTGTTCGTTGACCTTAGCCCCGATCATTTACGGTCGCAGCTTTGGGTTGCGAAGGCATTGCCCCGAGGGCAGGTGCCATTAACCTTCGGTGTGGGGAACCCAGCAATTGCCGGCGATTTGACCGAAGCTATCGCCGTACATCCGATCGCCTAGATTTCGGGGTGTCCGCTGACCCACTGTCGGCCTCATTGCTCGAAGTCGCGGATCCGGGGTTGAGCCGCGCATCCGGGCAGGCTATTTTCAGAGAGATTCCGGAGTTGTCGTGTTTTCTCTGCGGCGATTCGAACGCTCTCAATGACGGCAGCATTCGCATCCATTCCTGGCGTTGAGCTTTTCGATGAGCTCGGCGCCGGCGCGTATAGCGTCGTGTTCCTGGGTCGCGCGCGCGAGGTTCAAGTGGCTGTGAAGATCGCGCGTCTGCCAGAGGGGGGCGAAGCCGACGCATCGATGCGGAGGAGGTTTCGGCGCGAGGCCCTAACACTGGCTCGATTGAGACATCCGGTGCTTCCGCAGGTCATGGAAGTTGGCGATGCCGATGGTGCACCGTACATCGTCATGGAGCTAGCTGCTGGGGAAACACTGGCAAAGCACATCACTCGCGGAGTTCTAGGTGAGTCCACGGTGATCGGACTTGCCGAACAGGTGGTCCAGGCGCTCGGGCTGATCCATGGGGCAGGCTTGATTCACCGCGACGTGAAACCCAGCAACATCGTGGTCGATGACGCTCTTAGCCAGGCTACGTTGGTCGATTTTGGTTTCGTCACGGCGAGCGGCAGCGCGTCGCCCGCCATCGGCGCCGGGACACGGGCCTACGCGGCTCCGGAGCAAATGGGTCATGGTCGGAGGCCGAAATCTCAGGCCGATCTGTACTCGCTCGGCGCGGTAATATTCGAGTGCCTTGCGGGTCGTCTTCCGGTGGCTGTAGTGGACACCGAGCTTCCGGCGGAGAAGCGCCCAGTTCCGGATGCTCTGCATGCCATACGTCCTGACGTTTCGGTGGAATTGTCGGAACTCGTGAGTGAGTTGCTTTCCGCGCGGCCTGAGGACCGCCCGCGCGATGCTGCCGAGGTACAGCGCCGATTGCGGACGCTGATCGCGCCCGCTGACCGCAAGGCGGGCTCCGAGCCGCTAGTCGGCAGCCGCGCCGGGGAAATGCCCCTACTGGGGAGGGACTCAGAATATGAGACTATCGAGCGACTATGGCGCGGTTTGGATCTCACGGGGGGTCAGACCATCCTACTCAGCGGTCCCCTCGGTTCGGGAAAGTCGAGACTGGCCAGGGCAGTTCGGGGGGGGGCTACGTTTCGGGCGTGTGAATTTATCGAAACCGGGTGTAGTGCCTGGGAACCGAGATCCTTTGCAGCGGTTCAGCGGCTGATTGAGGGCTACTTGAGCGCTCCTGCGTCGTCGGCAGAGCGAAAAGCTCGGCTGTCTATCGTGACTGAGGTGGCTGGCGAGTTTGCCCCTCTGCTCAGCGTCTTATCCCCGATCCTTGCGGATCACTTCGAAGGAGCCGCAAGGGTTCCGCCGTCGGACGATGAAGTCCACATCTTCGCCGGTGGACTCTCCGAATTTATCACACGACTGTTATCGCGCCTCCGGCCCGCAGTGGTGGTGGTTGACGATGCCCAATGGTTGGACGCCGGCAGTCGCAAAGTGCTCTTGCAGGTCGCTGATCGGGCGAGCGAGTGCGGGGCGCTCTTCTTGTTTTGCATGCGAGATGATGAGAAGAGCCGCAAGTTCGGCTGGCGGATGACATCCACGCTGGAGGTGAAGCCCTACGAGATCAAACTGTCTGTGCTCGATGATGAGCAGATTTCTAGCCTCGTCCGCGCCTACCTTGGGGTAGGGCAACTTGACCCCAAGATCGAAACCAGTATTTTGCGCTTGAGCGACGGTACGCCGCTGAGCGCGTTGGAGATCGTGAAGACGCTACTCGAATCCGGGTTGCTGCTGCCGAACTGGGGCGACTGGAAGCTCGATCATGAGCGTGTCCAGGACGTACACCTGTCTAGTGGCACTCAGGCCCTCATGGAGGCACGACTGCGGAACCTGGCTAGCGGAACTCAGGCGATGCTCCGAGTGGGCGCCGTGTCGGGGATGAGCTTTGATGTCGAACTCGTCGCGCGCGCGGCGGAACTTTCCGCGCAAGGACTTTTGGAAGCTCAGGAGGAGGGCCGAGAGGCGCAGCTCTTCGTAGAGCAGGAGGATGGTCAGCTACGCTTCGTGCACGAGGCGATTCGAGAAGCTATCCAATTACCCTGCACCGAGTCGCAGTTGAAAAATATCCACCAGCGCCTAGCGGAGGAGCTAGACGGCGGAGCTGCATCGGGGGTTGAGACGAGCCGCGAGCGCGCTTACTCCCTCGCGCGTCACTACGGAAGTGGTGTCATCGAGCAACGGCCGGCGCGGGTGTTCGAGACTAGCCTTCGGGCAGGGCGGATGGCGTTTTCAGCCTATGACAACCAGAGGGCAATCGCGTCCCTGGAGATGGCAAAGGAAGCGGGTCTCCTCTGCGGACGATCATTAGATGAAGATGCCGAGCTGGTGGTGGGAGAGGCGTTGCTGAGAATCGGAGAGCTCGATAGAAGCCGCGCTCATTTCCTCAAGCTGTCGGCGGAGCTCTCCGAAGCAGATAGTCGAGGTCGTGCGTTTGCTCGCTTGGCGTGGATCGAACAGACCCGAGCCGACTCGGATGCGGCGTGGGTGTTGCTGGGTCAGGCGTTTTCTGAGTTTGGTGAAACGATTCCCGACGGTCAGGCTGGAACCCTGGTCCGTAGGCTCGCCGAGCGAGTGGGGCGCCCGGCGCCGCGTCCATCCGACAGTGCGGAGCGCGAGCGGCTCGAGACGCTGTCGGATTTGCACTACCAAAGCGGACGACTCGGAATTCAAAGCGGCCAACCAGCGCGGCTCATCGAAGCTACCCTGCGGGGGCTTGAACTAGCGGAAGCGCTCGGTCCTTCCGCCGCGCTCAGCAAAGCTTGGCTGATGTACAGCTTTATTCTGACCGTTACCGGAATGAAGGGGAGCGGTCGGGAGTACTGGGAGCGCGCTGCTAAGGTTGCCGAAGAAATCAACGATCCTGTAGCAGAGGGGCATGCTCTTCAGGTTTCCGCGGCCATATCCGCATGGGGTGGCGATCTCACGGAGAGCTTGAGTCGAGCGGAGCGAGCGCTCACGACCTACGGCCATTGGATGGAGCTCGCGGAATACTGCACGCTGATTCAGAACAACTTGAGCATCGAGTCCTTTCGGGGTCGTGGCGTGGAAGCGTGGCGGTGGTTGCAGCTGGCACTGCATAAAGTGCGTCATCATGACGCAGGGCCGGCGTTGCCTGAGGTGGTCGAGGTCACGGCCAGGGCGGTGTTGACCGAGCTGGGGCGCGAGAACGAGATCGGCGGGATCTTAGGCCCCCTTCGCAGCAAGGTGCAGCCAGCTCCCCCTGACAGCGACATGTACCTCCTCATGTACGGAAGCCGATTGCGTATTTTTACCGAACGCGGCGACCTGGGCGTTGGATTCGAAGCTCTGGTTGGTGAATTTGAAGCCAGAAAGCAGGACCCAAAGAAGATCCATCTGGTGGCCAGGGACTACTACGTCCATGTAGCGCATGCACGAGTGCACGCTTGCGTCCGAGAGAGAGGGGGGAAATCCCTGGATGCCCTTCGCAAGGCGGCAAAAGATCTCCGCAGGGCAGCGCGGATCCCCGTGATCCGCGCGCACGCCTTGGCGGTTGATGGCTGGCTACTTTGGTTTGAGGGCGAGTCTCGCAAAGCGTTAGGTAAATTTCAGAAAGCTGAGGAACTCGGGATCTCAGAAGTGTCACCTCTCGTCTTGTACTCCGTTGCTCGCGGGCGGGCACATCTGCTTCGGGGTCAAGGCAACGATGGCGCTGCTCAGGACCAGGCTCGTGTCGCCGAGGCAGTCGCGACAGCTCACGGGTCGGCATATCGCGCCCAATGGATTCGCGAAGACTTTAAGTTTGGAAAGTCCGCACGGAAAGGTAAACAAGGGTCGTTGTCCTCAGCTGAGTCATCGACCCAACGGGTCTCGGAGGTGTCTCGCTCTCGGCGCCACTTGCGAGCTTTGCTGAAGGTCAGCCAGGCATCGGCGAGGGAACTGGACCCCAACCACCTTGCTCGGGAGGTGCTGGATGAACTCGTTTCAGCTCTAGGGGCTGAACGGGGCGTGTTGCTCATGCGACCGGAGGGGCCCAGCCGCGCTAACGGTCAACTTGACGTGATGGTCGCGCGGGATGCCCACGGGGAGGACTTTATTATCCGTGACTACGATCGGGCGATGGTCGAAGAGGTGTTTTTTTGCAGAGTTGCCCACTTCGGCCACGTTAGCGATTCGAAACGCCGTGGCGCTACAACGAGTTCAGTCGCTGCGCCTCTGATCGTCCACGATGAAGCTCTCGGTGTGATCTATTTGGAAGGCGCACGCCGAGCGACGGGGTTCAGTGAAGAAGACGCTGACGTCCTCAGTGCCTTGGCGAACCAGGTTCCTGTTGCGTTGGAGCTAGCGCACGCCTTGCGCGACAGACAGCAGCTACAAGAAGATCTACAGCATGCCCAAAAGATGGAGGCTGTTGGGCGTCTGGCCGGCGGCATCGCTCACGACTTTAATAACATGCTGGCGGCAATTCGAGTGAGCGTGGATTCAATGCTCGCGACGAAGGAGGGGCACGCCAGCGAAGACCTCCGCACGATTCGTAGTGCCGCCGACCGGGCGAGCAAACTCACTCGGCAGCTATTGGCATTCTCGAAGCGCCAGATCCGAGTTCCGCTCGTGATCGACATTAACGACATCGTCCAGGCAATCGCGCCGGTGCTCCTGAAGCTCGTTGGCGATCGGGTGAACCTGGAACTCGATCTCAGTCCTGAGCTTGATCACGTGCGCGCTGACCCGGATCAGCTGGAGCAAGTGCTGGTTAACCTTGTAGTGAACGCTTGTGATGCCATGCCTGATGGCGGAACCTTGACGATTCGTACGGACAGTACCGACGTCTCGAAAGATGAGGGTGGCCTGATGCCTGGGCGGTACACGCGTCTGAGCGTGTCGGATACCGGCCAGGGAATTGAACCGGCGAACGTCGAGCGGATCTTCGAGCCGTTCTTTACGACCAAGGCTGCCGCGTCGGGTACTGGGCTCGGCTTGGCAACTGTCTATGGAATCGTGAGTCAGTCCGACGGGCGCATCGACGTGGAGAGCCAGCTCGGAGAAGGTGCTTGTTTCACTATTCATCTACCGAGCACATCGGACGCGCCAAGTGTACGCGCGATCGCGATCACCGAACCACTGCAGCATGGTTCAGAGACGATCCTGTTGGTTGAAGATGAAATGCTCGTACGGCGCGCGCTATCGCGGGCGATGCGCGGTTGGGGCTATGAGGTGGTGACAGCCGATGGCGGGCCCGAGGCGCTTAAGATCGTGCAGGACGCGGTGACGCCGATCGATTTGGTTGTGACGGACGTGATCATGCCGGGAATGAACGGCAACGAGCTCGTTCGGGAGCTTCTGCATGGCTCAGATGATCTCAAGGTCTTGTACATTTCGGGGTACACCGACGGCGTTCTCTCTCCGGAGGACCGCAGCCGCGAGTGGAGCGGTTTTCTCCAGAAACCCTTTTCTCACGAAGAACTGGCTGCCAGCCTACGCGAGCTGTTGGACGGGTAGGCTGTGAGTTAGGCGTGTTCAGCGATTCGAATCTGCGGTGACCGCGGGCTAGTGAAGGGCCGGGGGGGGACGGTAGGGAGTAGTGAAGTGGACCCCAGTGTTTAGACCATTATCGGCTGTCGCGAAGGTGGAGCCTGCTGACTGTTGTTGAATCCAATACCATCACGCTGTGACCGACGCGAGCCCTTCGTGAAAGGCTGCAGGCATTTGGTCGCCGAGCGCCTGGTGAAACCGTCTCTCGTTGTAGAACTTGATGTACGCGCCGATTCGATCCTTTGCCTAGCTCACGCTGTAGTAGGCGTGAAGATAGACTTCGTCATGTTTCACGGAGCGCAATAAACGCTCGATGAAAATGTTGTCGAGGTAACGCCCTTTTCCGTCCATGCTGACTTTGAGGGCTTTGCTCCGTAGTTCGTTCACGAATTTTGAATCGGCAAGCAGCGACCCTTGATCGCTGTTGAAGATGTAGGGCAGGTCGTGCTTTTCGGTCGCTTGATTCAGAGCATCCACGCAGAAGTCTGTGCCGAGCGTTGTCGAGATTCGCCAAGCGAGCACGCGGCGCGAGTACCAATCCATGATCGCGGCCAAATAGACGAAGCCGTGGGCCATCGGAATGTACGTGATGTCCGTCGCCCAAACTTGATTGGGTCTCGTTATCGCTAGATTTCGCAGTAAGTAAGGAAATTTGGCGTGTTCCGGCGCGGGGCGGCTTGTATTCGGCTTCGGCGCGACTGATTTTTTTCGTGGCATTTGAGACTCCTGAAGAAGGCTATTACCCCCCCCCGATTTGTCTCTTAGCTCAGACCCTGTTTCTGTCGGAGTTCAGCTGACGGGATACACCCCAGCATCCGCTGTGGCTGCCGGCTTCGTTACCCCAAGAGCATGGGTAGTTTCGTGCTGACGGGCTCAAGACAAGCTGGAGAGGGTGGCGCCGGGCACATCTACCCGCGCGACTTCGATGCGGCCTGTGCGTTGCTCCAGTGCTTCTTTTTCGTACATCTCTTCGAAGCTGGCGACGAACAGCCGTTTGCCGTCGTCTCCGCCGAGAGCCACTGCGACGGCTTTCTGTTCGGTCTCGATGGTGTCCAACACCTCGCCTTGACCGTTCACTCGTAGCACTTTGTTGCCGAAGGGGGAGGCGGCCCACACCGCTCCTTCAGCGTCGAGACAGATGCCGTCGGGGGAGGCACCGTTGAATCGTGCGAAGGTGCTGCGGTTGGATAGCTCGCCGTCTTCGGCGATTTCGTAGGCCGTCAACTTGACGCGGTAGGGCTCGGCGATAATGAGCGTCTTGCCGTCGGGGGTGATGACAGTGCCGTTGGGCATGGCTAGGCCGGAGGCGGCGATGTGCACGCTGCCGTCCAGATCGATTCGATACAAATCGGCGACGTGGAAGTCCGCGGAATTGAAGAAGTCGAAGCCGAAACCTCCGACGTAGGCGCGACCCTGACTGTCCACGCACATATCGTTGATGGGAAACTCTGTGAAACCGCTGAGATCGGCGTGCAGTAGCAGTTGACCGTCGACCCATCGGTACAGGCAGCGGTCGTTCATGCTCACGATGAGCAAACTGCCGTCCGGTAGCCAACCGAGACCCGACGGGCGGCCAGGCACGTCGACAATCGTCTCCAGCTTTCCGTGTAGATCGACCGTCATCACGGTCCGGGCGTGAATATCGGAGAACCAAAGCTTGTTGTCGTGCCAGCGAGGGCCTTCGGGAAATGCGAGATCACGGACGAGGAGTTCTAGGCGGCTCATAGGTGTAGAAGTCGCAGCGCCGGCAGGAGTCGTCAAGAGGCCCGCAAGGGCGAATGCACTGCTTGGGACGAAGCTCCGCCGCAACAAATTCGAGGGAATGAGCCGTGAGCGTTGGGGCGTCACCGAACCGATTGACCCGCCCGGCGGCGGCAGCTAGTCCTGCTCGGGCATCGTGGGCGGTTCCGTGAATTGCCGAATCCGTTGAGCCCGTTCACTGTGTCGCTCCGCCGGGCTCGACGATTGTCAGGTGCCGACCGGTCTCCAGGGACGGATAGGAACTGGTGCGTCCACTGGGCCACAATACCTCCAATTGCACCGTGGTCGAGCTAGAGGTCCCGAAGTGCAGCGAAAGACTGCTGGTGGAAGCAGCGGTTCCGTTGCCGGAAGCGACATCTCGGCGAAGTTCGCGGGCTTGCCCGTCGACGATAACACGGAGGTTCACCCGGGCACCGATGGCATCCCGGGTCGAGCGGTAATTGCCGTTGGGCGTATCGCTGCCTACCAAATGTAGTGAGAGCCCGTTTCCGCTCCAGCGGGCGAGTCCAGGGTTCACGAGCAACTGGGGCGGGGCTCTGAGGTAGACGACGAAGAGATCGCGGAAGCCGTCGCGATTCCAGTCAGCACTCAGAGTGGCACGGGCGGCGCCTCGAAGGTCGAGTCCCCAAGATGTCGCGACGTCGTTAGTGGTCGCCGCGTACAGGCCGGAGCCGAGCACACTGGCGGAGGCGACATGCAAATCTTCATCGCCGTTGTTGTCGAAGTCTTCCCAGCGCACCCCCCATGCCCGCTGTGCCTCGCAGCAGTCGTCTCGGGTAAACGACAGCGTCCCCGTATCGCTCCAGCTGTTTCGGTAAAAGTCGCTAGGACCGAAGTCCGATACGTAAAGATCGAGGTCGCCGTCATGGTCCGGATCTGCGACGGCAATGCCCATGGCGAGCGGGCTCGACTTGCCAAAGTCGCTCGGGAAATCGTAGCTGATCATTCGAAATCCCAGCCAGTCGCCGTCGCTGTTAGCTCCGAGGTTGACGTAGATCATGTCGCTGTCGAGCGGGTCGTTGTACTTGTTCGTGACAATCAGATCCGGCCACAGATCGTTGTTCAAGTCCGCGAAGGCGACGGCGTTGGTGGAGCTAAATTCTCGCGTTTCCGTTACTGTTTCGCCGCTTTGGCTCTCCCAACCGCCGATCCCGTGTAGCGTGGTGCTGTCGACAAAAGCTCCGTCTTCGCGCCCGAGGTACAAGGTGTCGCGTTCGCCTGCTCGCGGCGGATCGACGAGATGGCTGGTGCCTCGATGGTGGCCGACGTAAAGATCGAGTCGTCCGTCGCGATTTACGTCAGCCCAGGCAGCGGTCAGACTGCGGGCCAATAGTTCATCGTTGTGTTCAGCGATGCCGAGACCGTGTTGTGGGTCTTCGGTGAGGGGCGTCGGATCGGTGCTTGCCGTCACATCCGTGAATGTCAACGTGCCTGACTCGATATACTGATTCTGATACAGCACGTTCCCGCCGCCGTAGCAGACGAGGAATAAATCGATGTCTCCATCGTTGTCGTAGTCCGCCGCGATTGCCCCGCTCGATGGTCGAGGCACACCGTCGAAATCTAGCTCTCGAAGTGTCCGGTCGCCGCGGGCCGATATGTTCTCGAACAATCGAGATACACCGTTGTGGACGAGAAACAGATCGGGAAAGCCGTCGTCGTTCAGATCGGTGAAGACCCCGCCGGGACCGTGCTGATGCTCGTAGGGCTCTCCGGTACTACCGGCGTAATCCTGGAGCCCCAAGTCGGCGGCGATGTCGATAAATCGGGGGGAGGGAAGGGCTACCGCCGGGCCGCTATCGGTGGGCGCGGTCTCGCCGCTGGCGTCGAAGGCGGCGTCCGTGGTGTCAGGCCGGCGGAGACCGGATTCCGTGACTGCGGCGTCGACGGATGGTGCGCCCGGTTGCGTCCCCCATGGCGCAGGGGACTGCGTCGCGAGCGTGGGATGAGGGACATCGTAGTCATGGCGGCCCTCGTTGCGGCTTTCTCCAGCGAGCCGGCTCTCGTTCGCCCCGCGGCCGTCCGTGAAGCCGTCACAAGCACAGCAAAGGAACAGGACTAGAAAACATCGGAAGCCGGTGCGGCTCTGCATCGCCCTCCTATGCATGGGTTCAGAGTAGCGCCAGCCAGAGAAAATCCCAAGCTCCCTGGCGGAACGCATCGCCCGATTGTGCCCGCCGGGCGATCACGTATAGTCGGGGCACTGTGGTCCGGGGGCAGAAATTCTTGTTCATCCATCTGCACAAGACGGGGGGCCAGTTCGTGCGCGAGCTCATGCTCGAACACATGCCCGGTACCGAAGATGTAGGGTATCATTACCCGCGGCGTCTCACTCCCGAGGCGGACCGGGAACTGCCCGTCATCGGCTTCGTGCGCAACCCCTGGGCTTGGTACGTTTCCTGGTACTCCTTCAATGCTAGAGCACCGATGAAGAATCCGTTGTTCCGTGTGTTGTCCCAGCGAGGCAAGAATGGATTTGATAAAACCGTGCGTCACTTGCTCGCGCTTGGTGCTGACACTCACCGGGCCCGGCTGCTGCGCGAACGTCTGGATATTGTGTTGCCCGATACCCTCGAAGGCAACCGCGGGATTGGGCTAACACGGCCGTGTATGGCGAAGTTCGAGGACCCCAGCATCGGCTATTATTCGTGGCAGTTTCAGCGCATGTTTGGTGTGGGCACTGAGCTAGAAGATCTCGCGCGCATCGGACGGACCGAGAACCTGCGCGGGGATCTGCTTCGGCTACTCACCGCGTTGCACATCCCGCTGGGTGAGAGCGCTCAAAGTTTTCTGGAAAGCGCCGGAAACCGCAACACCTCGGAGCACCGCCCCTACCAGGAATACTACGATGCGGGTTTGCGCGACGAGGTCCGACGCCAGGACGCCTATCTAATCGATCGGTACGGTTATGAATTCTGAAGGCCGGCCAAACATCATCCTGTTTGTCGCCGAGGGGCACAACGCGGACGTGATGGGCGTCTACGGTAACACCATCGTTGAGACGCCGGCTTTGGACCGCCTGGCACGGAGTGGCCGAAGCCTTTCTCATTGTTACGCAGCGTCGCCCCTCTGTGTGCCGGCGCGGCTTTCGATGTTGACCGAACGTTACGTCAGCGACATCGGCGTCTGGAATAATTTTTTTACCCTGCCGTCCAATGACGTGCCGACGCTACCGCGTGTGCTCAGCGATCTCGGTTACGACTGTTACCTGGCGGGCCGCATGCACCTGGAAAAGGATCGTGACTACGGCTTCACCAAGTTACTCCCGGAGTACGAAGACCATACGGATATCAAGACTTGTGAAGGAGTGCGGCGGCACCCCCGCGACCTCAACCCCTTGCCGGATCGCTGGCGCAGATTTCGCCGGCGCTTTGCCCCTAGCCGACAGGCGGGCGAGCGAAATCGAGACCTCGAAATTACCGAAGCTGCCCAGGCGTTCCTCCGGGAGCGTCAGCAGGCGAGTGAGGACGATAACTCACGCCCTTTCTTTCTCGTGGTGGGTTTCGATGGGCCCGCGTCTCCGTTCCGACCGCACCCGGACGTTTATGAAAAGTATCTGGATCGGGTGGAGCCGCCGCGCGCCCCGCCTCCGGAGTTTTCGTCGCTGACGACGAACTACCAGCAGATAGCCAGAGGAGACGGTTTCGAATTCGCGACGCCGAAAGAAATGAAGAAGGGCCGTGCCGCCTACTACGCATCTGTGGAAGAGCTGGATGCACACGTGGGCAGCATTTTGGATTTGGCCCGTCTGGACGAGACAGCCGTTCTCTACACGTCCGACCACGGAGAGGGCCTGGGAGAACACGGCTTTTGGAAGAAAAGCACGATGTTCGACAGTTCGGTGCGAGTGCCCCTCATTGTCGCGCTGCCGGGACTGAGTGGCAGCTGGTTGCCGGAATCGCGCGTCTGCTCCGCCCTCGATATCAGCGCGACCATCCGCCAAGTTGCCGGAGATTCTGCTGGGCTGCCGGGGGCTCGGGGGCGCAGCCTCTTGCAGAAGACTGCGGAGGCAGGGGCTGCCCTGTCTCCGATAATTCGGGCCCGCTCAACCTACGGTGGCGGCTCAGAGCGCTAGAGCCCGTGGCTGACCGATGCTAACTCCCAGCAATCTCGCGCGACTGGAAGCTCGGCCGGAAGCGAACTGAGCCGTAGTGAGCACGAGTCAGCTCCAGCAGCGTCAGCTCCAGCAGCGTGGAGCCTCGTGCCCGGTGAAGGATCAGCGATTAGCGAATACTACGGTTTTCGCACTGTCACCGGATTTGTTATGTTTCGATCGGGACCGTGGAAATACGTGTACCATTCTCTGTCGCGGGGGGTCGAGCTGTACAACATGAACACGGATGCACTCGAACTACGGAACCTAGCCAAGGAGGCGGGGAACGAGACTATCAGCTCCAGTCTTCATTCAGCGATGTGCCGGGGTCTGGCGGAACATCCCGACCGCACTGAGCGCCGGTGCCGTGCCGAGTTCGTCGACATGCGCGTGAACCCTGGAGTGGTCCCGCTCTAGCGGACAGTGATCCTGTCGGCACGACTACTGGCCGATGGGCAAACCCTGGAGCTGACCTTCACTCAGTCGAGTTGTGTGCCGCCGACGGTCGATCCATCAGCCTTCCGATTGAGCGTCGGCAACACGCAGTACAACTACTACAGCTACTACAGCTCTGGGTTCAGCTACTACACGTACTATTACGACTATTTCTTGCCGGCCATCGCGGCGCTTCCGGAGCAACCGGAAGGCTCAAGTGTCGAGGCTACGTTGGCGACGCCTATTGATATTTCCGCCGTCTGTGCGCAGCTGGAGAGTTTCAGTCAGGACTGGCAATCGCTGGGTGGTCTGTACTTGCACTACCGCTCTCCGGGGCCGGACATTGTGAACAGTTCGTCCGGCGCCCCATTGACGGATCTCGCCGCATGGTGGGTCGACTATTCGGTGGATGCGGGGAACCCGGAGCCGGTCGGTGGCGAATCGTTGCAGGCACCACAAGCAGTCTTGGTCGATGTGAATTGCGACGTCGACGGCGGCGTCTGAATGATCGTCGTCACCGGCACCAAACGCTCGGGCACGAGCATGTGGATGCAGATTTTGAACGCCGCGGGGTTTACGCCATTCGGTGAAGCCTTTCCGTTGCGCTGGAAGGAAAATTTCGGCGAGCTCAATCCCGAAGGTTTCTACGAGTCGCTACTACGGAACGGCATCTACTACGCCACCAATCCGCACCCTCAAACCGGCCAGTACTTCTTGCCGGAGCAGGTGGAAAAACACGCAGTGAAGGTGTTCATCCCGGGAGTCGTGCGGACCGAACGCGCGTACCTAGGACGTGTGCTCACTACCGTGCGTCAGTTCCGTGAATACGAGGCCTCGGCCAACCGACTGTACGCCATCGAGGACAAGAAGCGCCTGCCGGAGGAAATTCCGCCGAGACTACCCTCCGCGCTTGAGTGGTGGCGGGACAATTTCGCGATCATTCGCGACGTCGGCGTTCGGGGTTATCCCGCTCACTTTCAGTCCTACGACAGTCTGCTCAAGGATCCCGAGAAGGCCGTGAGGGCTGTGCTGTCGTGGATTGGTGAGGGCGACGTGAAGGAAGCCGTGGCCGCGGTCAAGACGGAGCTACGCACGTTCGAGCGCCCAGAGGGAGGCACCGCTATTTCTGATGAGTACGCTGAGGTCTTCGACGATCTGTACGATCACATCGACCAGCAGAAGGCGCTTGAGCCGAGCTTTCTCAAGAAGCTGAACGCCATTCAGGTACGCTTAGCTCCAGTGTTCGCCGAACAGATCCGCGCGATGGATGCTCACCTGCGATCCCAGGGTCGTTTGGCGTCTGGCGTGACAGCGGCAGTAACCGCACCGGCCTGATATCGGCTCGGTCTCGTAATTTAAAACGCGGACCAGACTGGCGTTAGCTCCCCTTTACGCGTCGGGCCCGCGTCCGGGCCGCTTTATTTTTTAGAGGGTGCCCTCGGGCGCTAACCGGCTAGTGCGTAAAGATTTGCCATTTGTCGGAGTGCCATTTGTCGGAGTGTCATCTGCGCGCCTGTGTAACCGACCGTTGGTACGTTGCTGAGGCAGTCTTCGGTATGAATGCTCTGAGACCGGGGCGACAATCTCGCTTCCGGGAAACGGCATCCACACGTTCGAAGTAAAGTCCTTAGGGGTGCCGTGGAAGTCGACTGCGTACGCTTGATCTGTATTGACGGTGCGAAGATCGTAGCTGACGCCGCTCAAACCCCCATTGGCTGAGGGAAAGAAGTCCATGCGGCCGAGCGCTGTACGCGCTGGTTGCGAAAATGGCGTTCGCGGAGATGAGCTGAAACCCGCCAGCGTCGCCGGTGTGGCAGATTCCGATCCGGTGGTGGGTCCTCTTATCGTGATACGCGCGGACTCGCTTCCGTGCCCGTCGGCGATGCGCTGCCCGTCGGGGTAGGTACCTGCCGCTATCACCAAGGTGTAGCCTGGCGAGAGCGTATCGAAGAGTGTTCGATAGTCGCCGGGGTTGGCGTTGATATTTGCGCCTAGGGCCTCACTGCCGCTCCCGAAAACCAGCGACTAGCCTCCCTATCTGCGGCGCCGACTGGCAGACGTTCGGGCGAGGCGCAGCTTCCTGCTGAGTCCGGAACTGACGAAGGCCGCCAAGGCAATCTCGCTCGCACTACTATCCTTGGTGGGAATTTCTGTCCGGAATATCCTTGAAGCGCAGCCTTTGGGTCGTCTCGCAACGGTCGCGCGCCTCGCAGCCCGTTTCGAGTCGAAATTGACCGGTATTTAAGTGCGCGGCCGCGACTCAGCCGAGACCCATTGGCGCTGCAGCGTGTTCCGATTCAACATCGATACGCCCACCGTCTCAATTCGTCCCGCCTCTCATTTTGCGACAGCCTAGGCTGGGTAGCACGCTGACAAATCGTGGGTCTGCGTTTTGGTCTCTCACTTGCATATATGGGAGCGCATGCCTCGAACACAAGCCGATAAAGACCATAATCCTCTGCCTAAAACTGCGAGTTACCCCCGAGCACCGTCGCGGACGGTCGCACAGGCGTTCAAATCTCGGATTTTTCGTTCGGCTCTCTGGAATCGAATCGGGAAGGATCGGGACGAACTAGCGCACTGGCGCGGCGTGACGAAAAACATCATTGGTTGGTACGAAGGACGGGCAGCGTTTCGCCTACCGTTTCCAACCAGCCACGAAAAAGTGACCAGGTTTGATCTGCGGACGAACGCAATCATGACGTACATTTTAGCCGAAACTCATCACGCAAGCTACCTGACTGACCTGCAATTGGATCGTGGAGCCTTCCGTGGGGAACGGGTGGCGGACATCGGATCGGGCCCGTTCCCGACACTCTTGGTGTTTGAGGGATGCGAACGCTACGGTATCGATCACTTGATGAACCGCTACGGCGAAATCGGCTTTCCTTTGGCGAGGTACGGTGCCGAACAGCACTTCATAAACGCCAAGTCGGAGAATATTCCTCTGGAGGACAACTTCTTTGATGTGGTGCTTTCCCGCAACGCTCTGGACCACGTGGACGACTTCGAGACGACGTGTTGCGAGTTGCGCCGCGTTCTGAAGCCAGAGGGCATGCTGCACTTGCTCTTGAACTATCACTTGCCCACACGGAGCGAGACCCAAGAGTTGAGCGACGAACGCGTCCTGGACACTCTGGGTAGCCTCGATATTCGCAAGGTATCCGAGCAACGAAACGCCTGGGGTTTCGATGGGGGAACAACCGTACTTTGGTCGACCCACCCGGAACGTATAGTTGCTGGATGAGCGCAGTTGCGAATAGCCTAATTTAGGTCATGCGGCTCAGTCCTTCACGCGGTACACTCCAGGACGATTCTGGAGAGGGGCTGGCGTCCATGTCAAATAGCGAAGCGGTGCAGGAGACGGAGCTGATGCGTCTCCAATTGAGCGTTCTGGAGTTGACCGCGAAAGGAGCCAGTCTCAAGGACGTCCTGTCGACGGCGTGTGTGGCGGTGGAGGGGGTATTGTCCGGTTGCGCGTGTTCGGTCTTGCTGCTGCAGCCGGATTCAGTGTCACTCGGCCAGGCAGTGGGCCCCAGTCTCCCCCAAGAGGCTCTAGATGCGTTGAATGGCTTGGTTATTGGGCAACTCTCCGGGTCTTGTGGCACGGCAGCGTTCACGCGTGAGCCGGTATTCGTAACCGACACGGCGACGGACGTTCGATGGTCGGCCGACGCGTTTCAGCTATTTGCCGCTGAATTTGGAGTGGGTGCCTGCTGGAGCATGCCATTTTTTACAAGCAAGCGAGACCTCCTCGGCACCTTCGCGGTTTCCAAGACCCAAGCGAGTCACCCGTCCGAGCGCGCTAGAGAGAGTTTGGCCTGTGCTGCCCACCTAGTCGGCATTGTTGTGGAACGTAGGAATGTTGACCGTGATCTTCGTGAACTCAACGACCAGCTAGAAGCGCGGGTTGTAGAGCGTACGGTCCGACTGCAATCGGAGATCAGCAATCGGGAAGCCG
Organism: Polyangiaceae bacterium; assembly: GCA_013214025.1. Classification (GTDB taxonomy): domain Bacteria; phylum Myxococcota_A; class Polyangia; order Polyangiales; family Polyangiaceae; genus JABSRN01. The sequence goes on from JABSRN010000063.1 coordinate 44,121, forward strand.
TGGAAGTTCAGCTCCGACACGCCCAGCGGCTGGAAGCCGTGGGCGAACTCGCCGCTGGCATTGCCCATGAGATTAACACGCCGATCCAGTATGTAGGCGACAGCGTCGAATTCATGGGTAACGCCTTTGCAGAACTCAAGGGGATGTTGGAAGTCAAGCCGTCCGGTGAAGACAGCGACTCTTTGCCAACGGTCCGAGAGCCGGCCGACGTCGGTTTCTTACTGGAGCAGTTCCCGCTCGCGTTGGCTCGGGCTTTTGACGGCGTGGAGAGGGTTGGCACTTTAGTTCGGGCCATGAAGGAGTTCGGATACAAGGATGCACCAGAAAAGGCCCCGACCGATATCAATCGCGCCCTCCGAAATACTCTCCTGCTAGCCGGCAACACCATCCGAAATGTGGGGCGATTGCACGTCGATCTTGGGACTCTTCCGCTCGTGGTATGCAACCGTGGTGACATCAGCCAGGTTCTCCTCAATTTGATCGTGAACGCGGCGGACGCCATTCGTAACCATAGGACGAGCGAAACTGGTGAGATATGGGCCATGACAAGACACAAGGGTGATTCGGTAGTCATCACGATTCGAGATAACGGGTGCGGTATTTCTCAAGATATTACTGACCGCGTGTTTGACCCCTTCTTCACTACCAAAGATGTCGGCGAAGGGATGGGACAGGGCCTCGCGATCGCGCAGACTATCGTCACCGTGCGGCATAAGGGTGAGATTTCGTTTTCGACGACACCGGGCAGTGGCACCGCGTTCGTTGTGACCCTACCGGTTGACGGCACCACTGTAGGCGTCAACCCGGATTCGGCCGCCCCGGCCAACGATGACAATAGCTCTGATCTGGACGGCGGCACCAGCGCGGCGGGATAGATCATGGAGACCCGAAGTAGCGGAACCGTCTTGCTCGTCGATGATGAGCACCGCGTACTAGAAGCGCTGAGCTTGCTGTTTTGGAATCAACCCTACAAGGTAATGACTGCAGCTTCGGGCGCCATTGCTCTGGAACTGATGTCCGAAAACGCGGTGGATGTGGTTGTCGCCGACGAGCACATGCCGATCATGCGGGGCTCCGAACTGCTGCGCCAGGTACGCAAAGAATATCCGGAGACGATTCGAGTCGTCCTCAGCGGGCGGATGACGCTAGATTCTGCAGTTCGCGCTGTGAACGACGGCGGTGTGTTTCGGCTGCTTCAGAAACCGGCGCCGTCCGCGTTGTTGCTGGCCACCATCGCTGAAGGCATGAGGCTACGAACGCTCGTTCACTCGGGGGCCGAAGTGTTGCGCGCGATGCAGGGCAGTTTTGGGGGAGGTCTACAGGACCTTGACGGTCTGTCAACGGCCCATTCGAGACTTAGCCCCACTGTTCACGCCAGCCCAGCCCCCGTCCCCATCATTTCCACCCGTGACCCTGATACTCTGAGTCGAATCAGTCGTTTGAGCGAGCGAGAGCTCGAAGTGTTGAAGCTAATCGCTTCGGGCATGCGTGTCTCACGCATTGCCCCGCGTCTGTTCATCAGCAAGTTCACCGTGCGCAATCACCTCAAAGCCATTTTCCGCAAAATGGAGGTGCACTCCCAAGAAGAACTCATGAAGTGTTGCCGCGAGCCCGAGCCCGAGCCCGAGCCCGAGTCGCAGTCCTGAAGGACTGCGCGCATCTGACCCAGCGAACACCCCACCATAGGTCATGCGCGGAGTCCCCAACGGTGTCATGATGAAAGTTCCCGATTCGGTAAAAGTCGGGCGTGTCGTAGGAATAGGCACCGTGTCGTAGGAATAGGCACCGTGGGGGCGGCAATGGAACGACGACAAGCGAAACGAATCAACAATCCAGGCACGGCCATCGTCTGGATGAATGACGTACCCATCTCCGTATGTCTGATGCGTGACTTGTCCATGTCGGGTTGCTCGCTCGAGGCCAGCGCCGCGCTCTGCCTGGGCGCTAGAATTGAGCTCACGCTCTTATGCGTCGATCAACGGGACTGTGCCCTATTTGGGCAAGTCGTTCGTCACGAGCCGGATCCGGGCCCCTGTGAATGCGTCGCTATTGAGTTCGGCCAGCTGCCGGCGCCGTCCGTGGACACCATCTCCGATTTGCTCGGTAACTAACCCCAAGGTAGAAAATCATGATGTTCAGCTCTCTCCGATCTTCTTACCCCCCTCCTCAAGGCTCCTTGCCGCTCACCTACGTTGACCAGCTACTCGTCGAAAAGGGACACCAGATTTGGATAATTTCACCTGACGATAGCGTACTGAGCGCGATTTACACGATGTCGAGACGCGGCGTTGGCTGTCTCGCGGTGGTTTCTGATCACGCATTGCTCGGGCTCATCACCGAGCGTGACTACGCTCGCAAAGTACTGCTCGCCGGGCGTTCCTCTCAAGACACTCATGTCTCAGAGGTGATGAGCGACGCACTCATCACCGTGAGTCCAAAAACGACCACGGCTGAATGTCTGAGCCGCATGACAGCCGAAACGGTACGGTACCTACCAGTGCTGTCGGATGGCGAGCTGGTGGGCATGCTATCAAGCGGAGATATTCTCCGTTCAATGATGCGGCAACAGGGCTATTTGCTTCGCGAGCTCGAACGGTACGTGGCGGGATGACAGCGAAGACCCGACTAAGCAGTCCTATCCCACGATTGTACGAACGCCCCCTCGTTGTATTTGTTGATGACGAACTAGCGTTCCTACAATCCTCCAGAGCCTTGCTCTACAAGATGGAGGCAGAGTGGGACATGCGGTTTTTCTCGACGCCGGAGGACGCGGTAGAGCTACTGACGTCCCGCCGAGACGCAGTATTGCTCGCCGATTGGAACATGCCCAAGATGAGTGGCTTGGTGCTCTGTAATGCGGTTCAGCGACAGACGCTCGGTCACTATTTAATATTACTCAGCGGGTGCGGCTCGACTGAGTTGGTCGTCAGTGCGTTGAATCAGGGGATTGACGATTTCGTCGCCAAACCGTTTGCGATGCGTGAGCTCATTGCCAGAATCCGAGTGGGGGTGCGGCGTAATCGCGAGCGGTGCCGCGTCCAGAGGGTCATGAGTGGTCTCCGAAACGATGCCGATACGGATGCCTTGACCGGCTTGCGCAATCGCCGGTGGCTGCTTCATCAATTCGCCGACCGCCCCGCACGCGCGGCACTCGCGAGGACAGGGGTGGGAATCATCTTCGCCGATATCGATCATTTTAAGGCGTTCAACGACCGGCACGGGCATCCAGCAGGCGACATTCTGTTGCAGCAGGTCGCGCGCTGCATCGTTTCGGTCCTTCGAAAAAACGACGTGGCGATCCGCTGGGGCGGTGATGAATTCTGCGTGCTCTGTTATGGCACTACCGCATCTGAGCTGGGCTGTATCGCCGAACGGCTGCGGGCTGCTGTCGCTGAGTCCCTCGAGGCAATCCCAGGGGAACCGGGTTGCGGCATCACCGTGAGCGTCGGCACTAGTTTTATGGCTGCGTGTGGCGACCATCACTTGGACAGCCTCATCGCCCTCGCCGACAAGGCTCTCTACTTGGCAAAACGCAACGGTCGCAATCGAACAGTTGCCTCTTGAGGGTTCGATAGCAATTAGGTTGAGTCAATGCGAATGGGGACATGTAGTTGACGTTGAGCAGCTGGATTTTCTCCCGGGCGCTTTTTCGCTCGGGCCACAGCTGGGTGTTTGGGGGTGAGTTTACAGGATTGTCGTCCCCGGCGTTCCGGACCTGGGCAACGTGAGTGCCGACGGGGAAGCGTTATCGTTTGTCGGATGGCGGGCATGCGCTCACCTGTGTCAGTCCCTAGTCTTCATTGTTTGGGTTCGGGGTAAGTCGCTTCAGCGTGGGCCTGTCGTCAGGCCCGGATGCCTCTTCGACCTTCGATTCGCCGGTATCCGCTCGTGCCTTGCCCGCCGAAGCTTCTTCTTGTCCGTCAGACTCATCTTGTCCGTCAGACTCATCGCGATCTTTGCGAGCGACGATTTCATCGCCGTCAGCGGTATCGCCCCGCAGGCGTTTGATCGAACGCATCAGCGCAAATGTAACCAAGCCGCTCGCTCCTCCGAATCCGAGGTGCAAGAGCGCCAAGGGGGCGTAGATCGCGTAAAATGCTTTGGGCGCGCCCATCAAAGAAACGATGGCGACGATGGCGCCGAAGCGGCCGAATGCCGCGGTCACACCGACCATGCTGTATCGAACGGCTCCCACCAGGCCGCCCTTGCCGCGGAACATCGGGCTCAGCAGATCGATGATCAGCCCTGGCGCGATGTGCTTAAGGATTTCGAAGATGCCGTAGCGCCCATCGCCCATCAAGAAACCCATCACGCCCATGCTGCTGCCTACGAGGGTCGCGGCCCAGCGCATCCTCGTCAGTTCGCTAGCCAGAATGTAGAGCGGAAGCAGCAACACGGTCTTGTGACCCGGGGCGATGGGTAGCCCAGGCAAGATCTTGAGCAATTTGAGCCCCATCATGCTGAGTACAACGCCACTGATGACACCGAGATCGCGTGCCCTTTGCCCTTGGAGTTCGGGATTGACGCGCGCGATGTATTCCTGACCTTGCGCGAGCGCGCGTTCGATTCGCACCACAAAGAAATCGATGTTTCCGCGCAACACGTCAGCCATGGCAAACGTTGGCTTGTTGCGCCCACCGCCGCCGCCGCCGCCGCCGCCGCCGCCGCCGCCGCCGCCGCCGCCGCCGCCGCCTCTACGATGGTGACGGCCGCCACCGCTACCGCCACGGCCGCCGGATTCGGCGAGCAGGTGTAGTGTTGCGTCGATGGTGATGGCCAGGCTTGCGGGAACAAGACCACGCAGACCCTGAACGAAGGTGCTTTCGTCGGTGTCCTGGCGGATCAGCTGGGACGTAAGAATTACGGTAAAGATCCGCAACGCCATCACCGCGCCTGCTTCAAGGCCCCGCAGCGAAATGTCCAATCCGAGCACGCGGAATAGCTCGTCCTCACCCTCGGGAGGAAACAGCAGGAAGCTGAGCATGATGAAAAACAGCAAGCCGAAGAGTCGGCGCCCCATGCGTACGATGGCCGTCGGTGGGTATCGCAGCCTCACCCAAATCAGGATCTGAGCCAACAGCGTGGCGCCCAGTTGCCAGGGCTCTTTCAGAATGAAGACGCCCACGGCAACGCCGACAAGATACGCAACGCGCAATCTCGGGCTCATCAGTAAAACTCCGCTCGCGATTCACTGAAGTCAATGTGCACGCTGCGAGCATCTCGCGCCGGTAGCGTCTCGTCCAGTTCGATCTCTAGCTCGATTCCGGATTCGCGGAGCCGCACCCAGGCGGAAGGCCGGCCGCGTTCATCGATTTCGGTGCCCAGCAGTTCTGCGTCACGGGTGAGAGCGCCGGCAGTTTCCGCCAGCTTCAGATCAAAGAGACGGGCACGCTTTCCCTCGCCGCGGCCGCTGGCGATTGGAATCGACCCCTGCTCGAGTTCGAGCGACTGTCCGTCCGGGCCAATTCGCCCTTCCACGAAGTTGGGCACGGTCAGGGCGCGGGCCACCACCGCGTTATCAGGCCGTTCGAATACGTCAGCAGTGGGGCCGGTCTGCTCGAGGGCTCCAGACACCAGTACGCCGATCTCGGTGGCAAGACTGCGCGCCTCGGCGATCGAGTGGGTAATGTGGATCACGGTGAGTCCCAGGTGCCGGTGAAGCTGAGCGAGTTCTCTGCGCAGATCCCGGTGCAAGGCGGGGTCGACCGACGACAAGGGCTCGTCAAGCAACAATACCGGTTTCGGCAGGGCTAGGGCGCGGGCCAGTGCCGCACGGCGCGCCTCGCCGCCGCTGATTCGGTTCGGAAGCGCATCGAGCCTGTGTCCGATGCGCAGCAGCTCCGTCAGTTCGTCGACTCGTCTGCGGATTTGGTCCGGCGAGTGTTTTGCCATGCGTAGGGAAAAGCCAATATTGTCGCGCACGCTCAGATGCGGAAATAGGGCCGAGTCTTGAAACACCAGCGCCAGCTTGCGCTCAGCTGGGCGCATGGCGGTGACGTCGGTTCCACCGACCAGCAAGCGCCCGCTCTGTGCCGGTCGGAAGCCCGCTGTCCATTCCACCAGAGACGTCTTGCCGGATCCACTCGGGCCACAGAGCACGAAGTACTGGCCTTCGTCGATCTCCAAATTGATGGGCCCGAGCGTGAAGCCCGGAACTTCTAGCCGCATGTCCTCAATGTGTATCATGACGACTCGTTCTTGCTTCGAGCACAGTCAGCAGTAAAAATACGATTAGGGAGATAGCGAGCAGCAGCGCCGCGGCGGGCAAAGCGCCCTTGAGCCCCCAGGACGAGAATCGATCCCAGATCAGTACAGGAGCCGTTCGCGGGAAGTAGGCGATCACCGCGATAGATCCGAACTCGGAGATCCCGCGCGCGAAGCCGATGATGAAGCCGGCGGCGATCGCAGGGCGGATGTTCGGCAGTGTCACGTGAATGAACGCCCTCAGGGGTCCGACACCCAAGCTCTCAGCCACCTGCTCAAGCCGGGGGCTGACGCCGTGGATGCCCTCTTCCACGGTTCTGACGACTAAGGGCGCGGAGACAAACAACATCGCCATGACCACTCCAGGGATCGCGCCGACGATTTCGATGCCCAGCCGCCCATCGAGGATTGAGCCAAGCAGCCGGTGGCGCGCGAACACCATCAACAGAGCGATGCCCGCTATCGGGTGGGGAACGACCAGCGGCAGGTTGATTAAGGCCCGGACCAGGCGTTTGCCGCGGAAGGAGTAGCGCGCCAGCACGTAGGCCAGCGGTGTGCCGAAAAGCGCTCCGAGCAAGGCCGCTATCGCCGCGCAACCGAATGATACGCCAATCGCCGACCACAGTTCGTGGTCCCGCATACCCAGGACGAAGGCGTCGTGGGGGCGCGCCAGCAGTACCGCGATCAGCGGCCCGACCAGAAACGCCAGGAGAAAGGCGCTGAGCAGTGCAAACAGGATTGTCATGCCCCATGCTTTCGCTGTCATGCTCCCGGTCCTCGCGCTGTCTCTGCCGTCACTGAAGCTTCAATAGCCTAGGCGTGGATGATCGTCCCGACGTGCTCCCCCGCGAGAGCGCGGGTCAGATTGCCCTTTTCCAATCCGTTGAAGATGTGCACCTGCTTGCACGACTCGGCGCGCATCAGGTACTCGAGCACGACCCGTTCGATGATCACGTCATCGAGGTCCTTTTCGATCAGTTCCTGCGCGGAAATCTTGGGGATGAACTTGGCGTTCTTATCCTTCTTCGGATCGTTGGTGTAGAGCCCCTTTTCGTCTTTGATGAAGAACGCGGTTTCGCAACCCAGAGCCTCGGCCGAGAGGTACACGCCGGCATCCGTTCGGTTCGCCGGAATGGTGGTGCCAGCGGTTGGTTTTTCCCAGTAGTCGTTCGGCGGCATACCGGTTAAAACGGGGATGCAACCCAATTTAAAATAGAGCGGTAGCTTCTCGAAGTCGTCGTGCATGATGTAGATGCCGCCATGTTTGGCCAGCAGCATCTGCAACATGCGCGCGTTCTGCCGTGGGACGGCGCCGCCTATTCGCGCCATCACGCCTGTGGGCACGCCGAGATCGATGCCCAGAGCGTAGGCATGGCGTGCGCGGGTTCCGCCGCCGGCACCGAGCATGATGTCGTACTTCTTGGAGCATTCGGCGATCTCCTCAATCAACGGAAAGAGCGCGGCGCGCCCTCGGTCCATGATCGACTGACCGCCCACTTTGATGATCTTCGCGTCCGGCAGGATGCGGTGCACCGGGTGGTCGTAAGCCTCACTCAGCTCATCGGCTCTGCCCCCGCTCAATGTGCTTTCCGCCAGGGTGCTGGGGATATCGAATCGTTCTGGAGTTTCTGTCATGGGTGATGTCCTAGGCGGAACGAATGATCGTGCCAACGTGCTCGCCGGCTAGAGCGGCTGATAGATTGGAGGGGACGAGACCATCGATGACCTGGATCTCTTTGACGTGGCGTGCCAGGGCGAGTGCTTCGAAGACTTTACGCTCGAGAATATACTCGGGCAGGTCCATCTTCAGCGCTTCGGCTGCGGTAATTTCGGGGATGAACTCGGCCTTCGGGTTCTTATCCGGGTCGTCGGTGAAGAGGCCCTTCTTGTCTTTCACGAAGATCAATCGGTCCACGCCGAGCACCTCGGCGGTTAAGTAAAGGCCTAGGTCCGGGCCGTTCATCGGGATGCGCCCCTTGTCTGCCGGCTCTTCCCAGAAGTGATAGGGCGGCATACAGATGATGATCGGCAGGATGCCGGCGGCGATGTATTTGGGCATCTCCGGAAAGTGCTCGCGGCACATCTGGACTCCGCCATCCTTGGACAGCACTGCCTGTAGCAGCGATGCGTTTTGCTCCTCCACGGCGCCCGCGATCTGTGCCAGCCCGCCGGTTGGCAGACCCAGGTCCATGCCGATGGAGAAGACATGACGCATGCGCGTGCCACCGGATACGCCGAGGATCATGTTGAAGTTTTCTTTGGCCTTTACGATCTCTTCGCACAGAGGCATCACCGCGGCGCGCCCTCTGTCCATTATGGATCGCCCGCCCACGCCGACGACCGACGCGCCCGGCAGCAATGCCAGCTCTTTGACTGGACTCATCTGGTCTTGCAGGTGTTTGCCCATCAGTGACTCGCGCATCAAGGGGTTCTTGATGTGCGTTCGCTTGATGCCCTCGCCCTTCTCGATTTCATTCATTTCTTCGTCTTTGCTCCCTCGGCGGACAGGGCCACCGTGATTTCTTGGGGCAGGGTGCCTACGACTCGGCTCGGGGAAGATTCGAGCGACCGAAAGCCCGCGGACTCAAGCGCGCGCGTCCCCTCGGCTCCCATCAGGAGAGCCATAAACTGCGCTCCCGATTCCCTCTGTTTTGTCGACTTGGCGAGTGCCACCCCGTAAACGATTAGTGCGCCGGTGCGGACCAGCTCCGATTCGGGCGTCATGCCCACGATCTTCACGCTGACCCCACTATAGTCATGGCTCGGCGAGCCGAGGTTCGCTTCTGGGGGCATTTCGGTGAATTTTAAGCCCGCTGTTGTGGCGCTGGCGGCGTAAAGGAACCCGTAGTCGATTTCCCCGAGCTCCAGCTGAACGAGTAGGGCAGCGGCATTCGGCCAGACAAAGCGCTTACCAATCTTGCCGAGCAGCTGTTGTTCCAGGCCGATCGGACCGCTGGAGCGCTCCAGCAGCTTTATTCCGAGCCTGGTTCGGTAGCCGAGCGGCGCCCGGCTCGGGTCCGCCATGCCCAAACGCACGCTTTTTTTGAGTAATATTGCGGCTATGCGGTGGGGGCCGGCCACTGGCTCGGCGTGGGGCGAATGGGCCAATACTAGGCGGTTCGTGGCGAGCCGAACATGATGCTCCGTCCAGTCGGGCTTCAACAGGGCGTCAAACAGTGAGGCATCGGCGAGCGCCAGCAGATCGAAGCTGATGCCGAGCTCGAGGGCCTTGCGGCATAGCGCGTTGCTGCCACCCGTCTCGAGCTGCACCTCGACGGATGGATGGCGCACGAGAAACTCCGCCTGGAGCCGTTCGAACGCCGGGCGAAGGCTGGCCGCAACGCCAATCCTGAGCTGTCGGGTCGGCCGGGCTCGGGAGCCTACGCTGCCCGCGGGCTCTCCCCGGGGAGCGGTTGTTTCCTGCTTCGAGCAGCCCAGCCAGAACAGGCAAGTGAGCAGCAGCAACAGAGAGCGGGCCGCGATCATAGGATTTGTAATTTAGGCAGTTGCGCCTAAAATACCAAGTTGGATGAGCCGATTGTCTGTCTGTTTGTTAGGGCTTCTTTGGCTCCCGCTCGCTTGCAAGCAGGGGGGCGGAGGCGGTGGTGGTGGCGATGGAACCGGCGACGGCACTGGCGAACGGCGCGGGGTCCAACACCAGAAACAAGCGGGGCCTGTACCGGGCAAACCCACGCCGGCCGCGGGCGCGCCCCGCAGAGGCTCCGTCGTTGTCGCGATGGGCGATCGCGACATTAGAATCGGCAACATCGAGCTCAAGGGTTGCCCCGAAGACGGTTGCCGCTTGGGAGCTCTCGTGAAGCTCCCGAAAGCGCGCCACTGGTGCGCTAAAGAGCCGAGCGAGCCCGTTAAGCGAATCAGGCGCGAAGACCTGAGCGAGCTACGCGTCCGTCCTCGTAATAGAGGGGGCGTAAAATTGGCGCTCACTGGGGTGGAAGAGGCCTGGCTTCGCAGCCCGGCGCGGATTTATCCGTGTCCCGCGAAGGGGTGAGCCAGATCTCCCCACGAACTATTTTTTGTTCTGCACCGTGATCGTCATGCTCACGACGTCCCGGAGGCGGTGCCCGGGTGACTTCTTGCCATCCTCGAGTATCACGTCCACTCCGAGCTTGCCCCGCTTGTTGCGTCGGATCATAGCAAGCGTCTTCGGGTCCCGAAGTTGCTCGCCGCTCAACTCCAGCTTGCCGCCGCCTTTGGCGGTCAGGTAAACGCTCGCGATTCGCCGTGGTCGCACGCGTAGGCCGGCAACGTCCCGCAAGTGCCAGCCTTGGTGCTTGGACAACCGGCGTTCGCTTGCCTTGCTTCGGCCCCCTGTTGTCGATGGCTCGTCTTTGCCCCGCTTGGTCTGAGAGGGGGCCCGCTTCAGGACCGCCTTGGGTAAACGCTCGAGGGCCGCCTGGTCGACCACCAGCTTGTCGTCGCGGCCGTTGACCGTGACCGTCAACGTACTGAAAGCCGGTTTCGGCGACGGAGGCGGCGTCTGGGTCCAGACTTCGATATGGTTCACGGCCGGTACGAAGCTGCCGGGCTGGGAGGCTCGCTTCTTGGCAGCCTCCGACATCGATGGCGTGCTCGGTTGGAAGACGCCCAGCGCCACGCCCCCGCCCTTGATTGTGTAAAACAGGATCTCGTGGCGCTTGAATTTCTTGCCCGCGTCCGCGACCCTCATTGAGGCCCCGGTCTTGCCCGAGATCCCCAGCACGAGCCATTTCGTCTGATCGCTAGCTTCTCCATCCAGCAACGATGCCAGCGACGTTCGCTCCCGAATCCGCTCGGTCACGTTCGCAACCGGCTTACCGTTCACAAGTATCTTGATATCCTCCACTCCGGGCAAGGACGGCCCGGGGGCAACCGAAGCGATGGGCTTCGGCTGCGTGGCGTTTTCGCCATCCGCAGTGCTACGACATGCGCTTAGGCAAATCAGAAGCGCCGGCACCATCAGGTAACCGGCGCTAGTGTATCGGGTGACCCCGTTACGCATTTCTGACTCCCGTGCTGCTAAAAGGGCGTGGCCGCCATGGCATGGGCGGACCCACCGTTGTGGGGGATGCTTGCGGTGTCAGCCGCGGGTGCATTGATGATCGTGTCATTAGTGATGTCGTAGCGGTACACGTTGCTCCAGTCGAACACGTAGTAGCTCTGCTTGGCTACCTCAGCCCAGTGCGCTACGAACAAGAACAGAGGCTCGCTCAGGCGGCCTAATCCTGACATGATCACTGTCCGCTAGAGCGGGACCACTCCACTCGTCGTGATGATTTTATCGTCGTCCTCGCAGCCGAGTAGCCCGGCGGCCACTGCGAGTATGCAGGCGAGAGTTAGTTTGCGGTTAGCCATAGTGCGGTTAGCCATAGTGCGGTTAGCCATAGTGCGGTTAGCCATAGTGCGGTCGTCCCTCGGATGCGGCGTGGTGCAGGAAATCTCGATCCGTGGATCGATCCTCCTTGCCCGTACGAGTGTCAACAGGAAAGCCTGGAGCGGCCCAGCGGCCGAGCCGCTCCATTGGGGGTCGTTGCTTACAGCGCGTTGTCTGCGCGCGTTGTCTGCGCGCGTTGTCTGCGCGCGTTGTCTGCGCGCGTTGTCTGCGCGCGTTGTCTGCGCGCGTTGTCTGCGCGCGTTGTCTGCGCGCGTTGTCTGCGCGCGTTGTCCAAATAGATACGGTGCGGAACTTCGCGGATGACCGCATCTACGGATCGATGATGGGGTGATCGAGCATGCGAAATCGGCTCCCGGCTAGTGGGTGGGTCCGGGCGCCGAAGTATGCCGTGGTTGTACGGAGTCCTTAGTCCATTATGGGTCCTCTTTGCTTGCTGCCTCCCCCCAGTCAGGCTTCGCCTGGCCCCCTCCGCTCTATCATCTTCGGCCATGTGCTCGGGCGTTGTCTCCGCGCAGCAGGCAGGGCGAAGTGACGGGACTGGTTCGTTCAATCGCGGCAATTGAGGTCCCAAAACGCTGTATTTTCAGGATTAGCGGGTGAGTTTCGGCACTTTGTCGGAGTTCCGACATTTTGGCACAATGTTGCCAGAACGTCGGACGCCCCGGAATTGGCTGTCGTCGGTCAGTTAAAACACTGGCACGGACCGGTCGCGCAATGTGCCTGTCGAGTCCTCACGGGGGGAGGGGCAGTCATAGGTTAGTTGTAGTCGACTGGCAGCATCGTCGCCGGCAACATTACCGGCGGCTCAGCTGTCGCCGACGTCACCCTAGATGTCGCCCCCTGTGGACGAGATCTGAAAACCTACTACCGTGCGGCTATGGCGAACACGACCGGGGTACTGACTTCAAGTCAGTATAGGAAACTTCTCGGGGCTCTGCAAAAGCTGGTTGTCAGGGCTGAGGACGCGGCATCTACGGACAAGATCCGTGCGTTCTGGTCGGTCGGCGAACGAATCGGAGGCGCGCGGCTCTCGGAGGAGGTCGGCTATCACAATTCCGTTCTTCGGGATTTGGCCTGCGATAGCGGTATTGGTCTGCGCAACTTGCAACGCGCGGTTGTGTTCCGAGAATTGTACAAGATGTGGAACCCGGGAGATGGTTGACGTTTTAGACCGGCGACATGGTTGACACTTTTCTGGCGCTGGATCAGTTCAGGGTTGTGGGTCGGTCGATGATCTTTCGGGTTTCGGTGTCCAAGTAGCCAAAGTCGAGGTCCATAAAGGTCA
>JABSRN010000064.1 GCA_013214025.1 Polyangiaceae bacterium
CGCGGCGAGGGAAGGACTCGGCGGGACCAGACCACAGGGGTAGCCGGTGAGTATTGGGGAAACTTGGCTGGGAGAAAAGCGAGTGATTTCGGGATGTGCAATTGCGTTGCTACATCTCCGGAATGTTCATGTGCGCAGCAGTGCGGTGACCGCGGGCTCGTGAAGGGCCGCCATTGAGGTCGGTTTCCGTGGGAGGCGCTCCGCAGGGGTAAGACTCGGTGCTCAGTTGGGGCTCACCGTCGGTTGTGGGCGTGGTGAAACAACATTCGTCAATCACGTGCACGGTGCTGAAGTTTGTACTCAGGAGGGTAAGGGAAAACTCGGGCTGGGGTTTCGCGATCGCTGTTCTCGGAGGTGATTCTGAGGCTCAGCAACCTACTCCTTGGCCAGCCGGCGCCAACCCGCCTTCCCGTAGTGTTTTGGCTCCTGGCCGGGGTGCGATTAGGTTGAAGGAGTTCCTGTCGGCAAGCGCATCCACACGACAAGCGCACCCAGAAAAATGAATGACTTTAACTCCGATCGCTCGAGCCAGCACCTTGACAGGAGCACCCCACTCCCGCGACTCTACGGACGAACCTAGATACGATCCTCAAATGTGGTCGGAGCGTCGTGAGCGCAGTGCACTCTAATCACAAAGTAAAACCGCCAAACCAGCAGCACTCCCTTTCGAGTCTTGCGCTGCTCGTCGGTCTACTGGTGTCCTTGCTGTTGGCGATAGTGTTCACAACTGGGCCATCCACCGTGGGTTCCTCGGGGGTCCCGAGGGGGCAACCTGAGCTGACCACACTCAGTGTCCTTATCGTTTTCGTGCTGTCCTTCGCCTCCCTGGCGATGAATTGGCTGGACCGTTTGACCACTGTGATGCTCGGCGCTCTCGCGTCCTTGCTCGTCGGCTCAGCCCTGGCGTTCTACACTCCGCTGGACGCGGCTCGCTACGTTTGGGAAAAATCTGACACCTTGCTGTTGCTCGCCAGCATGGGAGTTGTGACCGGGGCATTGGTGGAATCGGGTTGCCTCGCTCGACTCGCTCGGACCGCGGTCAGACTCTCACGGGGCGACCGGCGGCGACTGTTTCAACTTTTTTGCGCTCTCACCTATACGTTATCGCTCACGGTCAACAATTTGACCACGATTATGATCATGATTCCACTTTCGTTGGTGGTGACAGAGCGTATGGGAATGGACCCAATCCCCCTCGTGCTTGGAGAAGTTGTGGCATCCAACCTTGGCGGGGCATCTACCATGGTGGGCGACTTCCCCAACATGCTACTGGCGGCGGATCTTGGGTTGCCATTTCGCGATTTCCTAACGTATCTCGCGCCTGTCTGCCTCCTGCAACTTGGCATCTTGATCGCCTATCTCCAGCGAGCCTATCCCGTGGGGGAATCCCGCCGGCGAGCCTCATCCGAAACTGAATCGCCTGAGAAATGGGACCGGGCTATGGCGTTTCGCGGCAAGCTGATCCTCGGCGGCGTCTTGGTCGGATTCATTGTCGGGGGAGAACTCGGGGTTTCGCCGGTGTACGTCGCCGCAGCAGGGGTATTGTGGGTGATCGCCTGGGCTCGGCTACCCATGAGCAAGATCGTGGAGCGTGTCGGGATCGACAACGTGGCGTTCTTCGTGTGCTTGTTCATCATGGTCGGTGCGATAAGCGCAGCCGGGACTTTCGATAGTCTGGGACATCATTTGAAGAGCCTGTTGCAGCGCTCTCCTGTCGTCGGGGTCATTACTTTGGCTTGTGCCGCGGCTGTTCTGACAGCATTTTTCAATGCGGGGCCAACCACCGCACTCTTGATTCATATTCTCCTCGCGGGCGCGTGGCCCGCAGAGCTCACCCTGGGACCGGCCAACCAGGTCGTATGGTGGGCGCTGTCATTGGGCGTATGCGCCGGCTCAAGTGCAACGCTGACTGGGGCCACCGCCGGCCCCATCGCCGCGAGCATTCTCGAGCAACAAGGGAAGGAACTGAATTTTCGCCGCTTCGCCGAAACGGGCATACCGTTGATGACTCTCTTTCTCGTGGTCTCCAGTCTCTATCTTACGCTTCTCATCAGAAGCACCAGCTAAGCGGCTTCGGGGTCGCCCGTTCCAACCGATTTCGCAACGCCAACGCCGGAGCGGCGATTTTACGCTTATCTCGCGATGGGAGATCCCATCGGCAAGGGAAGAGGCATCACCGCTGCCGCCCAAAGCTAGGGCGGAAAAAGGAGAGGACAGGTGACCGCTGCGCGGGTGCGTCAGGTTTGTTGGGTGCTGGTGATGCTCCTCTCGTGTAGCTGTGAGCACGACGATGCACCAAGAGATACCACCGTGCGCCGGCCCCAGTGGCGTTCCGCCAGCTGGCCCGGGCTTCTGGGCGATGAAGAGGTAGCGGTTGAGACTGAAGAAGTACTCGCCTCGACTACCGAGATCTTCGAGGTCGGCCTTCCAGGCATCGGCTTGCTCTGGGCCGACGGAGTCGTCAGCCGAGGCGAAGGCAGCGATCATCTGAGGCATACTGTGGCTGTAGGTGCGGGGGTGGTACTCGGTGTTGAACATCGGAATCACCTCCTGGTTGATGACTTCGAAACCAGCCTTGCGCAGCTGGGGTATCAGAACCGGCGGCAGGCCACGGTGCTCGTTCGCGGGCCATGGATTCAGGGCACGCACGGTGCGGTCAGCGATTCGAATCTGCGGTGACCGCGGGCTCGTGAAGGGCCGGCGGAGGGAGGGCACGTCGTCGAAGGTGAGGTGCGGAACGTGCGAGATCTCCTAGGGCGCGGATAGCGATCGCAACGACCATTGCAAGGTGATGAGCC
>JABSRN010000065.1 GCA_013214025.1 Polyangiaceae bacterium
TGGCGAAGTTAGGGGGGCACTTGTCGCAAAACGGCGAGCCTGGCTGGCTGACCCTAGGCCGAGGGTACGAGAAACTCGCGACTGGCGAAGCCTTCTACTTGGACATGCTCAAGCTCGAAACTTGTGATCAATCATGAGCCCCGTTAGGGGTGGCTTCGGAAGCGATCGCGAGTAGGTCTCGAACAGCGGACTCGCCGAAGGCGAGCTAGCGTCGCCGACCTTGGGCTATCCAGCTCTCCACCAACTGTACCTGTTCGGGATTGAGTGGGGGCAGACCCAGAGGCATGCCACGCACGCCGGGGGTTTCGGTACCGTGCTGCTCGCCGGAACGGGCAAGAATGGCCGCTAGTAGCAGCGGTTCGCCGCTCTCTGTCTTTTGGAAGACGCTGGCGCGGTCGCCGCTTGGCGTGATGTGGCCCGTCATGGTGCCGCGGTAGCTCGATAGATCGAGGCCGCGCGGCTTGAAGCCAAAACCTCCGGTGTTGCCGGGGCCCCCGTCGCCGCCTGCCGAGAGGGGATCCGTGTGGCAATGACCGCAGGTACGGCTCAGCACCTTTTCGTTCACTTCGTCGAAGCTCACGTCCCGGGTGAGCGCGGGGAGGCGCTTGGGTGGCACCGGCGGCACCGGCGCTTTGAGCTCCGTTTGCCACAAGAACTCGGCGAGATCGGCTGCGTCCGCACCACTCAGTCCGTGGTTGGGCATGCGCGTTCCGGAGCTCATGGCCGCGGGATCTCGCAGCCAGTCGATGAGTGCCGAGCTGAGGAAACGTTCGCGCGTGAGGCGCAAGTCTGGAGCGAGACGGATGCCCGGTTGATCTTCTGCTTTTGCGGCAGCCAGATCCGGGCTGATTGCCACTCCGCTGCCGCTAAAGTCGTGGCAGCGCCCGCATTGTTTGTTCTCGAAAAGCTGGCGCCCGCGGCTGAGACTGCCGCTAACTGGCGAGTCGGGCGCGCTGGGCTGCTGCGTCTCGGTTAGGTAGTGGGCGATATCGGAGGCGTCGGTCACGCTGAGTCCGAGGCGGGGCATATTGGAGAGCAAGTGACGCCGGAGATCTGTCGGAGAATGTAGATACTTGGCGATCCAATGCCGTCGGATGCGTTTGCCGATGTGGGCCAGGGACGGCACGTATCGATAATGTTCGACGGTTTCTTGCCAGCCCGGCAGCTTGCGGGAACCCTGCCCAAAGCGACCGCGTGCGATGTCCTCGTGGCAGCTGAAGCAATGCAGCTCCCGGGGAGCCGCTTGAAAACCTGTGCCTTCATGGCAGCGTGAGCATTCGTGTTTTTTTACTAGGGCTTTGCCCCGGCTAGCCGAGCTCTGAACCGCTACGAATAGCGCCTCTCCGGGATGTTCGATGACGGGAGGCGTTGAATTGCCGTTGGCTTGGGCGCTAGCGCTGGGGGCGGCTTTTGATGGGACCGCTTCGGATTTTGGATCCGACTGACAGCCCAAGCTGACGCCGAATAAAACCAAGTAGATCCCTATTTGCCGGATCGTCTTTGACAGCTGTCCGAAGTCAGACTGCCAAGCTAGCGGGGTCGGCGCGGAACGAAGACTCATGGCGACAGTTTACGCGCTCTGCCCGGGGCTCGGTGGTCGGATTTTCTCTCAACTCTGGGCGATGTCGCCGCGACAGATAGCGCTGTTCTTGGTCATTTCGGTGCAACGTTTGAGGGCGAGCTTTTTCCCAGCCTTGTCCTGCCGCAGCTGGGCGAGCTTGGCGTAGCCTTCGGGGGTGGCGAGCAAATCGCGCTTAGCGAGACTCTCGAGCCTCTTCTTGCCCTCGGCGCGGTGACTCGGACTGGCTGCTAGGGTTTCGGCGAGCTCAGTTTCGAAGACGGGATCCGCCGTCTTCTTTTCGGCTGCCTGTTTCATCACCTGGACGGCCCAACTCAGGTTTTTCGCTCGGTCTTCTTCCGTGGTGCCGAGCCAGCTGCCGGTGGCATGTTTGGGAACCTCGTATCCTAGGGGGATGGCGCCGGCATGGCGGGCGGTAATGACCGCCATGACTCGTTGGGCTCGTTCGACAGTTGAGCCGGGTATCGCGCTCAGTGTCTGCAGGTGCGGAATGGTGCGGAGGACCAGGCCGGCGGCGGAAATCGTGAAACCCTTTTCAAGTTTGTCTTCGGCCTTCGGGATGTTGATGGGCCTATAATCGATCTGTTTCTGCGGGCGCTCAATTCGACTCATCTCGCCGAACCACTCTCCTCCGCAGCCCAAGGCCGGGCTGGTGGCGAGACATAGAGTGCCCAGGGCGAGGAGGGTGGCGAGGTTTTGGCGGGTGTTGAGTGTCGGCATGTTGATGTTCCTTCTGTCTGAGATACGCGTGAGGAGCCGTTGTTCTTCTCGAATCGGGGACAAATATTGAATGGATCGCTGATGACTTCGTTTGGGGACACCCCGGGTGGCGGATCGCCGGAATCGGCGCTGATCTGCCCCCATCTGCTCCGTTCGACTCCGAGCTGGTCCCCCTCCTTGGGTCGCTGGAAAAGCCCCGCATTCAAGTGATAGCGGCCGCTTGGGACAAATTCGGCCCGGTGTTCAAAACAACGCTAGCCAAACCGCAAAGTTCCGGCTATCAAGCGCGCGCTTCCTGCCCGAAGTGGGCGATTGTTCTTCAGAAAAAGGTGTTCCAGTGACCGCTCCCAAGATCCGCAACGTGGCCATCATCGCCCACGTTGATCACGGCAAGACCACTTTGGTGGATGCCATGTTGCGCCAAACGGGGGTGTTCAAGGCGCACCAAGCAGTGGACGAACGCGTCATGGATACCGGCGATCTTGAAAAAGAGCGCGGAATCACGATTCTCGCGAAGAACGCGAGCATCGTTTACGAGGGAACGAAGATCAACATCATCGATACCCCAGGTCATGCTGACTTTGGCGGCGAGGTCGAGCGCACCCTGCGCATGGCCGATGGCGCCATTTTGCTGGTGGACGCAGCTGAGGGCCCGCTCCCCCAGACCCGCTTTGTGCTGAGCAAGGCACTGGAGCTGGGCATGCCGATCATTGTGGTCATCAACAAGATCGATCGCCAGGATGCTCGTCCCGATGACGTGCTGACGGAAACCTTCGACCTGTTCTGCAATCTAGAAGCCAGCGACGAGCAGACGGATTTTGGGACTCTTTACGCGGTCGGCAAAGACGGCGTGGCATCATTGACCCTCGACGATCGCGGAACCGATCTCGATCCCATGTTCAAGATGATCATGGACAAGGTACCGGCACCGAAGGCGGACAACGAAGGTCCGGTTCAGTTCCTCGTGCATAACATCGAGCACGACGACTATGTCGGCCGTCTCGCGATTGGCCGTGTCTACCGAGGTAAGCTCGACACCGGCACCCGAGTGGCGCTGTTGGCTGACGGCAAAGAGACCGAAGGCAATGTGGGAACGATCTTCGCATTTGAAGGCGTCGAGCGCACCAAGATCCAAACTGCCATAGCTGGTGATTTGGTTTGTTTTAGCGGCTTCGAAGACGTGCAGATCGGTGACACTTTCACGCACCCGGCTCATCGTGATGCGCTGGAACGCATTGTGGTGGAGCAGCCGACCATCAAGCTAACGATGAAGGTGAACGACTCGCCCTACGCTGGCTTGTCCGGCAAATGGGTGACGTCCCGTCATATCCGCGATCGGCTGATGAAAGAAGGCCGTCGGAACATCGCCATGAAAGTAGAAGCGACCGACTTGCCGGATACCTACACAGTC
The DNA here is from genome assembly GCA_013214025.1 of Polyangiaceae bacterium. GTDB lineage: Bacteria > Myxococcota_A > Polyangia > Polyangiales > Polyangiaceae > JABSRN01. Next base: position 3,711 of record JABSRN010000065.1, read on the forward strand.
TACGGCCGTGGTGAGCTCATGCTCAGCGTATTGGCGGAGACCATGCGGCGCGAAGGTTTCGAGTTCGCCTTGGGCATGCCCGAGGTGGTGACCAAGGAAATCGACGGTGTGGTCATGGAACCCCTAGAGCGGGTGGTTATCGATACCCCCGAAGAATACGTTGGGACGATCACTACGTCTCTCGGTGAGCGTGGTGGCCGCATGGACAAGATGGTCGGTCTCGGCCACGGTCGGACTCGGCTGGAGTTCATTATCTCCGCGCGCGGTCTCATTGGCTTCCGCCCAGTCTTCCTTACCCAGACTCGCGGCATGGGGCTGCTCAGCACTATTTCCGAAGGCTGGGAGAAGCAGAGCACCGATCTGCTGCGTCGCCGCAACGGGGCTATCGTCTCCGACCGTAAGGGGACCACGACGCCCTATGCGCTCTTTCACTTGGAGCCGCGCGGCACCTTGTTCGTCGGGGCGAGCACTGACGTGTATGAGGGCATGGTCGTGGGCATGTTTAATCGTCCCAACGACTTGGACGTCAACGTCTGTCGCGAAAAGAAGCTGACGAATATTCGTTCTGCGAACAAGGACGAGAATGTCGTGCTGACGACTCCGCATCTGCAGACTATCGAGACGGCAATGGAGTACATCGACGCCGACGAGCTGATCGAAGTGACGCCGGATGCGGTTCGTATTCGTAAGCGCATCCTTCCGGGCAACATCCGCCCGAAGCGCCGCGAAGGTTGATGCTCGCGCCAGCCTGGCGCACGCACCACAGAAAAAACGGCATGCTTGGGTATGTCGTTTTTTCGTTTGTTGGCACCGGCGGGGATCGTGTCTTTTCGGGCCAACAGAATGTCGGTTCGCGTGCGTGACTGTAGGGTGGATGGATTCCGGTCGCTGGGGGTCAGTCATCGTCCCATTCCGCTCGATAGGAGCGGTTGGCGCCGTTCGACGTTGGTATTCCTATTGCGATTAAAACAGGAACTTGCTTTGCGGATGCTGTGCGCCTGAAGTGATCCGAGACTGAGATTTTCACTGGCGCGGGATCCCGCGGCATCCGAAGTTTTGCTAGTCTCCTCCGCATTCCCGGCGAGCACTAGGCCCGTCGCCCATTCCCCTGCCCCCATACCCTCGCGCCTGACGAGTCGCCCGAGGCATGACGGATTTCGATCCTTCGCTCTAGCTACGAGAGGACCTATCGTTCTTCATGCCGCCCCAGAGGCAATTCGCGAAGCTCCGTGCCGGCCGGAGCCTTCGACATTTCTGGAGGCGTTCATGCGCGGAGACGCGCCTCACGGGGTCTACGCAGCTTTCCTAAATCGCCTGTCCCACGTGTCTATCTCCAGGGCGAGGGGCTTGCCCAACGATCGCAACCCCGCTTTCGTTGTAGAGTTACAGCGCTCTGAACTCCGGCGAGTTGAGGCGCTGGCTCGGGACTTGAGAGATTTTTACGGAGCCGGTGGCGGCGCGGTTGCCCGAGCTTCTGCTGCGGCTGTTTCTGCTGAGGTGTTGAGCTTCGTGGCGCACCTGGAGGACTTGAGCGAACAAGGTTCCGTCCGCCTCACGGCCCAGTCCGAAATGCGTCACCTCGGCAGCCTATCGGGAGTGGTAGGTGCTGGCCCGCATGGCGTGTAAACAGCTTGCAGCTGTCAGGGGATGAAGGCGGGGACTTTCACTTTCCAGACGCCAAGCAGCAGACCGGCTACACTGGAGCGTTCGGTCCACAGGAGTCGCCATTGCCGCAAGAGCAGATGGATCATGTTGTCCAAGCGTTGAGGGAAGTGTTTGCCTTGAGCGATCAGCTAGTCAGGCGAAGTCTGGCTAGAGATGGTCGGAAGCCGAGAACTGCCCGTATAGGGTAGGGTTGGGGGGCCCATGCGCGCGGGGGCGCGTGTGGGCCCGTTCGGTTTCGAGGCGCGGACCCGTCAGGCGTGCCGGGGGGCAGCCCGCCGCACGAAGTGATGGCGAGCGCCGGAAACACCGAGAATCCGCGATAGTTTTGTGGACGAGCGAATACCCCACCGAATGCGTGAGCGACGTGCTGAAGTCGCCCCGACAAAAGTTATTGTTCAAACGGAAAATAACTGTATACTGGGTTCACTGAGATGGACCGTTTCCCGGCAGTATATGGCCGTCGGGGCCGACATAAATCGAAGTAGTATTAGCAGCTTACGGATTAACGAACGATTGATGGGCAAGCTGCTCGTCATCCCCCGATGACAACTACCCCCGGCGCTCGCGCCACGATTGGCCGGCTGAATCCGGCCGCTCTGACCCCTTGGCGACGCAGGCTAATTGCTGCCGAGCCAATATAGAAACGAACCTCGGAGACCCTATGAGCTACTTGATGGGCTTGGATATTGGCGGCGGCGGCGGCCGTTGTTTGCTGGTGAATACTGAATCCGGCGAGACCACTTCAGCCTTCCGCGCCTGGAGCTTTCCCGTGGCCCCAGAGACCGGCAACGTCGGCTTCGACATCGACCTCGATGCCCTGTGGTCGAGTCTCTGCGAAGCAGCCCAGGAGGCATTGGCCAAAAGCGGTGCGTCGTCGACCGATGTCAAGGGCGTCGCGGTGGCTGCGTTTCGCTTCGGCACCGTCATCCTCGATGGCAATGGCGAGGCCGTCTACGCGGGTCCCAATCGTGATGGCCGAGCGGCGATGCAGGGCATGAGCATGGCTGGCGAGTACGGCGATGAAGTGGCAGCCGCGACCGGTCGATACCCCAATCCTGCCTTCGCGGTATCGCGAGTGCTGTGGCTCAAGGATGTGGCCGGCGATGAGTTCGCCAAAGCCAAGACCGTGCTCGCGGCGAACGATTGGGTTGCTTACAAACTGTGCGGAGAATTAGCGACGGATTTTTCTCAAGCCGGGGAAACCGGAGTGTTCGATCTGAAGAAGCGGCAGTGGGCGAGCGACGTGCTCGAAAAGGTCGGTCTCTCGCCGTCCTTGTTCCCCGCGGTGAAACAGGCAGGCAGTTTGCTGGGCAAGCTAACTGGGGAATCTGCGGCGGCCCTTGGCTTGAACGCTGATACCGCGGTTGCCGTTGGCGGCGCCGACACCCAATGCGGTTTGCTCGGCATCGGTGCTGTCAACAGCGGTGACCTCGCTATTGTGGCAGGTACCACCGCTCCCATCCAATGGGTGACGGAGCAGGCGGAAATCGATCCGGCCAATCAGATTTGGTCCGGACAGCATGTGACCGAGGGGCAATTCTTGCTCGAGGCAAACGCGGGTCCCGTCGGTGACGCTCTCGACTGGATGGGCAACACCATGTACGCCACGTCCCCTTCGCCGGCAGCGGCGCTATTGGGCGATGCGGCAGCGGCAGCTCCGGGCGCCCGCGGCGTGCAGTCTACTTTTGGGGTGTCCATTCACGATGCTCGCGCGGTCAAGGTGCCCATCGGCAGCGTAACCCTCTCGCACTTGTTCACGGCGCCCGAAACCGACCGCTCTGACATGGCTCGCTCGGTAGTAGAAGGTCTAGCCTTCGGCCTGAAAAAGAACCTCGAGCTGCTCGAGACCCTTCGAAAAGACAAGGCCGCAAAAATCCTGTTGGCAGGGGGCATGTCGCGGAGCGGGCTCTTTGCGCAAATTCTTGCGGACGTCAGCGGTGTGCCGGTCGAGGTCGGCGACTGCAACGAAGCGACCGCGTTGGGAGCCGCGATCTGCGCGGGTGTAGCCGCCGGAGTGTTTTCGGACCTGGGCGCAGGTGCGACCCAGTTGGCGAAGCGCAGCCGGGTATTCACGCCGGGCACCAATGCCGAAAAATACGCGTCGATCTACTCCGGATGGTCGCGATTGCACACGGCACAGGCCGCCGCGGATGAAGTCGCCCAGGAGCTAAAGATCGGTCAGATCATGGAGGGGATGGGCCAGCCGGAGGCGGAGACGGCCAGCGTCAAACGCACGAAGATATTCGTGAGTGCTGCGATGGACGACGAGGGCATCGCGGCTCTCGAAGAGCTAGGCGACGTCACCTATCAGAACTTCCGCGAGACCCACAACCTGCTCACCGGCAATAGCCTCGTGCAAGCTCTGCAGGGTTACGAGGTATTCATCTGCGAAGTGGATCCGGTCGACGTTGGCGCGATTCAAAAGTGCAAGGAGCTCCGAGTGATTGCCACTTGTCGCGGCGATCCCGTAAATATCGACATTCCCGGCATGGGAGCTTTGGGCATTCCGGTGATCAACGCGCCTGGCCGCAACGCCGACGCAGTGGCGGACCTAACAATAGGTTTCGCTATCTCGATGGCCCGAAAACTCGCTGAAGCGGGCGAGTTCTTACGAGACGAAGATGTAGAAGCGGGCGACTTGGGCAAGATGGGCGCCGCATTTTCTCAGCTCCAAGGTAAGGAGCTCTGGCGCAAAACGTTCGGCTTGGTGGGCTTTGGGGCCATCGGGAAGAAGGTGGCGGCGCGCCTGGTGCCCTTTGGGGTCAAGGTGATCGTCAGCGATCCATTCGTGACTCCCGAAATCGCGGCCCTGCATGGCGCCACCAAGGTGGAATTCGATGAGCTGCTGGAAACGGCGGACTTTGTGTCGCTGCACGTGCCGGTTACTAAGTCCACCACGGGCATGATGGGTGTCGAGCAGTTCGCGAAGATGAAGCCCGGCTCCTTTTTCATCAACTCCGCCAGGGCGGCGCTCATTGACGAGCAGGCTCTGGTGGATACTCTGGAAGACGAGCATCTAGGCGGCGCTGCTGTCGATGTGTTCGCCGTTGAACCTCCGGGCTGGGATCATCCGCTGTTGGATCTCGAAAACGTGATCGCGACCCCCCATGTGGGCGGCAATACCTTCGAGGTAGCCACCCACCAGGGTCGGATTATCGCGGAAGATCTGAAGCGTATCCTCAGTGGACAAAAGCCTCGCTATGCGCTCAACCCCGAGTGTCTAGAGGCATTTGACATGAGCCAACCCCGAGTGGAGGCGAGTGCCGAAGAATTGGCGAAACTAGCGTCCGATGGCGGACCCGCCACAACGGACCTGGCCAAGGCGAAAAACGCCGATAAAACAACGGGCGCTGCCGCACGGCGCTCCGACGAAGACGAAGACGAAGACGAAGATTACGACGACGACGAGGAGGACGCCATGGGCATCCCAGAAGAGAACCGCCAGATCATGGCGAGCATTTGTAGAGAATTTGTTCAAGGCATCATCACTGACGACGAGATCAAGAAGACCGAGGTGCCGCCGGTGACGCTCCACTTCAATATCTCCGACATTGGCGAGGAGTTTTGGTTCGCCCTAGATGACGGCAAGGTGAGCGGCGGCATGGGACCGCCGAAAGAAGACGCCGACGTGCAGCTCAAGATGGGCGCGTACATTCTCGACGGCATGTTCACCGGGAAGATCAACGCCATGGAAAAAGCCATGGCGGGTGAGTTGAGCTTTATGGGCGATGCCTCCAAGGCGATGACGCTACAGGAGATGCAGTCGTCTCTCGGACGTCTCTACAAAGCTGGTCGTGAAAAGTACGGCGATCCCGGCGATCTTGAGAAGCTAGCCAAAGAAGGCCCGCCGAAGAAAAAGGGCCGCAAGGGCAAACGCGCTGGCGCGACCGCAACGGTGGTTGCGGCGGGCCCCGTGAAGAAGCGCGTCGGCGACGAGCGCGACGATCTCTGCGATGTGGTCGAAGAACTGTACGGAATCGAACTCATCACGGCCACCGGCGGCAACGTCAGCGTGAAAGCCAGCACCGGCGACGACGAATACTGGATTACGCCGAGCGCGATGTTCAAGGGGAACCTGGATCCGGAGACCATGGTTCGCATTTCGAACGACGGTAAGAAGGTGGGCGAGGGTGGCACCCCGTCCAGCGAGCGAATGGTGCATCTGGCCATGTACGAAGCACGGCCCAACGCCCGCGCGGTCATTCACTGTCATGCACCCCATGCGACAATCCTCGCCAATACCGGATTGCCCTTCCTCCCCATCTCTACCGAGGCTGCATTCTTCGGTGAAATCGCCCGTATTCCCTTCATCATGCCGGGTACTCCCGACTTGGCGAGCGCCGTGGGCGAAGCGGCTAAGAACAGCCACGCTGTCTTGATGACCAATCACGGACTCGTGGTTGCCGGGCTCAGCCTGCGTAAATGCGCGGACATGGTCGAGGTCGTGGAACGCACCGCCGAGATCATTCTGGGCTGCTACGCGGTCGGCAAAGAGCCGCCAGTACTGCCGGCCGACGATGTGAAGAAGCTCCGTGAGATGGGCACGATGATGGCCTAGGGCTCGCCTTCGGCGAGTCCAGTGTACGAGCCGGGCGCGTCGCTGCACATTTCAAGCCCCCTTGGGCGAGGGGTGAAATGCTGCGCTCCGTCGCCAAATTTTGGCTCTACCGGAGTTTTTTCTAGGCCCTGGCCCCTTTGGCCTGCGGGGTTACGCCGGTTCGGTGTCTCGGTGCTCGACCGCCGGGGGCGGTCGACTCGTATGTTTGGCTGGTTCGATAGCGCTGATGACGGCTACTTGAAGCGCCAGGCGCCGTTCAGCGTTGAGTGGCGAACCGTCGAACTCGACCAAAGTGAAGCGGTCGAAGACTCGCCCGTTGGCCGTACGAACTGCAGACGAGACGATTTGTACTCGCTCTTCAAAGAGAGCGCTGGAGAGCGCGAGCAATAGGCCCGAGCGATCGCTGGTTTCGACTTCGAGCACGCAGGTTCGGCCGTTGTCTTCTTCTGAGAACTTTACGCGGGTATCGATTCGACGATCCGCTGCGCGGTTTGCCCGCAAAGAGAGCTCGCGTGCCTTGCCGTGGCCGCCTTTGAGAAGTTCGGTGATCCGAGCCACCAATTTCGCGACGGCGGTTGAGCCCGGTAGGGGTTTGCAGGCCGAGTTGGGACGCAACCAGAATAGATCGACAGCCTGGCGTCGCCCCTCTGGACTGGTGCGCGTATAGGCTTGAGCGTGTACCAGCTTGAGCTCGATAATGAATAGCGCCGAGCTGATGGTGGAGAGCAGCCCCGGTCGGTCTTCGGCAATTACACAGACGCCAGCGATATCAGCAGAGCCGACATCGAAGAGTCCGGCGCTAACTAGTTGTTCGCCGTGAGCGAGGGCAACGGCTGTGTGAGAGGCAATGGCGCTTGGCTCGAAGTACTCCGTGTAGCTGTCCGGCATCGACGACACAAAGGCCGCGATCTGATCCGGGTGGGGCACCGAGTCCATCACGCAGGTATACTCCGATTGAGCGAATTTGTGTGAGTCACGACTGACGCTATGCGCTATCGTGGATGGCAGACGCTGTTGCCGGAGCGACTCTCGCCGAGGGATGGCAGGTTTGTAGATCTACGGTTGAGTTCCGAGGGGAGTCGAGCCGGGCATCCCAGGTGGAATCAATGGCCCCAAGGAACTGGGAAGTGGCGGCATTGTTTGGGGGAACACTGTGGGTAGTCCGGGGATGACCGGCAGGGCGCTGGGCAGTGCCAATACGGGACCTGTGCGAGCTTGGTGCGAGGTGGACGGTGCGCGCTTCGACCCGCTATGGGAGTGGGGTCGTTGTTTTTTTGTTCGTTTCCGATCGGAAGCTTTCACTGGGCGAAGTGGTAGTGCCACTTGAGCCGCGGCTTGGCGTTCGATTTCGGCCAAGTGTTTGCCGGGGGTGGGGAGTGGCGGCGGAACATGATGAGGCTGCATTTGTTGGGCGACGAGGCCGGCGCCGGCCGTGAGTACGCCGGCGAGCAATAGCCAAACCCAGCGCCCTCGGCTCGACTTCGAGTCGTCGCAGGTTTTCTGGGGAGGGGATGCAGTGACGGCGGGCAATGCGGCAGTGGGTACTCCGGCGGTGGGTGAAGCGCCGGAGTGAGTCGGTCGTGTCGCGGTTGCCGGGGACAGCACCGGCGCTGCGTCGTCTACGGGAGCGACGGTTTTTGCTACTCCAGGGGCGGGCCCGCCAGGAGCCGCCGCTTCTTGCCAGCTTGCCATGGCCATCGCGCCGGTTTGATCCGCAGAGACTGCCACTGCACCCTGACTGATTGAGCACGCTGCCCGGCCTAGTGAACGCGCGTGGGGCAGCAGCTCGGCCATAAAAGCTTCGGCGGATGGGGGTCGGAGCTTAGGATCGGCGCTCAGCCCCCGATGCACCAACGCACTCAGCTCAGTGCTCACGTGAGGCGCCCGCTGATGAAGCGGGACGATGGAATCGCGGATGAACTGCTGGGCAATAGCTTGGGGATTGGCTCCGCGAGCGGGAAGCTCCCCGCAGAGCATTTCGTACAAGATAGCTGCTGTACTGAAGAGGTCTGCCCGGGCATCCGCTTGGTCGGCAGAATAAGCCTGCTCGGGTGCCATATATTCCGGCGTGCCCATCACTGTGCCCGGTCGAGTCTTGAAGCGCTTGTACTCTTCTGAGTCGCGAACCTTGGCGATACCAAAGTCGAATAGTTTGACGCTCACGCCATCGCCACTGGGTAGGACGAACACGTTGTCTGGCTTCATATCCCGATGAACGATTCCGTTCTGGTGGGCCGCACTCAATCCGGCCAGCATCTGAACCGTGATGTCGATGGCGAGAGCCAGCTCAAGCTTTCCGGAGATATCCAGTATGGCTTGCAGCGATTCGCCCACCAGCAACTCCATGACCAAATAGGCGGAGCCATCGTCTGTGGTATCGACGTCTGTTACTTGTGCGACGTGGGGGTTCTTGATTGTCGCTGAAACTCGGGCTTCAGTCAGGAACCGTTCTACCAATCCCGGCTGGCGGCTGAGTTCCTCAAGCAGGAACTTCAGTGCGACGCGAGTCTTGAGGATTTCGTGTTCGGCTTCGTAGACCGTGCCCATGCCGCCTTCGCCGATCAGTCTGATGATTCGGTAGCGACCGCCGATGCGAGAACCAGATTCCAGAATCATGATCGGTTCCGGTATCGGGGTGGCTGTCCGTCAGTTGTCCGGGCGGGATGAACTTCGGTCATGGGGATTGCGGTGGCCAAGGGATATCATTTACGCCAGCCGTGTGATTTGCCAAACGGGCGAAGCTGAACAACAGATCGCTGAGGCGGTTGAGATACATCAGGATGTTGCCTCGCACCGGCGACTCGGCACTCAGGCGGAGGACGCATCGTTCGGCTCGGCGACAGACCGTTCGACCATGATGCAGGGCGGCGCTGGCGGGAGTGCCACCCGGAAGAACGAAGGATTTTAAAGCTGGTAGTTCTGCCTCGGATTCGTCGATCCAGCCCTCCAGTCGTTCAATTTCCACGGTGCCGATGGGGCTGACCCGAAGTTTGTCTTCCTTGCCAGGCGTGCAGGCCAACTCGGCGCCGATCACAAACAGATCGCCCTGAATCGTGACGAGCTGAGCTGTGATGGATTTCGGGGGTTGGCTGGCAGCTGCGACGCCGACCACGGCGTCCAGTTCATCCACCGTGCCGTAGGCCTCGACACGCAGATCATCTTTGCGGACGCGGGAACCACCGAAGAGCCCGGTAGTGCCGTCATCCCCCGTTTTTGTATAGATCTTCACCGGGGGGAGCTTAGCAGAGCCCGCCGACAGGACGCCAATCGCGGGTGGGGAGGCGCCTGGTCCTCGGCCAGTCCAGTGTACGAGCCGGCTCGTCCTGTTCTTAGGCTGCGAGGCCCAGGACCTCAGCGAAACATTGATAGCGGTCCTTCCACAGATCCAGATCGGCGGCGCAGCCGTCGCTGATTCGCACGCCAAATCCAGGCGGAACGGTCGCGCCTATCCCGGGCCCGAACGCACGTCGCCAGACCACTTCGCCTTCCACGCGCACGCGGCGGTCCGATCGGGGAGGGGTGAGTTCCAACCAGACCTTGTCCTCTTGGGGTGGGGCCAGCGTCCGCACGTAGAGGCCGCCTTCGCTGAGGTTGTAGGTGTATCCGACGTCGTCTCGGTCACTGCCTGCATTTCGGAACATGACTTGAGTTCCAAAGAGGAGCCGGCGCGAGGCGCGATTGTCAGTGCTGCTGCCGCGCATCAGCTCGTTAGCGAGGAAGACGACATTCTCTGGCGGAGCAAAGCCGTCGGTAACGGCGGCTTTTTCAAGATTACTGAGGGCTTCGCGGTGTTCAGAAATCTTACGCGGCGCGGCTGTGATGATCCATATCGCTTGGCTACCGCCTTCTTGGCCTCGCCTGACTGATTCGGCTGGCGTATCATGTAGTTCGGCGCTCACCACGACTACCTTCACCTTCTCATCTTGAGAAAATTTCACGGTATCGTCCGGTGTCACGGCGAACATGATTTCGTAGCCGGCGTTTTGAAGAACTCGAGCCAGTACTACTCGACGGGTTCGGTCTCCATCCGCCACCAGTGCGAAGCCCCGGCCGGCCGCGCTCATACGAGATGACTGTCTGGCGGGCAGAGCGCGGAGGCGGGCAAGCAGTGCGCGCATTTCGGAAAGTTTAACGACGTCGTCGCCGCCCCAACTGAAGGCTTCCGCGAAGCTCAGATCGTCCAAGTCCCGGGCGAGAGCCATGATGGGCACGGTTGCGTGCCGTGCGTGGGATCTGGCTTCGAGACACAGGCCCTCGGCCGACTTGGCCGAGTCCTCCACCAGCAGCACCGCTGGTTCGTTGCGCTGCATCCAGTCGGAGGCTTCTTTTAGGGTTTCGACGATGCAGAGATCGAGGGTGGCTTGGCTAGCAGCAACCGACAGCGCTACTCGCTCGTCACGTCGGAAGTTGCCTAGGAGTAGGGCTGGGTGATTCATCAACGGGATCAACGGCCACACCGCGTGTCGCGATACCCCAATCTGGTATAAAGCCAAGCGGTGCCCAGCCAGCGCGGCGTGCAGCGCTGGCGCGCGCGACTAGGCTGACAGGATTTGTTGAATTTCGCCCTCGATGGTGTCGGGCTGTACCTGTTTGGCAAGTGCGAGTTCCTGCACGAGCAGGGTACGGGCCTGCTCCAGGAGCCTTCGCTCCCCGAAGGAGAGCGCCTTGGCGAATTTGAGTCGGTACATATCTCTCAGTACCTTCGCGATCTCCGACGGGAGTCCGCTTTGCAGCATGTTGGTGTAGGCACGAAAGCGCCTGTTCCAGGGTTGCTCGCTGACCGCGACCGCTGGAGTCTTGAGAATGTCAAAGATGCTACAGGCTTCGTCTTGTTGCATGACTGGGCGCAGGCCGACGCGGTCTGCAGCGCTGAGGGGGACCATGACCTTCAGCCCGCTACCGAGAATATTCATCACGTAAAACTCGGTCTTGGTTCCTCCCAGGTCTTTCTCCTCCACTCCGACGATTTCGCCAACCCCGTGTTTCGGATGCACCGACAGATCCCCTACCTTGAACATTGTTCCCCTTTCATGAGTGAGGAGCATGACTCCCCAATATCATCTGGTGTAGCACTGCCGGCACCTCCTGAGCAATTGGCCGCCGCTTTAGTTTCGAGAGTAGGTGGTGGAAATGTCAGCAGCTATAGGGGTTTCGTAGGGTGCGATATGTCGGTGCTTTTGTCCCAATTAGACGATTTCATGATTTCCCAGACATCTGCTGCGACCGCTGCGCGCAGTCCCTGGGCCATCGCGTTGGGGTGCAGAAGCACCGTCAACTCAAGGCGCTCACGGCTTGAGTTCACTTCTGCTGGGACTGCTGGATGACGCAGTGCGAGCAAGTGGCCGAGAGAGCTCGCGCGCAAGGCTTCCCAACTGCGCTCGAGCGTTGGGATATCCGCGGCGGGGTCCCAGTCACCGCTCATTGCGATGGTCAGACGGAGCTGAGTGCCTTCCACCCGAAGCGATGCGACAACCGCGGTGGCCGCGCCGAGCAGACCGCCGGCGCCGGCCACCCACTCGCCGGTAAACGGTCCAGGTGCGAAGAATGCACAGTCGGCTTCGGAGAAATCACGGGCGAAGGCCCGGAAGTCTTCGGTGCGGGATATGGGCGAGGCTCGCTTGAGACGGCGGCGAGCAAATAGCTCCGCCGTGTTAGCGAGAGTTGGATCGCCGACTGCGATGGCGCTGAAGCGATCTTCGGCGATTAGCAGCGTCTGCGGGGTGTTCCCGATGATGCCGGTATGGGCGCGGAGATTGGGCACCGGGTGCCGGCTCCGTTTGCCACTCAGCAGTCTCTGTAGGAAGGCCTTTTCGACCCGAACACCATTGCCTGACAGCCGGCTGAGGTAGAGAGTGCCAAGCGGATAATTCGCGATCGCGCCGGCTCGGAGCCGGCGCAAGTCTACGCCGCTCTCCTGGGCGAATAGGTCGAGCCGGGGTCTCGGGAGTAGGAGCGCGAGAGCGTCCTTGAGTGTTGGCTGAGACGCGATCTGTTTGGGTTTGGCCAGAAGCAGCCAACGCAGGCTGGCAGCTTGAATGTAGTCCGCTAGCGGGCCTTGGTGGAGGGCCTCGGGAGCTGTCGGCTGGGCTTGCGGGTGGGGCTTCGGACCGCAAGCGGAGACCAGGAGCAGCGCCAGGAGCTGCGCGACGAGCGCCCAATGCCGGGGGACTCGGCGACGCGGTGGCGTGGCATCGTCGAAGGGAGGCGGACTGGGCATGGCAGACTGGGCAGGCTGGTATCGTCTGTACTGGGCCTGCGCCGTCACCTTAGGTGACGCGAATGTACGCGAAGCGGCGTTTCTTGGAACCCACTCGGACTAGGTAGCGGGAGCCTCGGTCGAGTTGGTGTTGCCTGTCTCGAACGCGCTCTTCGTTGACGGATACGCCCCCTTGGGTAATCAAACGCCGCCCTTCGCTCCCCGAGGACGCGAGCTTGGCCGCTGCGAGCGCTTTGGCGAGTAGAAGGTGCTCGCCTTCGGTCGGGACATCGATTTCGGGGACATCGTCCGGAATGCCCGTTCCCATGTACGTACTGTCGAAGGTTTTTTTCGCAGCCGCGGCAGCTTCGGCGTCGTGGAAACGAGTCACCATCTCGTTGGCGAAACTGGCTTTCGCTTGGAGCGGCCGGCTCTCCTTCTTGAGCGTGGAGAGCTCGCTCGCCGATTTGTCGCTCAGCAAGTCGAAGAATCGCCAGATGATGTCATCGCCGATTTGCATGCACTTGCGATACATCTCGACGGGCGCGTCGTTCAGCCCGACGTAGTTGTCGGCGCTCTTGCTCATCTTCTTGCCGACGACGACGCTGTCGACCATCTTGGCGTCGATGCCTTCGAGGATCGGGACCGTCATGACGATCTGCGGCGTCTTTCCGTAGCGAGTCATGAGATCTCGGCCCACCATCAGATTGAATAGCTGATCGGTGCCGCCCAGTTCGACATCGGACTCCAGGGCGACCGAATCGTATCCCTGCAGTAGCGGGTACAGGAGCTCATGAATGTAGATGTCCCGATGCGACTCGAAACGTTCCATAAAATCTCGGCGCTCCAGAGTACGCGCGACGGTGCGTTTCGCTGCCAGCTCGATCATCTCGGAGAGCGGCATCTTGTCGAGCCATTCGCTATTGTAGACAACCGTGGTGGCGTCCCGATCGAGGATTTTGAACGCTTGCTCGGTGTAGGTAGCGGCTGCGGCGAGCACCTCGGGGCGCGTGAGCCGAGGACGCAAATCGTTTCTTCCCGTGGGGTCGCCGACCATCGCCGTGAAATCGCCGATGAGAAATTGTACCTCGTGCCCCAGCTCCTGGAACTGACGCATCTTCTGCATCAGCACCGTATGGCCGAGGTGGAGATCCGGGCGTGTGGGATCGAAGCCGGCTTTGATTTTTAGCGGTTTGCCGGTCTCCAGGCGTCGGAGGAGGTCGTCTTGATCGTGTACATCTACGCAGCCACGCAGGAGGATTTCGAGTTGATCGCCGGCGTTCATGAAATCACCACGGGAGAGAAGTTTGACGCCGATGACTGAACTTCGACGGCGCGGTCCCGGACACCGCCTGCAGGCAGCAGCGCGCGTGTGGACGCCGCTCAGAACCAACTAGAGCAGTTGTGCCGAGCGGGCTAAGGGACCCAGGGAGCGACGGGTCTTCAGGGCGCGTCGAGCTCGTCGTCGTCGTCGTCGTCGTCATCGCCGCCAGTGATTGCACGGTGACGACTGTTGTTGACAAGCTCTTTGAGTTCTTTGCCAACCTTGAAGAACGGAAGCCGCTTGGCCGGAACTGTAACTGGCTGACCAGTCCGGGGGTTTCGACCGGCGTAAGGCTTGTACGGACGGACGGTAAAGCTACCAAATCCGCGGACTTCGATGCCCTCGCTGCCGCGCAGGGCGTCGGTCATGGTGTCGAACACGCAGTTGACCACCATTTCGGCCCTAGCCTTAGTGAGACCGGCCCGTGCCGCAATCACATCGATCAGCTCGCTTTTGGTCACCCGCCGCCCTCCATTCGTCAGGCAACTATTGCCTAACTCTGTAATTATCCTCGCCATTTCCAGAAAGTGAAAGGAGAAAAGAGCAATTTTTCGTTGGAATTTTCGGCTGAAGATTCAGTCTCGGCGGGTTGTTCGCCCCCGGCGCATGGCTCTGATGGTCGCTCCACGGCTATCAACAGCGCGTTTTCCCGGGATTTATGGCTTAGAGCGGGTCGGCGGGGCTGTTGCCTACATAAGCCCTGGAGATCAGTATTCATTTCTGTTGGGCGGGCTGCTGGAATCGCCCAGGCAGGCCCCTCGTTTCCGTTGGCGGCTGCTCGGGGCCTGGGAGTACCGGCCGTTGGTCCGAAATGTGTCCGGGTCGAAGATCGATGTAGTCGAGCGCGATGTCCGAAAAGCCCGAGGATGTCCTGTGCAGCTTCAGCTCGGTAAGGTTGTTCCCGGCCTGGACAGCAACGGCGTGCACTGACGTCCCGCACTCTCCGACGTTGTCCCATCGGAGCCGCTGTCGATCTCCGCCGAAACTTAGGTCGAGTGGTTCCGGTTTCGCTGACCACCAATGCAGCGCGACGACGAGCCGCTCGGAAGCCACGCTCGGCACACTCAGGGTCACGCTGAGCTCCTGCTGGTCGCTATCAATTTGTAACGCGCCCCGCGAGACGCAGGCATGGGGACGAGGGATTCGGCGAACACTTGCGCCGCGAACAGCCAGGACCGGCCATTGAAACTCCGCCTCGAGGATCGACAACGCTGGCGGGACAAAAGCAATCAGCCGTGGCGCATCGGGCCAGGGCAAAAATTCGTAACGATAGCTGGGTGGTTCGCCCTGCTGTTGCCAGAGCAAACGATCCGACGCATCGCCGCGGTACCGAGCGAAGAGCAATTGGCGATGGGGGCCCATGCCTGTGGAGCCGTGAGCCAAGTTGAAACCGTGGTCGGAGGCGATAAATACCAAGCCATTCGGGATGTCCGCCACAGCCCCGGGTCGGAACATCGGCGCGCCGCCGTCCATGTCCCGCAGCGCTTCGTGATCGAATCGGGTGTGCAGCGCAAAACCAAAGAGGCAGGCGGCGGGTAACCAGAGTTCGAAGCGCCATTGCCGAAGGAGCCAGGCGATCAACAGCTGTTCGAACACGACGGCGTCCATGAAAAAGCGTGCTCCCGCCCCCGGAAGGTTGCCGTCGAAATAAAAGGGGGCGTAGGCCAGCACCAACGCTCCGAGGGCGGTTGCAGCGACTCGCACGCCTGGGGAACGCGCGCCGATGATCATGGCGAGCCACGCTCCGACCCCGAGCAGCTCAAGGTTGGCGGCATCTCGAAGATGCAAGAACAGTCGGCGCCAGGTACCGCTGACCATCTCACGGAAGTGAAAACCGTTGGCTTGAAATCGTTGAATGAAGTCCCCGTGTTCGCCGAGGCAGCCGTGCCCGGTGCCGTACCCGAAACACGATTGCGGGGAGTCGGCGAGGGCGTAGTAGCTCAGTTGAGGAGCCTGACCCGGATCGCCGGTAGCCGCCCAATGATAGGCGAGCAGCAGCAGCAGGCCGGGGAGGGAGCCGAGCATCACCAGGCTGGCGAAGCGCGGTCGGCGCCAGAGTCCTGCGCCCAGCTGCGAGCTGGCGACGATCATCAGGAGTATGCCAACCATTCCGCTTAACGGTCGGGTGGCGATCAAGCAGCCCAAGGCGAAGCCGCAGAGCAGGGGACGCCGCTTTACGACCGCCCAACAACAGCTCGCGAGCAGAAGCGCGCAGAGCCCATGGGCCATGGTGTCGGCCGTGTGATAGCGAAGGGCGACGGACAGCACGCTCAGCGTGGCCGCGGTCCACGCGACGCGAGGGTCGTCGAAGAGCGCGCGCCCGAGGTAGTAGGTCACGACCACCAGGGTCGCGGCCAAGCATGGCCCGAGCACCAGGGGCGAGCCGAAGTAGCTCGGGACCGCCAACAAGGCCGCGTACCCGGGCGGGAATAGGACATAGCCGCTGGAGAGGTCGGCCCCCGACAGCAAGAATCGACCCTGAAAGGAAGAGAGAGGAAATTCCGTCGGGACGCTGAAGCTACCGCTAGCGAAGGCACGCGCTTGAAGGGCGTAGCTGGTGGCGTCGATGATGCGAGGACCGCCGCGCAGGTAGTAGGCGATGTACGCTGTGGAACCCAGGGCCGCTGCGATGGCGAGCACGGCGAGCCGGCTGCGCTCGGAGCCCCAAGCCGTCGGCGACAGCTTGCACTGGCTTCGGTAGGCGAAGGCGGCAGCGGCGGCGGCGATGATAGCGCTGACCAGGGCGAGCCAGCTGGCAGGATCCGAGGGAACACCCAGGCTCCCGTAGCCGCTCATTTTTCTTGGGTCAGCCAGAGGTGGTAGAGGACCAAGCTGCGCTTGATCGGAACGATCGAGACCTGACTTAG
Organism: Polyangiaceae bacterium; assembly: GCA_013214025.1. GTDB lineage: Bacteria > Myxococcota_A > Polyangia > Polyangiales > Polyangiaceae > JABSRN01. The sequence goes on from JABSRN010000065.1 coordinate 20,321, forward strand.
GCTCTCCAGTTGAGCTTGGGGGATGACGAAAGAAAGCTCCCGCCACTGATCGCCCGCGGGGAACTCGCGAACCATTGCGTCTGCCCCCGCCCTTCGTAGCTCCAACTTACCGGCTTGACTGGGGGCGATACGCAGCCAGATTTTCGCGTCCCGACCGGCCTGTACTCCGCCTAGTTGGAAGCTCGCGCCGTCTCCGGCGAGCGTGCTCCTGCCTCCGTCCCAGATCTCTTCGCGGGCAGTGGGAGACACTCGAAGAATCTTCATGTTCAGGTGAGAGGGGTACTTTCCGAACGTTGTATGGTGCGCTTTCTCACTGAGGAGATCTGCAAAGTCGAGTTCATCTCGGAGCTCTTCGGCATCGGTCAGTTCGCTCGGAACCAAGCCGCGGTCTAAGGCCCGCCAATCGGTCTGGTACACCACTTTGGTGGCACCGCCGCAGATGACGTTCCCGCGTACGTCGACGCCGAACATGCGACTGCCGAACCAGAGCGGAAGTGTGCCCCACCAACTCGGGTAGAGCGCCATTACGTCCGGTCGTTCTCGGGGACCCATACGCTGAATCAGTTCGACGGCTCCCGGAACGCCCAGCCGCGTGGCTCGGGCGAAGGGCAAATCATGGTAGCCGCCGAGACCGATGATATCGAGGGCCGGCAGGTAGCTCACGTAGGGGATGGCTCCCGCGTCTCCGAGCAACACCCGGCGTGGTTTGGGTGTGAGAGAGCGCAGGTGCCGGGCTGCCATCATGTGTTGGTCGCGGATGTTGCGAGAGGCACGGCCGTAGAACCACATCTGGCCTTGGAATTTGGGGGCTTGATGTAGCAGCCAGAAACCGAGCCCGCCGACGACGGCAGTAGCGGCAAATACAGCGCCGAGGCGTCGCCGTCCGGTCTCTGCCCGCACGCTTTCATAGGCCCAGCTCAGCAGGCTGCCCGTACCCAAGGCGCTGCACAACAGCAGCCAGGCGACGGCAGGCATGGTGTAGCGCTCGTTTTGCCAGCGTACTTGCCCGTTGAGCGCCGTCACGGCGATCCATAACAACGCGCTGAGCCAAAGAATGATGGCGGGTCTGCGAGTTCGAGAAGAAAACAGCGCGCCGAAGGCGGGCGCCCACATCAACCAACCGACACTGATGTTCACGCCGCCGGGACGGGGCATGTCGGTTAGATGGTAATCAGTGATGCGGAAGATTTGGTAGAGGCTGAAGTGTTTCCAAGCGTTCCACACATCCGTACGGCTGAGATAGGGGTGATGCAGCTCAAGTTTCGCCAGGGCGCCTGCTGCCGAGCTTTCGCCGGTGAAGTGGTGATTGGCCAGGGCGTGTCCGACGAGCACAAGAGCCCCGGGCACGCCTGCCAGCAGCACACTAGCTAGGGCCGGGCGCATGCCTTGGTGACGAGCGATTTTCACGGCGCCCCACAAGCCGAACACGGCCACGATTACGGCGGCTTCCGGCCGCGTGGCGATCATGATTGCGCCCGCGAGGCCCAGTATAGTGGCGTTGAGCAAGGGACTTTGCTCGGGATGGGTTTCGAGAGTCGTGGTGAGCCGGTGCCAGGCCGTCAGGTTCAGAGCCCAGACGGCGAGGAAGAACGCGACCTCCATCCCGCTAAATAGAGTCCAGTCCAGAGCTCCCACGGACAACAGAAAGAGAGGCGCGAGGTAGCTGGTCCAAATCGGCAGCCGATGAAAGAGCACGCGGGAGCCCAGCAGACAGGCAAAGACGCAGGTGGCTCCCACCATGGTGGCCCACAGCATCAGACGTTCGTCCACGAAGCCAGCCAGGTAACCCGCAGCCAACACGAATGGGTACAGCAAACTGGTGCCGCCGCTTGAGTATCCGTTGCCCGGGATCCATTCGAAGGGCGCTCCGAAGGCGATGGAGCGGGCGAAATCGAAATGGATGAAGACGTCGTCTAGCGGGGCTGACCACTGGAGCGGGGGCACACCCGGACCCCAGCGGGCATCCGCGTAGGCGAGCTGTAACTTCAGCGAGGAGACGAACAGGTGAGCGATCCACAGGGTCAGCGCTCCCGCTAGGAAGGCGTAAACCTTGGGCTCCAGCCTCCGCCAGCGATCGGAGCCCGGCGATTGAGCGCTGTTCCCAGGTTCCGACGATGTGGTCACCGGCCCGGAGTTACCCCGGATCGTCCGTGAAGGCACTAGAGCGACCGCGCTACGAGGCTAGCGTTTGACGGCGCGAGCCCCCATACGGCCAGGGGTCCGGCCATTCGTTTCGAGCGGGAAGTAGCCGTTGAAACTGTGTAAGTACCTGTAATTACCTGGACCAGAGAGCACTACTACGTTTGGCCGGGTCAAAAAGCCAAGCCCGGAGGCCGAATTCTGCTAAGTCTGGAAGCCCTTCTCCTCATTATTCGTCCCGATTTCCCGTCAAGAGCCCGCTCTGGGCTGGCGGGGGCGATTATCCTTCCACTCCCTAAAAGCCCCCTTATATCCATGCGCTGGTCCGTCGAAGTTTGCCCTATTGGCTCGGAAAGCATGATGACGAAGTACGTCGTCGATGCTGCTCAGTGGCGTCCTGCCCTCGAGCAAGCGCGGAGCCTTAGGGGGGAAAAAGGCTCGATCGCGCGATTCACTGTTGAGCTGTTGGATAACGGCTGCCGAGCGATCGATCCGTTAATGCGGCTTCGCTACAGCATGTCGCCGACGACCGAGGAGGTGACGGAGGGGGCGGCTGAGCCGGAAGCCCCACCACCGGCGTCGTCGGTCCCATCGGCGATCTCTAGCATTCCTCGGGCGGGGGCTGTGTCGGGGCGACCGCCTCCCAGCACCGGCGGCATGTTGCTCACGTCTCGAAGCGAAGAGCCTACCGAAAGCACACCGATTTGTTATCGGGAGTTTGCTTATGCGGTGAGCGGGCGGGGCAAGACCCCAGAAGAGCTGGAAACGTTGCTTCGCTCCTATCTGGCGGATGCGCAGGCGGAGCTAGAGGGTCGTCCCGATGGTAAGTTTGTTCAGATAGCATTGTTTGACCACGTCTTCAGCACGAAGCCGAAGCGCGCGCCCGTTGCGACTCTTTCGTGGAAGGATTGGCGCGGCGATCCCGTAGTGAAGGTAGCGAAGAGCATGGTGCCTTCGGTCCGCCCCGCTTCGGTACCGGCTGCGGGACCCGACGTGCGTAAACTCGCGGCAGAAAAGCTCGCCGCCGAGCAAGCCGCAGCGGAAGCGGCCGCCAAGGCTGCGACTGAAAAGGCCAGAATCGAAGGGGAAGCCGCCGTAGAGAAGGCGAACCTCGAAGCTCACGCGCATGCCGAACAGGTCGCGGCTCAAGCGAAGGCTGAGCAGCAGCAGGCGGAAGCGAAGCAGCAGGCTGAGCAGAACGCGAGCTCTGCTGGCACCGCACCTGCAAATCTCGATGCGGCAGCCGCCATGGCGGAGAGCTCCGCTGTGGTGGCGGATGCTGACAGACGGAGTGCGCCTCCAGCCAAATCAGTGGCCGCGAAACGCATCAATGGCAGCAGTCAGCATGCGGAGTTCGTAGAGCCCGCGCCGCTGATGCTGACGGTTCCCAAAGGAGCGATCCATCGTCCGAACTCTGCACCCTCAGAGGCGGTGACTCTGGCGCCGAGCAAACCGGATACGGAACGGGTTCGTCCCCCGGAAAATCACGACCGAATCGGCGAACTGTTCGAAGCCATGCACGACCTGCACTTCCGTCCGGACATTGCTGCTGGCGCTGAGTTTGTTCTGGACATCATTTGGGATTCGATTCCTAGCGAGGCGGCGATCGTGCACGTCTTCGATATCGACATCCAAAAATTCGTAGTGGTGCGAGCCCGCGGCGCAGGGGCCCAAGAGCTGGTGCTCGAGCGCACCAGTGACAAGGAACCGCTGTTCGTTGAGGCCCTGCGACGGATGCGGTCCGTACGGATCAGCCAGGTTAACGGCGACCCACGCTTCGCTGTACCGCGCTGGAAGCGAGTCGACTGCAAGATCGAATCGGTGCTCTGCGGACCAGTCCAGCAAGGGGGCCGTTACCTCGGTATCATTGAGCTCGCGAATCCGATCGGCGGGGGTGGCTACTACGAGAGCGAAGCGAATTCGCTCGACTACATCTGCGAGCAGTTTTCGGAATTTGTGGCGGATCGGCCCATCGTGTTGGAGGCCGAGACCTTGATGCCCCTATCCCCCTGAGCGCCGAAGGGCTTATGGCGGATAGCGAGAAAGAGCCGCGCACATTCTTGCTGCTGTCAGCGGTGATTGTTGCGGTTCTGGTGATCACCGGCGGCAGCTTGCGCACGAGCTTTCAGCTGCAACGATTGCGCGAGCAGTCGGTGGTGGAAGCGGCCCTGTCCTTGGCCAACGAAAAGGCCGATCGTCTGGATCAGTTCATTATCGAACAAGACAACGCCCTTTCCGCAGAAGTCAGGGTCGAGAGATTGCACACCTTGCGCGAGGATTGGCTGCGGGTAGCTACCCAGTCCACTCCCACTGTTCGGGCGGTGCTGGTGCTGGATCTGAGCTCTCCCCTGCGGGAAGTCGTGGCGCACATCTCACGCAGCCCCGGTCCGGACGACGATGCCTTTCGACGCTTGATCTTGTACGAGTTGTACCCAGATCTGAAGTTGGGCGGCAAAGACCCCTCCGAGTTACGGCACTTGCATGGGACCTATAGCGAGGAGAACTACCTGCTGAGCTACTGGCAGAGGGAATACGCCGGGCGAAAGTATTTGGTGGTGGCCTGGCATGACGTGAATCGCATCGTTCACCAGTACTTTCCGTCGATCTACACGGAGCGGGATGTTCACAGTCGAGTGAACGTTGTGGATGTAGAGGGACGAATTGTTTTCGGGCCGCCGCTAAGCAGCGGTGAGTACACGGTGGGGCGTTTCTTTGAGACCACGCTGTACCGTTGGCGGTTGAATCTTTCGCTGAAGGCGGCTGAAGATTTGGCAGCCAGTTCCGACCAAGGGCGACTCTTCGGCATCGTGCTCATGGTGTTGAGTGGTTTGGTCGTCGTCGCGGGGACCATCGTGATCTTGGCGGCGGTCGCTCGCGAACGGAAATTGTCGAATCTGAAGAATGAATTTGTCGCGAACGTGAGTCACGATCTGAAGACTCCGTTGGCTTTGGTCCACATGTTCGGTGAGCTGTTGCAAAGCGGAAGAGTGGAAAGCGAAGACAAGCGAAAACAATATATCGATATTATCGTTACCGAGAGCGAACGCTTGGGGAGTCTCATCGAGAACGTCTTAGATTTTGCCCGGGTGGAGCGCGGGGACGAACCCTACCGATTTGTTAACGCGCATGCCGGAGAGGTCGTGCAACGGGCGGTGGACGTGTGTCGCATTCGCGCGGAACAGGCGGCCGTCACGCTGGAGACCGATATCGAAGTCGACCTCCCGCCGTCTCAGTTGGATGAACGCGCTCTGGAGATCGCGATCATCAATCTCATCGACAACGGGCTCAAGTATGCCACCAGTGGTCGGCGCCTGATGGTGCGTGCCCGATATGTGGACGATATGATCGAACTATCGGTCACCGACTATGGCCCTGGGATCCCCGCAGAAGATCGCAAACGGGTGTTCGAACGTTTCGTTCGCGGTGACGGCGTGAAGCAAGTTCGCGGCAGCGGCATCGGTCTCGCGTTGGTACGGCACATTGCCCGGGCCCACGGCGGTGATGCTTGGGTCGATCCTGTCGAGCCTCACGGGAGTCGCTTTGTGCTGTGCATCGCCCAAGTGGAGCCGGCCCCCGTAGTTGGCTGAGGCTGTCCCCGAGTCGACCGCACGACTACTCGTCACTCTCGCCGTCGTCCTGCTGGGATTGACTTCTGAGTAATTCGCGATCCGTGAGATAAAGGGTGCTGTAATCTCGGCGCGTTGCCGCGGCGGAGGCGCTGGTTGGGCGGGCGGCGGTCGCAGTGGCAGTGGGCGCTAGCTTGGGGGCAGCCGGGGGGGCCACGTTGACGCTCGGCAAATCGGGCGAGGCTGTGGGACTCGCGCCTCGTTCGAAGTGGGGAGCGTCGTCTACTACAATAGGGGCACTGGCCGCCGGAGGAGGGGCGACGGCGACGGCTTCCGGTAGCTGAATTACGTCGAGCAGCCGGTCGTAGCGGCTTCGAACCTCGGACAGCATGGCGCGTTCTTTCGGGCCGAGCATGGTGAGCGCGTCGAGCTTCAGAGACTCAGGGTCGATGTATTTCCCATCTCGCTTGGCACTGAAGTGAAGATGCGGTCCAGTGGAGCGCCCTGTAGAGCCGCAGTAGCCGACCACCTGCATGCGGGCGACACGGTCCCCGACTTTTAGTCCCGAGGCAAAGCGAGACAAGTGGGCGTAGCCTGTCTCGATTCCCGCGGAATGTTGAATCTTGACCAAGTTGCCGCTGGGTCCGGCGTTACCAATAAATGAGATCACCCCGGAGGAAGAGGCGCCGATGGGCGTGCCCGTAGGCGCGCCGAAATCGGTGCCGTTGTGCGGCATGATGATCTTCTTGATGGGATGCAGACGACGAGGATTGAATTTCGATGTTCGAGGGGCGTCGGGGATCGGCTTCCGCCAGCCTCCCTGACCGGGAGCTCGCCCCCGGGCGTCGAAGTATCCCTTCGAGACTGTGCCTCGGAAGTAATACAGCCGCAGAGCTTTCTCGCCTACGGGCAGATACTCAATTGCCTCGATGCCACTGTAACGGGAGAACTGGCCGAGTACCGTCACCTCTTGGGCGATGATGCGAAAGCGATCGCCCGCTTGGATATCCCCGAGGCTGTAGCGCCCCTCAAGGGCGCGGCTGAGGACTGGGCTCAGCCCCTCTTCGAAGCCGGCAGCCTGACTGGAGAGCAGAAAGCCCTGCTTTGACACGGCGATAGCGCCCTGAACGCGTTCGCGTCCAATCTTCATGTCCAGCTTGCTGGCTCGTAGCAGCCCCTCTTTGTTTTCGCGAGCTTGATAGATTTCCTCGTCGTTTACGATGTACTCGAAGGCCAGCAAGCGTTGCCGGGGGCGGTCCAACAGAGCTGAGAAACGATGAGAGCTCTTGCAGCGATCGAGGTTGCGCAATCCCTTGTAGGCGATGAGCAGACGGTAGGATTCCTTGAGCGGAACACCGGCGTCTTGGACAGCAATTAAAAAGGCCTTCTTGCCAATCTTGCCGGTGACGCGACGTCGATCGGGGGTCATCTTGGCCTGTGCGATTCGCCAGGGACCCACCAGCTTGGGCTGTGCGGGGCGTGCCAGCACAGCCCCGATAGGCGCGTTGGCTGAATCCGCTGCATCGGCAGAGGCTGTGTCCTCTGCCTCCTCGGCGAATGGCAGAGTTTGTAACATGGCGTAAATCGCCGCGCCGGCGATCAGGCCGCCCATGGCGGTAAGGATGGTCGCTGAGCCCTGGGACAGGCGTTTCCTTCCGGTGGTGTCGCCGCGAGGCGCGCTGCGCCGCTGTTTGGCGTATTCGTAGTCGTCGTCAGTGTCTTGATTCGGTGATTCGTCGAGGCTTGAGAAACGCGGGAAGTCGGAGGCCGGGGGTTCGTTCGGCTCTGCTGCTAGGTGGCCACTGGCGCGAGCTAACAGCTTGTCTCGAACCGGGTGTGAGCCACCGGAATGAGGGCCCTCCGCCTTCCTGTGCTTTGCCGGTGGGGTGCCACGCAGATCTAGATAGTCTGACGGGTCGACTTGGTCCGTCTCTTCTAGCGGTCTGTGCGCGGACAACAGCCCGCCTGGCCGTTCGTCGTCCGCGTCCTTGTTCGACGCCACGGCGGGCACGGTTAGCAGTCGGTCCGGCCAGCGGCAAGCTCGGTGCTGGCCCTCAGGCCCGGCGCAGACAGGCCTCCCAGCGGTGTGGGGAGCCTTCATCAGGCCCTGAACGCATGACGCAAATGAGTATCAAGCTGTCGAATTCGCACAGAAATATTGGATATAGGGGGCTCCCTCGTGGGCTGCCGCATGTTCCGGGGTGCCCGGCCACGAGCCCCACTCGTGGGCGTGAATGGGTCGAAGGCTTCTGTCGTCGCCATCCAGCGTTATCCGTTAAGCTTAGTTGTCCACCTTTGGGGCGGGCGAGATCTGCGGTTTCCCGAACCGCGTTCACTGAGAGAGCGTGATGGACGACAAGCTAAAACAACTGCTCCTCCTGGGGCGCGAGCACTACGAGAAGCGTGAGTACGATCAGGCGGAGCCGCTGTTGCAGCAGGTCGTAAAGTTGAGCGATCGCTACGCGGACGTCTTCGACATGTTGGGAGTGATTTCCCACACCCATGCCCAACTGCCGCGGGCGCGTGCCTACTTCGAGCGCGCCATTGCGCTGAATCCGAATTACACCGAAGCGCAACTCAACCTGATGGTGACGTTGAACGATCTCGGGGATTACGAAGCCGCGCGTGAAATTTACGGCAACCTGCGAACCCGCGATGGCACCGAGCAAAAGGATTCCTTCGCCAAAGGCAAGATCGCCAACATGCACGCCGAACTGGCGAGTGCCTATCAGGATTTGGGTATGGCCAACCATGCGGCCGCTGAGCTCGAAAAGGCAGTGGCCCTTTGCCCTGAATTTTCCGATCTCCGAACTCGCTTGGCGATCCTGTACCGAGACAATGGCGACCCAAGTCGGGCGTTGTTGCAGGTAGACTCCGCTCTGGCCGCCAAACCCGACTACTCGGCGGCGCGAGTCCTGCGCGGTGTGTTGTTCCTGAGCCAAGGTGATCCCGCCAAGGCGGCGGACGAGTTCAACACGGTGCTCGCCTCGGACCCCGATAACAAGAGCGCCAGGATGTATCTGAAGATTGCCGCGAGCCGGCCATCCCAGGTCCCGCCTCAGCCCGACAGCTCGGGCTCCGCGTCGTAGTCCCGTAGGCCTGGCCGTAAATCGCGTGCGCCGCGTTATCGAGACTGTGGGGACAGCCTACAGTAGGTACTTGTTGAGCGCGTCGGTCATCCCGGCGGGGTTATCGATCATGATGTTGTGGGACGCGCCTTCGACGGCGGCGCCTTCCGCGTTGGGCATGATTTCGCACATCTTCTGAACCGTGGGCTCCGAAAGCATTTTCGACTCTGCACCGCGCACCACAAGTGTGGGGCAGGTGATTTTCGCTACATCGGCCCAGAGCTTGCCCTCTTCTTTTTTTGCCCAAGCTTCGCGGTCGAAATCCTTCTTGTGCTTGGGATCCTCTTTCGACTTCGGCTTGTAAAACCCCGGATCTAACTTGGGGATCCACATGCCATCGTCACGCTGCTTGAGCCAGTGGTGGGCGAGGGTCTCGAGCGTGTCCATGGAGGCGCGCCGATACATCATCTTCAACATTTTTGCGTACTGCTCGGGTCGCTTGAAGACGGGTTCAAAACTGGCGTCGCCGCCGCCGCCGCCGCCCTTGCCCTTGAGTTGAGCACCGGCGTCCACCAGAACAAGGCGCTTGAGCCGGTCTGGAAAGCGCGCGGCCAATCCGATCAGCGCGTGTCCGGAGGTGGAATGCGCAACGATGGTCGCTTGGGGAATTTCTAGGTGATCCAATACCGAGATCAAGTCTTTGCCGATCATCACGTGGTGATAATTGAAGCTGGGATCGTAGTCGGAGTCACCATGTCCCCGCAGATCGAGGGCGAGACATTGATACTTAGCGGCGAGGGATTTCGCCATTGGGTCCCAAACACGAGCGCTGTGGCCGAAGCCGTGCAGCATCAGCAGCGGTTCGCCTTCCTGGCTCCACTGCACAAGGTTCAAACTGAGATCACTGGCACCCGGGACGGCGCGATGGGTCGGCTCCATAGGGCCCCTCTTAGCACGGGCGAAAGTAGCGATTGTTGTCCAAGAGATCGGAGTGTCAGATTGTCAAAGACCGTAGGCGTTGCCGCTACTCGTCTTGCCACTCTGTCCGAAGCGCTAATAACCCCCGGATAAAATCCGCCAAAAATGGCCGATTTTCTCTCCGGCATGACCTTTGCTCTCTGAATCGTCATCATGTCCCTCACCAGCTTCTCCCGTGGTCCGACCGTGCTCCAGCTTGGCATTCTCGCACTGTTCGTAATCGGCATTGGCGGTGCCGTTCAGTTGGCCGGGCCGGATGAGACCGACCGGTTGGGCGAGGCGTCGGATACGGCTGGGGAGATCCTTGCGGCGGCCGAGGCTTGGCAATCGGAGAACACAGATCGCGGGTGCCCCACTCTCTCAAGACTGATGTCGGACAATCAACTGGCCGAGGATGCGCGAGTGGAGGACCCCTGGGGTCAGCGATTCAGCATTCAGTGTGAGGACGCGGACATCATGGTTCGCTCTGCTGGTCGAGATGGTCGCAACCGCACGTCCGACGATGTTCGTGCCGGGTCGAATCTCTCGTCCTGAGCGGCGCAGAGAGCTTTTGAGCGGCCGCTTCGCTCATCGCGCTAGCGGGTGTAGCCTCAGAACATGCAGGCTACACCGTGGCTAATCCTTCCGGGTCGTGGGGTACAATTCCCGAACCCCGAAGACTTCGACGATGAAGGGCTGATCGCGGTGGGCGGAGATCTGTCCCCAGAGAGACTGCTTTCGGCCTACCAGAGCGGGATATTTCCATGGTTTAGCGAAGGCGTGCCCCCTCTGTGGTGGAGTCCGAACCCGCGCGCCGTCATTGAACCGGAAGAGCTCCACATCTCTCGGAGCATGCGTCGCTTGCTCCAGCGCGGGACCTACCGGCTCAGTGTGAACACGGCCTTCGCGTCGGTCATGCGGGGCTGCGCCGAGGAGCGGGAGGACGGCACGTGGATCCTGCCGGAAATGCTGGACGCGTATAGCTGCCTTCACCGACTAGGCCATGCTCACAGTATTGAAGTTTGGAGCCAGGACGAGCTGGTGGGTGGACTCTACGGGGTGCAGCGCGGGGGGCTATTTGCCGCCGAAAGCATGTTTCATCGCTCCAGCAATGCCTCGAAGGTCGCGTTGGTAGGCGCTGTTCGGGGATTCGGGCGCATGGGCATGAGGTTGTTCGACGTGCAATTCGTCACGGAGCATCTCAAGTCTCTGGGGGCGAAGGAGATGTCCCGTTCTGACTACCTCTTGCGGCTTTCCGCTGCCGCGAGCCAGAGCCAGGAGAGCTTTGCTCGCGCCAATCTGGGGGCATCAAAAGACCTGTTAGAACAGTGATTACAGCCGCTTACCACGTTCCCTCGAAAGCCAATCGGAAAGGTGTTAAATACGCGCCCCCTCATGACCCCCGAACTATCGACAACATCGTCCAGCCGAACCGCCAACGCTGGTGACATGGCGGACGCTGCCGTGTCCCGTCGTCTCTCGCACCTGCGCCAGCTGGAAGCCGAGAGCATTCACATCATCCGCGAGGTTGCCGCCGAGTTCGACAACCCGGTGATGCTCTATTCCATCGGCAAAGATTCGTCGGTGATGGCTCGCCTCGCACGCAAAGCCTTTTATCCGGCGAAGCTGCCCTTCCCGATGCTGCACATCGACACCACGTGGAAGTTCAAGGAGATGATCGAGTTTCGAGATCGCTTCTGCGCCGAACACGACATCGACTTGATTGTGCATACGAATCAAGAGGGTAAGAAGGCGAACATCAACCCCTTCGACCACGGCAGCAACAAGTACACCGACGTCATGAAGACCCAGGCGTTGTTGCAGGCTCTCAAGAGCGGCGGCTACGACGCGGCCTTCGGCGGAGCGCGTCGCGATGAGGAAAAGTCCCGGGCGAAAGAGCGAATCTACTCCTTCCGAAATCGATTCGGTCAATGGGATCCTAAGAATCAGCGCCCGGAACTCTGGAATTTGTATAACGGTCAGCTCACCCGTGGCGAAAGCATACGCGTCTTCCCCATCTCCAACTGGACGGAGCTGGATGTCTGGCTGTACATCCACTTGGAGAAAATCCCGATCGTACCTCTGTACTTCGCCAAAAAGCGCCCGGTCGTTGAGCGCGAGGGCATCCTTGTGATGGTGGACGATGAGCGCTTGCCACTGGCTCCGGACGAAGTACCTAAAGAAGAGCTAGTCCGCTTTCGGACACTGGGTTGTTACCCTCTGACCGGCGCGCAAAAATCTGCAGCCACGACTCTGCCGGAAATCATCCGAGAGATGTTGTTGACCAATCACTCTGAGCGCTCAGGCCGGCTTATCGATCACGACGAAGACGGATCGATGGAGAAAAAGAAGCGCGAAGGCTACTTCTAGAGGCCACAGTAGCCGATCACGGCTCTGGAATGCCCCAGAGAGTCGGCATGGCACCTCCCCACTGGGGACTACGGATTTCATGGACCAAGAGACAGAACTAATCGAACGCGATATTGACGGCTATCTGGTGATGCACCAAGAGAAGGAGCTCCTTCGTTTGGTTGCCGTCGGATCTGTCGATGATGGCAAATCCACCCTGATCGGCCGATTGCTTCATGACACCCACGGGGTCTACGAAGATCAGCTGCATGCCGTGAAAAAAGCCTCCACCCAGGAGGGCATGGAGATCGATTTTTCGCTATTCACGGACGGATTGGTGGCGGAGCGCGAGCAGGGCATCACGATCGATGTGGCGTATCGCTATTTTTCGACGGTGAAGCGTAAGTTCATCATCGCCGACACCCCGGGCCATGTGCAGTACACGCGTAATATGGCCACCGGCGCGTCGACGGCCAACGTCGGCGTTATCTTGATTGATGCTCGTCTGGGCGTGCTGCAGCAGTCACGCCGCCACGCCTACATTGCGTCCCTGCTGGGGATCCCGCACTTGGCCGTTGCGGTGAACAAGATGGATCTCAAGGACTACGACGAGGGCGTCTATCGGGCGATCGTGGACGATTTTACGGCCTTCGCGCGTCAGCTGCGCTTCAAGGATGTGCAGTTCGTTCCTATCTCGGCTCTGAAGGGCGACAACGTTGTGCACGCGAGTGAGCGCATGCCCTGGCACAAGGGTGGGACCATGTTGGACTACCTGGAGAGGGTGCCGATCGCCGAGGACCGCAACCTGAAGGACTTCCGCTATCCGGTTCAGTACGTCCTGCGCCCGGATCTAGACTATCGCGGATTCGCGGGTGAGATTTCGTCCGGCGTGATTCGCCCCGGCGACTCCATTACCGTGCTGCCGTCGCGCCAAGAAACAAAAGTGGCGGGCATTGATGTTTTCGACGGAGAACTAGCGGAGGCTTATGCGCCCATGAGTGTCGCTATTCGTCTAGAGGATGAGGTCGACGTCAGTCGCGGCGATATGTTGGTGCGAACTGGTGAACTGCCCCACGTACGGGATTGCTTCGAGGCCATGGTGGTGTGGATGAACCAGCAGGAGCTCGATACCGAGAAGTCCTACCTGATCAAACACACGACCCAGACCACTCGCGTCGATGTCGAAGCCGTGATCTCGAAGACGGAACTAGAGACGCTGGAGGCCCACAGCGTAGACACGTTGGGACTCAATGACATCGGTCGCATTCGTTTGCGGACGCATCGTCCTCTGTACATCGACTCCTATATTAGCAACCGCAAAACCGGCGCGTTCATTCTGATCGATTCCCTGACCAACGCTACGGTCGCGAACGGGATGATCATCGAGCCGGAGGTCGGCGTTTCTCAGATGCCGAGGGCCGATGTCAATGAGCCGGCTCGATCTGTGCGGTCTCAGGTGAGTCCCAAGGAGCGAGGGAATCGCCTAGGACAGAAGCCGGGCCTCGTTATCCTGTGTGGCGCACCAGCATCCGGCAAGTCTGCCATCGCCTACGCTCTGGAGCGCCGGTTGACCGACTTGGGTCGGGTGGCGACTGTTCTGGATGATACGGGGCAGGGGACCAGTCAGTCGGTTCGAATGTTTGCGGCCTCCGCGCTGTTTCACGCCGGGTTGATCACGATCGTATCGGCGCCAACGGACGAGGTCGACCGAAAAGAGCTGGCAACTTTGGCGTCGGACGCGGCGGTCGAAGTGTGGGTGAACACGCCAGCGAGCTTGTGCCGCAAGCGCGACCACCGCGGCAGCTATGACCAGGGGGCGCCGGCTTTCGTGGAGCCTTCGTCGCCGGCACTCAGCCTATCCCTGGCGGATCTTGCCCCGGAACTAGCGGCGCGGAAGATCGCAGAACTGCTGGAAGAGCGCGGTCTGTACTCCCAATAATCAACGGATCGTACAGAACAATCCACCGGAACTCGTCGGCCGAGACGGCGTCATGGGTGATTTTTCCTGAGTATCGGTCTAGCGTGGCGCCGGAAGACGCCGCGCCCTAGCGTCGTCGAGTTCACGGAAGAGGAAGCATGCGCCGCACGATCAGCACACTACCCGCACTCGTTTTGATCGGAGCCATGGCCCTCGGCTGTGGCTATTCCGAAGATGAGTGGCAGGCCCAGCTCTCCAAATACGGGAAGCTCGATCAAGCACACAAGTCGCAGTCCAAAACATTGGCCGAGATTCAGGCAGAGCTTGGCGGTGCGAAGGCGCGAGTCAAGCTGTTGGTGGAACAGCTGGAGGCGATGGGCGTCAACTTGGACGAAACTCAGGCGCAGCTCGAAGTGAGTGGCTCGGAAAACGATATCCTCGCCGCGAACCTGGCCGAGGTGAACCGCGCGCTAGTGGAGTACAAGGCCCGGGCCGTTCAGTTGGAAAAGATCAAGAACCGCTTCGAAGTTCTGCGCGACAAGCTGAAGAAGCTGACCAACCTCGGTCTCAAGGTGGCCATTCGCCACAATCGAATGGTGATATCCTTGCCCGGCGATGTGTTGTTCGCTTCCGGGCGCGACAATTTGCGTGCCGAGGGTGTGCAGGTGTTGGCGGCCGTGGCTCACGTGATTCGAACCGACGATCAGCTGGCCAAACGGTACTTTCAGATTGCTGGACACACCGACAGCAACGCCCTGAAGGGCGGACGCTTCAAAGACAACTGGGGCCTTTCTGCCATGCGGGCTCGCGAAGTGCTCGTCTTCATGATCGCACCGCTCGACGGGGACACCGGCGGCGGAGGGCTCAGCTCGGAGCGACTTCACGCCGCGGGATATGCGGCCACCGACTCGATCGCGAGCAACGATACCAAAGAGGGACGGCAGACCAATCGTCGTGTGGAATTGGTGTTGATGCCGGATGTTGAGGAAATGCTCGACCTAAAGGGCATGCTGTAGATAGCTACGCCCGGCCGGAATTACCAAGATTCGCCGGGAAAGCCGGCATTTACCCTCGCGGCAGAAACCTGGGGAGCGGCCCCCGCGTACTCTCGGGGTGCCACTCAATTTCTGTCGCCGATTTCAGAGGAGCTACCTATGATGGTGGCTGTCTTGTCGGCGACCAACCTCGGGCATCCTGACACGCCTTTGGGGCCAAGCTCCGATCGGGGTCGAGCGTCTGCTTCCGCGGAACGAGCGGAGCCCGCGAGGGCTCAGGATATGGCGAGCCAGTGCATCGAAGACCTCATGGAGGCCTACGTAGACGGTGACAGCTCCGCCTTCGACGAACTGTACCGCCAGACGGCGCCGCGCCTCATGGGGTATCTGATTCGGCTCACCCGTCATCGCGAGCGTGCGGAGGATCTAGTGCAGATCACCTTTTCCAAAGTGCACCGTGCCCGCGGCAGTTACTTTCGAGGCGCCCCGTTGCTGCCCTGGATGTTGGCGATCGCCCGACGATCCTTCTTGGACGAAGTGCGCTCGGCAAAGTATCGGCGGGAGCGACTGAGCGCGGACGGTAGCCTGCCGGAGCCCGCACCGGAGGATGAGCCGGGGGTGCCGGCGGGTGTATCCGAGGCGCTAGAGCGAGCACTGGAAAAATTGCCGGACAACTATCGAGAGGCAATTGTGCTCACGAAGGTTACGGGGCTGAGCATCAAGGAAGCTGCCGAAGTGTTGGGGGTCACACCGACCGCGGTGAAGCTGCGCGTCCATCGAGGCTATAAGGCTCTCAGAGTCGCGTTAGAACAGTTCGAAGGAGGCACCCCATGAGTCAGCCGCCGGAAGAAGAAATGTTGCCCTTTGCGAACGTCGGCGCTCCTGGCGAGCGTTGTCTGAAGGCGATACGGGCTGAGTGCACCGAGGACTTGAAGCCTTGTCCGTCGCACAGCGTACGGGGGCGGTTACTGCTCTCCGGCTTGTTGTGTGGGGGGTTACTGCTCTTGACCTCTGTGTTCTCTCAACACGCCCCTGCGGATCTGCTGAGTGTCGGGGTGCTGGGAGCGCTGGCTTGGGTCATCGTTCAGCTTCTCGTATTGATTATGGGGTTGGGCACCGCGCCTGGAAAACCGGGTGGCACTCGTCGGCGAATGATCATGGCTGTGACGGTACCGACCTTGTTCCTGGTGTATCTGGCGTGCATGGGCACGGGTCATGGCTCGCCGTCTACATTGTTTAGCGAAGCCGCTGCCTGTGTCTACACCGCCAAGTGTGCGCTGTTCTGCTTTGGTCTGGGGGCAGTGGCTTCTGGAGGATTGTTTTTCCTGTGGAAGCGTAGCGACCCCTTCGGCCCCGGCGCTTCAGGTGCCCTGTTGGGTCTAGTGGGCGGACTTGTCGGTGGTGTGGCTGGCTTAGGTTGCGCCGGTATGCACGCCTGGCACCTTTGGTTGGGTCACGGTCTGAGTCTGTGCCTGCTCGTGGTGGCGTGCGGCTTGTTGGGTCGGCGAGTGCTGCGCCCCTGATATCGCAGGTGGCAGTCAGGCTACAGCGTACTGCGTTGGGTTGTCTTCCAGTACGCACCGCTTCGCTCGAGCATGACGGCGAAACGAGTCGTACTGTCGCCCAGGCGGGACGTGACTTCGGCGCGAGCGCTGGTGCCGGTTTTATCAAGCAGCACCGCTCGCGTGGTTGTGTCTGCGCGGCGCTTGCGTTCGGCCTCGCAAGGTGCCGGAGTCTGACGGCACTTTTCAATCAGCCCTTTCACTTCTTCGGCGGCGGCTCCCTCGGAAAGTTCGAGAGCCCCTCGCAGATCGTAAGAGGCGAGACGCTGCTGTCGTTCCAGAGCTGCGCCTTTGGGTGATTTCGCCAGCAACTCAGTGGAGAGTTTCGCAGGTCCTCGGGTCATCAGCGGATGGGCGTTGCACACCAGCTTCGCGCCACCCCAACTGAGGAACGTGACGGTGAACAGAACGGTCAACAATACGAGAGTTTCTCTGTTGGGCGTGTCGAGCTCCGCCTCGGTCCGTAGGCTGAGCCGCGAGGAATCATCTTGCGGGGCCGAGCTGCTGTCCGCTTCATTTCCCGGCGTCGACTTCGGAGCCGGCCCCCGCTCGTCGGAGGACGCAGTTTTGTCGGTCGGTTCGCTGGGGCCGCTCATGGCCGGGCGAGCATCGATCCGAGGCCTGGGTTTGGCAACTACCGAATGGCCGTGACAAGAAATCCGGCCGGGCTCGGGGCTGCATGGAGCATTGCCGCCGGCCTTGGGGTACACTTCCGCTGTGGGTGCGAGTTCCCCGGATAGTGCGCCGAACGGCCGATTCTGGGGCGACCTGGGGCGGACCCGCGCCATCGTGGCGCTGCACTCGGCCGATCTGACGAGAGCGCTGGCCATGCGGCTTGTTGGCGTCATGGCCTTGTGGATAGGAGCGGGTTATTGCGGGCTAGTTGTCCTGAGCTTGATTCGGGCCGAAGACGTCTCGCACCATTTCGCTGTCAGCGCCTTGCGCCCCCTGTGCGTGCCATTGCTGCTGGCGATGATTTGTGGGGTCCCGAGCCTGGCCGTCGAGCGAGCTGACGAGGGCATGCTCGCATTGCTCAGTGAAGCTGGGGTGGGGAGGAGCCAGTGGACGTCTACCCGCGCACTGGCATTGAGCTGGGTCGCGTTTCAACGGAGCGCGTTGCCCGTGATCGTGCTTCTCGCCTTAGTGGCCGCGGTATCGAATAGCTGGGCGAGCTTGGGTCTTCGTTTGGAACTTCTATTGGTAGCAGCTCTGCTCATGGCGGCCATGAGCTTGGCGCTGGCGGCCCTCGGCGTTGTGGCGGCCGCTATTTTGCCGCGTTGGCCGCGCGCTGGATTCATGGCGCTGCTGCTGGTGCCGGAGGTGCTCGGCAGTCTCGTGGGAGACTTCCCCAGCTGGCTTAGCGCCGCTTCATGGATGCTGTCCCTATTGGGCGGACTCGCGGCTTCATGACACGGCTGCTTTTGAAGTCTCTTCGGGGCGTAGCGATCCAGCGTTTGGACATGAGCCTAGACGGTGGTCAACATTTGTTGCTGGGCACCGAAGGCGACGGAACCGCCGAGTTGGTGGCCCTGTTAGCGGGACATCAGCGACCTCGGAAGGGTAGCATCGAGCTGTCAGGCACGGCTCCCTACCGATCTCCCGCCCTTCGGAGGCGCATCGGCAGCTTGCTCAACCAAGAGTCTTTGGTTCCGGCGCCGAATACCCGTTCGGCCTTGAACATGCTGGGACAGGCGGCGGCTGCGATTAGCGAGTTGGAGGCGATGGGTCTGAGCTCGGTCATCAATGGCCCGGTGGAGACTCTGTCGCCCGCGGCACTTCGAGCTGTGGTGCTGGCCCGCGCACTGACCCTGCCGGACCCGGTTGGGCTGTTTTTGTATGAACCGTTTCAGACCGCTCTGCCTAGCGATTGGGTTGTCGCTCGACTCGCCGAGGCGCGTGCCCGAAGTATCGTGACGGTGATTGCCTCCTCGAATGTGGAGCTAGCTAGCTGGATCGATGGATCTCTCATGGTGATGGAACAGGGCGCGGTCGTGGCGCGCTATGCAGACAGTACGGAGTACCGCGAGGCGGTGGGCCAAGCTGTGCTGATGGTGCGTTCGCCTCAGTCGCGATGGTTAGCGCACGCATTGACAACGGCGGACGGAGTGTCAGCGGTTCAGTGGGATCACGTGGCGGCACCGAATCAGCTCATCATCAGCGGCGCTAATGCTGAACAGCTGGTGAGCGAGCTGCTGCGAGTATCCCGCGCTCCCGAGGTGCAGTTGGAGTCGTATCGTCTGCTGCACAGTCCCGGGGAGCAGCCCTATTCAGTGGCGATGACGGCAACGGGGGTGAGCCCATGAGTCCCTCGCTGTGGAGCGATTCGCTGCGCGTAGGGGGAGTAGGTGCCGCCTCTCGCTTTTCACGAAGCTTCATCGCGGCCACGGCTCTGGTGCCCGCCGCCTTTGTGTTGGTGGTGTCGCTGCTTGAGCGGCAGGCACAGCTTTCGGGGGCGCTCGACCGCACGTTGCTCGGGGGTACATTTGGCATAGCGCTGCCCTTGGTCGCCTACGTTCTCGTGGACCATGTGTCCCAAGGGGCGCGACTCGATAGCCAATTATCGCCCCTGATCCGGGCGGGCTACGATCGTCGAGCGTGCGTGGCGGCCAACCTAGGTCTCGTCACGATGGCGGCTGGGCTGAGTGGCGCCTCTCTCGGCCTGATGGCGGTGGTCGGTTCTCGAGGGCCGTCCTGGATTTCCGAGCTCGCTCCGGCGATGTGGATCGGTGCCCTGGCGGGCGCCTGTTATGCGGCTGTACTGGGGACAGCGTCGCTGATCGGAAAAAACGGTAATGGCCGTGCGTGGGTGATCTTTCTCGACTGGGTGTTAGGATCGACGGGAGGCACCTTGGCGCTGCTCTGGCCGCGCTCCCATGTTGCCAATCTGCTCGGCGGGGTAGCGCCCTTGAACATGGACCAGTCTAGCGCGTCCCTCGCCCTCGCTACCCTGCTCTTGACTTCGCTCGGGATCGCTTGGGTTCGGACCGACCCGTAGAATCCCGCGAGGCGCTCTGGCTCACTCCGAGCGGAATGCTTCGGCTGGGCGAAGGCGTGCGGCGTGCATCGCCGGCCATGCCGTTGCCACGACGCAAACCAAGACAGCGAAAGCGCCAGTGATCCAAAACTCCGTTGGGTTCAGATTCACGGGAACGTGAGAGATAAAGTAGACCTTTGGATCGAGGGGGAAGCCGCGAATCAAGATCCACTTGCACATGGCATATCCGAAGCCGAGTCCAACTGCAGCGCCGCCGACTCCGATCAATAGACCCTGAGATAGGAAGACCATTAGAATGGTGCCGTCGGTTGCGCCCATGGCTTTGAGCACAGCGATTTCTTTCTTCTTGTCGAGCACTACCATGATCAAGGTTGCGAGCACTGTGAAGGCGGCGACCAGGATGATCAGTGCCAGCACGAGGCTGATCAAAATCTGCTGAATGCGTAGCGCGGTGAACAATCCGTGGTTCAATTCTTCCCAATCCATGACGTGGTAGAGTGCATCGTTAAGTTTGGTGGTGACGAGGCCGGCCGTGAACTTGGCGTTTTGGACGTCGGACACTTTCATCTCGACGCCGGTGACCGTATCTCCCGCGTCGTAAAAGGCCTGGGCCTCGTACAAGTCCGTGTAGACCAGTTTGGCGTCGTACTGATCGAAGCCGGCCTCGAAGACGGCAATCACGCGAAACTGCTTGGCGACTGGCGGGGTGATGGCACCGCTCTTGGAGTAGGAGTAGCCAATGGTTGGGGAGGTGACCTGGATGCAATCCCCGAGCACGACGTTGAGCGTGTCCCGGAGGGTCGTGCCAATCACGATGCCGGGGAAGTCTCGTGCGCTATCGGCTTGGCAGGGATCGGGATCCTCCTCCTCGGGAATGAAGTCGTCATCCGGGAGTTCGCTTTCAAAGCCGCCGTCGGGTTCGATTTTACCAACCGGATCTCCGGGATCCATCGCCATGGGCAGTGGGGGGTCCCCGATACTGTCCGTTCCAGGCGGGCTGGCGTCCGATGAAGGAGGATTTCCGGCGTGCTTGCGGTCGACGGGGGGCTCTCCGAGAGCGCTTTCTCCCAGCATCTCTCGGATGGTCCGATGCAGCATCTCCCGGGTGTCGGCTCCGGCGTCCTTCTCGCTTGAGATCTTGCGCGCTGGAACCGTTTTTTTTCTGCTCGTCGGTTGCTTGATGGAGGGCGGTTTGGCGTTAGCGACGCGAAGTCCGTCCAAGCTGCCGCTCACAATGTGTCGCGGCAAATCCAGCACCTTGGGCATGAGCTCGGGGTCGACGCCCTTGACCAGTACACCTGTCGCGGTGCGATCCTTGTGGGTCAGCATCATGGGGTTGATGATGAAGGGCGCCACTCCGATCACTCCTGGCACTCCCTCCATACTTTCCATGACTTCGCGATAATCTCGGAACTCGTGGGAGTACTTGAGCACCAGAACGTGGGCGTTGACGCCGAGCACCTTCTCGCGGAATTGGGCGCGGAATCCGCTGGTGACACTGAGCACGGTGGCCAAGGCGGCTGTGCCCAGAGCGACGCCAAGAATGGCGAATGCGGTGCCGACGGATATGAAGGCACGTCTGCGCGCGCCCATATAGCGAAGTGCCAAGCGAACTGCGAAAGCCATCGCCCGCGGGTTTAGCCCGAATCATCCCCAAAGGCACGGCTGGCAGCAGTGGGGAGAGGGGCCAGTGCCAGCTCCTCCTGTCGCTCTGGGGAAGTGTCTGCGCCTGAGATCGCTCCAATGTACCACTAAACAGATAATCAGCTATGTGCACCAGCACCTGCAGCAAAGGCGTGAGGTCGGGGGGCTTCCCGTTAAACTAGCAGCTGGCCCGTTTCCACCCTGGGATGCGCAGTAGCGCCAGCCATTTCGAATGACCGACGAAGATCAGCCCGCTAAGGACAGCGCCGCGCGCGAAGCGTCCGATTCCGGGGAGCGCTCGGTGGGCGGCAATACCGGACTGAAACTCGTGTCATTGCGGTCCGATCCCTCGGAGTTGGATCTGGACAACACCTCGCTTGAGGAAGCCGAGCCCGAGAGTCGGCGCCTGCCGCCCGCCTCAAATACCGCTCCCGATCCGTACATCGGCTGCACCATCGACAATCGCTATCGAGTGGAGAGCATCCTCGGCGAAGGCGGGATGGGAGTCGTCTACCAGTGCAGTCACAAGATCATCGGCAAAAAGGTCGCGATGAAGATCCTCCGTTCGGATCTGGCGCGAGATAGTGAGCTGACAGAGCGCTTCTTGATTGAAGCGCGCGCCGCCTCGTCCATCGGCAGCGAGCACATCATCGATATTAGCGACTTCGGTCAGCTGCCGGATGGTTCCGCCTACTTCGTCATGGAGTTTCTCGAAGGGCAGCCTCTGGCGGCACTCGTCGAGGATCACGAGCCGCTGCCCGTCCCGCGCATCTTGAATATTGCAGCGCAAATGACGGCTGGATTGGCTGAAGCTCACACCCGTCAGATCGTTCATCGCGATCTGAAGCCCGATAATATTTTCTTGATTCGGAAGGGCAACGAGCCCGAGTTCGTAAAGATTCTCGATTTCGGAATCGCGAAGGTCTCCACTAGCGCCACTGGCAAGCTCACGCGGGCCGGGTCCGTATTTGGCACGCCCCACTACATGTCTCCAGAGCAGGCCGCCGGCGCGGCGGTGGATCATCGCGGAGACATCTACGCGCTCGGCGTGATTCTGTACGAACTATCTACGGGCAATGTGCCCTTTGACGCCGATAACTTCATGGGGATTCTGACCCAGCATATGTACAAGGCGCCCATACCGCCTCGTCAGCTGGAGAAGCCGCCGGCCGATATGCCCGCCGGGCTGGAAGCCATCATCCTGAAGTGTCTCTCCAAGCGCGCGGAGCAGAGATTTCAGTCGATGGAGGAGCTGGGAGAAGACATCGGCCGAATGCAGCGGGGGGATGTCCCTCTTGCGGTGGAAGAGATGTTGCGGCGTTCTGGGAGTTTCCAGGTACCGGACGACTATTTCGCCAGTCCGGTCCCGGCAGCCGATGTAGGGCCTGGGTCTAGCGTCGCTGGTCTGGTAGCGGCCAGAGCCCCCGGCTTGCCCATGTTGGCGGGCGGGGCAGCCGTGGTCTTATTAGTCGCTGGCTTCCTTCTGCTTGGCGGGGCTGATGAGGCTCAGCCAACCACAGAAGCGGTTCCAAGTGCCGCCGCGGTTCCGGCGATCGTGGAAGCTCCGGCGCCTCCCCCGGTAGTGAGTCGTCAGGTGGTGGTGGGTGTTGCTCCCATGGCCGCCCATGTTTTTGTTGGAGACGAGGATCTCGGAACCAGCCCGGTAGTGGTCGATGTCAAAGAAGGGGCAACCGTTCTGCTCGAAGTCCGCCACGAGGGCTACAAACCCCAGCGGATGAAGTTGGATGGTTCGGAGCCGAAAATGAGCGTACATCTATCGAAGTTGGAGCCCGCCAAGCCAGTCGCGAAGGTGGTTCGTCGAGTGCATCGACCCGCTCCCGCGAGGAAGAAAAAGAAGAAGAAGAAGAAGACAGCGATTGGGGGTGGCGAAATCGTGAACCCGTGGGCTAATTAGACAGTCATGATCGAGCCTAGGACCCTTCGGAAAACTCTACCGAAGGACGTTCGTACTCTCTGCCGAACGCTCCGCGACAAGGGCTATCGCGCTTGGGTTGTTGGCGGCTGTGTGCGAGACACCCTACTCGACGATCTGGCTGGTTCGGATTCAGTCGGGGCTCGTAACGACTGGGACTTGGCAACCGATGCTCGTCCGGAACAGGTCCAGGCACTGTTTCGCCGTGTCATCCCTACGGGTGTGGAGCACGGCACTGTGACCGTGATGATGGGGACCATGGGTTACGAGGTCACGACCCTTCGAGCGGAGGCGGGATATGCCGACGGGCGCCGCCCCGACACCGTTAATTTTGTTGACGATATCGTCGCTGATTTGGCGAGGCGCGATTTTACGATCAACGCGATTGCCTACGATCCCGAGCTTGACGAGCTGCTCGATCCCTTCGATGGGATTTCCGATCTGAAGGGCCGCTGCCTGCGTGCGGTAGGGGTTGCCAGCGAACGATTCACCGAAGACGGCTTGCGTGTGCTGCGCGCTGCTCGATTCGTTGCCACGTTGGATGTCGAGTTGGAGCCAGCGACTGCTGCTGCCATCCAGCCGTCCCTGGCCAGTTACCGAAAAGTGAGCGCCGAGCGAATTCGCGATGAGTGGATGAAGGCGATGAAGGCCCGAGTGCCGAGTCGTGCCTTTTGTACAATGCTCGAACACGGACTCCTAGAGATCACCGCGCCTGAACTCATCGAATCGGTCGGTTGCGAGCAAAATCGATATCACGCCTACGATGTGTGGGGCCACGCGATGGCCTGCCTGGATGCGAGTTGCGAATCGCCTCAGCTGCGCATCGCCGCGCTTTTGCACGACGTCGGGAAACCGCGCTCCCGGGAAAAGCACGAGGTCACCGGCGAGTACACGTTTTACAATCACGAAAGCATCGGCGCGAAAATGGCCGAGCCCATCCTACGGCGCCTCAAATTCTCCAACGACGACCGGCAGCGCATTGTGTCGCTAGTACGACACCATTTGCTTTGTTACGACGAGACGTGGAGTGATGCGGCTGTGCGACGTTGGTTGCGTCGTGTGAGTCCGGAGCTGGCTGAAGATCTTTATTTGCTCGGGACAGCGGACGCGTTGGGGAAGGGGTTGGATGCCACATCCAGTCTCGACAAGATTGTCGCACTCAAAGCGCATGTTCGCCGCGTAGTGGAGGCGGGGGCGGCGCTGAGCGTGCGCGATCTCGCAATCAGCGGCACCGATCTGATGAGTGAGCTGGGGCTGCGACCGGGTCCGATCCTGGGGACCATCCTTCGGACCCTGCTGGACGAAGTGACGGAAGAGCCCGCTCACAATCAGCGGGAACACTTGTTAAAGCGGGCCGTTGAACTCGCGGACGCAGCACCCGATCCCTAGTAGCTGACGCCTCGGTCGACCGGATTCGTCGCGGAACCGAAGCGGCCTGTGCCGCCGCGGCCCAGCTGCTCATTGCGGTTCAGGTGCTCGGCGCGGTTTTGGGTGAGCCGAAGATGCTAGCGGGCCTCTTCTTCTCGGTATCGGTTTCCTTGGGAGCGGAGTCGCGGGTGCCGTAGGTCGGCATCACGATCTTCTCGCGATCCGGGAGCTCCGTGCCCGCCATAGCGGCGGTGATTTCTTCGCGGTCCAGGGTTTCGCGGACGAGCAAGGCCTCGGCGATACGGTCCAGCTGTTCTCGATTCTCCTCGATGGTGCTGACGGCCAACTCGTATTGACTGTCCACGATCTTGCGGACTTCCTCATCGATTTTGCGGGCGGTTTCGTTGGAGTAATCGTCGCTTCGGCTGGCCATTTCGCGTCCGAGGAAGATGTTGCTGTCGGAGTTACCGTAGGCAATGGGGCCCATCACCTCGCTCATACCTAGTTCACACACCATGGCGCGAGCGAGCTTGGTGGCGCGCTTGATGTCGTCGGACGCCCCGCTCGTGAGCTCATCGAACACGAGCTCTTCGGCGGCACGGCCGCCCATTGCCATCGCGATGCGGGCGAGGGTCTGCGTCTTGTTGACGGTGTGCCTATCTTCTTCGGGTAAGAACATCGTGACTCCGAGAGCTGCCCCTCGAGGGATAATGGAGACCTTGTGCACGGGGTCGTTGCCTTTAACCAGACGCCCCACCAGGGTGTGACCGGCCTCGTGCCAGGCTGAGATCCTTTTTTCTGCCTCGCTCATCACCATGCTTCGGCGCTCGGTTCCCATCAGGACCTTGTCCTTGGCGAACTCGAAATCGGTCATGCTGACCGAGTCTTTGTCCTGACGGGCGGCTAATAGGGCTGCCTCGTTCACCAGATTTTCCAAATCGGCGCCGACAAATCCGGGGCAGCCGGCAGCAATGACCGAGAGCTTCACGTTGGTGTCCAGAGGCACCTTCTTGGTGTGGACTACGAGGATGCCCTCCCGGCCGCGCACATCAGGTCGAGGCACGGTGATCTGTCGGTCAAATCGGCCCGGTCGCAGCAGGGCGGGATCCAGCACGTCGGGACGGTTCGTCGCGGCGACCATGATCACGCCTTCGGAGGATTGAAAACCGTCCATTTCTACGAGCAACTGATTCAACGTTTGCTCGCGTTCGTCGTGCCCACCGCCGAGGCCAGCACCCCGATGACGCCCGACCGCATCGATTTCGTCGATGAAGATGATGCAGGGAGCATGCTTCTTGCCCTGCTCGAATAGGTCTCGGACTCGGCTAGCGCCCACGCCGACGAACATTTCGACGAAGTCAGAGCCGGAGATCGCGAAGAAGGGCACGGCAGCTTCCCCGGCGATGGCTCGGGCCAACAGGGTCTTGCCGGTGCCCGGGGGCCCCACCATGAGCACGCCCTTGGGGATGCGTCCGCCGAGTCGCTGAAATTTCTTGGGATCCCGCAGGAAGGCGATGATCTCCTCCACTTCGTCCTTCGCCTCATCGGCGCCGGCGACGTCCGCGAAGGTGACCTTATTTTGGGCGTCGTTGAGCAGGCGAGCTGGGCTCTTGCCGAAACTCATCGCCTTACCGCCGCCGGCCTGCAGCTGCCGCATGAAAAGGTAAAACATCACCAATAGGAATACCATTGGCAGCAGGAAGGTGAGAGCGGTGGCCAGGTACGGGCTGTCGTCCTGCTTCTGGAAATTTACGTTAACGCCGTGCTCAAGCAGTTCGGTGACGATGGCATCGTCCTCGGGGCCAACGGTGATGCCCTTCTCTTCCAGATCGCCGACCTTCGGGTTGACCGTGATGAAACTGTACTCTCGGCCTTTGATCTCTACCGAGGTGACATGTTTCACCTTGTCGCCAGCTTTGACGAACGCCATGAACTCGCTGAACGGCTTAGGCTTGGTCCCCGCCGCCTCCGGGCTGAGCATGTGCCAGATGGCAAGGAAGGCGACGATAAGAGAGACCCAAAGGAGTAGGGTTTTGTGCGGTTGCTTCACGAATTACCTCAGAGCTTTGGTGGCCACTCGGCGCGACCAGAAGCTGATATTGAGTTAATCACGTTTTGTGTATTTGGCACCCCCGATGCTCACGATCCTGGCGGTTTTTTCCGCCAGGACCGGGCATTTCGGAGCTCCAATTTTCCAGTTTGCTCGCTGAATCCAGCCTCGGTTTTTTCGTCAATCGGTACGCTCAGGTGCCGTTGCCCTAGTCGGCGCGCCCTGCGTAGCGCCTCGATTTGAGACCTCTTGAGCAGAATTGGCCGTCCCTGCCTATCTGACAGCCCTTCGAGGGGCTCCTCGAGCAGGTCGTCTGCCAGGCCGTTCAGGTGCTCGACGATCCGCGGGGATAGGGATTCCATCAACGGAATCAACTCGTTCCGGACTCGTACCCGGAGAAAACGTGAGTCTCGGTTGGACGGGTCACTGGCAAAAGTCAGCTCGTGGCGTTGCAAGTGGGAGATTATTGATGCCTTGCGAGACCGTAAAAACGGGCGGATCCGCGACTCGTCCCGGGCCGGAAGCACCCCTAGGCCGGGCGGGCCAGCACCTCGCAAAAGGCGCTGAAGTACCGTTTCAGCACGGTCATCGGCGTGGTGTGCTGTGGCCAGGCTCGTGAGCTGGAGTTTCTCGGCCACGGCTTCGAGAGCCTGGTACCGGGCGTCCCGGGCCCGCTCCTGGAGATTCCCGCCATCGCTAAGTTGGAGGCGAGTCTGAGTGAAGGGCACGCCCAGAGATTCGGCTAGAGTCTGGGCCAGAGCCAGTTCGCCGGGAGCTTCAGCTCGCAGACCGTGGTCGACCCCGTGGGCGTGGAGCTCATATCCGAATTGCTGCCGGAGCCGAGCCAAAACACTCAGCAGGGCTTGAGAGTCGCCCCCGCCGGATACCGCGATCAGAATCCGTTCAGTGGGCGCAAGATCGCATTCTTCTTTGAGTGTTCGACTGACTTGGGTCACCAGGCTCGGCGAGTGGGAGCCACGGCTCATCAGCACAACTCGAAGGACTTGCAGAACACAATTTCATCGCAACGGCGCAGGTCGACCAAGCGGTGCTCTTCGTTGGGAAAGCCCTCGGCGCAACGCTCGGCGTCTACATTCCAGTGCGCGCAATGCTCGCAGCTAAATCGCAGGGCGTAGTGAGCGGCTTCGCTTCGGAGGCTGTCGTCGACGCGAGTCCGCATTAGGGGAAGGGCTGTCCGGGGGAGCCACGTTGAAAGAAGAAATGGAAGTTTCCCTCCAACTCGCTGGCTCGAGCCGCGGGGTAAGCCAAGCCGGGATTGCTCTCGCTCACGATTTGGTTGTCGGTGGAGTCAGTGTTGTCGGTGTCGCCCCCGGGGAGCTGGAGATCTGCTGGGCTGACGACGGTCGCTTGGAAGCTACCGGCGGTGAGACGATCGTCGGACTGGTCTTCGTTGCGGTCTCCGCTGAATAGGGCAGAGAAGGTGATGGTGCCGTCGAGAGCGTACAGGGAGCGATTTTGTACGTGACAGGTGCGGTTCAGATACAAGACCAAGCTGGCCAGTGGGGGCGCCCCGGACGATTGCAGGGCGAAGCCGGGAGGGCTGACGCCGGCGGGTAAACCCAGTGCAATGGGTTGTCCCAGCAGTTCCTCGCGGATGCGTTCGACGTCTTGCAGCAAGATCAGCACACCGTCGGATACTTCGGAGCTGTCGGTTCCCCGTTGGATTCGGAGTGTGACCGTGTTCTCGAATGGGTTAGCGGCGAAGAAGCTCGGCTCCAAATCGAACTGTCCGTTCCAGCAGTCGGGGACGAGCAGATTTTCGCTTGTGACTTGCCCGTTGCCCTCGCCCACACTGCAGCCCGCCGACAGCATCGCCAGTACAGCGAAACATGCAGCGCTCAGGGATGTTGCGGTGGCTTGCCTGGCAGGTCTCGACAGCACATTTTGGACGGGTCGGGCAGGCTCACGGGACATGGAGAATAGCGCTTCGTAGCTACTAATTGGGGACCGTCGAGGTGGGCGGCACGGAGGCTTCGGTATCGCGGATGGTTCCGCCCCCCAATACCCGCTCGTCATCATAGAACACTGCGACCTGTCCGGGAACCACCGCGCGCACGGCTTGGTCGAAGAGCACGCGCACGGCTCCATTTTCCCGGGTCACGGTGCCCTCATGGGGGCGCCCCCGATAGCGAACGGCGACTTGGCAGCGTAGGGGCAGCGAAATGTCTTCCGCGAAACTGACGTCGTCTGCCAGGATCGCGAGCTTGCGGTCCAGTTCTTCCGGTCGTCCGAGGCGCACGGTCTGGGTGGCGGCGTCGACCCCGACCACATAGGTTCGATGCCCTACCGCGACCCCTAGGTTGCGTCGCTGACCCACCGTGAATTGATGCACGCCCTTGTGCGTGCCGATGGTCTTCCCCGTATCATCGACAATGGGTCCCGGGCGGAGTCGTTCGCTGGCCTGCTCTTCAAGGAAGCTATCGTAGCGGCCAGTAGGCACGAAGCACAGCTCCTGGCTTTCGCCTTTGGTGGCGCCCGGCAGCTCAAGCCGTAGAGCCTCGGCGCGGACTTCGGACTTGGTCACATCACCGAGGGGGAAATGCAGCCGGGCGAGCACATCGCTGGGCAACATGTGCAGAAAATAGCTCTGGTCCTTCGACTCGTCCTTGGAGCGGAGCAGTCGGGGAACGGGGCCGCTCTTATCGATGCGCGCGTAGTGACCGGTCGCCACGAGATCGGCGTCCAGGCGATCGAGCAGACCGAAGAGTTCGCCCATTTTGACGCTTCGGTTGCAGGTCACACACGGGCTGGGGGTCGTGCCCGCCAGGTACCCGTCGATGAACGGGTCCACAACGGTCGTGCGAAAATGTTCCCGCCGATCGAAGGCGAAGTGGGGAATGCCCAGGGTGTCGGCGACCCGGCGCGCGTCGTGCACGTCCTCTGGGGCGCAGCAGCGACCCTTGACGCTGCCATCATCAGGGTAATCCCACAGGTGCAGGGTGATGCCGACGACGTCGTATCCCTGTTGCACCAGGCGTGCTGCCGCTACAGAGGAATCCACTCCTCCGCTCATCGCCATCAGTACCCGCTCGGTCATCGCGCCCGAGCCTAGTGCGGGACTCAGGTACGCTGAAAGGGCAATCGATTGATTCGCTCACTTGGGTGAGAGCGAATCAATCGACGATTTAGGCCCAAGATCGTACCTGCCGCATGTTTTTGAGGGTCGCGATTCCCTTCAAGAGAAGTGAATCGCTCGTTAGTCCGCGCGCCTCGGGCGGGGAGATTTTCCGCCAGTCAGAGTGTCGAAATGACGAGATTTGCGGAGATTTGCGGAGATTTGCTGGGCTACCAAGAGCGGGCGGGGGGCTCAGCGCTGGATTCCGCGCAGTCGCCGGCTCAGCCGATCGATGGCGCGAGTGTGAAGTCGGCTCGCCCAGGACTTGCTGAGCCCGAGCTCGTTTGCCACCACGTCGAAGCGTTCTCCCTCAAAGTAGTGGCGGCGAATGAGGGTCGCTTCTTTTTCCGGCAGGTCGCTGATGGCATGGCGAACAGCTTCCCGGAGCTGCTGATTCTCCAGCGCGCCTTCGGGGTCCGGTGCTGTGGATACGGCTGATGTTTCGCCACCTTCGCCAAATACGGTCTGAGATACGAGGCCGGCCGCCATCGCGGTGGCCATGCCCGCCATGTGCTCGGCTAACTGTTGGTGGGCCTGTTCGGCGGTCGCCTTGGCTTCCGATCCGAGGCGATCTTCGTGAGCGCCTTCACTATATAGGGCGGCGGATTCGGCGGCCTTGAGGCGCTGGTACACGCGGCGGGGCAGGCGCGAGTGGGAACGCAGGCCGTCCATGATGGCCCCGCGAATGCGGAAATGGGCATAGCCCGCGAAGGCAACTCCGCGGGAAGCGTCGAACTTTCGGGCTGCGTCGAGCAAACCCTCCTGCCCGAAGCTCACTAACTCCTCGAACTGAACCTCGGTGCCGCTGAACCGGGCACGCAACATTCGTGCGGCGCGATCCACCAGATCCAGGTGGCTTTCGAAGCGTTGCAACACCTCCCGACTGTCAACTGGCCCGCCCACTGAACGAGAACCTAGCTTGGATCATCTCAAAAGGGGAGAGCGGGGATGTCGCGGGGGGGCTGTGCCCCGTGTCGAGGATTCAGCTCCGCCCTGAAAAAACCGTTCAAGACTGACGCGCCGACTGCGCACTTTGGGGGAAACGCCGGTGCGAAATACGCCCGCCCGTGGCATAGTGCCCGTATGAGGAGGTGGGGGCGTTTCGTTGTTGCGTACGCCCTATTGTCGCTCTTCGCCTACGCGCTCTGTCACCTGTTGGGAGTGAACCCCTGGAGTCATCCGGAGCCGTGGTGGGTGTTGGATGACTCCGAGCGTTGGGTCTACAGCGCCGGGTTAGGTTTGGTACTCGCCGCCCTCTTGATCTACTCCACGCGCGTTGCCGTGAAGCACTTCGGCTGGGCTCAAGAGCTCCACCGAGTGTTGCGTCCCGTGGCGCGCGGTATCGATCCTTTGGGCATTGTGCTGCTCGCCGCCCTCAGCGCGGTGGGAGAGGAGTTGCTGTTCCGCGGTTTGCTCACTCCGCTGCTGGGTGTCACGGCACAGGCTGTAATTTTTGGATTGGTTCACCAAGTGAGCGGCCCGAGTCGCTGGGTTTGGGTCGTCTGGGCTGGCGTGGTGGGGGCCTTGCTGGGTTTGTTGTTTGTCGCCACAGGTTCGTTGCTCGGCCCATTGTTGGCCCATGGTCTGGTCAACGCGGTGAACCTTAGCTACCTCAAGTGGAACGATCTCGAGTCCAAGGGCGCTCAGCTCGGTGGCTTGCTGGGTCAACGTGGATAGCGTCTCCGGATCCAGCTTTCTCCCTAAGCAGGTCGTCGGGCCAGCCCGGGCAGTGATTATGTTCAGTTCCCTTGGGTCTTAGGTCACTGGGGCCAAGACGGCGTCACCGATCCCGGCCGGTTTGGCGGTCCGGCCGGGCCACGCTGGGTCGCCGCAAGATTCCGTAAATTTGATCGGACGCTGCCAGCAGGCGCCGGCGGGACGCAAAATATCGAGGGTGTGCGGTCTCAGGTCAGCGGCCGGGCACTGAAGAGCCTGCGCACTGAAGAGATTGTTCAGGGGGACGTTCTGCTAAGCTGGAGCTGATTATGCCGGTACCCCAACCCATCGCCATCGGCACAGAGAAGCCTCGGATTCTCGTGGTGGATGACGAGAGCTTCATCCGAGACATGTTAGCGGACTTCCTGGGCATGGAGGGCTACGCCGTCCAGTGCGCCGCGGACGGCGTAGCGGCGCTGCGGGAATTGCGCGCCCAGCCGTTCGACGTGATCGTCAGCGATCTCAAGATGCCGGGCATCGGTGGCCTCGATCTCCTGAAGGAGGCGAGGCAGGCCTATCCCGATACCGTGATGATCATGATGACCGGTTTCGGAACAGTCGAGACCGCCATCGCCGCGATGAAATCGGGCGCCTACGACTACATCCTAAAGCCGTTTAAGGTCGAGGAGGTAATCCAAGTCGTAGAACGCGGACTCGCGCGGCGACGTCTCGAAGCAGAGAACATCCGCCTGCGAGAAGCGGTGTCACTCTACAAAGTGAGCGAGGCTATCAGTGCCAGCCTGGGCATGGACGACGTGGTGAAAACCATGGCGGCGAGTGCCATCGATGACCTGAACGCTGACTGGGCGGACATCTGGCTGGCAGACGGAGAAGGTGGATTTGCCCCTCGGGGCCCGTGGACGGGCGGCGAGCTCAAGGACGTGGTGCCGGGGGATGTGAATCACGGCGCATTGGTAGCCGCCGTCGAAGGTGGCGATTGCGTACTAGTCCATGGTCCCGAAGTAGCGCCCTACGTGAACAAGCCGGACCGGCTTCCGACCACGATGTTGGTGGTACCGCTCAAGGTGCCGACTCGTTTTCACGGCTGCCTGTGTGTGGCGCGCTACGGAACCGGCGAGAAGTTCACCGAGGGGCAACGAAAGTTGCTGATCTTGATCGCATCGCGCGCGGCAGCGGCGATCGAGAATTCTCGATTGTACGAGAACCTCCAGGCGACATTTAAACAAACGATTCAAAGCTTGGCGCGGACCATCGACAAGATGGACACCTACACTTCCGGGCATTCAACACGAGTGAGCGAATACGCCGGCAAGTTAGCTCGTTGGTGCGGCCTCGACGATGGCAAGATCGAAATCGTTCGCCAAGCAGCTCTGATGCACGACATCGGAAAAATTGGCTGTGTCATGAAGCTGAATAAGCCGGGCAAGCTCACGGCTGAAGAATACGAGACCTTCAAGGCGCACCCGGAATATGGGCGCGACATCCTGGAGCCCATCGATTTCATTCAACCGGTCATCCCCGGGGTACACTTGCATCACGAACGGTGGGATGGCGGAGGATATCCCCTGGGCCTGTCCGCTCAGAGCATCCCGCTCATCGCTCGAATTATATCGGTCGCCGATACCTACGACGCGATGACCAGTGATCGTGCCTACCGCAAGAAGCTCAGTCATGACGTAACGCGTAAAGAAATCGTTAGCTGTTCGGGTACTCAGTTCGATCCGGACGTGGCGACGACTTTTTTGGACAAAATCGACGATTGGCTTGCAGAGCAGCGTGAACTCG
The DNA here is from genome assembly GCA_013214025.1 of Polyangiaceae bacterium. Lineage (GTDB taxonomy): Bacteria > Myxococcota_A > Polyangia > Polyangiales > Polyangiaceae > JABSRN01. The sequence continues at coordinate 53,463 of JABSRN010000065.1, forward strand.
GGCGAGACATGCCTCAGTAGTCATGTCCACTCTGTCGTTATGTCCACATCGCGTCCCCTAACCACATCGCGTCCCCTAGTGGGTATCTGGCTAGGTCGGCGTTCTTATCGTCCCGTATACGATCTCCAAGTTCGGCTCATGGAAGAGCGCAAGCGGGGGGAGGGCGTGGACCGCATGCTGCTCGTCGAGCACGATCCGGTGATCACTCTCGGGCGGACGGCCCAGTGGTCCAATCTATTGGCGTCGCCCGAGGCGCTGGAGAACCGCGGTGTTGAGCTAGTGCGCACGGATCGGGGGGGCGACGTCACTTTGCACGGCCCCGGACAGCTGGTGGGCTACCCCATCGTGGACTTGCGACCCGAGCGCTGCGATGTGCGGCGCTATGTTCGAGATCTGGCCTTCACCATGAACCAGGTCATCGCCCCCTTCGACGTGCAGGGCGGCCTGGTGGATGATCTCGTGGGGCTGTGGGTGGATCCGACCAGTCGGAGTGAATGGCCCGGTCAGGGCAAGACGACGGCTCTACATAAGATCGGCGCCATCGGCGTGCGACTGTCACGCTGGGTCACCATGCATGGCTTCGCGCTCAACCTCAGTATGGACCTCGACTTGTTCCGATTGATCGTGCCCTGTGGGATCTCTCAGCATGGCGTGACCACTCTCGAGAAACTCCACGGTGACGCTCCTTCGGTGCGCGACGCCGCGGACTCCGCCTTTGAGCACTTCTCTCAGCGCTTCGAGGCCAGCGACGTGCATTTTGAGGACTGGTCTCAGCGAAGCAGTCTCGACTGAGACCGCACCTGGCTGCTGTGCGGCTACTGCTGTGCGGCTACTGCTCGGTGGCTACTGCTGTGTGGCTACTGCTGTGTGGCTACTGCTCGGCTTTGAGCAGGCCGCGAGAAATCGCCCACTTGGTCAATCCGACCGTGCCTTGGATGCCGAGCTTGTTCGTAAGTCTCTCGCGGTAGGTTTCCACGGTACGCAATCCGATGCCGAGCTTTTCGCCGATGGCTTTGCTGGTGAGACCGTCCGCGATAAGTAGTAAGACTTCTCGCTCCCGTGGAGATAGCTCGGGGGTCTCTCCGGAATCTGCTTCGAGCGCGGCCGCTTCGAGCTCGGGAGGGATAATTCGTTCGCCTTCTTCGACACGAGCGATGGCCGCGGCGATTTCTTCGGGACCACAGCTGCCCTTGTCGATGACTCCCCAGACGCCCGCCTTGACCATGTCGCGGGTGAGCGGAGCGCGATGGTGGGCGGTGAAGGCGAGGACGCGGGTGCTCGGGGAGATCTTGCTGATTCGCCGAGTGGCGTCCACGCCGTTCATCTTCGGCATATCGATGTCCATCAGCACGATGGTCGGCTTGAGATCGGCGACCAGTCCAACAGCTTCCTCACCGTCGCTCGCGGTACCAATCACTTCGATGCCGTCGTAGCTTTGCAAGTATCGACGCACACCGTCTCGGACAACGCGGTGGTCATCGACGATCAAGACACGGGTTGGGGGTGGGATGGACATGAGAAGGGGAGACGATTCGCTATACTCTGGGTGTTTCGTTTTATGTGTCCGTATTTGTACGGACAGTGCCGCCGTATTCTCTAGGGAATGGCGGTCATGTATATCGGGGAGCTGGGGATACAGTTTCCGCGGTGCACCCAAAGAATGCCAAATTTTGGGGCGCGGTTCCAGCGCGCGGAACAACAGAGTTGTCGTCTTCGTTTAGCAGTAGCTGCCGGCCGGAAGAATAAGTTCGTTCTGGCACGGTCCCGCAACCCACGTCGTGTGGGCGCCTAGGAGTAGGCTAATCACGCTGCCAGCCATCGTCCGAAGGGGCGGTCGGCCGGGGCTTCCCGTCTCATATTCGATCCCCCCGGTTGCCGGTGCTACCCTGGCGAGTCATGGAAGCCGTTGCCGTCATTTTACTTCCCGCCGCTTGGGGTGGGTTGATGTACGGCGTGTTTGAATTTCTCGACCGTCGGCGACGTCGGTTTCGTCGCGATGACATCCCTCCTATCGACTACTCGATCTGAATGGGCCCGTAGCCATTGGAGGTAGCGGGGCAAGTACTCAGCTACCCGGGGCTGATCGCGCTCGGCGTGATTGTGGGCCTCGTGGCGGGCATGTTCGGAGTGGGCGGCGGCTTCTTACTCACGCCGCTGCTCTCTGTGGTGTTCGGTGTTCCCATGCCGATCGCTGTGGGCACGGGCCTTTGCCAGATGGTGGGATCCTCCACCTCGGCGGCACTTCGCCATCGCAAAATGGGACAGGGCGAACCTCGATTTGCCATCGTCATGATCGTGGGCAGCTTGGCAGGAGTGTCCGCCGGGGCCCGCGCCATCGCCGAACTGAACGAGTCGCTGCCGAGTGGTCGTGGGCAAATCGACGTGACGGCTGTCCTCTACGGCGCTTACGTTTTTTTCCTGCTGTGTATCGCGGGCGTTCTTTGGTGGCAGGGTCGCGGGGGCTTTGAAGACCTTGAGTACGTGAGGCGCGGACCGCTGAGTCGCTGGCGACTGCCTCCCTACATCGATTTACTGAGCATTCCCATGCCCCAAGTGAGCGTCATGGGGATCGCCTACCTCGGGTTGTTCTTGGGTTTCTTGTCCGGCTTCCTGGGCACCAGTGGTGGTATCGCGTTGATCCCAATTCTGCTCTATGGCTACGGATTTCCGTTTCGACAAGCGGCTGGTACCGGTATCGTCGTCACCTGGCTAACCGCCGTGGTCGGCACCCTCGCGCACTACGCCGACGGCAACGTGCACGTGGGTCTAGCCATGGTGTTGATGGTGGGCTCGAGCCTGTCCGCCCAGGTGGGGGCGGAGCTGACCCGGTCCGTATCTGCGACTCGACTACGCAAAGGATTGGCGGCCATCGTGTTCACCATGGCGCTGGTGATCGTTGGAGAGCTAGTGAACCGTCTGCAGGGCTAAGGCGCTGCAGGGAGAAGACGGCTGGGCGGCCGTTGGCGAAACGGTTTCGGAATGGGCAGTAGTCATCTAGTCTGCGGTCTTGGCTTTTCTGAAGTCCATACTCGACGTCATCGGAGGGACGCCGCTCGTTCATCTCCCACGACTCTCCCGTGAGTTGGGGGCGGAGGTACTGGCGAAGTTGGAGAGCGTGAATCCGGGAGGCAGCGTCAAGGACCGCGTGGCGCGCGCCATGGTCGACGAAGCGGAGCAATCCGGTGCTTTGAAACCGGGGGGCATGCTGATCGAAGCGACCAGCGGCAACACGGGCATCGCATTGGCGATGCTGGCGGCTGCTCGCGGATATCAGCTCACTCTAGTGATGCCGGAAGCGATGAGCTGTGAAAGGGTCAGTCTACTGAAGGCCTACGGTGCGGCGGTGGTTCTGACTCCGGGCACACTGATGCGCCAGGCTGTCGAGCAGGCGGAAGCTCTGGGACGCAGCACTCCGGGCGCGGTCCTGCTTCGTCAATTCGAGAACCCAAGCAACCCGGCTGCCCACGAACGCACAACAGCGGAAGAGATTTGGTCCGACTGTGAGCATCAGCTGGATGTATTCGTGTCGGGTATCGGTACGGGGGGCACCATCACGGGTGTGGCCCGGGCGCTGAAGCCGCGGCTCCCCGAGCTACGAATCATCGGCGTGGAGCCGGCAGGGGCAGCGGTGTTGCAAGGCGACGCGGCGGGAGCCCATCACCTTCAGGGCATAGGTGCCGGCTTCATCCCCAAGGTGTTGGACCCGTCCCTGATCGATCAGCTGATCAGTGTGACGGAAGAACAGGCTTTGGCCGCGGCACGTCGGGTGGCGCGCGGAGACGGGGTGCTTTCCGGGATCTCGTCGGGGGCAGCGTTGGCCGCGACAATCTCCCTGGGCAAGACTGAGTTAGCGGGCAAACGGGTGGTGGTCATGTTGCCGGACGCCGGTGAGCGCTATGTTTCGACGGCGCTGTTCCGGGCCCTCAGCGAGTAGGGGTGCCCGCTCGCCGCCGCCGTTGTCGGGGCAAAGCCAGCGGGCTTTGTCATTTTTCTGGGCCGACAGATCTTCTGGGGGGCGGAGCCCCGAGCCGCCCGTTTAGGTCGGTTTGGCAGCCCCCCGGGACCCGCCTACGCTGAACCACCCGGCTTTCTGGCGGCCCTCACCACGCGGAGGGCGGCGAACGCAGGGCGGCGAACGCAGGGTGGCGAACGCAGGGTGGCGGCGATACCACTGTGTTTACGGAAGCCGCATGATCCCGCGGAAAGCGGTCGAACCGAGAAGCAGCCTCGGCTACCATTGGGGGTTGTGGAACCCGAACTGGCGCTGGACGAAGGCTTTCGTAGCCCGACGAATCGCAGGCACCTGGCTCTTTCCTGGGCACGTCGGTCGGGATATCGAAGCCATCGGGTCAACCGTCGCATCACCGCTTGTGTCGCCGAACTCCAGGAGCATGAATGAGATTGTCGCGTATCGTCGTTGGCGCACTCAAAGCCGGAGCCACTGAGATGCGACTTGTTCCGGGTTACCCACCCGTGGTGGTCGTGAAGGGCAAGGACGCCGCGCTCGGTCGCAAGAAGTACGATTCAGCCGCCATCGAAGGCTTGGTGGACGGCATCCTCACCGCCCAAGCGCAAATGGATCTTTCGCTGGGTGAAGCGACTTGGGACGTGAAGATCCCAGATGTCGGGATCCTACCGGTTTCGGCCCGCATGAAAAACGGCAAGCTGCGCGCTACCTTCGCCTTGAGTCAGGTTCGAGAGCCTACCGCGGAAGACGGCGCCGAGTTTGCTGAAGACATTACGGACGACATTGAGTTGCTGCCGACGGAAGAGGAGGCGGTGGCTGTCACTCTCAATTCCGATGATGGCGTCGTGGAGATCGAGCCCGAAGAATCGGCGTCGCCTGCTATAGGCCCGGAACCGTCGGGAGGCGCGACTCAACTAGCCAAAGCCAAGGCGGCGCGGCAAGCGGCGGCGCAGCAAGCGGCAGCGCAGCAAGCGGCGGCGCAGCAAGCGGCAGCGCAGCAAGCGGCGGCGCAGCAAGCGGCGGCGCAGCAAGCGGCGGCGCTTGCTGCGGCGCAGGCCCAGCTGGTCCAACAGCGAGACGCCCTGCAGAAGGCCCAACTGCAGCTTCAACAACAGCAGCAGGTATTCCAAAATCAACAAAAGCGGGCGCGGGAAACGGCGGCCGCCAGCGCTGCACCTCAGGGGGGCCCTGTGGCAGCCAGCGCCATGCGTTCGGGGGGCTCCAGTGCAGATATTGATCGTTTGCTGACCATTTTGCTGGAGACCAAGGGATCCGATCTACACATCTGCTCGGGGGTCAAGCCGATGATTCGGGTCGACGGCGACATGCGCGCGCTGACGAACCAGGCTCAGCTCACGCCGGAAGCCGTACAGAAAATGCTTTGGCCCATTGTGCCTCCTCTCAATCGGGAAGAGTTTACGCGGCGTAGAGACACGGATTTTGCCTACGAGATCCCGGGCAAGGCGCGATTCCGCGCCAACATGTTTGTGGACCGACGCGGGGTGGGCGGTGTGTTCAGAATCATCCCCAGCGACATCATGACCGGCGAAGATCTGGGCATCCCCAGTGAAATCCTGCATCGCTTCTCCACACTGCAAAAGGGTCTTGTGCTGGTCACTGGGCCGACCGGTTCCGGCAAGTCGACAACGTTGAATGCCTTCGTGGACTACATCAACCGTAACCGATCGGCGCATATCATCACCATCGAGGATCCCATCGAGTTTGTTCACGAGAACCGGCGGTGTTTGATTAATCAACGCCAGGTGGGGCAGCACACGGATTCCTTCAAAGACGCGCTTCGAGCCGCTCTACGAGAAGATCCAGACATCATCTTGGTGGGTGAGATCCGCGATCTGGAGACCATCGAAATCGCGTTGGAGACGGCAGAAACCGGGCACTTGGTCTTCGGTACGCTGCACACCTCGTCAGCGGCGAGCACGGTAGACCGCATCATCGACCAATTTCCCGCGGACCGTCAGTCGCAGATCCGAGTGATGCTTTCGAGTTCTCTGATGGGCGTGATCGCGCAGGTCTTGTGCAAGAAGACCAACGGAGGTCGGGTCGCCGCCTACGAAATCTTGATCGGGATCCCGGCGGTGTCGAACTTGATTCGAGAGCAAAAGGTCTTCCAGCTGGCCAGCGTGATGCAAACGGGCCGAAAGCTCGGCATGCGCATGATGGCCGATAGCCTGGTAGCGCTGGTTAAGGGAGGAGCTATCACTCCGGAGGAGGCGATCACTAAAGCCCAGGACCGCAGTCAGCTGATGGCGGCCTTTGCGGCGGAGAACATCGAACCTATGTCGCCGAAGTCAGGCACCAAGAGTCCCCGAAGCAAGAAGAAGAAGGGGGGGTAGTCCGGTGTAGGAGCCGGCCGAGCGCGGCGTGGTCGTGAAGTAGACGTTGGCGTTCTACGTGATGCAATGGATTGGGGATCTGAAACATCTCCGCGGGCAGCTCGTCGTACGGCGTAGCCTCCTCCTGGATGCAAAGCAGCTTGGCGACGTCGTGTATCATGCCCGCTAGGAAGGCCTGCCCGACGGTGGTGCGGCCCTGACGACTCGCGATGGTGCGGGCCAGTACGCCGACTCCGAGGCAATGAGCCGGCCCAGTTTGTCGAGATGCTCAAAGCGAGCGAACAGCCCGATGCCCATCAGTAGCTCGGAACAGTCACGGGCTCCCAGTCGAGATACTGCCTCTGCGATGTTGCTGCAGGTGACGCCGCGGAAGTACAGGCCGGAGTTGGCGAGCCGAATGAGCTTGGCGATGATGGCGGGGTCTTTTTCCACGGTGGCGATGACCTCTGGCAGTCCAATGCCGGGCTTAGCCAGCACGGTGATGGCGCGTTGGATGACGTCAGGAAAGGCCTTGACCTCAAACGGTGCCGCGAGGCCGGCGGCTTGGCTGCGCGCTGCCAGCAGCTCTATCAGATTCCACTTCGTGGGCGGATACCGAACGGGCGTTGGGGGCGAACTGCTCGTGGAAATCCTGTTGGGCGTTCTTGGCCTGGTCGCGGGTCAGCAACCCGTGTTTGACCAAGATGTCTTCGAAGGATCGCGTGTCTTGGTGCTGTTCCCGTAAGAGCGCGCCCAGATCGTTGCTGTCTAGCAGGCCCATGCTGACCGCGAGCTGGTCGAACGGAAGTGAACTGCTGTGTTGTTTTCCGAGGAGGCGGAATACACTGCGAACGTTGAGTTTACTGTGGTTCCGCGCGAGCTCTCCGAGACGCGGTCGGGAGTTATCCCGGCTGGCCAGAACTGTGGTGACCTGCTGCCGGGACATCAGACCGATTTGAATGAGGTCGGCATCAAATAGGGGCATGCGTCGGCCTGTGAGCAAGGGCGGTTTGCCGCCACGTTCTATGAACGTCCATCTACAGGAAGGTCTTTAGAATTAATCCGACTAGTTGACCTCGGGACGGAGAATATTCGGCAGCTCGAATCGGTTGCTCCCTGCGCCGAACCCTGTGCCGAAGTCTGCCCGCTCGACACTGCTTTAGCGGCGTCGGAATAATCCGCCATCGGCTCGCGTTGGCGCCACTGTGTAGAGTGCTATGCTCAGTGAATCTAGAGTCATCGTGATGGAACCCGCCTACCGAGCCAGTCTGATTCAAGCGCAGAAGCGCGCCATGTTGGTGTTACCCCGAGGATTGGGAGAGCGCGTTGCCGAGCGCGTCGGGGCCGAGGCCTTGACTGTCATCGATGAGGCGGGGGCGACGGATTGGCTTCCCGTCGAGCTCACCAATAAGTTGGGACAGGCGCTTTACGAAGAAGCAGGAGCAGAGGGCAGCATTGAGTTCTGGCGCCGCTTCGCTGGCACGTTGTCGAGCATGTCTCTTTTCGACGCGATGGTGAAGGGGGTGCTCAAACTGGTGGGCACGCCGGAAGGCTTGCTGCAGCTGATTCCGCGGGCCTATGCGCTCACTTCACGCGGCCTCGGAAGCTTCGATCTTACGGTAGATCCGGATGAGAACCGAGCGACCCTCAGCGTTACGGGACTTCCGAAAGTATCCCAAACCAAATCGGTGATCATCTCCATTCAAGCATCGTGTTTGGGCGTGTTGGACATGGTTAGTGTGGATGGCGAGGTCGGGGTCGACGACTTTCGTGTGGACGAAGGCACCGTCAACTACATCGTTCTCTGGAGGAACTGAGTTGCGCTTCCCAGCGATTTGAAGCTGACAGCGCGCAACTGAGGGTGGCAGTGGCCGAGAGTCGCTGCATGTCGAACTGCCCAGAAATTTCGGAAATGGCCGGCGGGTCCGGCGGTGCCCAGCGCGCCGGGCACGATGACGTACCGAATCGCCGAATTTCTTACCGTCGAATTCGACAACGGGGGGTCATTACTGTCGAGTATGCCGTTCTGCTCTCCCTGGTGGCCGTGGGCGTCAGCTTCGCAGTTTACGGATTGCTGGGCCCCTTGAGGTCGTATTTTCTGGCGCAGCAACTCTGGTTGCTGCTGCCCATTCCCTAGCTGTTAGGGCCTACCGGGCGGGCCTGCAGCGCTTTGTTGGGCTTTTTCTAGCAACTGCCGGCGGCGCTGACCGAAGAGCTGGCGTTAGCCAATGAAGGCTGCCCGGGCAAGCGCCCGAAATTGGAGATTTGTCATGCAGAAATACACCCCGCGCCAGGCCCTCGTGAAACTGAAGGCCTGGCTCAACGTCGGACTCGAAGGCTTCACTGCCGATACCCGAGGCCTCACCACCGTAGAGTACGTGATTGTGCTCGCGTTGATCGCGATGATCGCGATCGGGACCTGGGGGGAGTTCGGAGAAGCGGTTGAGAAACACGTTGACGGCGCGCGAGTCAATATCGAAGCGATGGGAGAGTAGAAGTAGCGCCCTCCGGAAGTCTTCTCGCCATGAATTTCATCTACCTAGCGGCGGCCCTCATCACATTGGTGGCGGCCGTCACGGACGCCAAAGGAGGGCGTATTCCCAATTGGCTCACGTTCCCGGTCATCGCGATGTCCCCTGTATTTCACGGGGTCAGCGCGGGCGCCTCGGGGCTTTGGCTGTGTGTCGGTGGGCTCGTGATCTGCGGCGCCGTCCCATTGTTGATCTACATCGGCAGTCGCGGAGCCGGCATCGGGGGAGGCGATGTCAAGTTGTTCGCTGCCCTAGGTTGTGTCGCGGGTCCGGGCTTCGGTTTGGAAGTTCAGTGGGTCGCGTATTGCCTGGCCGGTGCCGGGGCGATGCTGTGGCTCACGTGGCGAGGCTGTTTGTGGAGCACGCTGGCATCGGCGCTCCGAGTGCGTTTTTTCGGAGTTTTCTCAGGCTCCAGCTACCAGTTGGCGCCATCGACGACCGGGTTGACCCCTGTCGTCGAGCCCTCACACCGGGCACGCTGTGAATGCGACGTGGGTGACGACGGCGCTAGCGACATGGCTCACGAGCTTAGGCGCTCTCTGCGTCTCGGTCCCTGCATCGCCGTGGCGGCCGTCTGTTTGATGGTCCTCCGCACGCCTTGGTTGTGGATATGGCTAGGCCGGTGAGCTTGCGCCGGTGGTTGCGCCAGCGCCGGGCCGTGTGCCTACGCCGGATGGAGTGTCTGCTGTGTCGGCGGCGGGGCTTGAGGCAAGACCAGCGGGGTGCAGTCTATTTCGAGTTTTTGCTCTGCTTTGTGCCGGTCTTTCTTTTGTTTTTGGCTGGCGTCCACATCGCGCTACTTTACACAGCCAAACTGGTCGTGGCCGACGCGGCCCTTCGTGCCGCTCGCTCAGCCATCGTGGTGCTCGATGAAGATCCCGAACGCCATGGTGGCGTGCCGCGGGGGGATCTCTTGACCCTGGGCGGGGGCGACGACTCCGGCGATAGCTGGCTCGCCGCCGTGCTTGGTGGCGCGGCTCCCGGAAATTCTGGGGCATCGAGCGGGTCCGCGTCGGGGCTGGCTGGGGTGTTGATGCCCGGAAATTCACGACTGCGTATGATTCGACGAGCCGCTTACGCGCCGCTCGCGGCCTTGTCCCCCAGTGCCGGTCGCGCGGTTTCCGGGGGGGCCTTGTCGACAATCTTTGGAGCGAGTGCTCTCGGACGCCTCGCCGTTGGTTATGCGCTGTATACGCCGACGATGACCGCCGTGACTCTACGGGAAGCTCCGGGCAGTTCTGTGGTCATCGATCAGGTGGTCTCCCAGGGGCTGGTCACTCTGCACGTGACATACCTGTACTACTGTCAGGTCCCGCTGGTGGACCGCTTCGGTTGCCGGCCGCTTTACGATCTTGCGGGCTTTGGCGAAGTCGCGAAGGAGTTTCAGAAAGCCGTCGAGAGCTTTGAGCCGTCCCGGCCGGATCTGTTTTACAAACGTATCTCTGAGATTCGCGGCCGCGGATTGAATGCGTCGGAGCGACAGCGCTACCTGATCGCTGAGTTCGATCGGGTGGAGCGGCCCATCCTGTTGGCGGCGCATTTGCTCACTGGCGCCAGATTCGTCGTGCTGGAGGCGGAGGTGAGTTTGCCGAATCAAGGCGCCTGCTATCACGGCGGATGCGTTGGGGGCGGTACATGACGTGCCTGTCTCGCGGCGCCCAGGGTGTGACCGACGAGCGTGGGGCGATCATGGTGTGTTGCGTATTCTTCGCGATCGTTCTGGTGGGCATGATGTACACGCTCACGGGTATCGGAGACACATTGCACCTTCGGGAGCGGGCTCAGGATGCAGCCGACGCGTCGGCCTTGTCCGCTGCGGTGTTGCACGCCCGCGGGATGAATCTGATTGTCTTCGTCAATCTCATCATGTTGGCTTTGGTGATGCTGCTCATCGCGGTGCGCGTGGTGCAGGGGCTGGCGGTGTTGGGCACCACGGTGGCCGCGGGCATGGCCGTGATTTCCGGAGGTGCGGCGGCTCCGTTGGTGCCGGTGTTCGCGAAACAAGCCAAGGTGGCGGACGACACCTTTCGTGCTCTCAATCGTGTGGTGACGCCCATGTTGAAGGGGCTGCACCAGACCGAGCGCGTGGTGCGCGCCACAACCCCCGTGGCCTCCGAGGCGGACGTATTGGCCGAAGTGGTGCGGCACTATCGCCCCGAGGCCCGGGTGGGTTTTGCCATTCCCGGGCGTTGGACCCTCCCGGTAGAGACCGACCAGTTCAAAGAACTCTGCTCCCGTGCCGGCGAAGAGGTCGCCGACGTGTTGATGACTCCCTTTGACTGGATAGGCATGAGCTCGATCACGGCGCCCTTGGAGTCTGCGAGCGGATCGATGACCAATAAGTTTTCCAAATGGTTCTGCGGAAACAAGGGCGGCAAGGCACCGAAGCACGAATCTACAGTGACCCGTCACTATCCGAGGAACGGGGCCATGGATCGCTGTGAAGAGGGCGCCAACGGCGGAGCCCCGGATGAGGCGGCTTGCCGAGAGGCGGAGCAATTAGCCAGAGCCTCAAGCTATTCCGAATCCACCGGGGAGTGCACGGCGAGTCGTTGCGGAGCGGGCAGCCCCTTCGAAGAGAACGCCGAGCAGGCGCGGCGGCAATGCGACCCCCTCAGAACGGCTATGGGGCAATGGGTCTGGCAAGAGCGAATACTCGACGCGTGGGTTGTCTGGGACGCGCGCCGTCGTCTGTGGCGCATTCAGTCCGAGCACAGCGTACGCTCAACGCTGAAGAAGGCGAACCACGCACCGTGCGGACTCCACGCTCAAGCGGTCGGCGCAGGCTGGGCGAGCCGAGTACGTTCTCCGGGGCAGGAGGGCACGACACCTTTGTGCACCAACTTGCTGGATGCTGTGCAGACGGCTTCCGGCATCCGGGGCTGGCCGGAACCCCCAACGGGGGATGGCGCCACGTTGTTTGTCGATCTCAAAGAGGTAGCGCAGCTGCTCAGCTGTTCTCGCCAGGAGACAGTAAAGGTCGAGATGGGGGGCGAACAGCTGGGCCGAGGCGGCAATAAAATGGCTCCCCACAAGATGGCTGATGGGGTCGATCTAGGGGGCGAAGACTTTCAGATCCGAACGGTGGTGCTGCGACAAGGGGTAGATGGCAAGACCGAGCGAGGGCTTCGGGCCCTGGCAGCTCAAGAAGTGGACTCCGGCATCCCGCTGGAGTCGCTGACCCGCCTCTATGTGGCCCAGGCGGAGTATTATCACGCGCACAACGGCAGCCGCGCCCGCGCCGAGTGGATGTGGAACATGAGTTGGACGGCTCGGTTGCGCCGCTTTTCCCTGCCGGCGCCGGCAAAGCGTATCGAAGGCAGAGCCGACAAGAAGAATTTGAGCAACCGCACGCCCCCGGCGACCGAACAGGAGGCATGCACAGAGGCCGGCGGCAGCGATTGCCAGAACATCGAAGGGGACCTGGATTTGATGTCCCAGCTGGTGGTCCACTAGTCCTTGGCGCGAGCCTACGGCGGAGATTCGCAAAGGCGGTGCCGGTGTGGCTGCCCTCGCGATGCTGGTGGGCTCAGCGCGGCGTGGCGACGGTGGAAGCCGCCATCGCGCTGCCCGTAATGACGCTATTGATGATCGGTACAGCCGAGTTAGGTCGCCACTATTCAGCTCGCCAGGAAGCGCTAGTTCGGGTTCGCAGTTGTGCGTGGCAATACTCGGCGGCCCACTGCCGGGATGTGCCCCCGGGATGCGAGGACATTGTGGGGGCGCCGAGGGGGAACGAGGAACTGGAGGCAGTGGCGGGGAGCTATGAAACGGATCCGTTGACCGGGGGTACTTCCCAGAGCGACAAAGTGGCGAGCGGCATCCAAGGCCAAGTCGATAAACAACTGGGGGGCTTCCTCGGGCAGTCCGTGACGGCGCGTAGCCGCATCGTCGTCAAGGGGCGAAGCTCAGTATCGCCGAACGCTGAACACGGGTCGGTTTCTTACCACCTGGCGTGCAACGTCAAACCATCGAAGCTCGCCGACATTTTTGGCGAGCTGTGGGACGATTTATGGGACTGATACGCTGGCGGGCGCGGGCGCCGGGATGTGACCTAGGGCGATGGCTGCGGGTGGTTGCGTTGCTCATGGGCCTGCAGATTTGTGTGGCTCTGGGGGGCATGGGCCGGGCCCGGGCCGACGTGAATCGAGCTTTAGAAGAGGTGGGGCGGGCGCTGTTATCTCAATCGTGGATTAGCGGTCATGCTAGCATCTCCGAGCTCGAACTCAACGGTCTGAAAATCCTCGCGCAGAGTTCGCGCAGCCCATTGTCGGTGGCAGCGGTAGTCGCTGAGTTGGAGTCGCGATGCGATCGTCAGCAAGGCCAGAGCTTAGCGAGAGCTGGCGAGGACTCGGGCACGGTGATCTGCTTGCGACCGGCTACTGCTCGGGTCCCGGCTACCGATCGCATCGCGGCTCCGAGTCGGCTCCTGACGCTGATGAACTTGGCGCAACTTTCGTTATTGGGCGGCAGTACTCGGGTCGCCTTTGAGCTGGTGCAGCGGGGCGATGGTCAAACGGCGCTGTTGTCTTTGCGGCCGCAAGGCTCGCTCGACATCAGTGCGATGTTCCCCGCACGTGGTGATGCCCCGGGCGTCGATTTGGTGAACTTTCCTCGACCTCGCGGTGGCCGCCGAACACTATCGGCCCAGATGGCGCGGGCCACTCTCGTGTTGTATGAGTTCCCGTTGGGACCGGCGGCGCTGCGCTCGCTGTACGCGGGCGAACTGTTGCGCGGGGGATGGCGGCTCGGGCCCGGCGATAGCAACGTCGAGTTGGCACCGCTCATCGCGCAGCGACAGGGCCGCACCGTGGAGCTGGGGTTCGCAGAGGGCGCGGTCGGTGCTTCGTCGGTGACCGTCGCCGAATTGCCTTAGCGTCGGTGACGCGGTGCTGCGGTGACCCCGTGCTCAGGCTTATCGCTGCAGGAGCTGTTGCAGCGATCTTGCCAGCTTCGATCTTGGAAAAATCGACGATGTCGTGGATGATCGTGAGCAGCGCCCGCCCCGAGCTTTGGATCACTCGCACGAAGCTCCAGCTGATCCGTCTCCAGCGCTGAGTCGAGCCGTTATTCAGAGGTGCCGATCACGCCGTTCATCGGGGTACGGATCTAGTGACTCATCGTCTCCAGAAAATCGGCTTTCGCCCGACTGGCGATCTCGATCCCGATGGTGGCTCGCCGCAGCTCCTCCGCTTGCTGTTGTAGTTCGAGCCGCTGGGACATGAGGCGTCGGTAGATGGCGACCTTTGCTTCTCACGATGAGAGACTCGATGGGCTTCTGGATGTAGTCGATGGCTCTGCATTCGTAGCCCCGCAGCAGGTGCTGCGGCTCGTGGTCCAGGGCGGTAACGAAAATGATGGGAATGACCCGGGTGCTGGCGCTGATGGCTGCGCATGCCTTTACACAAGGTCCGACGTGCTGACGCCGGGCGGATCCAAATACATCGATAGGACCCGGGTGCGGGGGGGGGGTAGCGAA